>CAZVPR010000054.1:0-30409 GCA_964629085.1 uncultured Anaerolineales bacterium
GCGGCCACATCCAAGGCCACAAACCTGATTGCCGGATCCGTCGCCAGAGCTATGGCCACGCCATCGAAGTTGAATGGCTCGAAAAAGGTGATCCACTCTGCACTAATCATTGGAAGCGGGAAAGCGGCTAAGGAATGTCTCGACCAATTGAATGGACGCGGCATCGAAACATCGCATATTGATGAAATACCAGGAGATATCGGCCATGAAGGCGGGCAATATCGTTTGTTGAAGGATGGGCAATCGTGGCAGGCTTCTGCCCTGGTGATGGCGCCGAAAAACAAAACGGAAAGAACAAAACTGCTCAAAGCTTTTGGAAAAGAAGAACGACAACCTAACCTTCAACCGGTGTGGGGTGGTTTGGATACCCAACGACCTGGTGTTTATATCATCGAGCCAGCACTGGATCCCCTGACCGCAGCCGCCGCAGCATCGGCGCGCGTGGCTGCCTGGCTGGGTCGAGCCGAAAACCATCATACTATCACATCGATCGTGAATACATCTCGCTGCAGGGGCTGCGGCACCTGCGGAGAAATCTGCGAATTCGGAGCACCGATCCTGATCAAGAAAAACGGGGATCACGTCTCATGGATAGACCCGCTGATCTGCACGGGATGCGGCACATGCGTAGCCCACTGCCCCTCCGGAGCGATTATGGCCGGTTATTCCACAGACGCCCAGATCGAAGCCATGCTCAGCGTCATTCTGGCCCGTTGAATTTGAATGTGAGGAAAGAATGGTAATTCAGAATCCTGGAACTTTACCGCAAGAAAAATCGCTAGCAGAACCCAAGGTGATCGTCTTTACCTGCAACTGGAATGCCTACAGCGGCTTAGAAACTGCCGGAGTTGAGCATTTGTCATACTCACCTGCGGTTCACCCCCTGAAAGTCATGTGCCTGGGTCAAATCAGCCCCGGCATCATCCTGAAAGCCTTTGAAAAAGGCGCCGAGGGCGTTCTTTTATTAGGCTGTCCTGCAGGAGAATGTCATTTTGAATTTGGGAATCGCAGGGCTGAAGAAATCTTCGAAGAAGCCAAGGGCTTGGTAGAACTGCTTGGTTACCGGGAGGAACAGTTGCAGTTGGATTGGATCACGGCTGGAGATGGAAAGTCATTTGTAAATGTGGTGCAAAAATTCGTATCTCAATTAAATGGAATGTCGCCAGATGCTGCCTGAAATGAGAGAAATCATCGAAAACAACCGGGTGTGGTTGTGCCTGGATTGCGGAAAATGCGGTTCGGTTTGCCCGATAAGCCGCTGGGAAGTGCGTCAATTCACCAGCCCACGCCTGCTTATCGAAAGAGCTATTCAGGGGCGCACCGAAGAGGTGATGGATGACCCGCTGTTTTGGTCGTGCTTGATCTGTCAACGCTGTACGGATATTTGTCCATCCAATGTCTACTTTTCAGAATTTCTGCGCGATGCCCGCAATCTGGCGCGCGAGTTCGATCGTTATGGCGACTGCACCCACAGTGAAATGATCCAAACCTGGGGGCGCATGATGACCAACCCTGAGCAGCGCCAGAACCGCGTGAGTTGGTTGAGCGATGATCTAAAAATATCTGCCGATTCGGATACGGTCTTCTTCGTGGGTTGTTTGCCTTATTACGATCCTTTATTCAAAAAAATGGATGTCGAAGGGGTCAAAGTGGCCCAGGCCGCGGTAAAGATTTTGAATCATCTGAACATCGAGCCACAGGTTTTAGAGGAGGAGCGCTGTTGTGGTCACGATCAGCTTTGGGAGGGGGATCGCGACACTTTCCGGGCCCTGGCTGAAATCAACCTCGAGAAACTGAAGGAAAGCGACGCCCAACGGGTGATCACGACCTGCCCCGAGTGCGCCCGCACATTGAAAGTCGATTATCCGGAATTTGTCGGTGACCATGGACTGCAAATCCTTCACCTGGTCGAGTTCCTCGCCACCCAGGAATTGACGTTATCCTCAGATCACGATTCAACGATCACCTATCAGGATCCCTGCAACCTGGGACGCCATCTGGGCGTGTATGATGAACCCCGCGAAATCCTTGCCGATCTTGGGTATGATATCGTCGAAATGCAGCGCAGTCATAATGCCGCTTTGTGCTGCGGAACCAGTTGTTGGCGAGCCTGCGGCCAGGTAAGCAAAAGTATTCAGGTCGAACGCCTGAAAGAGGCCAAAGCCACCGGCGCTGAAACGCTGGTAACCAATTGCATCAAGTGCCAAATCCATTTTAAGTGCGCCCAAAACGATCCCATTATAGGTGATCAGATCGATATCGAAATTCGTGATTTAACAACCATCGTTGCTGAAAATTTGGAGCCCTAACAGGAGGCCAATTTGCCCACAGAAAATTTACGTATTGGAGTTTTCGTTTGCGATTGCGGATCAAACATCGCCGGTATGGTTGATACGGAATACCTGCGGGAATATGCCGAGAGTCTGCCCGGTGTCGCTACAGCCATTCGCAATAAATATACTTGCGCTGAACCAGGCCAGCAGGAAATTCAACTCGCGATTGCCGAACACAACTTGAATCGCGTGGTTGTCGCATCTTGCTCGCCGGCTACCTACGAGCCGATCTTTCGCACTTGCATCGAAGCTGCCGGCCTTAACCCCTATTTGCTGGAGATGGCCAATATCCGCGAACACTGTTCCTGGGTCACGCCTGGCGATAGGGAAGCAGCCACTAAAAAGGCCATGGGCATTGTCAAAGTTGCTGTAGCCCGCGCACAGTGGCTCTACCCACAGGACGAGGAACAGGTGCCGGTCACGGACGCCGCCCTGGTCATCGGTGGCGGAGTAGCCGGAATCCAGGCAGCCCTGGACCTGGCCGATGCCGGGCATCCCGTGTATTTGGTGGAAAAAAACCCCTCCATAGGGGGCATCATGGCACAGCTCGATAAGGTCTACCCGGATATCGAATGTAGTATATGAATTCTCGGGCCCAAAATGATGGATGTCGGTCGACATCCCAACATCGAACTGCTGGCCTACTCTGAGGTTGAAGATATTTCCGGATACGTGGGCAATTTCAAAGCCCGCATTCGCAAAAAAGCCCGCTATGTAGAAGAAACTCAATGCACATCCTGTGGCGATTGCAGCGCCGTGTGCCCGGTGGTCGCGCCCAACGAATTCGAAATGGGCCTGGGCAGCCGCAAAGCCATCCACATTCCCTTCCCGCAGGCCGTTCCCTCATCCTATATCGTTAGTGCGCATGAATGTCTGGGCCAAAACCCGATCGCATGCGGAAAGTGCATCGAGGCCTGTGAAAAGAATTGTATCGACTTCTCTATGCAGGACGAGATCATCAATGTCGATGTCGGTGCCATTGTGGTTGCCACCGGTATGGAAGTTTATGATCCTACAACCTTGGACGAATATGGCTACACGCAAATTCCTAATGTTGTGACTAGTATGGAGTTTGAGCGATTGATATGCACAGGAGGACCTTTGGAGGGGCACCTGAAACGCCCTGGAGATTTAACTGCTCCCAAACGAATCGGTTTCATCCAGTGTATTGGCTCACGCACCCAAGACCCAGAGCGAGGCTACCCTTATTGTTCAAACTTCTGCTGCATGAACACCATCAAATCCACGCAGTACCTTAAAGATAATTACCCGGACATCGAAAGCACGGTTTTCTACATGGATCTACGAGCTTTTGGAAAAGGCTTCGAAGAGTTGTTGATGCGCAGCAAGAGCAATGGCGTGCGTTACGTGCGCGGCCTGCCGGGCGAAATCAGCGAAAATCCTGAGACCGGAAACCTGGGGTTGACGGTCGAAAACACCACCAGCAATCGTCTTGAGGAGCATGAATTCGATATGGTCGTACTGGCTGTGGGTGGCAAACCCACCGGGGCCACCGAAGTTGTGCGCCAGATGGTCAGCCTCTCGAAATCACCCAATGGATTCCTGCGTGAAGCGCACCCCAAGCTCAAACCAGTCGACACCCCCACCAAAGGTGTTTTCATTGCTGGGACAGCGGAGAGCCCCAAGGACGTGCGCGAGAGCGTCACGCAGGCCAGCGCCACGGCTTCTCGGGCCGGAATTTTGTTAAACAAGAGCAAATTTGCCGTCGAAGCCATCACCGCTGTGGTGGACGAAGAATTGTGCAAGAAATGCGGACAATGCGCAGGCGTTTGCCCTTTCGCGGCCGTATCCTGGCAGAAAAAAGAAGTGGCCCGTATCACCAGCGCGGCTTGCTCCGGCTGCGGCACCTGCGCCGCCGAATGCAAATTTGGCGCTATCGCCATGCGTCATTTTACCGACCAGGCCATCTACGCCCAGATTGACGCCATGCTGGAAGATGATCCCATGAACACCGTGGTGACCTTCGCCTGCAATTGGTGCTCTTACGCCGGAGCCGATACCGCCGGCGTTAGCCGCATGGCCTACCCGCCCAATGCGCGCATCATCCGCACGATGTGTTCCGGCCGTGTCAGCCCCGAGCATGTCTGGTATGCCTTCAGAAAAGGCGCTCCGTTGGTTTTGGTTTCCGGCTGCCATTATGTGGACTGCCACTACATCGACGCCAATCGTTCTACAATGCGCCGCCTGGATGGTTTGTGGGACGGTCTTGATAAATCGGGGATTCGACCCGAACGTTTACAACTGGAGTGGTGTTCAGCAGCTGAGGGTGCCCGCTGGCAAACGATCATGAATGAATCGGAAAGGTTGCGACAGGACGTCACGATGATAGAGGTGGAAGAAACCCGCCTGGTGCTAAAAGAGGCCAGAATCCCCAGTCCACGTAATCCCCGGCCCAAAGATGAGAACCAGGCTGCCGACTTCGTCTGCATGCGCTGCGATCACCAATGGATTGGCATCTATAATTCAAACACCGAGAGAATGTGTCCGCAGTGCCGCTCTAACAGCATCCGGTGGTTGAAGAAAACCAAGAAATAAATTCACTCCCCTTGATAAAAAGACCCGCCAGATTGATGAACTGCACCAAATAAGATAGACATAGAAAAGAAAGCCCCCCAAAAGGGGCTAACCAGACAGACACCTTAGTTGATAGGGTGTCTGTTTTGTTTTCAATTGTATCCGCTCATAGTTGTAGAAGTAAATATATTCATCGATTTACCCTCGTGAGGTGTATTGGAGTCCCTGGTCACTGTGGAGTAGAGTTCCATCAGTGACCATTATTTTTTGTTTCGCCATTTTGATGGTATTGGTTACTAGAGCCACACTCATTTGTTGGCCAGCTGATGAGCCACGATGAATCCGTCATAAAGATCTTTGATGGTAGATAAGTATGCCCAACCCTGTTTTGTGCGAATGTAAGTAATGTCGGTAACCCATTTCTGGTTAGGCTTACTAGCTGTGAAATCTCGATTGAGAATATTGGGATATTGATGTAAATTTTCTGCCGAGAGCCAGCCTCGTTTGCCAAATCGGTGAACAATGAGCCGATAAATACCGGTTCTCATCTTTTCTGGTTTGCGCCCACATTTCACTCGGAAAGGGGCCTCTCCAACAATCAAAAGGGATCTACCCCACAAGCTGCCAGGCAGGAATCAAATCCAAGAAATGGTCGGCTCTCAAGCAAAACTGGCCCTTGATCCTAAACCAGCTTGCCATACGCTTTGAAAATCGGTGGCCAGAGTGATTGTCCATTCAAATTATTTACACACGAATCTTGACACTCCCGCCCTCAGGACACAATTATTTCGTGAAAGCTCTACTGCGAAACTTCAATATTTTTAGTTTTGAGTCAGTTTGGAAAAGCCAGATAGAAAGTCGTTCCTTCCCCCGGCACGCCGTCGCTCTCAACCCAAATACGTCCCTGATTTAATTCCACCAACGCTTTTGCGAGGGACAGGCTCAATCCGGCTCCTTCATGAGACCGGGAGAGTGAGTCTTCATCGGCTTGCTCAAATTGCGAAAAAATCCGGGAGAAATCATCCTCTTTTATGCCAATACCCATATCTGTGATATTAATCTGAATTTGGTCGTTTTCTTGCATTGCGGAGAGAATTACTTTACCCCCGTCTTGATTAAATTTAATCGCGTTATCAACCAAGATACGGAGAACTCGTAGAAATTGTTCAGGGTCAGCGTGTACCATTAAGGATGGGTCGCTAATTTCCTGACTGATTTGGATGTTCTTCTTATTGGTTTGTTCGGCGACTGATTGGATCAAACTGGTGAACAGATCAGTCATCAACATTTTCTGAGGAGCGGGGGTCACACCACCGGATTCAATCTCGGTAATATCGAGCACATTATTGACCAACCCCAGCAAACGATTGCCACTTTGATGAATATTGTCAGCATAACGAACTTGCTTCTCTGCCAACGTACCAAAGGTTTCTGATTTTAGCATCTCCGAAAAGCCGATTATTGCGTTCAAGGGAGTACGCAGTTCGTGGCTCATTTGCTGCAGGAAACTGGTTCTAGTTTGAAGGGCTTTTCTCAAGGAGTCAGCCTGCTCTTCGAGAAGTTGAATAGACTCCTTCAACTGCGCATCGGTTTGTCCGTAGAGCTGGGCATTCTCAATAGCAACTGCAACCTGGTTACCAAAGATCTGCAAGGGTTCGACGTGTTCGTCATGGTAGGTGTTTGGAGCAATAGCATTCAAATTCAAAAACCCTACAACAATGTTTTGGATAACTAAAGGTGTAGCGATATAAGACCCAATACTATCCATAACAAAGGTTTGAACCCATTCTGAACAGCAATTTGTATCATTGATAAGCAGGGGGCATTTAGTTTCGATCATCTCCATTAATGTTGGTGTCGTCTTGATGGATAGTCTTATTTCAAGTAATTTTTGTTGTTGATTTGGGGTGTAACCCGTGGAATGAGTTACTCTAGCAAATTGTTTCTCAATCAGCATGACATTGGCCGTGTCGTGAGGTACCACTCGACCAACATTTTGCAACACGCGCTGCATGACTGTATCAATATCCAAAGAACTGCTGATATCTTCGCTGATTATGCGCAGTACATCTGAAAGGGCACTTTGCTGTCGTTCGGATTCGAAGAGGCGAGCATTCTCAAAGGCTATGGCTGCCTGATCAGCAAAAGCCATCAGGGGTTGAATTTGATCTTCATTAAATGAATCTGTTATTGGGCTGTCAAGGTTGAGATATCCAATAACGTCCCCTCCAAGGATGAGCGGAGCACCGGCATAAGAACGAATCCAACGATTATCTTTGCGCTTGTACCAATCCGGATGATTGCTGGTATCGTTGATGATTACGGGTTGGCCTGTCTCGATCATGGTTTGAAACCCATGTGCCCGAGATATCGGGAAAGTCAAGCCCTGAATATCGGCACCAAATTTAGCATAATTATGACTAGCAATTACAGACACTTTTTCCTTTTTTTCGTCTAACTGCATAATATTTGCCGCGGCATAAGGAACCACTTTGCCAATATTTTCAAGGATACGATCAAGTAAGCGGTCGAAATCGAGGGTGCTGGTTAATGCTGCCGCGCTTTCGCGAAGCGCTTCTGCATTTTTACGGAGCCAGCGTTCAGTTTCGAAAGCATGTGCTGTATCTAGCGCCGTTGCCACTTGTCCAGCAAACAATTCGGCAGCAGGCATATCTGCCTCTTGAATGGATTTTCCCCACATCCACAATACGCCCAAGTTTTTTCCTTCCGAGATCAAAGGCAGCCATATGGCGGAAGTCTGAGGGGAGACATCCATCATTCCCATCACCTTCTCGAGCAACAATCTAGGAAGAGAAACAGGAAAGGATTTAATCCCAACCTCGAATGAGTCTGCCACATACACAGGTTTCTTCTTCTTGACAACCTCATCATAGATCGGAAGACGTTTACGAGGCAAGATAAATCCATGTGCTTTTATGCCAGTCAATTTTTCCGCAGATTGGATTATTCCGGATTGCAGAGAAGTATAGGCGACCTCTAATTTTTGGTCACCTTGAGCCTCGCGCGCAAATACGCAGTGGAGTCCCATTTCTTCGAGATTTGATCCCATCAATTCAAGAATTTCATCAACGGATTGATGCGCCCGCAACCCCGCGGTTGTCAGACTAAGTGCTGCAATCATTTCGTTGGACCGCTGAAGTTCAAATGCCTTCTCTTCAAGCGCTTTTTCAGCTTTTTTGCGGCTGGTGATGTTGACATGGGCTACCGCTACCCCGCCCGAATCTCCGCTCATTGGTGTTGCTGATAGTTGAAACCAGCGCTCCTCATCGGGGGAATGGCAGGGGTATTCCAGTTCAATTTTGGGTAGTTGGCCATCGAGAATTTCCTTCAACCCCTTCAAGACCTGTGCCGCATCTGATTCCCCACGATCAACCGCCTCCTGACAAATATCTAAATAATTCACCCCAAGTCCAGTATTGATCAATTCGGGATCTCCATTTTGTCGTGCAAATTCATTCCAAGCTTCGTTGACGGCTACGATCACTCCCTGCTTATTCAGCACGGCAATATGGGATTCCAGAGAGCTAATTACGTCCAGGCTAAAACGTTCGTTTTCTTCTAGTTGACTTGCGTACAAACTGATCTTCTGTTCCGCTTTCCAGCGCTCGAGGATTTGATCTTTTAGTTTTCCCCGAAGATCGCGCAAATAGCCTACAACAGTGCCCATTAGGAGTAACGCCCAGGTGCCCGGACCCAGGAAACTACGCACTATTGTTGCCCCATCGCCCTCTCGGGTAAGATCGATCAAATATGCGGCTAACAGGGAAAGTAACACAGCGCTTATCAATCCTCCACGTATGCCCCAATACCAACCTGCCAATATGACAGGAACAATGGCCAGTGCGCCGCCTACACCACCCCCAGTCATTTCATATAAGGGGAAGAAGATGACTACGTAGCCTATTGTAACGATCAGGATAAGTACAATACGAAAGGCTGGGGCCGATTTTGGTGATTTTGTCAGTTGGGTTTTCATTTTGCAAACCTGAGATTACCTACAAAATGCTTGTCTGGGTCAATTCGATCTTGAATAAGAATGAACTCAGCGCATATCCTCGGTGGATGGGAAACCCATCCAGCAGGCTTCCATTCGCCTAAAGCTGCATTCCTCACGCATAGCTGCGTGATGCACTGCTTTCGCGAGAGTTTGCTTGTGACTCGAGATTCCAATCTCTACGGATCGCCTACGAAGACGCTGGCTTGTGCAGTAGTAGGTCAAGATTACAATCCCGACGGAACGCTTCAATCCTGATACTTCTGCTGAATGGCGAGCACATCATCCATGCGATCGAAAAAGGCGTCTAAAATATCAGGGTCGAAATGATCGCCGCGCCCGGCACGCAATATTTCGTAAGCTTTTTCATTGGGGAAAGCTTCTTTGTATGGTCGCTTGCTGGTCAGGGCATCAAAGACATCAGCCACGGCACAGATGCGACTCCATAATGGAATACCTTCTCCAGAGAGGCCATTGGGATAACCAGTTCCATCCATCTTTTCATGATGAGACATGGTAATGACTTCGCCCGCTTGTAATAGCTCATTGCCCGAACCATTGAGGATACGTGCGCCAATAGTTGTGTGTTTCTTCATCATTTCCCATTCTTCCGCATCGAGTTTGCCCGGTTTGAGCAGAATATAGTCGGGGATGCCGATCTTACCAATATCGTGCATCGGGCTGGCGTTCTTAATTAATTCAACTTCATCATGGGGGCATCCCATACTCTCCGCAAGCAAAGCCGAATAATGGCTCATACGGAGAATGTGGGCTGCCGTATCTTCGTCCTTATATTCAGCTGCGATGGACAAACGATGAATAGTGTCCAAATGAGCCTCACTGAGAAATCGTAAGGCTCTCCTGAGTTCTGCGGTGCGAATTTGAACTGTGCGCTCTAAATCTTCTTGATGTCGCTTGATGGCGTCTTGGGCCTCTTTAAATTGCAGCATTGAAATAGCGCGCACCTGCAATTCAGTTTTGTCAACTGGCTTGGCGATGAAATCATTTGCACCAGCTTCCACTGCTTTTAGACGTGACTCTTTATCTCCCAATGCAGTGACCATAATGATAGGAACATCGCGGAAGGTGAATTGCTCTCTGATCCGCCTTACGGCTTCAAATCCATCGATACCAGGCATCATGACGTCCATCATTACTAGATCAAAATCCGCCCCAATTTTTTCAATTGCTTCTTCGCCTGTTTCGGCCATTTCAGTTTTGTGCCCTAGCGCTTCGAGCATATCACTCAACAACTCGCGGTTCAATTCATTGTCATCTACAATTAGGATGTTTTTTTGTTCCATGGCTTGCCTTTATATTAATAATCTAGGTTACTGGATCTGCAAGGAATTTTGTTTTGTGTATCAGTGTTTTGGCCCGCCGTTGGCCTGAGCGAAGCGAAGGATCTGGAACTATGTTAGGAGAGATTCTTCGCCCCTACGGGGCTCAGCTTGCCAGACTTATCAGGAATCTTGCCTATGACGTTAAGTTGCTTACAAATATTTGCTCTAAGTCCCGTCTCGTCGGGCACTAAAGGGGCCAGTGCAAGCCCCAGGAAGCCCGATGCCTGCACGAAACAAAGTGAAGTAACGGGCACATGAGCAGTAATTAGAAACATTCACTTTACATTAACTGTTTTCTATAATTTCTGCTACCTTTTTGGGGAATTGGCGCGTGTCGATAGGTTTTGTAAGGAAACTATCGCATCCAGCAATGAGTGCCTTTTCCTCATCGCCATCCATAGCATGGGCAGTCAAGGCAATTACTGGGATGGATTTTGTTACATCATCATTTTTAAGAATTGTTGTTGCAACCAACCCGTCCATACCAGGCAAGCTAATGTCCATTAGTATCAGATCGGGGATATGTTTTTTTGCCAGGTCAATGCCAGATTCTGCATTTTCCGCTGCAAAAACAATGAAATCATAAGTTTCAAGCAGGTCAACAACCAATTCCATGTTCATGGGATTGTCTTCAATGACGAGGATCTTTTTTTCTGTCATATTTATTCCTCCTTGACAATCATTATAACTGTTATTGAGTACGAATTTGGGTTTCTTATTGTGAATCTCTGCCTAACCGCTGTTCTGAAAGTATTCAATACTCAACCACCCTTGTCAGAGCTCTAAGCAATTCCTTTTGACCAAATTTTGACTTTGGTGCAATCGACTGTACATGGCGATTCAATTCCTGGCGCTCTACTGAACTTAATTCCTTGGCTGTGTTAATCAAGATAGGGATTTGTACTGTCGCTTCTTGAGCACGCAATTGGCGCACGACTTCGAACCCGCTCACTTCGGGCATCATCAGATCCAAAATGATTACATCGGGCTTATCGGCAAGAGCCAGGTCAATGCCCTGCTGCCCACCCAGAGCAGATAAAACGGCGTGCCCGTTGTCTTCCAGGATATCTTGCAACAGCTCCACTACAGTTGGATCATCGTCTATAACTAACACATTAAGTTTGCCCCGACCAACAGTAAGCTTTTCTAGAGAAGAGATTAACACCTCACGCTGAATAGGTTTGACGAACCATCCCACTGCACCCATGGCAAAGCCGCGCTGATGATCTTCGGTGATCGAGACAATTACAACAGGAATATCCTTGGTATCGTCATCAGATTTTAAATCAGCCAGCAATCCCCAGCCATCTTCTGCATCGGGGAGCATAATATCCAGCGTGATGACATCTGGCTTATGCCGCCGTGACAATGTCAATCCACCCTGGCGATCAGAGGCTCTCAATATGGCATAACCAGCTTCTGAAAGGTATTGGTTGAGCAGTTCCCTCGCCATGGGATCATCTTCGATAATCAGCACTAAATTTTGACCTGGTTTTTGGGAAGGCACCTCTTCTGACACAACATCACCCACAGCAGCACCCCTGGGTCCATCCAGCGGCAGGATCAATGAAAATGTGCTTCCTGTATTGATCCCCTCGCTCTCGGCCCAGACCCAACCACCATGCAACTGAGCCAGTTTGCGGGTCAGGGTCAACCCCAGGCCGGTGCCTTGTTGCTGACGCGCATAGGATGAATCGACCTGCTCGAACTCACCAAAAACTCGCTCCAGGTCATCCTCCTGAATACCGATGCCGCTGTCGGTGACGGTGATGAGATTGTAGCGGGATTCGGGTAGGATCTGGTTTTCTATGGTAGGAGACAGTTCATTTTCAATTAGCCACTGTCCACAACCAACAGCACAAAGTATACTGACCTCACCGCTAGCTGGCGTGAACTTTATCGCGTTAGAGAGCAGGTTGTAAAGCATCTGTTTGAATTTGCTCGGGTCAGCAATGAGTGGGGGCAAATCAGGTGTAATTTGTAAATCTACACGGATATTTTTCTTGTCGTAGAGTGGTTTGACAATTGTTTGTACACCTTGGATTGCTGCGTCGATTTCTATTTTCTCCAAGTTTAAATTCAAACGGCCAGCCTCTACTTTAGAAATATCGAGAATATCATTGATTAAATTGAGTAGATGTTTGCCGCTGGAAAGAATATTTCCGACATATCGATCTTGTTTATCGTTCAGCTCACCAAAAGTTTTCTGCTGCAGTAATTCGGAAAAGCCGATGATGGCGTTCATAGGTGTACGCAGTTCGTGGCTCATACTGGCGAGAAATTCAGATTTGGTACGGCTGGCCGCTTCTGCTGTTTCTTTGGCATTTCGCAATTCTGCTTCAGTTTGCTTGCGCTCGGTAATATCGCGCACAATACCTGTAAACAACCGCTGATCACCAATCCAAAATTCGCTCACGGCCAGATCCAAGGGGAATTTCTGCCCATTTTTGCGCTGACCCTCCACTTCCCGTCCAATGCCGATGATCTTTTTCTCGCCTGTTCGCTGGTAAGCATCCAAGTAGCCATCATGTTCACCATGATAGGGCTCTGGCATGAGCATCTTGATATTCTGCCCAATAACTTCATCAGGGGAATAACCGAAGATTTGTTCGGCAGCGGGATTGTATTGATGGATTACGCCTTGTTCATCGATTGAAAGGATGCCATCGACGGCGGTACTGACTATGGCACGAATACGCGCTTCGCTTTCGACGATTTTTTGTTCGCGATGCTTTTGCTCAGTGACATCCCAGTTGACGCCAGTCATACGCAGCGGTTTGCCATCCTCACTGCGTTGAACCGCGGCTATGCCGTGAACATAACGGATGGTTCCATCAGGCCAGACCACGCGAAATTCACTATCAAAATCTTTTGTACCTGCAAGGGCGGCATCCACTTCCCCCTGTCCGCTTTTTACATCGTCGGGATGTAAACCCTTAACCCAGACATCATACGCATCTGAGAAATCATCCCGTTTGACGCCGTAGATTTCATACATGGTATCGTCCCACACCAGTACATTATCCAATACGTCCCAATCCCAGATGCCCACCCTGGCAGAGCTAGCAGCTAGTCTAAGACGGTCTGACACTTCGGCTAATTCCAATGTACGTTCAGCGACCCTGATTTCAAGGGAATCGGCATGTCGCCGAAGTTCTCCATGCAGGTTGGCATTTTCCAAAGCAATGGCAGCTTGTTGGCCATAGGTATGGAAAAAATTGACCAGTTCTTGTGTGAAAAAACCTTGTTGTTCGGAATATAAAGTAAGTGCGCCGACCTTTTGATTTTTTGTATTAAGCGGGACAGCGAGTACGGCTTTGAACCCTTCTCCCTTGGCAGGTTCAGCCCAGGGAGCAAAGCGCTCATCACTGGCAGTATCCCCGATGAGCACAGGAGAATTTTGTCTAATGGACATTCCGACTGGACCGTCCCCCTCAGGGGCGTCATCCCAACGGACCTGGATGTTTGCGGCATATTGATTGTCTACCGGGAAATGAAAGAAATTACTAACTACCCCATCATCTTCTGCCAGGCCAATCCAGGCCATTTTGACTCCAAATTTTTCAACACAAGTTGAAGCGATGATTTCTCCTACTGCCCCTATTTCCAGGTTTTCCGAAAGTTGTTGAGTACTACTATTTAATAAATCTAAGAGATTCAATCTGTATCGAGCATTCTCTTCCGCTTCTTTGCGGCCTGAGACATCCCAGTTGACGCCGATCATGCGCTCGGGCTCGCCTTTTTCGTCGCGCACAACCGCCGCGATACCATGGATATGATGAACTTTTCGATTGGGCCAGATCACGCGGAAATCTGTATTGAAATCTATCTCACCTTGTAGTGCAGCTTGAACTTCTGCCTCTGCCATCTTCCTGTCATCGGGATGCAGTTGATCTACCCAGGATTGGTAAACGCCATCGAAACCCCCATCCTGGAGACCATATAAGGCGCACATTATGTCATCCCAAACCAACTTATCTTCTTTGATATCCCAATCCCAAACACCGATCTGAGCAGAGTTGGTGGCTAGCTCCAGCCGTTCTTTGAGTGTTTTCAATTGTCCATCTGCTTCGATGCGCTCAGAAATATCACGCACAAAGGCGGTCACATGGGGTTGGTCGTTTATGGGAACGACGACAATACTAACATCCAGGTCAACGAGGTGACCATCTTTATGATGGTGTTGGGTTATGAAGCGGTCTCTCCCTTGGGTCTGAATTTGCTCAAAACGACGAGTGACCTCTTCATCTGAGAGCGTGGCCTCAATGTCGCGAATATTCATACTCAAGAGTTCGTTGTTGGGATAACCTACGATTTCCGAATAGGCATTATTGACTTCGATGATCTTCCCCTGGGTATCAGCCAGAATGTAACCTTCCATTGCTGATTCCAGAACCTGGCGGTTATTCATTTCACTGGCGCGCAAATCCTGCTCGGCTTGAACTCGTTCTGTGATATCGACTATGGTGGATCGACTTAGGATTGTGTTCCCAGATGTATCCTTCAACGTTCTCACGGTCAGGCTGCCCCAAAAAAGTTCTCCATCGGCGCGCTGGTATTGCAGTTCCTGGTTGCGGATCTGCTCCCCTTGCATAAAACGCTGAAACACTTCAGCCGCGCGTGGTTTTCCGGCGGAGGTATCTGCATAGAGATCGAAAACTTTGGTTCCAACCAAATCTACTGACCCTACCCCGAACATCTGACAGCCATGATCGTTTACCTGTTCGATGAGGCCATCTTTGCTGACCGAAAAATAAGCGATCGGCGCATCAACATACAAGTCGCGGTATTGGGCGCGTTCTTTCTCGAGTTCGGCGGTGCGATCCTCGACAATTTCTTCCAACATCTCATGGGATTGCTCGAGTTGGCGTACTAAAGGGTCACTGACGCGAAAAAAGATGAATACGGCCAGAGCGATAATACCGATTGCAATCGCAAGTGAAATTGCCGCTGCGCGCAAAAAAGGTGTATAGATTTCACCCAGGTCGATTTTCGCGACCAACCCTAAATTTAATACGGCTACCGGTTCATAGGCAGCCAGCACGCGAATGCCGTCATAATCCAACCCGATGATGGTACCTGATTCTCCACTTAACGCACGACGCATGGGTTCGGCAAGTTGACTGTCCAAAGGGATCGATAACGATTCATCAATAGGCTTGTTGCGCTGCCGAAGTAAAAATTGAAGTTTGTCGCCATCAAGTTTGGCGATGACAAATTCCCCAGTTTCTCCAACGCCAGGATAAACTTCCAGAGCGCCCTGCAGCTGACTAAATGTAGCCATGTGGGCGCCTTCTGGATTATCTTCCTGGCTGTGGATTTCATCGAAACGCGCTACAGCTTCGAGCAAGCGCGCCTGGCTTTGGGCAGTTCCTATCAGGCGGGCACGTTCGGCATCGATTGCAGCGAGGTATAACGTAAATATGGCCGCGATGACGACAATTAATGCCACCGCAGTCATGATGACTACCAGAGATGTTATACGACGATTAGATTTCATATCGACTTCCTCATATCGGGTTGAAGCGGCTCAGATATTGCCAGGAATCGTACTCCTGTTGGATATGTATCAGGATCACTTATTGAGTTCGATTTTTACCTGCCTTGCGAAACTGTATGCTCTAGATAGGGCTGGGCATTCCCAAGGCCAGCGACATGCTCCGCGAGCTACTCATGTACGGTTGCCGCAACTGTGAGATTGCCGAAATACATCGGGAAAGCGTACTCGACGGAATTTGACATCTTCAACTTGCGTTTTTCTCAGCCGTTTCTGCCTTCCTTCAGGGGTGGTGCGACAAAGGCAATTCCACGCAGAAGGTGCTGCCCTGACCTTCACCTGCACTCTCCACCCAAATTCGACCACCATGCAGTTCAACCAACTGCTTGGTCAGCGCCAGACCCAGGCCGGTGCCTTCTTGATGGTGGCCATAGTCCGAGCTGACTTGTTCGAACTTTTCGAAAATGCGCTCCTGGTCTTCTGGACGAATGCCGATACCAGTATCGTGAACAGAAATCATTACCCGGTGATCCTCTTGAAACGCGCTCACTTCCACTCGCCCATTTTGGGGCGTGAATTTGATCGCATTGCTGAGTAAATTGATCAAGACCTGGTTTATACGGATGGGATCAGCCTGAATTACAGGTAAAGGTCTATCCAGATCCATTGTCAATACTAATTCTTTCTGATCCCCTAAACTGCGCGTGTTGTCAATGCCCGACATGATCAAATTTTCCAGATTGGTATCTGATATCTCAAGTTCTACATGCCCCGCTTCGATCTTGGCTAGATCGAGAATTTCGTTGATCAGGGTAAGCAAATGTTTGCCGCTGACCCGGATATTGCTGGTATAGCGAGATTGTTTTTCATTCAATTCTCCGAACACCTGGTCGTCGAGCAGCTCTGCAAAACCCAGGATTGAATTCATTGGTGTGCGTAATTCATGGCTCATGTTGGCTAAGAATTGAGTTTTTGCGCGATTGGCGGCTTCAGCAGCATCGCGGGCAATCCTGAGATCATGTTCGAATTGTTTGCGCTGGGTGATATCCCTCCCCACGGCCTGGACTTCAACGAGGTCACCATTTTCGTCGAAAAGGCCCCGGTCGGTCCAAGCCTCCCAGAGATCTTCTCCCTGTGGAGTTTTATTGTGGTATTCTTCTCTGGCAACAGGATCCTTGGGGGTCATGGAGACCAGTTTCGCCGTAACTCGCTGTTTGTCAATCTCGGGAATTTCGTCTATGATTCGAGTTCCAATGAGTTCATCAATGGGGCGATTCAGGTGGCGAGCATAACTTTCATTAACAAAAGTTCGCGTAGTATCTGGTAAATAGCGCACTAAGAATTCAGTTTGGTCCTGCACAATGGCGCGGAATTTCGTTTCACTCTGCTGAAGTGCCTCACCCGCCAGTTTGCGTTCAATGGCGACACCGATTTGCAGTCCAATTTGATCCATCAAGTCAATCAGAGATTCATCAAAGGGTTCTGCCTCAGTTGAGAAAAACTCCAGAACAGCTGCAACCTGATCGTTTACGATCACTGGTAAGGCAAAGGCGCCATGCACGTCGATATCCTGGGCATATTGCGTTAGCTGGAAGAAATCAACCTGGGATACATCTTCAATCCAGGCCGCTTTTTTACTCGCTAATACTTTACCAATCATCCCCGCCCCCGGAGAGAACCTGGTTGCTTGGGTAATCTCTTTGATATTTCGATGTTTTTTGGTATCGGCCAGATACCAAATCTCCGTGGAGACCAAATCCCCCGAGCCATCATCCGCTAAATCATAAACATGGCCAATGGGCCACCTAGTATATTTGGCGACTTGGTCCACAACCTGCTGTAAGGCATCGGAAGGATTGTCAGCAGCGTTGGCACTAGTGGCGATATCTTTCAATAATTGCGCTCTTTGTTCGCTAAGTTTGAGTGCCTCTTCTGATTCCTTTTGGGCAGTAATATCTCTACCCACGGCTTGGATGGCAATCAAATCCCCATCTTGATTGAAAATACCTCGATCTGTCCATTGGAACCAGATTCCCCCTCTGTTCTCAACTTCGCTAAAATATTCGTCTATGATCGTAGGTTGGTCTGGTTCAATTTTTTTAATCTTCTCCTGGATGTGTTTTGCACCTTTTTCAGAAACGATTTCGTAAATACTTTTCCCTTGAATATCCTCAGGCGATTTACCGAATAATTGGCTGTAACGCTCGTTGGCGAAAAGCAAAGTTCCATCGGGATCAATACGGTTGATATACTCAGTTTGATCCTCTACAACGGCACGAAATCTGGTTTCGCTGGCTTGCAATTCCTTGGTGCGCTCTTCGACCAATTCGACTAGGTTATCTCGATGAGCTTCTAATTCAGCCTCAGCTAGCTTTCTGGCGGTAACATCCCTTTGTACACCGAAGTGCCCCCGAATTCGTCCTTGATCATCATACAGGCAGATAAAATCCCCTTCCACAAACATTTGTGATCCATCGAAGCGGCGTTCGTTGGTTTCGTTGTGCATGCGGCCATTGTCGAAGAATTTTCGCCAGACAGTTTTGCCTTGTTCAATATCGTGTTCGAAGAAATCTACTGGGGTCATGCCAATGAAATCTTCAGTTTCTCCGCCATATTGGTCGACCATAGCCTTGTTGATACGGGTGATGCGCTGGTGTTCGAACACATAATCTAAAATTTCATCTTTATCCACATCGTCATCCCACCGCACAGGTTCGTCCAGCATCATGAAGAAGAAGCCATCCATGGATTGCGTGAAGAAAAGGTTGAGCTGCTCTTCACGTTCTCTAATGATTGCTTCAGCCTTTTTTTGTTCTGTTACATCGGAGGCATAAATGTGAACAAAACCAGCATCCTGAACAGGATGATACGTCCAGGATAAGATCGAATCTCCGATTTTGACTTCTATGGGACCACATCGCTGCCCGCTTTCGAGGCACGTTATCACATTTTCTCGATGATCCTCGGGCAAAATGGTTGTGGTGGAATCTACGTTATTTTCGGTCAAAAATTCTTCACCGGCAGGATTTATGTATGAAATGTTTCCTTCAGCATCTGACTTCAAAATAGGAAAAGGATTCTCAGTGGGAAACGCTGCCAATTCGACAATCTGCTGCTGTGCTTTCTTGCGGGAAGTGATATCACGTACTGCAGCAATAACCAAAGTGCCCTGCGCAGTTTCAATGGGGCTGAGGCTGATTTCAACAGGGATTTCATTGCCATCTGCGTGTTGAGCGAAGAGATCCAACCCTTCACCCATAGGTCGCAGGTGGGCATCACCCAAGTATCCCTGACGATGACCTGGGTGTGCGGTGTGAAAACGGTGAGGGATCAACCTTTCGATGGGTTTATCAATCAACTCATTTCGTTTGTAGCCAAAGACTTTTTCAGTTTGATCGTTGATCAAAGTGATCTCCCCGGCCTCGTTGACGATGATCATGGCATCTGGAGCTGAATCCAATAAACTTCGGAAACGATGCTCGGCTTCATGTTGTTCAGTGATATCGCGAAAATTGAAGACAAAGGCATTTACGCTGGGTTCGGCCAGCAAATTGCTGATCGTACTTTCAAGTAACCGCCAAGAGCCATTCCTGTGACGAAAGCGATATTGAGTGGTAATTAAATTCCAGGGTTCATTTCTCAGTGATCTTATTGAGTTTGTCAATTCAGCAACATCATCTGGGTGCGTCAATTTGAGTGGATCGAGATGATGGGCTTCGTCTTGGTCATATCCTAAGATACGCTCAACACCTGGGCTGAGATATTGGAATACCCTGTTGCCGTCCATCAAGGCGATGCCATCTGGGGCGAATTCGATCAGGGTGCGGAAGCGTTCTTCGGCACGCCTGCGTTCTGAAATTTCGGTTTCCAACTGAACATTCGTTATTTGGAGTTCTTCGGTGCGTTCAGCAACTGTATGTTCAAGCTCTTGGTGGTGTTGGGCGTTCTCGATTGCGCCAGAAATCTGTCCTGCAAAAATGTTGAAGGCGTACAAGTCATGTTCTTGTAGCTCCTCTGACCATACTCGAAAAACACCCATTACCCTATTCGAAATTTTCAAAGGAATGTAAAGCGCGCGCGTAGCGGAAGTGATTTTGACCAGCCGCAATGCTTGTAAAAGCAATTTTTCTGGGATGCCGGGCACCAACGCCCTCATGTTTGGAAGCATATCTGTCGAATATATGCTGTGACCTTCTTCGATGACTTGCTCGTATATTGGCCAACGGTCCTTGGGAAGGCGCAGGTTGACACTCCTGAGGTTGACCAATTTTTCAGCTTTTGCTAAACCTTCCCCCTTAACTGAAGTCCGTTGAACAACAATCGCTTGATCATCCTCATCTACGATCCCAAACCAACTTTCGAACCCCAACGCGCGCAAACTGGAACTGACAACCGCCATAATCTGATCAACTTCACGTATGGCTCCAACCTCCTTTGAAATCTCTCCCAGGGAAGCTATCAGCGAATTGGCGCGTTCAAGATCATTGGTTCGTTCCGCTATGCGGCATTCAAGGTCAAAATTTAGATCATTTAATTCTTGTTGGGCTTGCACGCGCTCGGTGATATCCATCAGGCTAACGAGAATGCTGTTCATTCTGTTGGGATCAGACGGGATGGTCATGGTAACGAAAACATTAAGCAGTTCCCCCTGCAAAGTCCGATTGAACGTTTCACCTTCGAAGTACGTTCGCCCTTCCGCAATCGCAACAATCTCTTCTTTCAAGATCTCCATTGATTTGGGAACGACGATTTTATCCAACGGGCCTAACAGCTCATCTTTGGATTTCGCTCCAAATAATTTGAGCGTCGCTGAATTGACATCAACGACTTTGATCATTTGAGACGCCTGTTGGATGAATTCTGGATGATCATCAAGGTACACCCGAAAATCCCTCACGCCACGAGCCTCAAGAGCATTTAAAGAAGCTTTGACCTGGCTGAAGTCCTCCTCCCAGATCGAAACCGCCGCGCTTTTAAAAATAGTGCGATAGCGCTCTTCTTGCTGGCTCAGAGCTTGCTCGGCCATAACACGACTTATTGCCATGGCCACCTGCGAGCCAGCACGATCTAGCTGTTGTAGATCAGCCTTCGACATGGGGTGTTCTGTGTTGAAGGTGATCAGCCCTAGCACTTCATCACTTGTTTTTAGCGGGATACCCCCAGTGTTTTTGACGTTCAAAATCTTCATCACGGGTTTGATAAATTTCTTCAGAACCTTGCGATCTGTAAATTCAGCAAACAGGGCTGCGATTTCATTTTGATCAGAGACGATGAAGCTTTGTCCGGTTTCTACAGCTTGTTTGAATCGGTGCCCTTTCGCTAATATTGGGGCAACATCTCGCACGTCGATCTTGGCCAACTTTTCTATACGTTCCCTAACCTTGCCTGATATATGGACTCCCTGGTTGATAAGGCGGTGGTTTTCGACATCATAAAGATAGAACATCATATCTTTGGTTTCCAGTAGTTCTGCGAACATTTCCATGATTTTTTTAATTAGTTTATCCATGGAGAACTGCTGCAATACTGCATTGTTGATGTCTTGAAATAAGCTCAACTCACGGTGTGATTTCGACAGCATCGTTTGGGTTTGTTTGCGCCCCAGGGCATTGACGAAAATCCGCCCGACCACTTGTAATAGTTCGATGGTGTCCTTTGCCGTTGTCATACCAGGGGTGGACAGGTATATCGACAGAAAACCGATCACGTTATCTTTAGATTTCAGTGGAATTCCTAGGGCAGATTCTGCACCTATCAATTCCAGAATTGATTGGAATCCTTGGTCTTGGTCAGATAGCTCCGCCCGATCTGACAGAATGAAATTCTCGCCGCGTAAAGCTCCTTCTTCTATCCAACCTAATCCATTGATTGGTGAATTTTGAAATCTCGAAATTGTCCCCATCACACCCGGTGAAACCCACTCATAAACGCGGTTAAAATGCGTTTTATCTTTTGAATAGAGATTGATGCTAAAGTGGCGCGCCTGAACAAACCTGCCCACCTCTTGCAGGGTCTGCTGGATGGCAGAGTCGATCTCGTCGATAGGAATATCGATGAAGTTTGCAGAGAGCCGGGTGAGTAATGCTCTGAATTGATTGGTATATTTAAGATCTTGTTCAGCTTTTTTGCGCGCGGTGATATCGATGACGGTCGAGCGGCTGCGAATGATCTCTCCAGATTCATCGCACAAGGTTCGTACCGTCAGGCTGCCGTGAAAAATGCTGCCATCGGCGCGCTGGTATTCGAGCTCCTCCTCCAAAACTTGTTCACCGCCAAGGAAACATTCAAAAACTTCTTTGGCGCGTTGTTTTCCTCTTGGGGTCTCGGCGTAGAGATCGAAAACAGGCCGCCCTATGATTTCGGCACCGCGCATGCCAAACATCTGGCTGCCGGTTTTGTTGACTTGCTCGATATTCCCTTTTTTGTTGACTGAGAAATAAGCCACAGGGGCATCGACATACAGGTCGCGAAATTGGGAACGTTCGATTTGCAGCTCAAGGGTTCGCTCTTGTACGAGTTCTTCTAATACTTCATGGGATTGCTCGAGCTGACGGACGAGAGGGTCACTGATCCTGAAGAATGTATATGCTCCCAATGCGATTACGATAATCGCCACACCCAGTGATATACCTGAAGCCAAAATGAAGGGCGCGTTAATTTCTGCCATATCGACCTTCACAACCAGGCCCAGTTCAAGCAAATCTACGGGTTGGTAACCGGCCAGCACGCGCTTGCCTTCATAATCCAAGGCGATGATGGTACCGGACTCTCCACTCAGTGCCCGCCGCATGGGTTCAGCCAGAGTGCTGTTTAATGAGATCGACTTGGGATCGTCAATATCCCCCATTCGCTGCCGCAGCAAATACCTTATCATGTCGCCTTCGAGTTTAGCCACGGTGAATTCCCCGGTTTCACCAATCCCTGAATAGCCTTCCAGGGCTGCTTGAAGCTGGCCGAAAGTAGCTGCATGCGAGCCCTCGGGATGATCGGTCTGGCTGTGTTCAGCATCAAAGCGCGCCACAGCGGCCAACAAATAGCCCTGGGTTTGTACGATGGACTCTAAGTGAGCGCGATGTTGATTTAGAGCAGCGCGATACAGCACAAATATTGCCAGCAAGGCAACGATCAGGGCTACAACTGCCATAATAATAATTAATGAGAGGAATCTGCGGTTGGTTCTCATTTTGACATCCTTATAGATCACGCAGAACGTGCCTAATCTTTTGGGGAAGATTCCTAAAATTTTTATTTGATTTATAGACAAAGTCCGACACGCCGCGTTCAAATGCCTGCTCTTCAAGACCCTCTACGAGGGAGCCAGAAATAATAATCACCGGGAGGGCGGGATTATTACCCCTAACGGTATCCAGTACATCCCAGCCGTCAAAGCTGACCAGGTCGAAATCGCTTAGCACCAGGTCGAATTCTCTCTCAGATAGGCGTTGCAGAAACTCAATCCAGTTGACAGCCTCGGTAACCCGGAAATCGCCATCTTCGACTTCCAGGGAGCGGCGCACCAATATCCTGTCAAAATGGTTATCATCCACATACAATATTTGAATTGGTTTATCACGTTTCATGTTACGACTATTAAAAGAATTTTAAATTTGTGGGCAGGTATCGATTGCCCGTATCAGTTCACGGAAGATTTCCATCTGGTGTATGAACTCATCTACGCCAGCCGCCAGGAAGTCAGCGATATGAATATGCGGTTCTTGGCCAGTGACCATGTCGAGACCATCATTTCCAAGGGCAGTAATCTCCATCTATTGGGGATTGATAAATCGTAAGTCGGGCCTAAGGATTCGAAAAAGCCATTATTTGCGAGACACGTTCGATCTCAGGGATGAGATCATCAAAGAGATTCTGCTTCAACACAAAACCATTGGCACCCGCAGAATCAGCAGCTTCACGGTAAACTGGCAGATTAAAGATAGTCAGCATGATGATAGCTACATCGGGGATCGTTTGACGTAATTCAGGGATGATATCCAGCCCATTCCTGTCCGGAAGGTTGATATCCAGAAGGATCAGATCTGGTTGTGTATCCCTGGCTTTTTCCATTGCTCCAAGAGCATCATTCGCGACACCAACAACATCGTAACAATCGTAACGCTGCAAGAAAATTTCGAGCATTTCAATAAAGAAAATGTGATCATCGACAATTATCAGTCGGAGAGGAGTCATCGAGTTGTCCTTTCATCATGATGACGATGGAAGTGAACGGCCAGTTCTAATGCGCCAATATAAAAATAGTAAATTTTTGAGGAATTTACACTTCGTATTTATACGGTATGCCTTTGTCAGCGGCTTCCACCAAGGGTGCTGTCTACGCCCCAAGGATGGAGCGAGGGAATACTCTGTAAGTCAGGAAAGTATTGCGACTGACGAGGGATTGGCCACTCGACATTTCTTTGTAGGCACGGATGGACACCGCAGCCGCGCCCTACAACCCTGATGGCGCTAAGACCCTTCACTTTGCCAAACTTCGATGTCCATGGTCCGGTTTAGAGTTGTTGCGTGGTAATTATGCCTGGAGAGGGGTTGTGGAGCGAGGGACTACTGTACTTTACTCTGGCGAGGTTATGCCGCGGTCGAGGGCATAGCGGACGAGCTCGGCGGTGGAGCTGAGGTTGAGTTTGCGCATCAGGTTTGCGCGGTGCATTTCGACCGTGCGCGGGCTAATCTTGAGCCGCGCCGCGATCTGGCGATTGGTGAAGCCTTCGATGACCTGATGAATGACCTGGCGCTCGCGCGGGGTGAGGGATGCATACGGGTCGGGGGTGTCTTTTTTTGAGAGCTGACGATATGCATCGAGTAGATCTTCAGAAATATTAGCCCCCAAATATCGCTTCCCTTTCAGGGCACCAATGATGGCTTCGATCAATTCTGCCGACACGGATTTTTTAAGCACGTAGGCATTGGCCCCAGCGGCCAGGGCCTCAAGCACATAGGCTTCGGCGGCGTGCATGGAAAGGATCACGATTTTCGTATTGACACCCCCTGCCCTAATTTGGCGAGTGACTTCGATGCCCCCCAAGCCGGGCAGCATCAAGTCGAGGACGACCACATCGGGCTGCAGCGCCTCGACCAGTGAATTCACTTTCAGGCCGTCACCGGTTTCGCCCACTACGTGGAAATCGGGATGGTTGTTGAGCACGACTTTGATGCCATCACGCACGATGGGATGATCATCGACCAACAAAACCCTAACGCTCATCTTTTCTCCTCTCCGAAGAGCCAGCTAAGGGTAAATTGGCCAAAATGGTGGTGCCCTGCCCGGAAGCAGAATCAATCTCAAACTGGCCTCCCACCCATTTGGTCCGTTCGCTCATCCCCAACAAACCACCGGCTGCGCTGCTTTCAATGATACTCTGGGAGTCAAAGCCATCCCCATGATCTGAAATCTGAATCTGCATAACATTATCTCCAACCCAAATCTGGACATTAGCCTGGGTGACAGCGGTGTGACGGGCAACATTGTTGATGGCCTCCTGAATGATGCGGAAGGCAGCCAGTTCGATCTCAGCAGAGAAGCGTTGGTCGAGTTGGTGATGTTCGAAATTGACATGCAATTTCAGCCCCTCGAGAGCGTTTTGGAAGAGCCAGGTAAGGGTGGGCAGCAAGCCCAAATCGTCCAGCAGGGATGGACGCAGGGTAAGCGAGAGATTGTGGACTTTCTCAAAAAGCCGGGCGGTGATTTTTTTGGCAGCCTGGATATCAGTTGTCGTTTCCCGGTTCATTTCGAGATGGGCATCCAGACGCAGCATCAGGGCGGTGAGATCCTGGCCAATCTCATCGTGCAACTCATGAGCAACAACACGGCGTTCCCATTCCTGAACGGAGGCCAATCTTTTCGATAAATCCAGATACCTTTCCCGGCTAGTTTGAATCTGTTCGAAATAACGCGCATTCTGATAAGAAATAGAGGCCTGGGCTGTTATGAGAGTTAATATTCTCAAATCTTGGTCGGTAAACATATCGGCTTCATTCGCTGCTACGTTGAGCACCCCTAGAGGTTCTTCGCCCCATTGCAGGAGGGCGCCCATGACGGAACGTGAGTGTAGCTGTGCAAATTGGGGAAGATTTCCGGGCCAGTTGGGGTAGTCTGGGACGATCATCGCCTGGTTATTCTCCCAAATTGTTCCTGCGAGCCCCTCACCACACTGCAATTTTGTTCCAAGGGGAATGGGTTCCATACCGTGACCATACACATATTCTAAGATATTTGCCTCAGAGTCATAGAGATAAATACCACCGTTTTCGGCCGATGTCAGCTCGATGGCGCTGGAAACGATTAGCTCCAGCAAGGTCTGCGGATCCAACTGCCGGCTTATGTTCAAACAGACCTTACGAAGCGCTTCGAGTTGTGAGGTGTAGTTGCGGATTTGGACTTCAATGTCCTTTCGGTGGGTGATATCGGTTGCCAGGCCCTCCACAATGGCGTCTTCTCCCTGGCTGCGGAAACCAATCGAACGATCGCGGAACCAGTGCCACTCCCCCTGGGCGTCTTTGATACGATATTCAATATCAAATTCTTCGCCAACCTGGATATCCCCTATGGTTTTATCCACCATGGGCAGATCGTCTGGGTGGATGCTGTCGTGCCAGAGTAAGGCATTTTCAAGCAGGGTATCTGGTTCATAACCCAATATGGCGGTAGTCCGGGGGGAGTAGTATAGCCCGCCTTTATTATCGGAAAACTGGTAGACGATATCTGGGGAGCGTTCGACCAGACGGCGATATTGTTCTTCACTGGCGCGCAATTGTTGCTCCGTTTTTTGCCTTAAACTGATTTCCTTGGTAAGCTCCTCCGTGCGTTTGGCCACCAGTTCTTGAAGGTGATAGCGATGTTCCTTAAGTTCTTCTCTTGCCTGGACGCGTTCGGTGATATCAATACCCACTGCCCAAGTGCTCCAATTGGGTATCGGAAAGCGAGCTGAAATATTTGACCAAGAGACGATTCGCTGAGAGCCGTCTTTGCAGACCAGTTGCCACTCTACATCGCGCAAATCCCCTCCACTTTTTTCCAGGTCAACAAACTTCTGTTCGCGATATGAATCTTTTGGATAGAGCCGTTCAAAAGCGCGGGGATTATCGATCATCTCGGCGGCACTGTAACCAGTAATCCTTTCGCATTCTCGATTCCATACTTTGATCAATCCGTTCTCATCTAATGCATCGACCATGACTGGCAGGTTTTGTACCAGAGTGCGCAGTTTGTTTTCCTCTTCCTGTAATAAACCTTCCGCACGTCTGCGCTCGGTGATATCGCGGATCAACCAGCGCAGACCGGTCAGATCACCCTCCGGATCATAGATCCCAGCCACACTAATTGAGGCCGGGAACGGATCTCCGCTGTGTGGGGTCAGGGTGGTTTGATAATCAATTAATAGGTCTTGCTCTTGGAGTTGACTTAACAAATCAGGAAAAGTTTTTTTGTCACCCTTTGCAACAAACACGACCAGCGGTTTGCCGATCAAAGCAATAGTAGCATATCCCAGCAGGGAACCAGCTTTGAGATTGGCCTCTCGGATAACTCCCTGGGAGTCACTGACCAAGTAACCATCGGGAGCGTAGGCGAACATCTCCTGATAGCGGAATTTCTCGGCTTCCAGGACCTCGTGGGTGGCAGCCAATTCTTCGTTGCTCTGGCGCAGTTCTTCCTCAGCGACATGAAGATCTTCAAGGATATCGCGCATAGCCTGGATGGCTTCAGGCGCGATAAGATGATTGAATTCTTCACTCATCTCCGCGTGGCGTTGCAGGCTTTCGGCCTGTTCTTGAGCTTTTTCTATCTTTCGGGAGAATTCGTTATTTGTCTCCATAGAGCACCTTCAAATCAGTAGGAACGGAACCCCCATGAACAGAGGACCGTTTACAGAAATTAGTGATTTTGTTCAAAAGCCCGTCCCCCAGTGGGAATTAATCGTCGTGAGAACTGCCATTTGCGGTTCTGGAAAGACGCCCTACTAAATTTTCTAGGCACTACCACAGGGATTATCGGACGCGGAGGTCACATCTGCCTCCTTTGTGCTGTTACACCAGGCGATTCAAGATGGTATCCCGTCTGCGAGTTTATTGAATCAACTGAGATATTTGGATCGGGCTGGTTGGAGATGGTTTTTATCATCATAACACAATTCTTGGGGTTGATTTGTCCTCATCCGATGACAACCCATCCGTGTGCAAACCAGGGCCTCTATTCACCTAATTTGGTGGATATTGCTCAAACAATCGCTGGTGTTCATGTCACAATGCGAGGACCTATCAATATGCTCGCTCGATCGTGTGGTTTTTGCCTGGGTGTTCACTATATTGTTTGGGTATCAGATTTCAATTGTTTGCGAGAGACTCTAAGAGTATAATTTTGGTTGGAAATGAAAGAAATTCCCTTTGAGAATAAGAGGACAACATGCAATTCACAAATCTCGGAAGAACTGGATTAAAAGTCTCTCGCCTTTGCCTGGGGATGATGACCTACGGAACACCAAAATGGCGCGATTGGATATTGGAGGAAGATCAAGGCCGGCCTTTAATTCAACGTGCCGTAGAAGCGGGGATCAACTTTTTTGATACCGCCAATATGTATTCGTTAGGAGTCAGCGAAGAGATCACCGGCCGTGCGCTGCGTGATTTTTCTCGCCGAGAAGAAGTCGTGATTGCATCCAAGGTTTATTTTCCCATGAACGACAAACCCAACCAGGGTGGCTTGTCAAGATTGCACATCATGCAAGCCGTCGAAGATTCGCTGAAGCGTTTGGGGACAGACTATATCGATCTATACCAGATCCACCGCTGGGATTATGAAACGCCCATCGATGAAACCCTGGAAGCACTGCACGATCTGGTCAAATCTGGCAAAGTACGTTATATCGGCGCTTCCAGCATGCACACCTGGCAATTTGCCAAATCTCTATATCTGGCGGATCTGCAGGGCTGGACACGCTTCGTTAGCATGCAAAACCACTACAACCTGGTGTACCGGGAAGAAGAACGCGAAATGATTCCTTTTTGCCTGGACCAGGGTATCGGTCTGATCCCATGGAGTCCATTGGCGCGCGGCTTCTTGGCCGGCAATCGCACTCGCGAAAAATCTGGAGAAACAGCACGCGCAAAGTCCGATGATTTTGCCCACTCCATGTATTACCAAGGAACAGATTTCGAGGTGCTAGACCGTGCCATCGAGTTGGGAAATCGCCACAATGGTTCATCGGCTCAAATCGCGCTGGCTTGGATGCTGCACAAACCCGGCATCAGCTCCCCGATCATTGGGGCCAGCAAAATGGCCCACCTGGAAGAGGCAATTGCAGCCCTCGATATCCAACTCAGTGCAGAAGAAATAGAATTTCTTGAAGAACCCTACCAGCCACATCCGGTCCTTGGGCATAGTTGATTATTCAGGGAAATTTGGCACCATAACAATCAATGAATTTCATGGAATAACCCAATGACATATCAAGCAAATCAAAATCGTTACGACTTTATGAAATACCGACGCAGCGGCCGCAGCGGCTTGAAACTCCCTGTGGTCTCGTTGGGCTTGTGGTACAACTTCGGTGGTGTCGATCCCATCGAAAATTCACGCGCCATGATCCATCGAGCGTTTGACCTGGGGATAACCCATTTCGACCTGGCCAACAACTATGGCCCACCCTACGGCTCGGCAGAGGAAACCTTTGGTCATATTCTCAAAAAAGATTTGAGACCGTATCGAGATGAATTAGTCATCTCTACTAAGGCCGGATACGATATGTGGCCCGGCCCATACGGAGAATGGGGCTCACGAAAGCAAATGATTGCCAGCCTCGACCAGAGTCTCAAGCGCATGGGGTTGGAATATGTGGATATTTTCTACAGCCATCGCCCAGACCCTGACACACCCCTCGAAGAAACTATGGCGGCACTCGATTTTGCCGTTCGCAGCGGGCGCGCCTTGTACGTGGGCATTTCCACGTACAGCCCTGAACAAACCCGCCAGGCCGCGGCGATTCTGCGAGATCTGGGTACGCCCTGCCTGATCCACCAGCCGCGCTACAACATGTTCGATCGCTGGATTGAAGATGGATTAATGGATACTTTAGAAGAAGAAGGCGTTGGCTGCATCAGCTTTTCGCCATTATGCCAGGGTATTCTGACAAACAAGTATTTACAGGATATCCCCGGTGATTCGCGCGCCAACAAGTTGGAAGGAAATTTTCATTGGGGCGATCAAGTCAGTAATGAGCGATTGGAACGGGCAAGTAAGCTAAACCACCTGGCTCAAAAGCGCGGTCAAACCCTGGCGCAGATGGCAATCGCCTGGGTGCTCCGACACCCAATGATGACCTCCGCGCTCATCGGGGCCAGTAAAGTCAGTCAAATCGAAGAAACCCTGAGCGTTTTGGATAACTTAGATTTCAGTGACGAAGAGCTTAAAAGCATCGAAAAAATTCTGGCCTGACACCAAATATGTAGACAGGGGTCTTCATCAAGCAAGAAGCCACTGGGCCAATAGCTCCCTTACCTGTCCTGGCACTCAAAGCCTGATCCAGATCAGCGATCAAGTCGTCAGGATTTTCGAAGCCAATATTGGCTCTTACAATATCTTCCCCGGTCCATTCCCGAATTCCATTCTTTTGTTCTTCTTTCAGATAAGAAACGGCGTCTATTAGAGATCCGTTGGATTGGAAAACAACAAACTATG
>CAZVPR010000055.1:0-30030 GCA_964629085.1 uncultured Anaerolineales bacterium
ATTAGTTTTGAAATTAATAAATTCTTGATGCGTTTGCCGCGCGATATTTCCGGTGATGCACTTGATACCCTCAAACCAATGAAAGGGGGATTTATTCCAATCACGAGTTTGCGGCCAAATGCGTTGAATATTTTTGGATTGTCGCTCCACGTGATTACTGCTCGCATTTTGTCTGTTTTGGTATTTGGTTTTAGTCTTTTGATTATAGTTTGGCTTGGTTGGCCCTTGTATCAAGAATGGAAGCGAGGCGATGCCTCTCGCATTCGGGTGCAATACGAGCCTATGCTGGTTGACGTGCAACCGGGCAGTATTTCTCCAAACGGGCAGGCCGTACCGGTGGATTCTTTTGATGACTTGGCCAAGCTGGCGGAACGTTATGGCGCGATGATCCTGTGTGAGACGACCAACGAATTGAACAAATACTGGGTTCAGGATGGCAAAGTGATGTACGAATACATTCTCGATTCAGCAGAGAAGAGTCCTGTGTTGGTGGGCAAAGAATCCCTCAACCAAGCCATAATAGACGCCATTGCCATGGACGAATTTCAGCTTTATTTCCAGGCCATTATTTCGACCTCCAATGGCCAAATGGAAGGCTTTGAGGCTTTGTTACGTTGGTTCCACCCGGAAAATGGAGTGATTTATCCGGCAGAGTTCATTGCTCAGGCTGAAGAAGAGGGCTCATTGGTTTTCATTGATAACTGGGTTATCGATGAGGCTTGTAATCGATTAAATATTTGGCGTGATTCTGACTTTCAACCTGTATTTATCTCGGTCAATGTATCTCCGAATCGATTTATGGATGAGGATTTTGCAAAATGGATGGGAAAAACTCTCAAACGCTGGGGAACAGACCCTCACTATTTACAGTTGGAAATCAATCGTGCTAATCTTATTTTGGAAAGCGAAACAGCAATTGAGAACCTACATAAACTGAAAAAATTAGGTGTTCGCTTAGCGATTGACAATTTCACGGCTGCCAACTCTAATCAGGTTGATGCCGTGACCTTGATGCCAGTAGATACCCTAAAAGTTGATCGCAAGTTACTTCATCGAATATTGTTGAAACCGGAGGATAGCCGTCTTGTTGGGGCGGTTGTTAAGATGGCCAAAGACCTGGAATTATACGTTGTCGCAGAAGGTGTTGAAACTCAAGAGCAGTTGGATTTCTTAGGGCAACACCAAATTGATGCGGCTCAAGGTTATTTCACCGGGCGACCGATGTCGGTTGAGGATATAACTCAGGTTTTAGTTGATGGAGAGTTGGCTGCTCAATGAGGCGCATACGACGTACAAGGTTTAAATTTCGGAATTTCGCCTTTATTATTATCATACTGATTGTATTCATGCTTGCAATCAGCGTTTTTAGTTCATTTGCCGCGGGAAATACTGTTCCACTGACCCGTATCGATGAAAGCAATATGGACGTTTATCCTATTGATTTTTTGCCTGATGAGTGCATAGGGATTATTCCCATTTGGCTATATACATATTCCGGAACTGGCTGGGTGAATGGCTCTGGTGAAAGCGATTTAATGTTAGGATCAGACCAAGCTGATCAATTCCGCGGTAGGGACAGTGCTGATTGTATTGTTGGGGGTGATGGAGCAGATCAAATAAGGGGAAATCAAGAAGGAGACATCATACTGGGTGGTGACGGCGATGATGAATTAAGAGGGAATCGGGGCAATGATGTCATCTATGGAGGCGGTGGTAGAGATGAAGTTATCGGTGGAAAAGGCTATGATATTTGCTATGGGGGTGGTGGGGGGGATCGTGCCCAAGATTTCGATTGCGAAGAAGTATATTTTCCGTAGAAAACACGGTTCATGGGGGATAAGTTTCAATAATTTTCAAAGCCAAACCCAAAGTCAAACTTCCACCAATGAAATTTGGCGGTAAAATTCTCCGTTGCAGCTATCAATGTCAAGGAGAATATTTTGTCTAGAGTTATAAATCCCAACACCCCCGGTAAGGAGCGCAACCGACTTAAACGCGCTACCGCGCTGGCATTGCGCGAAATGATGAAATCACCGGAACCTAATGAAACCACCCGTGATATGGCCGCCTTTGTCGCCCTTTCGTTGGAGGGCATCAGCGAAACTGTTGAGACTACGGTCACCGCCTGGGAGAAGCGAGATTATTGGGTCAAAGCCGACCGCTTCCGCTTAGAATGGTCATGGGCGGGACTCCTGGGTAAGCAAATGCGTCAGGCTGTCCTTGAGGAAGACTGGGGGCAAATTACCCAGGTGGCGGTCCAGGTGGCCCAGGCGGTCAGCGATGTGAGTATCTCTGAGCGTCATCGCATGGGCACTCCCTGGGTAGGCGCCTGGAAGAAACTTCAATTCTCGTAAATTAAAATAATTATGAATCCAGGAAACCTGGAGAAAGAGTTATATCCCTTGCTGCTTTCCTGGATACCTTATTTATCATTTATTCGTGGATGTGGAGGTCCAAATCCGCCGCCTCCTGGGGTGCGGATGCTGATGATATCTCCGGGAATCAGGTCATAAGTTCCTTTTCCTGCTAATGGGATTTCTTCATCACCCCTGAGCAGGATATTTTTTCCTGGAACCCCGGGTTGGCCCTTGTTTAGCCCGTAGGGAGCCTGCTCCCGGCGTTCGGTCAACAGCGTTACCTGGGCTTCAGATAGCACCTGCACATCTCGGCGGATTCCATCTCCACCGCTAAACTCTCCATCACCACCAGAACCACGCCGAACTTCATATCGCATTACCCGTAAAGGATAGGCATACTCCAAAGCTTCCGCAGGTGTGTTGAGTGTGTTGGTCATGTGGGTATGGATTGCCGAAACACCGTCTTTTTTCGGTCGGGCTCCCATGCCGCCCCCGATGGTTTCGTAATATGCGAAACTGTACTCTTTGCCACTATTTCCAATCGTTATGTTGTTCATCGTTCCCTGGCTGGCAGCCGGGACCAGATCGGGGGCGGCTTGGGCCAGCGCGCCCAGCAACACGTCCACAATGCGTTGGGATGTTTCCACATTGCCCCCGGCGACTGGAGCCGGATGTACAGCATTTACAACGCTTCCTTTGAGTGTGATCACTTCAATTGGAACCAAACAGCCGGCGTTATTGGGCACATCCAACCCAATCAGACAGCGGAACACGTAATACACAGCTGACAGGCTGATGGCGCGCACAGCATTAACGCTGCCTTTCTGCTGAGGAGCGGAACCCGTGAAATCAACCCGCGCCTGGGCACCCTCGATTTTGATGGTCACCTGAATTTTTACCGGCTTATTGTCGATGCCGTCGTTATCCATGAAATCTCTAAAACTGTATTCTCCATCTGGAAGGTTTTCGATGAGTCGGCGGGTCATGCGTTCGGTGTAGGTCAGCATGGCTGCCATGTAATCGTTGACTTCGCCGGATCCAAATTCTGCTACCATCTCCTGAAGTCGTTCAGCGCCACGTTGATTCGCCCCAATCTGGGCGCGTAGATCACCAGCGCGCTCTTCTGATGTGCGCACATTGGCCAGGATCAAATCCATGGTTGCCTGGTTTGTCTTCCCGGCTTCAATTAGCTTTATCGGTGGGATGATCAAACCTTCTTGATAGATCTCTTTGGCAACGGGCATCGAACCAGGTGTCATCCCGCCCACATCGGCATGATGTGCTCGAGATGCCACGAAGCCAAAGAGATTCGATGAGCCGTGTGAATCAACATAAACAGGCGTGACCAGCGTGATATCGGGGAGATGGGTGCCGCCTCGAAAAGGATCGTTGAGGGCAATTACATCTCCTGCTTGAAGAGTGGGGAAATCTCGAATGGCCGCTTCGACTGAAAGCGGCATCGATCCCAGATGAACGGGGATATGCGCGGCCTGGGCGATCATGCGACCCTGGGCATCGAACAGCGCGCAGGAATAGTCACGCCGCTCTTTGATATTGGGGGAATAGCTAGCTTTGCGCAACACGGCGCCCATTTCTTCGGCGATGGCTGCGAAGCGGTGTTTGAACACCTCGAGTCGGATAGGATCGTATGACATAGAATTTTGAATGGTGAATTATGAATATGAATTTGGAAAAAAGGATACCTAATATCCAATATAAACTATCAAATTCAAATATTGATCAACAGAAGCGCGGTCCCTTTCGCCTATCAGGATGGTTGTGTCATTGCGGATCACGATAGCTGGACCCTGGATCGTTTTTCCAGGTGTCAGTTTTTCTCCATCGTAGAAGGGAATTTCCGATTTGCCAGGCCTGAATATGACCGGCGAATGCTCAATCAATGCAGCTGAAGAATCTGTGTTTCCAAAAGTTTTTGGTTGGATTTCTGGTGAGGTGACATGCCCAGTGGCTCGTAAGCGCAAGTTGACGATTTCGATTTCAGCTTCTGGGCGATTGTATCCGTAACCCAATTGATGCGCCTCGTGGAACGATTGAATATACTCATTGTTGAAGACCACACTGAGTTCGTAGGATTGACCGCGATAGCGCATGTCGAGGGCGGGGGTGAACACACTTTGATCGTCTTTTATACCTTCCTTATGGAGATCATCTGCTCCTTTTTGGTAGAGCGGCTTGAAGAGTGAGTTGATTTCCTCGGTTGAGCAATCTCCAGGCAGCATAACGGTTTGCGTGTAATCTTTGATGATGTCGGCGGCCAGCATGCCAAATGCAGAAAATGTTGCTGCTTGAGGCGGAATCAAAACTGTGGGCACGCGCAAACTGCGCGCCAGATCAGCAGCGTGCAACCCTCCAGCCCCACCAAAGGAAAGTAAACTGAAATCACGCGGATCATACCCTCGCTCAACAGATATCACCCGTAAGGCTCGCTCCATGTGGGCATTGGCAATCTCAATAATTCCCAGTGCCGCATCGATCATCGATAATCCTAATTCGTTCCCAAGTTTGGTGATGGCGGATTTTGCCAACTCAGGGAAAAGCGGCATTTCCCCGCCTAAAAATTTGTCCGGAGGAATTCGCCCGAGAACAACATTGGCATCCGTAACGGTAGGGACAAATGTACTAGGCTGGGGGTGAAGTGTGGTGTCACTATCCAATGTCCACTGATTATTGACCACTCCTTTCCCGTAGCAAGCTGGCCCTGGGTCCGCTCCCGCGCTTTCTGGGCCTACGCGTAGGGCTCCACCGGCGTCGATATGAGCGATAGAGCCGCCGCCGGCGCCGATGGTATGAATATCCAATAGCGGGATGGCAATTGGATGACCGCCAACTTCAGCTTCGGAGGTGATATGTGGTTCACCATCAATCAAAGCCACGTCAGTGGAAGTGCCGCCCATGTCAAATGTTAGCAGTTGGATGTTGGGAGTCTCATGATGCGAGTTTTGAATCAATTGCCCCATATATTGGCAGCCAACTACACCCCCAGCAGGGCCCGATAGAATGCAGCGCACGCCAGATTTTTTGGCTTCATAGATGCTGATGCTGCCTCCATTGGATTGCATGATCTGCAATTTTGATGCTGCGTTTTGGGGATATATAGCTTTTTCAAGTTTTGTAAGATAGCGATCTAAAACCGGCGATACATACGCGTTGACCACAGTGGTGCTGGTGCGTTCATATTCACGATATTCTGGCAATATCTCATGGGAAGCGGAAGCGAAGAAACCAGCAGCACGCAATTTATCGGCGATACGTTTTTCGTGTTCCGGATTGGCAAAGGAAAACAGCAACACAACCGCGACACTGTCTATTGTGGATTGGATATTAGATACCACCCGGTCAATTTGTTCTTCTTGTAATGCAGTGAGAACATCGCCACTAGAATCCACGCGCTCGTCAACTTCGAGACGGTATTCTTGTGGTACGAGCGGCGCGACCGGGGTGGTATCGAAATCATATAAATCTGGGCGATCCTGTCGGCGAATTTTCAGAACATCGCCAAAACCACGCGTGGTGATGAGCGCAGTATTGGTTCCCTTTCGTTCCAATAGTGCATTTGTAGCCACTGTTGACCCGTGAATGATATTCCAGGCTTCAGTGGTCAGTGGTCTGTTGTCAGTGGACTGATTACTGTTTACTGGCCACTGCTTACTGATTTTCGCCAGACCTTGTAAAACAGCTTTTGATGGGTCATCCGGTGTGGAGGGGAGTTTGAAAGTTTCTATCGTTCCCTCATTGGGGTTGAAAACAACAAAATCGGTAAACGTACCCCCAATGTCGATTCCAATACGAAATTCGTCGTTTGATTCATAATTAGATTCCTTGGAATTCATACAAAGAAGTATAGAGTAGGGGGAACTAACTCGCAAGGGGAAAACTGTCAGGTTCGTTTATAATTGCGATTCTTGTTATTTAGGAGGCTTACTTTGCCGGACGTTACTCAAGATAAAAGTTCTCTAACGAGGGCATATTCAGCGCTAGGTTTTGGAATCCTGGCGATAAGTATGTCGGCAATTTTTGTGCGTGCGGCCAACGCCCCAGGCACTGTCACCGCGTTTTACCGAATGGCTATCGGCACAATGCTGATGGTTCTCCCATTTCTAGTAAATGCCCGGAAGAAACCTGTTTCCACATCGGCACGCGGCATCTGGCTGGCAATATTGGCGGGGATTTTCTTTGCGCTTGATCTTGTATTCTGGACGACCGGCATTACGATGAGTGGCGCGGCGATTCCAACACTGATGGCTAACACCGCGCCGCTTTGGGTGGGTTTGGGTGCCTGGCTGATTTTTCGGGAACAACAAATTGCAGGTTTTTGGTTCGGCTTATTGCTGGCCATGGCCGGTTCTGCAACCATTCTTAGTCAGGATTTTTCGCGCTCCACCAGTATTGGTATTGGCGGAGTTTTTGGGTTGATGGCGGCCATATTTTATGGAGCGTATTACCTGGTCACTCAACGTGCCCGTGCCCATGTTCGTACGTTGCCCTATTTCTGGATAACAACCTCATCGTCAGCAATCTTTCTTCTGATCGTCAATGTGCTACTCGGGCGATCTTTTGTAGGATATGATCGCAATACATATTTGTATTTTCTAGGAGTGGGAATCCTGGTCCAGGTGATGGGCTGGTTGACAATCAACTTTGCCCAAGGATTTGTATCAGCGGCAATTACTTCAGCAACCTTACTGATCCAACCTGTTCTGACGGCTATCATTGCCTGGTTTTTGCTCGGGGAAGCTCTGACGTTTTGGCAAATTATCGGCGGCATGGCCGTAATCGCGGGGATATTCATCGTCCATCAAAGTAATCAATCAACAAATTGATCGTCTATTCTACGGTTGTAAAACTCTAAAACAAAGATACGATTCTGGCATGAACAACGAAAAAAAGATTACATGGGCTGGAATGCTCAACTTATTTGTCGTCTATTTTGTTTGGGGAAGTACCTATCTGGCGATCCGCGTGGCTGTTCGGGAGGGAGCCGGATTCCCGCCCTTCACGTTAGGCGCTATGAGAGTCCTGGTAGCAGGCGTGATTCTGTTGATTTGGGGTGGTATTACTCGTAAACGGATCAATCCAACCCGACAGGAAATGATCATCCTGGCAATCTCGGGGGTGCTTTTATGGGTTGGGGGCAACGGCCTGGTCAACTGGGCAGAACAGCGGGCTGATTCGGGATTGGCCACATTGATCATTGCCGCGACTCCCTTATGGGTTGCGATTATGGAATCGATTATTGATCGGCGTTGGCCTTCATTTCAATTGGTAATGGCCATTCTAATAGGTTGTGGGGGCATTGCTGTATTGAGCCTGCCAGTTTTACGCGTGGGTGTACAAGCAGATTTGCCTTCGATCATTGGACTGCTCTCAGCAGGATTTTTATGGGGAATGGGGACCATCATTCAGAGTCGCCGGCCCGTATACGTCGATCCAGCGGTAAGTTCAGGCTTCCAACAAATCTTTGGTGGCATCGGTTTTGTGATCATAGCTTTGATTAGCCGCGAGCCCATGCCGACGCCAATTCCTGAGGCCTGGTTGGCCTGGAGTTATTTGGTGGTATTTGGTTCATTGTTCGCATTTACCTCATATGTGAGAGCAGTGCAGCTGCTGCCCACCAGCATTGTCATGACTTACCCCTATGTCAACCCGGTGATCGCCGTGTTTTTAGGTAGGCTGATCCTGAACGAGCCAATCACTGTTTGGACAATCGCGGGAGCGGCACTGGTTCTACTGGGTGTGGCAGGCGTTTTCAATGATCGCAAACGAAGGCCCACAGATCAGGTATAATTTATTCTCCTACGTTCGAATTAAGCCCCAATGAATTGGAGTTTTCATGCGCGCTGTAGATATTATTACCAAAAAACGTGATCGAGGGGAACTGACCAGGGCAGAAATCGAGCACTTCATTCAGGGATATGCCAAGGGAGACATTCCCGATTACCAGGCTTCGGCTTGGGCCATGGCAGTTTTAATCAACGGCATGACCCCCCAAGAAACTACAGACCTGACTCTGGCAATTGTGGAAACAGGCGAAACCATCGATCTTTCCCAGGTGGTGCCTTTTGCTGTCGATAAGCACTCCACCGGCGGCGTTGGTGACAAGACTACCTTGGTTGTGGAACCGCTGGTTTCTGCCTGCGGACTCCCGGTTGGCAAGATGTCCGGTCGTGGGCTTGGTTTCACGGGCGGCACATTAGACAAGATGGAGTCAATTCCTGGTTTTGACTGCGCTCTCAACACGGATGAATTTTTGAGGCAGATCAAAGATGTCGGGTTAGTTCTGGCTGGACAGACGGCTAACTTAGCACCAGCCGATGGTAAATTGTATGCCTTGCGCGATGTCACCGGGACAGTTGACTCGATCCCATTGATCGCTTCATCGGTAATGAGCAAGAAGATAGCTGGCGGCGCACATGGTATTGTGCTCGATGTTAAAGTTGGTTTAGGGGCGTTCATGCAAACTATGGAAGAAGCCCGCATCCTGGCTGAACTGATGGTCGATATCGCCCGGTTGGCAAATCGCAAAGCAGTCGCGTTATTGTCCGATATGAATCAACCCTTGGGGAACGCGGTGGGTAATACATTAGAAGTGAAAGAAGCCATCCTGACGCTAAAGGGTGAAGGGCCAGACGATTTTATGGGACATTGTTTTGAAGTTGCTGCCCATATGCTGATATTAGGCGGGGTTGCTGCCGACGAGGCTGATGCCCGCCCGATGATTGATGCTGCTATTGCCGAAGGCCGGGCCTGGGAACGGTTCCGAGATTTGGTCATCGCCCAAGATGGGGATGTGAGTTATGTCGATGATCCCGACCGATTCGAAAAGGCATCTTTGGTAGAGAAAGTATCTGCTCCCCAGAGCGGATATTTGTGCGAGATCAATGCATTAACTGTTGGTGAGACGGCTGTGATCCTGGGGGCCGGGCGCGCGAAGAAAAGCGATCCTATTGATCACGCCGTTGGTATCGAGATTCATCGCAAAGTGGGCGATCGCGTGGTGGCAGGACAGCCGCTGTTCACCATCCATGGCAATGATCAGGCTAAATTGACAGCTGCACGCCAGAGGTTGATTGCTGCTCATAAATGGAGCACCGATCCCATTGAGCCGCTGCCATTATTCTACGGTGTAATCCAATAAAAAATCGGACTGGAATTCCAGTCCGATTTTTTATCAAAACAATTGAAATTTATTTGAGATAGTAAGACATTTTTTGCAGGTGGGTGGCTGGATCGAGATATTCAACTCGTACAAACTCAGGTGCAACCAGTTGAATAGGGGCATAATTGAGGATGGCTTTGACTCCAGCCTCGACCAATTTATCGGTAACCTCTTGCGCGTGGTCAGCTGGAGTAGATAATGCGGCAACCTTTATTTCCGCTTCTCGGATTGCTTTTTCCATCCCAGCAATATCTTGAACAAAGATCATCCCCATTTGTTTGCCAATTTTCTTCGGGTCATTGTCAAAGATCATTGAAACTTGAAAGCCTCGGTCTCGAAATCCAGGATAGTTGGCTAAAGAACTGCCGACATCCCCAGCGCCCACGATGGCCATTTCCCAAACCCGGTCCAGGTTGAGGATGCTCCGAAGCTGCTCACTAAGGTACTTAATATTGTAGCCAGTTCCTTGTTTGCCAAATTCACCGAATTGAGATAGGTCTTTACGGATTTGAGCTGCGGATACCCCCAATTTATCACCTAACTCCTGAGATGAGGTAACTCTTTGGCCTTCTTGGGCCATGCGTTGTAATGTACGAAGGTATAGGGGCAGTCTACCAATAACAATGCCGGGAATATCATGTTTCACCATAAGCTGCACTCCTGGGTTTCTCTGCTACCATAATTTATTTTGGGTAATTTGTCACGGGTGTAGGTTATTATAGCATAGGCAATGCGAAAAAATCTATAAATGGTATAATCCTTCCCAATATTACCCAAAAATAAAATCTTATCGTTACCCATTATGTTTATAGACGAAATCAAGATTAAATTACGATCCGGACGTGGTGGTGCAGGTATCGTCCACTTTCGACGGGAAAAATTTGTGCCGCGCGGCGGCCCAGATGGCGGGGATGGCGGCAAAGGCGGGGATGTGGTTTTTGTAGTCGAACCCACCTTGAACACGCTCTTTACTTTCCGCCGCCGACATCACTATTATGCTGAAAATGGCCTCAGGGGCGGAGGGAACAACCAAACCGGAAAATCCGGGGATGACCTGGTTATGCAGTTGCCCCCTGGAACGTTGGTTTATGATGATGAGACTGGCGAACTGATTGGTGATTTGGTCGCGCCCGGACAGACGTTGATTGCTTGTGCGGGTGGCAGGGGCGGGCGCGGTAATGCCCGATTTGCTACCTCAACCAATAAAGCGCCTCGCATTGCAGAAAAGGGAGAACCCCCCCAGGAGCGCGAAATTCGTCTGGAGTTGAAGCTGATTGCCGATATTGGGCTTGTCGGTGTTCCTAATGCGGGAAAATCGACATTGCTGGCCGCGGTGACCAACGCTACTCCAAAGATCGCCTCCTACCCATTCACTACGCTCCAGCCAAATTTAGGTGTGGCGGAACTAGACCTTGAGACAACACTCGTTTTGGCCGATATTCCCGGTTTGATCGAGGGGGCGCACCAGGGGATTGGCCTGGGCCATGAATTCTTGCGACATATCCAGCGCACGCGCATATTGATCCATCTTTTGGATGGCATGGGGGATGATCCATTGATCGATTTTGCACAAATCAATAGTGAGTTAGCCCTTTTTGACCCTGACCTGGCAGAAAAACCCCAGTTGGTGGTTTTCAACAAAATGGACTTGCCCGACGTCCAGGAAATCTGGCCGCTGGTGAAAGAAGAATTGGATAAGCGCGGTTACGAAACTTTTGCGATCTCGGCCGTTGCCGGTACCGGGGTTCGACAGGTGTTGTATCGAGCACATCAAATTTTGGAAGAACTTCCCGAGGAAACCAAGATTTTCGAAGAAGATCTCCCTGTGTACAAACTCGAAAGCGACCCGCGTGAATTTTCCATTGAACACACTTTGGAAGGATATCGCGTTCATGGTGATGCCATAGAGCGTGCCGCCGCGATGACGTATTGGGAATATGATCAATCTATACGCCGCTTCCAGCGCATTTTGCAGACTTTGGGAATCGAAGAGGCTCTCAATGAGGCCGGAGTTCAAGTTGGGGATACAGTCTTTATCGGTGAATATGAATTAGAGTGGGCGGAGTAGCGTGCGAATCGGAGCCTTCGGTGGAACATTTGATCCACCCCATTGTGCGCATATTCAACTTGCGGAGAAAGCCGTTGAAGCGCTTGGGCTTGATTTGTTGCTTTGGGTTCTAACGGATAAGCCTCCCCATAAAGCTGGAGAACCGATAACGGCTTTAGAATATCGTCTAGAAATGGTCAATAAAGCCATAGCAGATTACCCTTCTTTCGAACTATCGCGAGTAGATATCGATCGGCCTCCGCCACATTTTGCAGTGGATACGGTTCGATTGCTTCGTCAGCAATATCCCAGCGATGAATTGATATATCTCATGGGAGGGGACTCGTTGCACGATCTGCCCATCTGGCATTCTCCGGATCTATTTGTCAAGGCTTGTGAAGGGATTGGGGTTGTGCGCAGGCCGGGGGCAAACATCAATCTGGAAAGATTGGAATTACAAATTCAAGGGATCAAAACTAAATTAAAGTTTGTCGATATGCCCTTGTCAGAAATATCTGCTACTGATATCCGCCACCGAGTTGCTCAGGGATTGGAGTATCAGCAATTCCTGCATCCCAGAGTATTTCAAATTATTGAGGATCGCCAACTTTATCAGTCCAAGTAACATCAGGAACCCAGGAATTCAGGAAAGCCGACAGGCGAACAATTTCATGGCTTCCTGGTTTCTTTAAAAATATTGGAAAAAAGGACGCTATGTGTAGAAATATCCGCACGCTTTACAACTACGACCCTCCGGCAACAGAGGTAGAAATTCGTGCCGCGGCCGTGCAATACGTACGAAAGATCAGTGGATATCGACAACCTTCGAAAGTGAATCAAGCCCCTTTTGAAGCTGCGGTGGAGGCGATTGCATCTGCTTCAGCAGAACTGCTGGCATCCTTGGAAACAAAGGCACCGCCTAAGAATCGCGCCAAGGAATTGGAGAAAGCCAGGGCCCGAAATGCGCGCCGATTTTCCGAATAATTTCTCCCAATCAGCCCAGGCGAATTGATTTCATCCAACGAAGTGTTGCTTCATGCAATATTGGTTTCCCTAAAATAAGTTTTTCGGCCTTTAGATAGGCAACAAAATCCTGGAAACATGCAATCAATGCGGCTTCCATTTTTTTGTTTGGTTCAATCTCTTTTTCCCACCACCAATTCTGTATCGTCAAATGCCGGGTTTTCTTATCGAAAGCCGGATCAAAGCGGGCGATAAACCTGGAATCGTAGATTACAGGTAAGGTGTAATAACCATATTGTCGCTGGGCTTTCGGCTTATAAACCTCCCAAATATACTCAAAATCAAACAACCAGCTGTTGTTCTTGCGGTTCCAGAGCAAGTTATCCAGGGGAGCCAGGATTGCCGCACCTGCAGTAGTAGGGTTTGATACCGCCTCCAGAGTGGAAAGATCAACCTTACGCATAAAATAGGTTTTTTCTGGAATTTCGGAAATATCAACGGAAATCAAGTCGCCGCGTTCAACTAGGCGGGAAATGATCCGTTTGCGTTCTGGTGTTTTCACTTCTATGATCCCGTACCAATGTTCCCCTGCGTTGGGGAAGGCAAGCCCCATCGAGCCCACTCTGCGCAGGATGTGCCAGTCCTGATATTGTTCTTCGGTTTGGTTGGGGTCGGGTATCTGCAGTAAATCGGCGGGTAACAACCGCTCGATCAGGTCAAAATATCGCCGGTTGTTGACCCGGTGATGAACGCCTAAGTAACCTTCTCCGAAAAGGGTTTCCAGCGCGGCGCGCACGATTTTGGTCGGTCCCCAGAACCAATCTGTTTTTTCTTGATTGTCGAATTCGAGAGACGAAAGCGGGCCTCTTTGTTCGATTTCAGCTAGTACATTTTGGATAACTTCTTGTTGAGGGCGGCGGGGGTTTTCAATTTGACGGCGGAATTTTTTGTGTCTAAAAAAGAAGGGCCAGTCTTCAGCAGAGTAAATGCTAGCCATCTTGTCCCAGCCATCCAGCAGTTGATAATCCTGGTAGAGCAGGTGATCCAGCATCTCGGGGCGATAATCTTTGACCCGAGATTGCAGCACCAAATCTGGGTTGCGGCCGACTACGTTTATAGGATCGAATTGAATGCTGCCCACGTGGCGGATAAACTTTCGAACGCCTGCTTTCCCTTTGAGTTGGCGCGGCGGCCAAAGTTTTTGATGCGCCAGGATGTACCGACGGGCGGTAGTTTTATCAATGGTGATTGATGCGGATGGAGGAAAACTTGCTGCCATAAATTTCCTATTTAGAATCCATCAATTTAAATTGCATGAATACCAACGGTCCGCCCGCAGAAACCCAAAAGCCGATCGATGTGTAACGCACCAGGCGGAAGGCTTGGGGTATGAATTCTTCGCCAGAAGGAAAAATGGCTTTGAGGCCGGCCCATAAGGCCAGGGTGCCCACGATGCCCAAGAGATATCGTGTAAAGCGTTTCCAGATTTTTCCTTTGGGATCGAATCCTCCCCTTTGTTTCATCAGAATCAGGCCTAAACCCAAACCTAGAAATACTCCGGAGGCGGTTGTAAAGCCATCCCGGCTGAGTGGATCTGGCTTGGTTCCAGCCAGGATCCCATTGCTAACCCAAGAATCAGGTAACTCAAAGTTCAAGATTGTGATCATCAGATTGCCGATTATCAAAATAGCGAAAGTGATCAACAATATTGTTAAAATCTGGTTACGGATTGATAGAGAATTTATCCTGGTCAAGACCGGTTTTTCAAGTCTGAAAAATATCAAAAATAAAAGCCCCCCGAAGAACCAACCCAATAACACATCGATGGGGAAATGCATTCCCAATGCTAACCGCGATAGGCCAATCATCAGAATAACAATTCCGGCGATTAGCCAGCCCGATGCCCTTTGGAGTGAACCAGCCCAAGTGCCCCAAAGTGCAAAAGCGTTTTGGGCATGCCCAGATGGAATTCCAAAGGAAGTTTCAGAGCTAAGCGCTTTTATGTCAGTCGAAACCCAATAAGGACGCGGTGAGTGAAATGCCAATTTCAAGATTCCATTCAAGCTGGTTGTAGCGACTAACATTACCGCCAGTCGTGCCCCAATGAGGCTGTCAACGCACCAATAGATTGCTGGCATGATCAAGAGATAAAATTCTTCAAAACCCAGAAAAGTAAAAAACTCTGCTATCGGAACCAGCCATTCTCCTAAACTTTGTAAAAATATAATGGCTTCCATTGTTTCCTCCTGAATACGTTGAGAAAAACTAGTGTGTAAAATTATTCTGCCTAGCTGACGTTTTAAAATCAGTGGTCAAAAATTATACCGATCGGTTACGAGTACGAGTTTGACGAATATTGATGTGTTATTTTCATGATCCTCACAAGCTCACACAACAAAAACAGGCTGGGAGCAAGATTTTATTATAAGTTTGATTTATGGATATAAGAATCCGGCAAAAACGCCCTCTGCTAAAAGTGCGGACTGATTCGCGCCCAATGCAGGATCCAGGGGTTGCAGCGCATCTGGAGCCCAGACCACAATTAGCGGGTTTACGGAGGAAACACCTATTTCTAGCAGCAAAAGATGATTTGCCAGCCATCCGACAGGTTTGATAAAAATTGGATTTTCTCCCCCGGTGAGACTGCTCAATTCCTGAAATAATGCGTCTCTCAAAATATCTCCATTGCTTTTGGCAATGCGCAAGCGCATTTGAGCTTCCATGGTGTTGGGACCGCTGGCCTCCAGCCAGGCCAGGTATTGATTGTCCGGTGAGAAACTGACGAATCCCGCGCCAAGGTTGGTGACCGGGTTGAAGGGGATGACTGTATCCTGGCATGTGACCAGATTTCGGAGGGTCAGGCTGTTTCCAGAGCCTCCCGGATTTGCCCCCATTCCTGGCAAAAAAGCTACCAGGGTCTGGTCGGGAGAAAATCCGGCCAGTCGATCGGTAAAGGGTAAAAACTGACTGGTTTGCGTATCGAAGAAATTGTGATAATAAAGTCCGTTGTAAGGGGCAAAATTGATGTTGCCAACACCCCACATCGAAAGCGTGTACCAGACACCTTGGACGATGCCCGCTTCTACACGCAGTGCTAAAGGATAGATAACAAATCCATCTCCTGCAGAGTGCGTCAGCATGGGTTGAGCACCGTTTATGGCTTCCAAGTCGCCGGCGTAAAGATAGCTGACCCAACCTCCAGTAGCTTGATCTGTGTCATTCGTGCTGAAAGTAATGACAGAGCTGCCCTCCGCCCCTGTCAGCGTGACCAGGTTAGGGGCGAGCACCAAAGGGTTGGAGATGCCATTTTCGGTGCGTTTGAGAGTGCCGGCGTTTTCCAAGCTGTTGTAGACTATCGGAATATTGGGAATACTTTGCGATAAGGACTCGCCGATATGGATCTGGTTAGGATCCAGCCATGTCATGCCTGGGGTTTGCACATTCCCGAGCAAGTTCCCATTGAAATCGAAAAATTGGATGGCGAGGGTGTTGATATTGCCGCCAAATCCAATTGGTTGGGAGATGCTGTGTATGCCGGGATGTGCCGGCAGGCAGGCTTGTAATTCGGTTGGGGAAGCGGGCGGGTGCGTTGTTGGAGCGGGGAGTGTATTTGTGGGAATCGCAGCAATGGTTTCAGTTGGGACTTCTGCAATTTCCAGTGTGGCAGCGACCACTGTTTCAAGAGCATGTTGGTCAATTGTTGGCGTTGCGATGTCAGGCGTGCTGCCGCATGCCAAGCTGACGAGCAACAATAGAATGAGCGAAGCCAACGATGATTTGTGCATTACTGCGCGTGTTTCTCGACAAATTCAGCAGCCGCCTGGAACACGTTTTCTCTTTCTGCATCCCGCGTTAAGACGTGCCCACTGTTCTCGAACCACTGCATATGTTTGTCTTCGCTACCCAGATATTGATAGATCTTGGGCATGCTTTCAGGTGATACGCCGTCGTCATTGCGGGAATGCATTAGCAAAGTTGGGGCCGTAATATTAGGAAGGCCAGCTCGCATTTCGGGCAGCAAGCCATTCAATTCCGCAAGAGATCGGGTTGGATAGCCACCATAACTGACGTGGTCTGCCTCTGCTTTTTTGTCGTGCCAATCGGATTCACCGCTAGGCATAAAAGGCTTGAACCAATGCAGCCATTGAACATATTTGAGACGTGGGTCAGGAGGTAATTCATAGGGTGTAGACATGGCCACGACACCCTTCACGGGGAATTTTGATGCGAAGAGCAAAGAAAGCACGCCTCCCATGGAGAGGCCCACAAGAAAGATTTGACTGGTGCAATCTTTGAGCAGGCAATAACCATCTTCAACAGATGCCAGCCAATCGGGCCAGCGGGTCCGAATCATATCCTCGGTAGTGGTAGCATGTCCGGCGAGACGGACACCCAAAACTGTACGTCCTCTTTTTGCAAGAAACTCACCCATCCAGCGCATTTCTTTGGGTGTACCCGTGAATCCGTGAACCACCAAACAACCAATCTCATCTCCTGAAAAGAAGAATGGTTCTGCGGTTGGGATAATTTTCCCCGACATTTTTTACTCCAGTTCTTTGGCTAGATTGTCAACTGTGTCTTTGGATTGGGCCAGTCCCCAACGCATAGTTTCTCGGACAACTTTGACTGCTTCGATTTTGCGGTTTTGCTTTATTAGTTCAATGACTTTTGCTCGCAGGTGAGACGGAAGCTCATTTGATGACATTCCTAATCCTTAATGGTGATTATCTCTCGTTGAAGATCAGACAAACTCTCGATGCCAGTCTCTGTGACAACTACATCATCTTCGATGCGCACGCCGCCCCGATTCGGCAGGTAAATACCGGGTTCGATTGTGAAGGTCATACCTGCTTCGAGCTTTTGGTCGTTGTCACCACGGATGTAAGGTTCCTCATGACCCTCCAGACCCAATCCATGTCCCGTTCGATGGGTGAAATATTCTCCATATCCGGCGTCATCGATTACTTTCCGAGCGGCATTATCTATTGCCGAGGCAGAAACTCCAGGACCCGCGATGGCCTGACCGGCATCGTTGGCCTGTTTCACAATGTCCGCAATTTTACAGAATTCGTCCTCAACGTCTCCCAATGCAAAAGTGCGGGTGATGTCCGAATAGTAACCGTCGACGTTTGCACCCCAGTCAATAACCAGCAAATCTCCTGAGGCCAAGGGGCGGTCAGTTGGCGATGCATGAGGATTTGCGCTGTTAGGGCCTCCTGAGACAATCGGTGAAAAAGGTAAATGTGGATTTGATCCATGTCTAAGCAAATGCATGGTCAATTCTGCGGCAATTTCTTTTTCTGTACGGCCGACTTTCATGTAAGGAAAGGTCGATCGCAGAGCAGATTGAGCGATATTGACGGCTTTGCGCATGGCCTCGATTTCGGGCTCGTCTTTTTGCATTCTAAGCTTTGCGACACAGTTTTCCCCCGAGACAAAATTTGCTCTGGGTGCAGCTTTTTGAAGGAGATTAAGTTCAAGAACACGGAAGGCGCGTGGTTCCAACCCGATTTCTCCCTGGGCAAATCCACCTTCCTTGAAGGCTGCATTGAACGCTTCTTCCCAGGTGGCCGGATTTTCTCCATATGTAAATGCTTGAATTTCGTAAGCCAAATTTTGAAGTTTAGGCGCTTCTAATTCGGGTAATACGATGATCGGTGGATTGTCTGGACTGAAGAAGACGACCACAGGGCGCTCGCTCAGATGGAACTCCAACCCCGTAAAATAAGGCAGGCTAGGACCTGGATTAAGTGCCAAAGTGTCCAAGTTAAAATGTTCTAAAGATTCCGTTAATTTTTTTTGGCGGTCCCCGTAGTGGTGAGTGTTTTGTGAATCTGCCATCGATCCTCCGGGATGCAGTAAATGGTTGACATACCAAATTATAAATGAAATGTGGTCTCACAAGAATTTCGATGAGGGCCCAACTCCCTGACGAAATATAAGCTTCCTCAAGGATTGTGGTTCGTTTCGTAACGATTGTCCTTAGACAATTCAGCCAGAGCAGATAATTCTCTGGGGTTACCCACAACAATGAGCATATCTCCAATTTCAAAGCACAAATCCGGGGTCCAATCCAATACTTGATGATCCTCACCCCTAAGAATGGAAATGATGTTTGCTCCAGTCCGTGAGCGGACATTGGCTTCCCCCATGCTTTGTGATATCAGTTCAGACTCGGGCGAGATTCGAATTTCATCTAACCATAAATCCAGGCCTTTGCTTCGCATGGCTGTATCCAGGAAATAGGTGACATGCGGGCGTGTCAATTGATTTACTATCCGGTACCCCGCCATGCTATAAGGAGAAACCACCCTGTTGGCTCCAGCCATACGTAATTTTTCTTCGGACTCCTCGCCTGTTGAACGGCCCACGATCATCAATTCTGGGTTGAGCGAGCGTGCGCTAAGAACAACAAAAACATTGGCAGCGTCGCTGTTTAATACCGCGACCAGTCCCTGGGCTTTCTCGATTCCTGCCTGACGTAAAGTTTCGTTTTCGGTCGCATCTCCACGAATATATGCCAGCCCCCGGGATTCGCAAATCTCTATTGCGGATGTGTTTTGATCGATGACGACGCATGCCATTCCCAAGTTCAGTAGTTCCAGGGCAACTTGTTCACCGACCCTGCCAAAGCCACAAACAATATAATGGTCCTTTAAATTATTGATTTTGTTCATGAGACGTCTCTTCTTTATCGAACCGGTCAACTCTCCGGCGATGATATATTCAGTCAATGTTCCGAAAAAAACTGCGAAGACAATAACCCCCATGACGATGATACCAGCTGTGAACACTTGCCCAGTTGGTGATAACGGACGCACTTCGCCGAATCCCACGGTGGAAAGGGTAATAATAGTCATGTAAATGGCTTCTTGCCAGGAAAAATTCTCCAACCCGTGATATCCCACCGTGCTGATGATGAAAAGAGAAATCGCCAGGGAAAGCGATGTGAGTAATCGGATTCTCAGTGATGAATTCATGATTTGATTATTTATGGAAGAATTAACGTGGTGGTAAAGACATCGCTCGCTTGATTATACCTTTTTCTTCAGTAGAATTGGGAGTGGTCGAATAGGTGGTGTTATCACAATTGAAGGCGTCAGTATCCTGAGTAACCCGCAAAGAATTCGGGTGTATCGAAGGGTGCTGTTCAGTCACCACGAAATACATCACGCCCATGCTGTATATTATCAAGAGATTTCAACACCACTCATTTGACCACTCTCGTTGAATTACCCCGCGGAAAAAATGGTCCGGTGTGCTATAATAATCGACTTGTTAGAGATGTGGATTGCATTTTTGCCTGACTTCAGCATCTGTAAACTCATGATTTGATAAATTTGCATAGTAAAATATGGATTACCTTTTAGCCATTTCGAACCCCTTCTACCAGGGGTTTTTTTCAAAAAATTTCATTAAAAAATGGATGGTAAATTATTGGGGTATGGTATGAATGAACCCTCTGTTCTCGATTACGTAAAATCGAAAATATTCTTCTGGCGGGGCGAAGTTGTTGAAATTCCTCCTGTGGGTGAAGAGCCGGGCGCTGATCCATTTCTAGTATCGGTTGAAAGTATGCCCTTGGGTTCCGGCGGTGGATCAGTCTCTCGCGCTGAAACAAAATCCTTTAATTTTTCTCAACTACGAGAGTTGAATATTGCGCAATGGAAGGGTTGGTGGGCGATTACTCCTATCACATTAAGTTTGGTCGCTCAACTAGCATTCGAACCGCCCGATCGATTCGTTCTGACGGGTTTGGTAATCTATTTGATCGTGACAGGTATGCTGCTTTTGGGGAACCTCAGGGGAAAGATATCTCTGCCTGATAATCCAGCTGGGGAATTGGTCGCAGATTCATTAAATGTTCGCTCAATCTTTATGTGGATTAGCCTCGGGTTGGGGTTGCTGGCCTTTATCACCTTTGGGGAAAACCGTTTTACCCAGGTGAATTTATTATTGTGGATTATGTCGATTGGGTTGTTTTTTGCTGTCTTTTGGCGGCCGACAGGTTTCCTCAATAAGATGCGCGTAGCCAAAGAACGATTTGCATCTGAAGGGTTGCACCTTTCTCCCTGGGCAATCCTGGTAATTATTATATTTGCTCTGGCATCTTTCTTTCGATTTTATCATCTCGACCAGGTGCCCTCCGAAATGTTCAGCGATCACGCTGAAAAGTTGATTGATGTTTCTGATGTTCTTTCCGGCCAATACAGCATCTTCTTTCCCCGAAATACCGGGCGTGAAGCTTTTCAAATGTACCTCACGGCGGCCGTTTCAATTATCTTCGGTACCGGTTTATCCTTCATAAGTCTAAAAATTGGGACAGCCCTGGCGGGGTTGTTTACTTTGCCATTCATTTATTTGATGGGAAAAGAGGTTGCCAATCGCCGGGTAGGGCTCTTTGCCATGGCTTTTGCAGGCGTCGCATATTGGCCCAATGTGATCTCAAGGGTTGCGTTGAGGTTTGCATTGTATCCATTGTTTACGGCGCCGGTTTTGTACTTTCTCGTGCGCGGCTTACGTCGTGGCACTCGCAATGATTTTCTGTTGGCAGGTCTTTTCTTGGGATTAGGCTTGCATGGCTACAGCCCGTATCGGTTTGTACCATTTGTCGTTTTGCTGGCTCTTGGGTTGTATTTGGCGCACCATCGAACCACGGAGGCACGTCAGCGGGGATTGTGGGGCGCTGTTATCCTGATTTTCACCTCGTTGTTAGTATTTCTACCACTCCTGCGTTATGCGTTATCGAACATGGAAATGTTTTCATATCGAATGATGACGCGTATGACGGGGGCGGAAGTAAACATCGCTGACCCCATCTGGCAGATATTCTTGAACAACTTTAGGAAAGCATTAGGCATGTTCTTTTGGGATAACGGTGCAATTTGGGTACATTCAATTCCTGGACGGCCAGCATTGGGTGTGATCTCGGCCGCATTGTTCTTTATTGGTATCGTGTTGCTCATCATCCGATATGCCCGTCAGCAAAGTTGGTTGGATCTGTTTTTATTGTTATCCATACCAATGCTGCTGATACCCTCGGTTTTATCTCTGGCTTTCCCGGCTGAGAACCCTTCTTTGAACAGAACGAGTGGAGCATTAATCCCCGTTTTTCTCCTCGTAGGGCTGGCGCTGGATGGATTTTTTACCACGCTCAAAGGTAGTCTAACGAATACTGCTTGGGGGCAACGAATAGCTTGGGGGGTAGTGATCCTACTTTTCGCGGGATCCAGTTCCCAAAATTATAACCTTGTCTTTAGGGAATATCGCCACAATTTCACTCGTGATGTTTGGAATACCTCCGAGTTAGGATCGGTGATCCGGCAATTTGCCGACACAATTGGAACGGAAGAAACGGCCTGGGTAGTTCCATATCCTCATTGGGTAGATACGCGCTTGGTGGGAATTCGAGCCGGCGTACCCTTGCATGATTACGGCCTTTGGCCTGATCAATTGCACATCACAAAAGACGATCCTCGCACCAAGCTCTTCCTGTTTAAACCAGAAGATGCCGAAGCCTTGAATACTTTACGTGATCTTTATCCGCTGGGGTCGCTAGAATTGTATGATGCCCAGGTAGATGGCCGAGATTTCTATCTCTACTTCGTGCCTCCCGTTGAACAATAATCAGGTACTTTATGACTGAAGAACAAATTTCTCGAAGGAAACCCACCCGACAACGCTTGATTTTCATTGTGTTGTTGGCGTTCATTCTCGTTGTGGGGGCCTACTTGCGTTTGATCGGTTTGGATTGGGATGAAGAACAGCACTTGCATCCGGATGAACGCTTCTTGACCATGGTCGAATCGAGCATTTCGCCGGTGCAGAGTATTGGCGAATATTTTGATACATCTGAATCCAGCCTGAATCCTCATAATCGAGGGCACGGCTTCTTCGTTTATGGTACGCTGCCGATATTCATCGTCCGTTACATGGCCGATTTGCTAGGGAACAGCGGTTATGGGGAAGTGTATCTGGTCGGTCGTGCCTTATCGGCATTGTCTGACCTGGCGGTAGTCTGGCTGGTATTTTTGGTGGGGCGCAAGCTTTATGACCATCGAGTTGGCTTGCTGGCAAGCGCTTTTTACGCCGTGGCTGTCCTGCCTCAGCAACAGTCGCATTTCTTCACGGTCGATACATTTACCAACTTCTTCATGATGTTGGCGATTTATTTCGCGGTTGATCTGATGAATCTGGGAAGGGGAGATGGGGGATCGAAGAGTGGTGGGCCAGCGATTGTGCTTACCTCCTGGCATTTTGTTCTCTTTGGTTTGGCTTTAGGAATGGCAGTAGCATCCAAGATCAATGCCGCACCGATTGCCATTGTGTTGCCCGGTGCCGCATTGATATATTTTTCTCGTCTCTCCCCTGAAGGGCGGAATCAAGAAATTGGCCGTGTTTTTCTTTACCTGGTTTTGGCTGCCTTTGTAAGCCTATTGGCGTTCAGAATTTTCCAACCCTATGCCTTTGATGGCTTGGGCTTAAATCCTTTGTGGCTCGAGAACATGAAATCCATTCAGGCTCAAGCCGGCGGCGATGTCGATTTCCCACCTGCTTTGCAATGGGCCCGTCGACCTGTCTGGTTTTCGTGGCAGAATATTGTGCTGTGGGGATTAGGTTTGCCGCTTGGGATTGTAGCTTGGGCTGGTTTTCTGTGGATGGGTTATCGCATCATCCGGGGGGAATGGAAAAAACACAGCGTTGTTTGGGGCTGGACCGCGATCTATTTTGTCTGGCAATCCAGCCAATGGAACAGCACAATGCGCTACCAATTGCCCATTTACCCGACATTAGTGATCTTCGCAGCTTGGGCGATTATTGCGTTATATGATTATCGCAGACGAATAGGTGAAAGCGGTCAGCGGTCAGTGGTCAGTTGCCGGGGGAGTCAGGTTTTAGCATGGGGTATTGGCGTGTTCGTTTTAGGGATTACATCTGTTTACGCCTTTGCCTTTACGAATATTTATACTGAACCGCACACCCGCGTCGAAGCCTCGCGATGGATGTTCCAGAATTTCCCTGGCCCAATTACACTGCATATCGAGACTTCGGATGAAGTCACTAGCCAGCCAGTCCGCTTTGGCGAGAGCGATTCTATTCAGGAGGATAATCCCTACAAAACTTCCTTTGTGGCTGCCTACACTGGTGAGTTGACAGAAATCAAATTGCCCCATGTGCTGGATGTAAATTCTACCGGAACTTTATTGATCAGCCTTTCTTCATCACCCAGTGAGGATGATTTGTTGGAAGTTATCACCATTTCCGCCGCTGATCTGCCTGAAGTGCTTGATGGTTCGCAGCCATACATGTTCACACAGGCTCACCAGGTGAGTTCTGTGCAGACCTATACCCTCCGCTTTGAAGTGTTAGGCAACCTGGAAGAGGTCGATCTTTGTGGAACGGTCGTTGCCCAAATCGAGACCCCTGATGTTTCTGTAAATCAAGGGCTTCCCAACGCGCCCGGATGTGTTGCGCGTTTCGGGCTTCCCTATGTATTGAATTTCAACCCAGAAAGGGATGGAAACCTCTTGGGAATCACTCTGTCACGAATTTTGGCAAATCAGATTGAAAACAGTGTTCCCCAAACGCTTTCTGTTCAGATTTCTGATCAACCCGATGGGGCAGTTTTAGCAACGGCCAGCGTGACATCCCAATTTTTAGCCGCCACTGACCGTCGTGGGGAAACCTATACTTTGCAATTGAACAGCCCGTTGACAGTGGAGAAGGGCAGTGATTATTTCATGGAATTCACCCTTGATGGAACCGGCGAATTGGCGATAGAAGGGACTGCCTTAGCCAATGAGTCGTCCTGGGATGACGGTTTACCTCTACGTGTAGATGGATACGATCCCTATGGCGGCATCTACCAGGGGGGGCTCAACTTTGAGATGTACTGGGAAGATAACGAAGAAAAAATGCCACGCTTCACCAGTACAATCGCTCAGGCCGACTACATTTTGATCACCTCCAGCCGGCAGTGGGGAACAACTCCGCGGGTACCGGAACGCTACCCGCTAACATCGACCTATTACCGCAATTTATTGGGTTGCCCTGATGATCGAGAAATTGAATGGTGCTATACCGTCGCACAGCCTGGGACGTTCGGAGGTAATTTGGGTTTCGATTTGGTGAAGGTGTTCCAATCGAATCCCACAATTGGGCATTTTGAACTCAACGATCAATTCGCCGAAGAAGCCTTCACGGTTTATGATCACCCCAAAGTTTTTGTTTTCCAAAAATCTGAAGATTTTGATCCTGCAAAAGTCGAGAAAATCCTCGGAACTGTGGATCTCGCCAAGGTTGTCCATGTCACCCCGCGCAAAGCCGAAACTTTCCCTGCTAATCTGATGCTGCCCACAAATCGCTTAGCCGAGCAGCGCGCAGGTGGCACCTGGTCTGATTATTTCGATCCCGAAGCACTTCAAAACAGGGTTCAAGCTTTGGGTGTAATATTATGGTATGTGAGCGTATTTTTATTAGGATTGATCACCTTCCCAATTGTACGCTTTGCACTACCAGGATTGAATGACCGGGGATATCCCTTGGCCCGAACATTTGGTTTGCTTTTGTTGGCTTATCTGGTTTGGATAGCGGGTTCGGCGCGTATCCCTTTCAACCGTAATACGATTGGGTTTGCAATATTGTTGATGATCGCCTTGGGTGGCTACCTGGCCTACCGCCAGCGCGCTGAGATTTCTCAGGATCTTCGAGAGAATAGAAATTACTATTTGATGGTCGAAGGGTTTTTCCTGGCATTCTTCCTGTTTTTGTTGTTGATCCGATTTGGCAATCCAGATTTGTGGCATCCTTGGAAGGGTGGCGAGAAGCCGATGGATTTTTCGTATTTTAACGCCGTCCTTAAGAGTACATCCTTCCCGGCCTATGACCCCTGGTTTGCCGGGGGGTATATCAACTACTATTATTACGGATTTGTCATCGTTGCCGTTTTGGTCAAGTTCTTGGGGATAGTGCCTTCGTTTGCATACAATTTAATCTTGCCGACCATTTTCTCCGTCGTGGCGATGAGCGCTTTCTCTATTGTTTGGAATTTGACGACTAAGCAAACTGTCAGTAAAGCTGAAATTGAGAAGAACCCGAAGAAAAGCCGCTTTATGATTCCCCTGGGTGGTGCGTTGGCGATGGCTGTATTAGGGAATCTGGGAATTCTACAGATGTTCGTAAGGGGATTCCAAAAGATTGCTGCCACGTCAGAACAGCTAGGTTCCGCGGGTGGGTTGCGAAAGTTGCTCTGGACCGTTCAGGGATTAGTTAAATCCTTTACCGGCGTTCCTATTCCAGTTCGAATGGATGAATGGTATTGGAATCCCAGCCGGGTCATCGCTGCCGAACATGGCAATCCCATCACCGAATTTCCGTTCTTTACCTTTATTTATGCCGATTTGCATGCCCATATGATCGCTTTGCCAATTGCCTTATTGGTTGTCGCCTGGGCCCTATCCGTCGTGTTGGGCAAAGCCTGGGTGAGAAAAGAGCGACGTTCGGCATTTCAAATTGGCTTGGGACTTTTCTTGGGTGGGCTGGCTATTGGTGCCATGTACCCAATCAATCTGTCGGATATTTATACGTATTTACCATTAGGCGCAGTTGCCCTCAGTTATGCCATCTGGCGCTATTGGAAATTTAATGAAAGTAAGTATGACAACCAAACGCAAATTGTCCTGAAAGTTTTGGCGATCTTTTTCGGAATAATACTCCTGGCGGCAATTTCAAATCTTCTCTACAAGCCCTATGCCAACTGGTACAGTCAAGGTTACTCCAGCGTTGCAGTTTGGACGGGCACCAATACCTCCGTATCAGAGTATTTCACGCACTGGGGGTTGTTCCTTTTCATAATTGTGTCTTGGATGATTTATGAGACGATTGATTGGATGGCCAAAACCCCAGTTTCAGCCCTCCGGAAGCTAGAGCCCTATAAAGGTTTTATCCTGGCAGTCATGGGCTTGATCATATTGATCATTTTGATTTTGATGATTGATTTACCGTTGGAGAAAATTGGCGAGTTTCAGCCTCCTGTGGCCCTTGGAGTAAATATCATTTGGTTGGTGTTGCCTCTGGCTGTTTGGGCTGGAATCCTGCTCTTCAGGCCCGGACTGTCCGATTCAAAACGCTTTGTGCTCTTCCTGGTTGGCACAGGTATGATGCTCACCTTGACTGTGGAGATCATCCACGCTGTTGGCGATATTGGCCGCATGAATACGGTGTTCAAGTTTTACCTGCATGGCTGGACCTTCCTTTCTCTTTGCGCGGCAGCTTCATTGGGATGGATGATGAAACCGCTATCACGCTGGTTATCTCCCTGGCGAATGGTTTGGCAAATCGTCTTGATATTCCTGTTGGGGGTTGCAGCGCTGTATCCCTTGCTGGGCAGTTTTGCCAAAATCAACGATCGCCTGACAGGGAAGGCGCCTCACACTTTAGATGGTTTGGTTTACATGCAATACGCCACACACCACGAAGAAGGGGCCGAATTAGATTTATCCGAAGATTACAATGCCATCCGTTGGATGCAGGATAATATCCAGGGCTCGCCAGTGATCATCGAAGCCAACCAGGTAGAATATCATCTTGGAACTCGCTATTCCATCAACACAGGCCTGCCCGGTGTGATCGGTTGGAATTGGCATCAACGCCAACAGCGCACCATCGTTCCCCATGAGTGGATCTATGAACGTGTCGATGGTATTCATGATTTTTACAAGACCGAAGATGCAACCTGGGCCTATGATTTTCTGCAACAATTCGACGTTAGCTTTATCGTTCTGGGTCAACTCGAACGTGCCAAATATGCTGGACCAGGCCTGGACAAATTTGATGAATTTGACGGCAAACTCTGGCAAGAAGTTTACCGAGACGGTGAAACCGTAATTTATGAAGTGATCAATAATTAGGTTTGTTTGTTAACCTTTTTCTGACCACTAACACTGACCACTGATTATGCTCCAATTCATTTTCTGGTACCTGCTTATTTCTGTCATCGGTCTTTTGACCTTTCCCTTGGCCTTCTCCCTGTTGCCCGCTCTGGCTGACCGAGGTTATGCCTTTAGCCGCGCCCTGGGTTGGCTGCTGTGGGGCTATATCTTCTGGTTGTTGGGGACTTTAGGCATATTACATAATGACGTCGGGGGTCAAATGATTGCCCTGATTTTGTTGGTTGTCATCGTGTTTTGGTTAAATAGCCGAATGGGTTTTGTCGAAGTGAAATCTTGGATTATCGAAAACAGGTCCCTTGTTGGGACTGTCGAAATCCTGTTTTTTGTTACTTTTGCAGGCTGGTCAATAATCCGTGCCACCAACCCTGAAATCATCGGCACCGAAAAGCCGATGGAGTTGGCCTTCATCAATGCCATATTGCGATCACCGACTCTGCCACCTCACGACCCCTGGATGTCCGGTTTCTCGATATCCTATTATTACTTTGGCTACGTTTTGGTTGCCATGCTAGCCCGGTTCACCGGCACTGTTGGGAATGTCGCCTTCAACTTGGGTGGTTCGTTAGTATTTGGACTCGGCGCCATTGGCTCATACGGTCTTTTGTACAACTTTTTGAAGCATCAGGCTGGGAAAAGATCGCTCCCTAGCCTCCGCGCCCAGTTTTCAGCATTATTGGCTCCATTTTTTGTGCTCATCGTTAGCAACTTGGGTGGCTTACTGCATCTTCTGCGCTTAGGTGGCGTTTTTTGGCGCACGGAAGAATCCGGACAAATGACATCTCCAGTATGGGAATGGTTGGATATGGGGCGCTTTAGCCAACCACCGCCTTCAGACCCTTACCCCCATTGGTGGTGGTGGCAATCATCGCGGGTTGTCCAGGATTTTGATTTCAATGGAGTCAACAAGGGCGATATCATCGATGAATTTCCCTTCTTTTCCTTTTTGTTGGCTGATTTGCATCCTCATGTTCTCGCCTTACCTTTCGCATTTTTGGCTATCGCGGCGGCATTTCACCTGTATTTGAGCCAAGCCGACACCCGGCTACCTCGAGTAAATATTAAAATTCAGCCGCAATTCTTCGCTCTGAGTGCAGTTATTGTCGGCGGAATGGCCTTCCTGAATACCTGGGATGCGCCATTCTATGTCGCCTTATTTGCAGGGGCCTATTTGCTGACTAATAGTAAGGGGGATAGTCGTGGTCGGCAGATTCTCGATTTGTTAGGGCAGTTTTTGATTTTTAGCTTGGTTTTAGGAATTGCTGCTATTGTTTTGTATTTGCCTTTTTACCTTAGTTTTTCATCCCAGGCGGGCGGCATATTGCCAAATATCATCTACGTCACCCGAGGGGTGTATTTCTGGGTTATGTTTGTGCCCTTCCTGGTGCCGTTGCTAGCTTATTTAGTTTTCTTCTGGCATCAGCGATCGGAGGGTGGGAGCCTGCGAAAAGGTTTACAATGGACTTTTATTCTAGTGGCAATATTGGTGGGAATATCGTTGTTGGTTACCGGCATTATCAATTCCTTGAAATTGTTCTCGTCCATCAACCCGAACGCAGGCTTTGCTGCTGATCTATTCCTGAATTCCATGGCGGCCCCCAATTGGCGTGCCGTACTCACCGAAGGGCTAATTCGTAGATTTACAGCTCCGGGTACATTGCTGACATTAGTAGCATTATTGTCGTTGGCAGTTGCGAACATATTATCTTCTTCGCAGCAAGCTGATGACTGTGACAAATCTTCTCACCGTTTTGTGGTTTTATTGATCATCATCGCCGGTTTATTGACTCTGGGACCAGAATTTTTGTTTTTGCGGGATATGTTTGGCTATCGCATCAACACAATTTTCAAGTTCTATTTCCTGGCCTGGTTGATGTGGGGCGTGGCAGCTGCCTACGCAACAGTAATCTTGTGGAGTCGATTGCGATCAGCCTGGCGATATGTTTTTCTTGCTGTCATGATTTTGATCATTGGCTTGTGTCTGCTATATCCGACAATGGGTTTGTGGACCAAGACCAATAAATTCAATCCGGATACATGGACCCTGGATGGAACCTATTTTTTCGGGAATAGTCTGCCTGATGAAGCTGCGGCGATAGATTGGTTGAACGAGGCGGAAATGGGTGTCGTCGCTGAGGCTGTTGGTGGCAGCTTTACAGATTATGGCCGGGTCTCATCCCAAACGGGGTATCCAACTGTTTTGGGCTGGGAATTCCATGAAATCCAATGGCGCGGTGATACCTCTCTGTTGGGCTCGCGCAAAGCGGATATTGAACGCTTGTATTGCTCTCCAAATTGGGATGAAGCCCAACACATAATCTCGCAATATGATATTCGCTACATTTTTGTGGGAGCCAAAGAGCGTGGAACGTTTGTTGCCGGGAGTGCGAATTGCACTTCGGGTTTGAGTGAAGACAAATTTGCCCGGAATCTGCCCATTGCTTTCCAGCAAGGTAGCGTTGTGATTTATAAAATTCCACGACATAAGTAGAGATATAATATGCCACTGGCTATGCAGAAAATAAATTTCACCAACGA
>CAZVPR010000056.1:0-29320 GCA_964629085.1 uncultured Anaerolineales bacterium
CTCGTATCAAATTGAAACGTTTATATCCTAAGATTCACGATTGACTGACTACTAGCCATAAGCACAGCAAACATTAACTTGGATAAAATCGAGGAAGCCAAAGAGCAGGCCGAGCAATCTATCACGTATTTCCAGAAATTTTCCGATGATCAGGGGATTGCCTTTGCGAAAGGGAATATCGGTCAGTATTATTATCTGCAGAGAGAATTTGATCTATCTCTTGAATATTTTTTTCAAGCACTAGACATCTTTGAAGACTTGAATCATTATAAAGGGATCGCCGATATTAAGGTCGCAATTGGGATAAACTATTATCGCCAAGAAGAGATTGGCGGTGTGGGGAAGTTTGACCAAACATTAAATTACTATTCCCAATCGGAAGAGATCTACCAGAAAATTGATGACAAAGATGGATTGGGTAGGATCTTGATGTTGAGGGGGCTAATTCATTGGATGCAAGGCGAGTATCCAGATGCGCTTGACCATCATCTTAAAGCGTTAGAATTTTTCGAAACAACAGGACACAAGATTAATATTTCGAAAGTGTATATGAATATTTCGGCTGCTTATAACGGAATGGATGATTATGATCAGTCTTTGTCCTATCTGAACAGAGGGCTAAATGCAATCCTCGATTTGGGCGATGCATTCCTGGAAGCCAAATTTCACCTTTCGCTCGGCGAAGTGCATCGAGTATTGGGGAATTTAGATAAGGCCAAAACTTTATTGCACAAAGCTTATGATTACTTTCAAAAAGAAAATTTGAAAGCCCGTTCGGCTGGGTGCTTACTATACATAATTAAGCTATATGAGGACTTGGAGGATTATAAAACAGCTCTCGAGTATTCTAAGATCCGAAATCAGTTGAGAGAAGAAATCGTCAATACAGAAAAAACACGCCAAATCGCTGAACTTCAGACGAAATATGATACGGTAAAAGCTCAACAGGTTGCTGAAAATGAACGCCGTCAAAAAATCGAGGTTCAGCAAGCTAGAGATGCAGCCTTAGAAGCGAAACGCGCGGCTGATGCCGCAAACCAAGCTAAAAGCGTCTTTCTAGCCAACATGAGCCACGAATTTCGCACCCCAATGAATGCCATTTTGGGCTTCACAAACCTGCTGCGTCGTCAGCCGAATACTCTTCCAGAGGATGCCGAAAAACTTGATATCGTCCACCGCAGCGGGGAACATCTGCTCACCTTGATCAATGACGTGCTCGACCTCTCCAAAATTGAAGCCGGTCGCTTCGACTTAGTTGAAGTAGATTTTGATTTGCATCGACTCTTGGATGACCTGGAAGCGATGTTTACCTTACGAGCCCAGACAAAGGATCTGGAGCTGAGTTTCGAATATCAACCCGATATACCCGCCACCATCCACGCCGATAATCTCAAACTGCGCCAGGTGCTGATCAATTTATTGGGCAACGCCGTCAAATTTACGCACAAAGGGAGTATCAAGTGCCAAGTGTCACGGAACAATGTAAACGGCGCGCTTCAGTTCTCCATCAAGGATACCGGACCCGGTATGAGTCCAGATGAACTTGAAACCATCTTCCAGGCCTTTACCCAGACCCATGCCGGGCGCGATTCACAGCAAGGCACCGGGCTGGGTTTGACCATCAGCCAGCGGTTCGTACAATTGATGGGCGGCGAATTGAGCGTGAAGAGCGTCGTTGGGGAAGGATCCACCTTTAACTTCAGCATTCCCATAATGATCGCCCAAAGTGAAGTGGTAGAAGTGGATACAGCTAATCTCACGGTCTCTGGACTGGTTCCAGACCAGCCGGGTTATCGCCTGCTTATTGTGGACGATGATGAGATAAACCGCCGCTTACTGGTCGAACTCTTGGAGCCGTTTGGATTTGAACTCCGTGAAGCCGCGAATGGTGCCTTGGCTGTTCAAGAATTCGAAACCTGGAACCCGCACCTGATCTGGATGGATATGAGGATGCCAGTGATGGATGGCTATACTGCCACCAAGGAGATCAAATCCAGTGACAAGGGTCAGGCAGTGGCCGTCATTGCCTTAACGGCCAGCACATTTGAAGAAGAGCGCTCGCTGGTGCTCGCCGCTGGCTGCGATGCTTTTTTGCGCAAGCCATTCGATGAGGGGCAGATTTTTCGAATGCTGGAAAATCACCTGGGGGTTGAGTTTATCTATGAAGACCTAGAGCCAACCCCAAAGCCAGACGCGCAATATGTTCGCCATCAAATGGATAATTTACCATCATCTCTTCGAGAAATCTTGCTAGCGGCTATCCTGGATCATGATCCAGAATTGATCGAAGATAGCATCACAGCGATAGAGATAGAATTCCCAGAACTTGCTGCCCAGTTACGTCAATTGGCGAACAAATTCGAATATAATTAGATAATCACATTGATTGAACCAGATGAAACTGAAGGCTAAGAGTTTTTGCCATGAATGAAGTCAACCCAACCGAAAAAAAACCTTCTATCCTTGTGGTGGACGACACACCAGAGAATTTGCATCTACTTGTCGAAGAGCTGAGCGCCGCGGGTTATCACGTGCGACCGGCTAATAGCGGAGCTGCGGCTTTAAAACTTGTCGATCGAATCACCCCAGATTTGATCATCCTTGATATCCGCATGCCCGAAATGGATGGCTATGAAGTCTGCCGCCGGTTGAAAGCCAATCAAACTACTCACGATATCCCGGTAATTTTTCTCAGCGCAATTGAAAGTAAACCCGAAATTGTCAAGACCTTCCAAGTCGGCGGCGTTGATTATGTGCAAAAGCCATTCATTAAAGAAGAACTCCTGGCCCGCATCGAAACCCACCTTTCACTTAGAGAATTACACCTTAGTCTCGAAGGTAAGGTTGAACAGCGCACAGAAGAATTGCGGCAAAGCGAAGCGCGCTACCGAGACATATTCAAAGATTCTCCCATCGCGTTGCTGGAGGTAGATTATTCAGGGATCAAAGCTCACATTGATAAACTCGATAAGCCAAACCAGGAGGAACTCTTTGATCATTTTGATAAGCATGTGGCCTTAGGTGACCGGTTCAAGGAGTTGGTAATTTTCAGAGATGCCAACCGGGCTGCGGGAAGGCTTTTCAAATTAGATGATAACGAAGCATACTTAGATCACTTTGGACATGCAATTCCAAATCAGGAGATTATCCCGCCAGAAAGCTTTTTAGACGAGGTCAAGGCATTACTCAAAAATAATCGGCTTACTAAAGAGATAACAATTGTTACCGCTGATGGAAAACAAGCTTTTGCTGAATTGTCCATCACCATTGTTCCTGGATATGAAGAGACCTGGGGTAAAGTTTTCCACGCGATGGTTGATATAAATGAGCGCAAACATACCGAAGAAGAAAATGCGAAGCTAATCTATGATATGGGGGAGCGCATCAAGGAATTAGATTGTCTTTCTGCAGTTTCAGCGCTGGTGCGTGAAGAAAAACCCCTTGAGTACATTCTGCAAGAAACGGCCAATTTGTTACCTCCGGCCTGGCAATATCCGGAAATAACAGCCGGAAAAATTTGCAATAAAGACCAGGTTTTTGTATCAGGAGAGTTCGAAGAATCTCCATGGGTACTGAGCAGCACTATTCTGGTCAGCGATGATGTTATTGGTAGTATCGATGTTTATTATTTGGAAGAACGCCCTGAAGATTACGAGGGCCCATTTTTGGAAGAAGAACGCACTCTCATAAACAACCTTGCCAATATTCTTGGTACTGCCATAGAACAGAGGCAAGCTGAGGCGGCTATTCGGGATTTGAACATTGAACTTGAAGATCGAGTTCGGCGACGCACAGAGGAACTCCGACAAAGCGAAGCACGTATCCGCGCCGTTGTAGAAGATCAAACTGATCTTATTGTACGGTATCTGCCCGATACAACGCTCACGTTTGCAAACGAAAGATATTGTCGTTATGTTGGGAAATCTCTGGATGAGTTATTGGGTCAAAAATTCATTGATGGACTTTCGGAAATTGAGCAAAAAAGAGTCCAAAAGATGTTCGCATCCCTGACTCCAGACAATCCATTATATTTCGATGAATTCATTGCAAGGAGAGATGCAGGACAAGATATCTGGGAAAGCTGGACAGATCGAGGGATCTTTGATGAACAGGGAAATCTGATCGAAATTCAAGCAGTGGGAAGAAATATCACGGAGAGGAAAGAGGCTGAAGAAGATCTCCGCGAGCGCGTCGAATTCGAATCCCTCGTGAGTGGTCTTTCCCGTCAGTTTATCAACATTTCTTCAGGGGAAGTTGACAATGAAATCAACCATTCCCTAGAAAAGATCGGGGATTTCGCGGGGGTAGACCGGGCTTACCTTTTCAGGCTCAATGAAGATGGCACTATAGCGTCTAACACGCATGAGTGGGTTGCCCAAGGTATTGAACCTGAAATCGATCGAATGCAAAATATGAATGTAAGCGATTTTCCCAGCGCACAGGAGATGGTTGAATCCGGCGAGCCTTGGATTTTCGAGTCCCTTTCTAAACTGAACCAAAACACTCCTGAGGCAAAGGAGATGGTATTCCAGGGAATTAAGTCCATGGTGAATATCCCACTCTTCTTTCAGGGGCATGTGCGGGATTTCATCGGCTTTGACTCGGTACGAGAAAATAAGCACTGGAATGAGTATGAGCTCTCCCTGCTCAAGATTGTTGGTGATGCCTTTGTAGGCGCACTAAACCGTAAACAAGCCCAAGAAGAACTGAATAGCGCTCAGGAAAAATTAACCCTCGCCTTGGAATCCGCCGGAATGGGCATCTGGGAATTTTTCATACCCGAAAACAGGTTTAAGGGGGATGAGAAACTGAAAGAAGTTTTTGATATCTCAACCGGAACCCATGTCACCCAGGAAATGTGGCTCGGAAAAATTCACCCCGATGATAGAGATCTCGTTTTAAAAAGCATGAACGAATCGATACAAAAAAAGATCCCCTCTGAAATTGAATATCGAATGATTCCAAAAAAGGGGGGTCAAAAATGGATATATTCGAAGGCCAATGTTTTTAAAAATCAAGAGGGTGTTGTTGATTATTCAATCGGATTAGTTTGGGACATCACCGAACGAAAAAAGGCGGAAGAGGATTTGAGGTTAGCTCGCCTCGAATCCGTGAAACGCGCCGAGGAAAGGGAGAGAGAATTCAGGAAGTTAGTTGACAACATGCCCGGCTTGTTCTGGCGTATTGAGCTTGCACCCGGAAGGCCCGTCGTGTACTTTAGCCAAGGAGCTGGGGAACTGACCGGTTTCACTGCTGAGCAATTCGTGGAGGGGGAGCTCAAGTGGATCGATCGTGCACACCCAGATGACGTGGAGCGGATAGAAGCGGTCGTTAAAGACGCGGTCGAGAGTAGAGAACAATTTGACCTCACGTATCGAATTTTCAAGGCAGACGGTGAGATGCGATGGGTGCGAGAGATTGGGGAATACTTCGACCGGGGAGAGGGCCAGACGCCGCTGCTGGACGGCTACGTGCTGGATGTCCACGAGCAGCGCATGGCTGACCAGCGGTTGCGGGAAAACGAGGAAAAATTCCGCGCCATTGTGCAAGATCAAACTGATCTTATCGTCAGGTATCTGCCCAATACAACGCTCACGTTTGCAAACGAAGCCTATGGTCGCTATGTCGGGAAATCTCTCGACGAGATATTGGGTCATAAATTCTTTGATGGACTTTCAGAAATCGAGCAAAAAAGAGTAAATAAGCTGCTCACATCCCTGACTCCCGACAACCCTTTATACAGCGATGAGTTCAAGGTAGTCAATTCTGCAGGGCAAGAATCCTGGGAAAGCTGGTCAAATCGAGGAATTTTTAATGAGAAGGGAAAGCTGGTCGAAGTTCAGGCGGTTGGAAATGATATCACCGAAAGAAAAGAGGCACAGGAAGCGCTCAGACAAAGCGAACAACGTTATCGTTTAATTAACGACAACGCCAACGTTATTATCTGGGCATTAGATTTGGAGGGCAATTATACCTATATCAGCCCTGCGGCTGAAAAGCTGACCGGCTTTACGGTTGAGGAGTTTGAACAATCCAATTTTTCCGATTTTGTATCCCCAGACTCGCTTGATCGGGTGACCGAAGTATTTAGCAACGTCCTGACATCTGCATCCGAGGTCACCCCTTTTGAACTAAAAGACCGTCTGGAGTTGAAGCAGCTTTGCAAAGATGGCTCTACGATCTGGATTGATGCGGTCCCCAGCATTTTATATGATGATCAGGGCGAGGCTCTCGGCGTTGTAGGGGTTGCGCAGGAAATCACTGAGAGAAAAGAGGCCCAAGAAGCGCTCAAACTTAGTGAAGAAAAATTCCGTGCCATTGTGCGCGACCAGACTGAGTACCTGGTACGCATATTGCCTGACACCACCCGCACTTTTGTCAATGAGCAATATTGCCAATCTATGGATAGGACAGAGTCCCAATTACTTGGCACCCGAATACTCGATGAAATTTCGAAAAAGGAACAGCAACGGCTTAAGGAAAAGCTGGCTTCCCTTTCTCCGTCCAATCCAGTGGTCACTGATGAATTTATTAGATTCTCTCCGCAAGGTGAGGAAGTCTGGGAAACCTGGACGGATCGCGGCATCTTCAATGAACACGGAGAGTTAATAGAAATTCAGGCAGTGGGACGAAATATCACTGAGGGAAAACTTGCCCAACGAGATTTGTACTTGCAAAACGCAGCCGTGGAAGCAGCCGCCAACGCCATTGCGATGACAGACATTAATGGGACGATAACCGGGGTCAATTCAGCGTTTACGCGCCTGACAGGCTATACCCAGGATGAAGCCGTCGGCCAAACCCCTAATGTGCTCAATTCGGGGAAACATCCCGAGTCTTTCTTCAAAGATATGTGGGATACCATCCTGGATGGTCAGGTATGGCAAGGAGAAGTGATCAATAAACGTAAGGACGGAACCCTTTATCCAGAAGAAATGACCATCACCCCTGTACGCGATGATAGCAGCGAAATCATCCGTTTTATCGCCATCAAGCAAGATATCACGGCTCGAAAACAAGCTGAACAGGAATTATTACAAGCACGCGCCGATGCTGAAGTACGAGCAGAACAACTGGTAATCTTAAATGAATTTAGCAAAAAGATGGCACTAACCTTAAATCTAAATGAGGTATTAGAAGAAGCATACAAAACCGCAATTCAGCTGCTGCCAATTGATTCATTCATCATTTCCCTATACGACAGCGACAGCAATAAACTCTCTTATCCTCTAATGATTGTCAATGGGGAGAAACAAATTCCAAAGCCAGATCAACCCAGAACTGCAATTGATTACATTCTGAAAACCAAAGAACCCATGCTCTTATCCGACAATGTGCATGAGCGGATTGTCGCATTGGATCTTGAGCCGACCACATTGGATCCAGAAAAAGTTTCAAAGTCATGGGTCGGGGTACCCATGCTGCTTGGAGAAGATGTTATTGGCACAGTGATCGCACTCAATTATTCCACTCCAGGTGCTTACCAACAGCGCCAGAGTGACATTCTCAGTGCCATCGCCAACCAGTCTGCCATCGCCGTGTATAATGCCCAACTCTATGAAACCGCTCAGGAAGCCACCCGTGCAAAGAGTCTGTTCCTGGCAAATATGAGCCACGAAATCCGCACCCCGATGAATGCCGTACTGGGGATGGCCTTCCTGGCTCAGCAAACAGATCTATCGCCAAAACAGAGGGAATACATCAACAGCATCCAGACCTCGGGACAAAACCTGCTGGGAATCATCAACGATATCCTGGACTTTTCCAAAGTCGAAGCTGGCAAGCTGGAGATCGAAGCAGTACCTTTCGATCTATCCGAGGTTTACAACCATTTAGCTACCCTGGTACACACCCGAATAGAAGATAAGGATATCGAGATTGCCTATGCAATTTCACCTGAGGTGCCTACAGCACTCATTGGAGATTCACTGCGATTGGAGCAGGTGCTGGTCAACCTGGGCAGCAATGCCATCAAATTCACAAATGAAGGGGAGATTGTTTTCAGCGTGGATCTGCTCGAAGAATTTGAAGACCGGGTCAGGCTGGAATTTTCCGTCCAGGACACCGGCATTGGAATGACACCAGAGCAGGTGGCCCGGCTGTTTACGGCTTTCTCCCAAGCTGATATATCCACGACACGCAAGTATGGCGGTACTGGGCTGGGTCTAGCGATCTCGAATCAACTGGTAGATATGATGGGGGGAAAGATCTGGGTGGATAGTGAGCCTGGGATGGGCAGTAAATTCACCTTCACAGCCATATTTGGACGATCAACTGATTTTGATGAAACGCCCAAGCCAGAGGGTTTAGCCGGGACAAAAGCACTGGTTGTTGATGATAGCATAATGGCCCAACAAATCTTGGGAACATACCTGGAAACCTTTTCTGTCGATGTTGATGTATGTGCTTCTGGTGAAGACGGTTTAGCAAAATTGGAGAAAGACTCTCAGGAAGAACCTTATGACTTTATGCTGTTAGACTGGAAAATGCCCGGCTTGAGTGGCATTGAGGTTGCTGAGAAAATCAAGCAGCACCCCGACAGCTACCAAGAACCACGGATTATCATGGTGACTGCTTTTGGGAGCGGTGAGGTCAGGACAATTGCCAAGGAAGTTGGTATTGACGGATTCCTGGATAAACCCATCAGCCCCTCTTCGCTGTTTGACGCAGTCATGCAGGCTTTGGGAAAATCCAGTTCAGAAGAACAAATTGGGGGAAAACTCAGTCTCAATATTGCCTCACTGGAATCCTTACGAGGGGCGCGTGTACTGTTGGCTGAAGACAACGAAATCAACCAGGAGGTAGCCAAAGGCATTCTGAGCATGGCCAGCCTGGTGGTTGAGATCGCTAATCATGGTAAAGAAGCCATCGAGGCCTTAGATGCCGACAGATATGATGTCATCCTGATGGATGTGCAGATGCCGGAGATGGATGGGCATGCAGCTACAAAAGCCATTCGGAAGTCTGAAGCAGATTATGCTGATATCCCCATCATCGCCATGACCGCCCATGCCATGGCAGGCGATCGAGAGAAAAGCCTCAAGTCCGGGATGAATGACCACATCACCAAGCCCATCGATCCAGACCAGCTTTTCTCAACATTGCTCAAATGGATCGAACCCTCGGATCGCCTAATCCCTGAAAAAACACCTGCCCAAAAAACAACCAGGCACGTTGATCTTTCACAAATCATCCTGCCAGGGATTGCTGTCCAAAAAGGTCTGGCCAGAACTGGGAACAATGAAGAACTGTATTTGAGAATTCTGCGCAAGTTTGTTGACCAACAATCCGAGACAACCGGTGAAATTATGGCTGCCTTGGAAGCAGAGGATCTAGAGCTGGCCATGCTCAAGGCGCACACCATCAAGGGTGTTGCTGGATACCTCGGTGCAGAGGCGCTGCAATCAGTCTCGGGGGAGTTGGAAAGGGCCTTCAAGGAAAAACAAGAGAAGCAGTACACTGAACTGCTGGTTGACTTTGATGCCAAATTGCAAACTGTTTTGAGCTCATTGGAGAACTTCCTGCCCAATGTAGATGATGAAGTTAAAAAGCCTGTAGAAACCGAGGTATCCGATCCAAAAGAATTGTTAGCCTTGCTCGAAGAAATGCAGCCCTTTATCGAAAAGCGCAGACCCAAACAGAGCAAAGAAATCATGACGGAGATCACCAGCAGAACTTGGACTGAAGTGTTGATACCGAAGATCAAGAAGATCAATCAACTGGTTAGCAAGTACAAATTCAAGGATGCTTTCCCCTTGGTCCAGGAGCTTATTGATCAAATTGAAAAAGGCTAGCTTTTACAATGAACTTTCATTCTCAGAGTACATTTTTCATAGAAGAAATCCCGGAAAATGGGCTTTTTGTCCTAGATGAAATCACCAATTTGCCGATGTGTACCTAGATAATAAACCATAGAATTATGACGAGTGCAATTTCATATCGAAAGATTCAGTACGAGCGATAAGCCCAGGGCTTGCATCTTGAACACATTTTTCAAAACGCCGTGGCAAGTATAAAAACAAATTTACTCTAAGGAACATGAATGTCAAACATGAACAGAAAAAACCTTCTACTCACCTTCCTACTGATCATCCTAGCCACACTGATCACCGCCTGCCAGCCGGTGGAACCAGACAATTCTGCAGATGCTTTCCTCGAGCGCGAGAATTGTGTGCTCGACGAAAACTCCCTAAATGAAATCAGCATTGGAGTCGTAGTACCGCTGACAGAACCAGGTGCCGTATCGGGCGGCCAGGTTATGGTCAATGCCTTCCAAATGGCGGCTGAAGAAATAAATCAGGCTGGCGGGGTTTTGGGCAAACAAATATCCTTAGAGATTGAAGACACCGCCGGAACTCCAGCGTTAGGCAAAGATGCTGCTACAAAACTGATCACTGAGGACTGCGTGATAGGGCTCGTGGGAGAATATCATTCCGCAGTTGCTCTGGAAATCATGGAAGTGGCTCACGATTACCATGTGCCCACCATCTTTGCCGAAACATATAGTGATGCTATCACAGCATCAGGTTACCCAGAGATCTTCCGCATCGCGCCAACCTCCAGTTTCACCGCGCAAATGGATGCCAAATGGATGGCAGAAGTAGGCGACTATAATGCTGACGGGCGAATAAGCGCACTGATCATTTTAGAGGAATCAAGTTTCGGAGAGGCCCAATCGAAGAGCGTATCCGCCTGGTTCCCAGAATATGGCATTGAATTTGATCGGATCAGTTTTTAATTAAATTAAAAATATTTTTCACGGGTATTGAATGAAATCACACGACTGGATAGTCCACCAGACATCATTTTTATCAAAGTTACCGGGGATTCTTCTTTGGTGTTGCTAAATCAAATCATCGAGGCGCATATTGCTCCCAATGAAAATACACTTGTTGTCGCCAATCAGGTCGCTCTGGATACTGAAAAATATTGGCAGTATATTCCCAATGGAAATTTTGTGATTGTTCCCCGGATTGGACCCTGGCCTTCGACCGTCGGTGCATTTGGAAAAGGATTTGCACAAAACTATCACGAGTTATACGAAAAATGGCCAGAGGCGTTCGCATTCGAAGCTTATGATTCCCTGTGGCTCATGGCTGATGCTGTCAACCGGGCTGATACTCTCATTCCAGACCAAGTCATAAATGCCCTGGAAAATGCAGACATTGAGTTGGCCGCTGGACGTTATTATTTCCCTTATGGCACGAAAGACCCTGGGGAAGGGTTTGTGCCCGACTACATGTGGCACCAATGGCCTGATGTGCCCTTGCTGTTCTTGCAATACTCAGAAGTAAACCAGAATGCTGAAGACATGACGGTCATTTGGCCAAAGCTATACAGATCTTCTGAAAATGCATACCTAACGCCGGAAGGATAAACCGAGTTTTCAAGGATTTAGGCATTCGAAATCACAACAAATATTTCTAAGCCTGGCTGTCTAATAATCTGTACAAACCCGAAGGTTGCTACCCGTGGAAAAATATCTAACCCAACCGCCTGAAAGACGAAAAGTTTCTTTTATTGTGCTTGTCGCCATACTGGTCATTTTATTTTTTATATCTTCACAGTTGGATATCTTGGGAACCCTGGAAATGCATACCTCTATCGAGGTCATTTCCATGGCCATGACCTTTTTTGTCGGTGCAACCACATTAGCAAGATTTTACAGCCGAAAAAACAACCTGCTTATTTTCCTCGGCGCGGCTTTTCTGGGAACGGCCATTCTTGATGGTTATCATGTTCTGGTAACTTCCAAATATTTCATCAGTACTTTTTCCGAATCTCCCACCTCAATTTCCGCCTGGAGTTGGACTGCATCGCGCCTCTATCTTGCTGTGATGCTTTGGCTGAGTATCGTCGTAACAAATAGAACGAATCGAATAGCGATTGACGAAAATGCTGTCTATGTCGTGATTGCTATGTCATCGATTGCCACAATTTTTGTTTTTTCAAGTTTTCCACTACCTACGATTTTCTATCCGCAGTTTTTTATTGACCGCCCCTTGGAATTCATTCCAGGTATCTTTTTCGTTCTCGCATTGATCGGGTTCCTGCGCAGAGGCTTGTGGAAAGATGATTTGTTCAACTATAGTCTGGTCTTGTCATTGATCTGTGGGGTGGCAATTCAGATTATATTTATGCCCTTCTCTAAAAGGATATTAGATACTCCCTACCTATTCGCCCACCTGATAAAAATTCTCGGACACATTTTTATTCTAACGGGAACCATGGCAAGTACATATCTCTTGTTTCGCCAATCAGAGCGAGCATTGATAAGAAGCGAAGACCGTTTTCAATCCCTGTTTGAGCATGCTCCTGGAGGCGTGATTGTCGTTGATAGGAGAGGGGAAATTCAGCTAGCAAATCAAGAAGCGGGACGGATTTTTGGTTATCAGGAAGAGGAATTTGCTGGAAAAATAAACACATTTTTCCCCGGCTTCAGCCTGAGATCGCTCTCTGAGAATAAAGGGGATTTTCAACATTTTGAGACCAGCGGTGTGAGACTGGATGGCGAATCTTTCGCTTCAGAACTGTCGATAAGCAAATTGCGCATGGACGAAGAGATATTTACGATCATTTTTAGTGATATCACGGAGCGTAAAGATGCAGAACTAACCCTTCAAGAAAGCGAATCGCGCTACCGAGGATTATTTGAAGATTCGCCAATTGCCTTGTTAGAAACAGATTATTCAGGCATCAAAGCTCACATCAATAACCTAAACAAGCCAAACATTGAGGAGATCCTGAATCATTTTGATCAGCATGTGGCTTTAGGAGAACAGTTGAAACAGTTGGTCATCTTCAAAGATGTCAACCGGGCTGCCGCAAACCTCTTTAATTTGGATGATAAAGAAGAATACTTCAGACACTTTGGATATACAATTCCAGTTCAATCCAATATCCACCCAAAAGTATTTTTAGATGAGATAAAGGCATTACTCAAATACCAAAAAACTACCAAGGAAATATCGATCGTTACTGCCGATGGGAAACAAATCTTTGCTGAACTGACCATAAGTGTTGTCCCCGGGTATGATAAAACTTGGGACAAAGTTTATCATGCCATGGTTGACATTACTGAGCGCAAGCAGATTGAAGATGACTTGAGGTCCAGCGAAGCCAGTCTTTCTGCAGCACAAAGAATAGCCCATTTGGGGAATTGGAATTGGAACATCATAACAGGGGAAATATGGTGGTCAGATGAAATATATCGAATATTCGGGCTCGCGCCTCAAGAATTTGCTGCAACGTACGATGCTTTTCTAGATGCAATACATCCTGATGACCGAGATCATGTCACAGCAAGTCTAAATGAAGCAGTATATGAAGGAAAACCTTATAACATAAGTCATCGTATTGTCCGCCCTGACGGTGCTGTGAGGTTTGTCAATGAAATTGGTGAGGTATCCTATGACGATAATCAACCGGTAAATATGGTTGGTATTGTCCATGACATTACTGATCAGAAAAAGGCAGAGGCAGAAAACATTAAACTCATTAATGACATGGGTGAGCGAATCAAGGAACTACGCTGTCTTTCCTCAGTTTCCGCATTGGTTCGGGAGCAGAAACCGCTGGATTCCTTACTTCTAGAGGCAGCGAATTTATTACCCCCCGCCTGGCAGTATCCAGAAATAACGACCGGGAGAATCCGGTATAAGGATCAGGAATTTGTTTCAAGAGGTTTTGAAGAATCTCAGTGGGTCCAAAGCAGTCCTATTCTGGTCAACAATGATGTTGTTGGCAGTATTGATGTTTATTATCTGGAAGTGTGCCCAGAGGATTATGAGGGTCCATTTTTGAAAGAAGAGCGCGATCTTATCGATAACCTTGCCAATATCATTGGTACATCCATTGAGCAAAGGTTGGCAGAAGAAAATCTACTGCAGCTGAACAAAGAACTAGAAGATCGAGTGCAGAAACGCACCAGTGATTTGGAAACATCCAACACTGCCCTGAGAGATAGCGAACAACGTCTGCATTTAGCCTTATCGACTGCCAAGGCAGGAGCGTGGACCCTAGATATTCAAGAGAACATAAGTTGGTGGGATGAGCGCGTTCGAGAGATGTTTGGCTGGGTTGGTAGTTCTACTAAAAATTATGCAAACCACTGGCAATCTATCGTCCATCCTGATGATCGGAAAAATGCGCTGGATGCATTTGAAAAGGCTTTCGGCGATAAAGATCTCTCTGAGGCTGCTATTGAATACCGCATTGTGGTAGGGGCAAGCGAAAAATTCATCATCGATCAAATTTCTATCCACCGTGATGAAGATGGCCAGGCTACTTACAGCACCGGTCTGTCTCAAGATATTACTGAGCGAAAAATGGCTGAAATTGCGTTGCAACAGGCAAGGTCGGATTCAGAAAAACGTGCTGAACAACTGGCCATCTTGAATGAGTTTAGCCGGAAGATGGCTTTGACCCTCAATCAAGAAGAAGTGTTAGAAGAGGTCTATCGCAGCGCAGATCGACTGCTTCCCATAGAAACATTCATGATCGCGTTATGCGTTGGCGAAAGCAATGATCTTTCCTTCCCCCTGTTGATAGTCGATGGGGAAAAACAAACGTCACAGCCTGACCAGCCCCGGAATATTATCGATTATCTTATAAAAACCAAAGAGCCCTTGCTCATTTCGGAAAACATCCTTGAACGCGTCCATGAGTTGGGGGTCAAATCCAGACCTTTGGATCCAAACAAAGTGTCTAAGTCGTGGGTTGGTGTGCCCATACTTCTGGGCGATGTAGTCCTCGGTGTCATGATTGCACTCAACTATTCCACTCCGGGAGCGTTCCAGCAGCGCCAATGTGACATACTCAGCGCTTTCGCCAACCAATTAGCTATCGCGATTTATAACGCCCAACTTTATGAGGACGCCCAAGAAGCAACGCGTGCCAAGAGCATGTTCCTGGCCAACATGAGCCACGAAATCCGCACGCCGATGAACGCCGTGCTGGGGATGACCTTCCTGGCCCAGCAAACGGATTTATCTCCCAAACAAAGAGAGTATCTCAACAGCATCCAGGCCTCGGGGCAAAATCTGCTGGGGATCATCAACGATATTCTTGATTTCTCCAAAATCGAGGCTGGTAAGCTGGATATCGAAGCTGTACCCTTTGATTTATCAGTGGTTTATGATCATTTAGCCGACCTGGTCCGCAACCGAAAGGGAGATAAAGATCTTGAGATCGCATTTAATATCTCCCCCGATGTGCCTAATTCCCTGATTGGCGATCCGCTGCGTCTGGAGCAAGTGCTGGTCAATCTGGGTGGCAACGCCGTAAAATTTACAGAAACTGGTGAAGTTGTTTTCTCTGTGGATCTTCTTAAGAAAACCGAAAATCATATCAAGCTGAAATTCTCAATCCAGGACACCGGCATTGGCATGTCGCCAGAACAAGTTTCCCGTCTGTTCCAGGCCTTCTCCCAGGCTGACACATCCACAACGCGCAAATATGGCGGCACCGGGCTCGGATTGGCAATCTCCAACCAGTTGGTCGAACTAATGGAGGGCAATATCCATGTAGAAAGCGAGCTAGGTGCAGGCAGCAATTTCACTTTCACAGCTACTTTTGGGCGGACTGCAGAAGACCACCAGATGTTCTATGGAAAAGAAATTGCTGGAACAAAAGCGCTGGTGGTCGACGACAGTGAAACCGCCCAAAAAATCTACCGCAAATATCTGGAGGCCTTCTTAGTCGATGTCGATGTGTGTTCTTCTGGTGAAGAATGTTTAGTGAAATTGGAGAAAGCATCCCAAAATGCACCCTATGATGTGATGCTCCTTGACTGGCGAATGCCCAACATGGATGGCATTGAGGTTGCAAAACGAATCAAGCAACAGCCCAATAAATATCAGCAGCCGAGAATTATTATCGTAACAGCGTATGGAAGCAGTGAGGTCAGGGCAGAAGCAGGTGGTGCAGACATTGACGGGTATTTAGATAAACCCACCAGCCCATCAACGTTATTTGATGCCGTCATGCAGGCTCTGGGCAGAACCAGGGTAGAAGAACAAATTACAGAAAAACTCAGTCTTGACATCGCCTCACTAGAGACCCTGCGAGGCGCGCGCGTACTGCTGGCTGAGGACAACGAAATCAACCAGGATGTAGCCCTGGGAATTCTTAGCATGGTCGACCTGGTGGTTGAAGTTGCCAATAACGGTGTAGAAGCAATCGAAGCCTTAAATACGAACACCTATGAGGTCATTTTAATGGACGTGCAGATGCCGGAGATGGATGGTCATGCAGCCACACGAACAATCCGGAAATCTGACGCGGATTATGCCAATATCCCCATCATCGCCATGACTGCCCATGCCATGGCTGGGGATCGCGATAAAAGTCTGGAGGCGGGGATGAATGATCACATCACCAAACCCATCGATCCAGACCAGCTTTTTTCGGTATTATTAAAATGGATCAAACCTAAAGAAAGAGAAGTTCCAAAAAAAGCTCATGTCAGCAGAACGGACGAGTACAGTATTTTTTCGCAAATCAGACTGCCAGGAATTGCCGTCCAAAAAGGCCTAGCACGGGTAGGTGGTAGTGAGGAGCTGTACCTCAAAATTCTTCGAAAGTTCGTCAACCATCATTCTGACACAACCAACGAAATCAGGACCGTTTTAGCATCTGATGATCTTGAATTAGCCACGCACAAAGCGCACACCATAAAAGGTGTTGCTGGTAACCTCGGGGCCGAGGCGTTGCAATCAGCCTCCGGAGATCTGGAAAAGGCATTTAAAGAACTAAATGAAACGCAATATCCAGACCTGATGGCGGCTTTTGATGACAAACTAAGCATCGTATTGAACTCATTAGATACCCTTCTACCAGAAGAAGATGGTGATGTAAAAAAGCCTGTCGATACTCAGATTTCTGATCCGAAGCAGTTGTTACCTTATCTGGAAGAATTACTGCCCTTCATCGAAAAGCGCAGACCCAAACAGAGCAAAGAGATCATGGCAGAGATCACCAGTAGATCTTGGGCTGAAGAGTTTACCCCAAATATTGGTAAAATCGATCAGTTGGTCAACAAATACAAGTTCAAAGAAGCGCTGCCATTGGTTGAGGCGCTGATCAAACAGATAGAGAAATTGATGTGACTTTTATTAACATTTGAAACTGTCATTGCTTTGTCAACCCGCTTGCTTTCGGCGGGTCGACAAAGCTATCTGAATCGAGCAAATCATAATTTCAGATTACTTTGGTCGCTCTACTCACTTGCTATGACAAGGGATAGTCTTAATGCCTTGTCTGAAAGTTTGATTCGAATTATGTTAGGAAGGCAATGGTGATTAATCAAAAATGGTCAATATTAGTCGTCGATGATGTTGATACGAATATCGATATCCTGGTAGGTATTCTTGGCGATCAGTATGATCTCTCAGTCGCCATGGATGGCGAGTCGGCTCTTGAAGCCGTAAATGATGATCCCCCAGATCTGATTCTGCTGGACATTATGATGCCTGGGATGGATGGTTATGAAGTCTGCCAACGCATAAAAACAAACCTTAAAACCGAAAAAATCCCCATCATCTTTGTGACCGCTATGACGGATATTGTTGATGAGGCGAGAGGTTTCGGTGTCGGCGCCGTGGATTACATCACCAAGCCGATCAGCCCACCGGTTGTCCAGGCGCGCGTTAAAACACACCTGGCACTTTACGATCAACAGCGTGCCCTGGAAGGTATGGTGCAACAGCGCACGCTCGAACTACGCAGCACGATGAAACAATTACAGGCTGAAATGCAGCGCTTTCGATGGGTATTACACCGGGCAGATGATGGTTATTTAATTCTGAATGCTGAAGGGAAAATTTCCTTTGCTAATGCCAAAGCCCGAATATTCCTTGACCTTCCAGAAAAGAGTGCAAATAACGAATTAATTTTACCCAATGAAACTTTCGTCGATATTGCTCGCCGCAGTTATCATTTCGAGCCCCGAGATTCGTGGACTGATATATTCTCACATTCCAGCGAAGAAGCTTCGTGCTATCTTGTACGTCCCGAATCGGCCGTTGCTAAAGACTTCTGGATTAGTATAAACACACTAGGAATGTATCATGAAGATGAATCCATCTGGTTGATCCATTTGCGCGATGTTACGGCACAGGTTGGCAAACAGCGAGATCAACGCGCATTTACATCAATGGTTTCTCATAAAATGAAGACGCCGCTGATCAGCATGGTCAGTGGCTGGGAAATGCTTGAGATGCTGCATACAGACCTGTCGCCAAATGAGGTTTCGGAAACAATTCAGGGAGCAGTCCGGGGAGCTAAACGGCTGCAAAGCACAGTAGAAGACATCCTTGGATACATCAACACCCCGGGCTTGGCAGTGTCTGGGGAGCGATGCAGTTATGATGACATCCAGACCATCACCAAGGAAATTTGCGCTCATCTGGAGATAGGCGAAACGCAAATAAAGTATTCTCAAGATTTAATTGAAGGCCCAGATTTGGTCTTGTCCCATCGGGCTGTCGAACTGATTTTTTGGGAACTGCTAGAAAACTCGCTAAAATTTCACCCCCAGAATGAACCCACGGTAGAAATCTCCATTTCTCTACATGCTCAGGATGGAGTTACCCTATGCGTACAAGATGATGGCATCAACGTCTCTCCCGAACACCTGAGCAAATTCTGGCTCCCGTACTATCAAGGCGAAAAAGATTTCACCGGCCAGGTTGAAGGCATGGGATTGGGCTTGGCCATGGTGGCTGCACTAGTGTGGCGGGTAGGAGGCACCTGCAGCGCCAGCAATCGAAGCGATAAACCAGGCGTAATCATCGAACTAAGCTTGCCGGTTCAAAAATAAAGAAACGAAGGATAATATATGAATGATCTCTCTGACCGCACGATTCTTATCGTTGATGATTCTGAAACCAATGTCGACATTTTGGTTGACTTGTTGGTAGATGATTATGATGTCGCAGTGGCCATGGATGGGGAAACAGCACTGGAAATCGCTGGTGAAGACATACCCGATTTAATCCTCCTAGACATTATGATGCCAGGCATTGATGGTTATGAAGTTTGCAAAAAATTGAAGAATGAACCAGGCACATCAAGCATCCCCGTTGTTTTCCTCTCGGCGTTAACCGAGGAGGAAGAGGTGCAAAGGGGTTTGGCCTTAGGTGCGGTAGATTTTATAACCAAGCCATTAAACGCAACTGAAATTCGTGATAAAGTAAAAACTTACTTGTCTGCATAAAATTGATCAAGATAGCCATAGAGGCATTCATGGACAAAATAACGCCCCACAATATCCTAGTAGTCGATGATGTAGAAACCAATATCGATATCCTGTTCGAAACCTTGAGTGATGAATACGATGTCAGCGTGGCCATGGATGGCCCCACAGCACTCGAATTTGCGGCTCAAGATCCGCCGGATTTGATCTTGCTGGATATTATGATGCCAGGGATGGATGGTTATGAAGTCTGCCGGCAATTGAAGGCCAACATCTCTACACGTCCGATCCCAATCATTTTTGTCACGGCTATGGCAGATATCGAAGATGAAACCAAAGGCTTCGAAATTGGGGCTGTGGATTACATCACCAAGCCGATCAGTCCTCCAATTGTTAAAGCGCGTGTGCGTACACACTTGGCCCTCTTTGATCAGAACCGAGAACTGGAAAACAAAGTTCATGACAGAACGGCTCAATTACACGATACTCGCTTGCAGATCATTAGGCGTCTTGGCCGTGCTGCTGAGTTTAAGGATAATGAAACTGGGCTGCATATCATCCGCATGAGCTATTATGCCCGGTTAATCGCCCAGGAGGCCGGTCTGAGCGAAGAACATACCGACGTGCTTTTCAACGCTGCTCCAATGCACGACGTTGGCAAGATCGGTATCCCAGACAATATCCTGATGAAACCTGGCAAGCTGGATCCTGATGAATGGGATTTAATGCAACAACACACCACAATCGGCGCTGAAATCATAGGAGGTCACAGCTCTGAATTGCTACAAATGGCACGCATGATAGCTATGACCCATCATGAAAAGTGGAACGGCAAAGGCTACCCTTTAGGGTTGAGTGGCGAGGATATCCCAACCGAGGGCCGCATTGTCGCCGTAGCCGATGTTTTCGATGCTTTGACCAACGAACGACCTTACAAAAAAGCATGGTCGGCAGATGATGCCGCCGACCTAATCAAAGAAGAAAGCGGCCAGCATTTTGATCCTGTGCTCATTGAGGCATTTATAAAAGTTTTGCCGGAAATATTAGAAATAAAACAGCAGTACACTGAGAATGAATAACTTAACGACGAAAATCACTAGCTTTAATGCAACTGTCTGAAATACCATCCACACAATATAGGAAACGAATATCTTGCATTTAAGTAAACATCTCATCCAACTCTGGAGATCAACGACGGAACAAATAACAATTCCAAAATAATATGTTATCCTAGCAACGATGAAGATCTCTTAAGGAGAATAATAATGACCGAGGATATCCTGGTTCTGATTACAGATGATCATGCCGTTGTCCGAGAGGGACTGCGGGGGCTGATCGAATCGGAGAGTGGAATGCAGGTAGTTGGGGAAGCAGAGAATGGCGTAATGGCTGTACAAATGGCGGAAGCCCTAAACCCTGATATCATCCTCATGGACTTAATTATGCCCAAGAAAACGGGTATCGAAGCCATTATCGATATCAAAGAACGCGATCCTCAGGCAAATATTCTCGTGCTGACCAGCTTCTCTGATGATGACAACGTATTCCAGGCCATCAAAGCTGGTGCGCGTGGATACCTGCTGAAAGATTCATCCCCGGAAGAGTTAATACTGGGCATCCGGCAAGTAAGCCAGGGGGAGACGATCCTTCACCCACAGATCGCCCAGAAGGTGATCCATGAACTCCAACAGCCTCCGGACTTGCCACGCATGGATGAGCCTTTGACCACCCGCGAGGTCGAGGTTCTCAAGCTGATTGCCAAAGGTGTTTCAAATCAGGAAATTGCTGATGAATTGGTGATCACTGAGCGTACGGCGCGCAATCATGTCAGCAATATCCTCGACAAACTTCACCTGGCCAACCGCACCCAGGCGGCGCTTTACGCCCTACGAGAGGGGTTGGCGAAACTAAACGAATGAAAAAACCTCGCAGCGTGCTGCGGGATTTCTTTTAGCGGAAAACGTCTCATGAGCTTCGTCCAATGAGACGTTTTTGTATTGTTGTTGTAGAAATTCTTCTAACAAATCCCTAGTACTTTTATCACAGAAAGACCACTTCAAAAGTGGTCTTTTTGTCATTCATGAAATCTCCTATTAAGCCGATGTGTTGCCTCAAAGTATAGTAGATAATATTTCATAAGAATGGAAACCTTACACCAATAACGAGAATCCGCTGAAGCCTTCGTAACGCATTCACCTTCGAGTATATGAAAAGAGATTTATCATGAACAAAGAATGTAAACCCTCCGGCAAGATTATGATTGTAGATGATACCCGGGTCAACCTGACGATATTATCCGGGATACTGCGTGGCGAGGGATATATGGTAAAGCCAGCGCTAAGTGGCAAGGTAGCCCTACGGGCTCTCAAACTAGAAATGCCCGATTTAATCTTGCTAGATATTCTCATGCCAGAAATGGATGGATACGAGGTCTGCCGCCAGATCAAGGCGGACGAGGCCACAAAAGACATCCCCATCATCTTCATCAGCAGTCTTGTAGATACTACAGATAAGCTGGAGGCTTTTAAAGTTGGCGGAGTGGATTATATTACCAAACCCTTCCACGCGGAGGAGGTCCTGGCACGTGTAGGGGTCCACATAAAATTGCAGCATACACTCAAAGAACTGGAACGGCAATCCCAGGTTGATGGACTAACCCAGATCAGCAACCGGCGCTACTTTGATGAATTCCTACAGCGCGAATTCAAGCGCAGTCGCCGAGACAACATCCCACTCTCCATAATTTTGGGCGATGTGGACCATTTCAAGCAGTTCAACGATCGTTATGGGCACCTTGAAGGCGATCGCTGCTTGCAAAAAGTTGCCAGCGCTTTAAAAGCGACACTAAAAAGGCCAGCTGACCTGGTGGCTCGCTATGGCGGGGAAGAATTTGTCGTGATCCTGCCTAATACCAGCCTGGATGGGGCGATGATCATGGCCGAAAAAATGAGAACTGAAGTTGAGCGCTTGTGCATCCATCACGAGGGTAACCCGGCCAACAGCTATGCTACCATGAGCCTGGGGGTTTCTACCAATACCCTTGAAATTGAAAGTTCCGAGGAACTTATCAACAAAGCAGATATCGCCCTATATGAAGCCAAAGAGGCCGGTCGAAATACCGTCAGGGTTTACAAAAATTGCTATAATGGAGGGAGAAATCCAAATTCGCTGCAATTAACTGACGTTACTAATCAGGAAAAATCGATTGGAGAGCAATCATGAATGCGGCAGACCCCCAACATGGTTTATCAAATAAATATAATGAAGTACTTGACCGGGTGAGGAAAATCATCCGGGATTATCGCGAGCCGATATACGTGGTGATTTTTTTGACACTTTTATTGGTTGGCGCCCAGATTGGATTGCGGCAACTTAAATCCCAAACGCTCAACAGGATTGAATCTACGCTACAAGTGGTTCTGAACACCACCGTTGATGCGCTCACCTTGTGGGAACATCAGGAAGAAAATTTTATCAACGATCTTGTCCTAGATCGTGAAATCCAGATCTATACTGCACAATTACTGACAGAGCCCCGCAACCGTGATGTACTCCTCAATAGCTCAGTACAACAAAATATCCGGGCATACCTCGTTCCCCACCTGGAGGCATCCGGTCATCTGGGATTCTTTGTCATTTCGCCAGATATGATCAACCTGGCTTCGATGCGCAATACCAATATTGGCGAGATCAACCTGATCTACGAACAACGCCCCGAGCTGCTGGCGCGCGTATTTGCCGGGGAAACCTTGATAATCCCACCTATTCGCTCTGATGTAGCCTTAATCAGCTCAAGCGGTGACGTTATCAGTAATCTGCCGACCATGTTCATAGCAGCCCCCATCCAGGATGAAAATGAAAATGTTATCGCCGTTTTCACTCTACGAATCGATCCATCTCAAAATTTGACCTGGATCACCCAGCAAGGCCGCCTTGGAGCAACCGGAGAAACGTATGCTTTTGATGACAAAGCCTTACTGATAACCGAGAGCCGCTTCGATGATCAACTGGTCGAAATCGGATTGCTCGAACCTGGTGAACGCACCATCAACAATGTTCGTATTGGCGATCCGGGAGAGAACTTGCTCGATAATTGGCGGCGGCTGCTCCCCGATGAGATTGCATCTTTTCCCTTAACCGTGATGGCTGAAAGTGCGCTGGCGAAAGAAGCGGGTGTCAATTTGTCGGGATACCGCGATTATCGCGGAGTGACAGTGGTCGGTGCCTGGCAGTGGAGCGAGTCCCTGGGGATTGGCATAGCGACCGAAATTGACACAAAAGAAGCCCTGCAAGTTTATCGGGAATTTCTAACCTTGGGGAGGTGGCTTTTTGCTGGGATTGTGATTTCCTCCTTTGCACTTTCTTTTGCCCTGGTTCGAGCTCGGTTGCAAGCAGTAAAGTTTTTGCAAGAGACCAATGAAGAACTGGAAACTCGAGTTACTAAGCGAACCTTTGAAGCGCGTCAAAACGCAGAGAAGTTTCGCAACCTGGTAAATAATTTGCCGGTTGGCATCGCTACTCACACACCAGATAATAAGATTATCGAGGCCAACCCAGCCATCGTCGACATGTTGGGTTACACCTCCAAGGATGAATTCCTACAAATCGATATTATCGAACAATTAGTTGACCCTGATGATAAAGTGGTCTATTGGGAGGCTATGCAATCGGGAAGGGTGCAAGATTTTGAAACCCAATTTTTCCACAAAGATGGCACCCCATTCTGGATCTCCCTAAGTTCCATAGCCCAACATCTCGAAGATGGCTCAGTCCAAGTATTAACCGCCGCCCTTGATATCAGCGAGCGCCAGCAGTTGGCCATGGAAACCAAAAGGCTCTCAGAAGTTGTCGAACAAAGCTCGACCCCGCTTTTCATAACAGATTTAGACGGGACGATCACATACGTGAACAAAGTCTTTTTAGAGATCACTAGGTTCTCCAGGGAAGAACTTATCGGAGAAAATCCACGCATATTTAAATCGGGTAATATGTCTTTAGAATATTATGAGAGCTTATGGGAAACCGTATTAGCCGGTAAAACCTTTGAAGTTGTGGTTCCCAATAAACGCAAAGATGGAGAAATCTGGTACTACGATCAAACCATCCATTCCCTGACCGATGAATCCGGCCAGATTACCAGTTTTGTCTCCACCGGCAAGGATATCACACCTCAGATGGTGGCCGAGGAGGCTCTGCAAAACAGTGAAAAACGTTTCCGATCTCTCTTCGAGGATTCCCCCGTTGCTATTTGGGAGCAGGACTTCTCCCTCGTCAAACAGACTCTTGACTCTCTTGAAGCATCTGTCACCAGTGACTTGAGAATTTTTCTTGACGAAAACCCTGCAGAAATCGAAAACTTATTAAAGCTGGTCAAAGTCATAGATATCAACCAGGCTGTACTAAACATAACGAGTGCCAATTCAAAAGATGAATTGATCGAAAATCTCCACAAAACGGGCACTGACCAAAATACAGAGGTCTGGAAAGAGCAATTTTGCGCGCTCAGGAAAGGTGCAGCCAGCTTCCAAAGCGAATCCAGTCACAAGACTTTGCAAGGAGATTTGAAGCATACCTTTGTGAGGCAAACCGTCGCGCCGGGGCATGAGGATACCTGGGGTCGAGTATTGGTGACCATGAGCGACATTACAGAGCTCAAAAAGACCCAGGCAGAACTGCAGATGGCCAAGCAAGAGGCTGAGCAGGCCGCCCAGGCAAAAGCCGAATTCTTGGCCAATATGAGCCACGAAATCCGCACCCCACTGAACGCCGTGATCGGCATGTCCAGCTTGTTGATGGACACCAAACTCGACCAGGAACAAGTCAGTTTTGTCAATACCGTGCGCTCCAGCAGCGATGCCTTGCTGGCGATCATCAACGATATCCTGGATTTCTCCAAGATCGAGGCTGGCAAAATAGAGCTGGAACAACAACCTTTCTTTTTACGAGAGTTGGTCGAGTCATCCCTGGATCTCATCGCTCCGAAAATGGCCGAGAAGCACCTGGATTTGGCATATATCATCGATAATAATGTGCCGTCCAGGCTGATAGGTGATTCGACCCGCATCCGCCAGGTACTGGCTAACTTCCTGAGCAACTCGGTCAAGTTTACCGAGCAGGGGGAGGTCGTGGTCTCGGTATCCAGCCTGACTTTGGAAGGGGGTCAATATAAAATCCACTTCCAGGTGCGGGATACAGGTATCGGAATCCCACAAGAACGTATCGACCGATTGTTCAAATCCTTCAGCCAGGTGGATGCTTCCACCACTCGCAAATACGGCGGTACCGGTTTAGGCCTGGCGATCAGCAAAAAATTAACTGAACTTATGGGTGGGAGTATTTGGGTTGAAAGTGAGATGGACAAAGGTTCAATTTTCCATTTCACCATCGAAGCTGAGGCTGCTGCTGTTTCCGAGAAGCAAGACTGGAGCGTTGAGCAGGTTTCGCTGAAGGATAAGCGATTATTGATCGTGGATGACAACCAGACCAACCGCCTGATACTCAACAAATACGCCCAAAAATGGGGCATGCACCCCAGCGAGGCCGAATCAGGTCCCGCTGCCTTGAAGAGAATCGATGCTGGCGAGAAGTTCGACCTGGCCATTCTCGATTACCATATGCCCGAGATGGATGGCTTCAGCCTGGCGAAAGAACTCCTCGCCAGAGCAGAAACCAAAGATATGCCGCTGGTGATGCTGTCTTCTATGGGTTCGTATAAGGGTGAAACCGAAGCTATGGAATTGTTCAAGGCGTATACGCACAAACCCATCAAGCCATCCCAACTGCTGGATGTGCTGGTAGATGTCATGGCAGAAAGAACTGCCGAACCCCAAAAGAAAAAGATCTCAACAGATTTTGCCTTTGATCCCCAGATGGGCGTGGATAAACCATTACGCATGTTGTTGGTCGAAGACCACAAGGTAAATCAAACCGTGGCCACCAAGCTGTTGGGCAAATTTGGCTACCGGGTTGACGTGGCGGGTAATGGACTCGAAGCCATTCAAGCCCTCGAACGGCAGGAATATGATGTTGTGTTGATGGATATCCAGATGCCAGAAATGGATGGCGAAGAGGCCACCGAAGTTATCCGAAGAAAATGGGCTGCTGACCAACAACCCTGGATCATCGCCATGACCGCCCACGCCCTGGAAGGCGATCGCGAGAAACTGCTTGCCATCGGCATGGACGACTATATCAGCAAGCCGCTGGATGTGAAGGAACTTCATCGAGTTCTGGAGCGCATTCCGACTGAAAAAATCGATCGAAAATGAATGCTGTTCAAATCGAAAGAAGCCTTCTTCAATGTCCCTGCGAGTAGCCGCTACTGGCAGCGTGCGACGCGGCAGTCTCCCGTTTTGATGGATGAGATTGCCACAGTCGCAGCGCTCCTTCGCAATGATATTAATTCTAGAATATTTTTAGGAGAAAACTAGCATGACCGAGCAAATGATCAACGACCCCAACGCATTAAACCAGTATATCGATTTGATGGGCGCAGAAGGCGCAGAATTCATCGTTGAAATCATCAATGACTTCCTAGAGGGCGCACCTGGATCCTTCAGCGAGTTGGACGAGAGCCTGGCGGGTAACGATTTCGCCACCTTCCGGCGGGCTGCCCACTCCATGAAAACGGGCTGTGCAACGTTGGGGGCCACAGAATTGGGGAAGAAATTCTTGGCTTTGGAAGAAGCAGGAGCGACCGGGAATCTTTCCTCGGTAGACCAGGCACTGAAAATTTGTAAGGCTGAATTCCAAAAATTAAAGGCAGAGTTGGAGAACAAAGTGAGCACGTTATCATAACCAGTTCCCAAGGAATCGATGATATTGGAGATAATTTGATGAAAAAAATCCTGGCTGTTGACGACGACAAATATATGCGCAATTTGGTGTCTGGGGTGCTATCTCAAGAGGGATACGAAGTCCAGACGGCAGAGAATGGCGTTGAAGGTTTGGAGCAACTTAAAACTTTCAAGCCCAACCTGATCATCTCTGATGTACTGATGCCTGAAATGGACGGCTACGAATTCTGTACCAAAATTAGAGATATGCCGGAAACCCGCCATCTCCCAATATTGATGTTGACTTCGCTGGATTCGGTGGAGCAAAAAATCAAAGGTTTCGATGTGGGTGCCGACGAGTATATCGTCAAGCCCTTTGAGCCTAGGGAGTTCCAGGTGCGGGTTGCCAACCTGATAAAACGGGGCGAGCAATTCCATGCCACGCCGCTTGAAGAAAAAGCGACTGGAAAAAACATCGCTGTTTTTTCGCTGCGCGGTGGAGCCGGGGTTTCGACGATAGCCAGCAATCTTGCCGTCGGTATGGCACAGCTATGGGGGTATCCAACAGCCTTGGTGGATATGGTTATGATCGGCGGGCAAAGCGCGCTATATCTGAACCAACCCCTGAAAAATACCTGGGCAGAGATCGCCGATTTCCCTGTTGAAGAAATCGATGACCAGCTAGTACAGTCTGCGCTGCTGCCCCATGAGAGTGGCGTTTTCACCCTGGCTTCGCCAAGGCGACCGGAACGGGGCGAATCAGTAACCGTAGAGAAAGTGACCTCAGTATTATCCATTCTTAAGGATACACATGAGTATTTGGTATTAGATTTGCCCCATGATTTCAACGCCACCACCCTGGCAGCCCTGGATGCAGCAGATACTATACTCATCATCTTGCAGCCGGAGATCGTCTCAATCCGTTCGGCGGTGATTGTCTTGGAGACGTTTGTTGATCTCGGGTATGACATGGACCAGATCCACATAGTGTTGAACTGGACCTTTTCCCAAAAAGGTATTTCTATTTCAGAGATTGAAAAATCCCTCGGCAAGAAAATCTCTATGGTTTTTCCTAACGCCGCCGATGAAATGCTGCAGGGTTTGAACCTTGGCACCCCCCCCACTTTTACAGCCCCTGAAGAACCCCTGGGCGTGCTGTTCGAAGACCTGGCCCTGGCTTTGGGGAAGGATGAGCACCGCAAGGTAAAACCAGCTGAACCAACAGCTGCCTGGCTGCGCGCCGCCAAGCGTTACAGAGCAAAAAGGAAAAAGTGAAAGGGAAAATCTGGAAAAATGAGGAAATTATGCTAATCAAACAATATTCAAAATACGAATCCGGTCAGGGGCTGATAGAGGTCGCTTTAATCCTAGTCCTGGCCGCAGTGGCCGCGTTACTGGCCCTAAATACCATGGGCGTAGGCCTGAAAGATGTCTACTGTCAGGTTGTCGGCGGCATCGGTGGTCCGGTGTGTGAGGCTTTCGAAGATGGGGTAACATGTACATCTTCTTTTGATGACCCTTCCGCACTCGATGACTGGGAAGGAAAGAGCAAAGATAAGTATTTAAGTGTCGAAGATGGAAAAATGTGTAATTCTGGTACGACAAAATCATTTTTTAACGGGTGTTCAGAGGCTGTTGGTGATTCAGATTTTACTGCCAACTTGAATGGAATCACGATCGAAGAGACCAAAAAAGGTTATGTTGGTGTCGATTTCTGGTTCCGGGCACAAGATGAAAATAATGGTTATCGTTTCACATACAACTCAAAAGGCAATTTTGTCCGATTTTGGAAGAATGTAAATGGCAAATGGATTAGTTTACAAAAAACTTCCGTGCCTTCAGATTGGGGCAATCAGGAGTTAGATTTTCAAATACAGGCTGAAGGTGACACCTTCACTGCCTACAAAGATGGTACACCCATAATTCAGGCTTCAGATGATGCTTTCACAGAAGGCAAGTATGGATTGCGAAATAAAACCGGGTCGAAAATATGCATTGATGAAATTACGGTGCAACAGAACCCATAGGAAACTGTAGGAGAATACAATGTCTTATCAAGATCCCCCTAAACTGGAAGATTTTAAAAATGGTTATCAACCACCCCGTGATCCTGCAAAAGGGAAGAAAATTACTCGAATCATCATCGGCGTAATCGGGGTGATCATTTTAGCCCTGGCTGTGATCAACTTCATGGGCAGCGAAATTGGGAAGGGCTTAGCCGGCAAAGGGACCATCACCGGATTCGCCGTAGATGAAGCTGGCAGCCCCATTCAAGTAGAAGTGCTGGTTTTCGGTACGAACATCAACGTGCTCTCTGATGAGAACGGCTATTTCGAGATCAACAATGCCC
>CAZVPR010000057.1:0-29010 GCA_964629085.1 uncultured Anaerolineales bacterium
CCCATGTGGGAGATATGGGACAAATTCATCAACATCTGGTCTTATTCAACCATATCGCTATGGGCCACGAGAAATTATTTCTCGAATATATCCCTCATTTGAGGAAACATTTCATTCATCCAGCCAAGGTTGAGGGGGGCGTTTATCACACCCCACAAGAACCTGGGAACAGTTCAGATTTAAATGAGAGTGACTTATGAAATTAGCAACCTACACCGCAGACGACTCGAACAGATTGGCCGTCCTACTGAACGAGAAGTATTACGATCTCGCTCGACTTATCCATATCGCAAATGTTTCCATCCCTCCTGCTGAAAGACAATCCATGGAAGCCTTAATCAACGCAGGGCCCGATATCTGGCAGGCGATTTCCGAGGCTTGTGAGAATCAGATGGCAACCTCTCAGTTGAAGCCATTGATGGATATCGCATTAACGGCACCATTGCTGAACCCTGGGAAAATCTTGTGTGTGGGTTTGAACTACAAGCTGCACGTGGATGAATCCCCCGTAGATGTCAACGACACACCCGTGTTGTTTTCCAAATTCAATAATGCCATCGCTTCACCCAATGAAGCAGTTCCGCTGCCCTCGAATGCAGAACAGTATGACTATGAAGTTGAATTAGCGGTTGTGATAGGGAAAGAGGCACGCTATGTATCTCAGGAAAACGCCATGGATTATGTGTTTGGCTATTGCAATGCCAACGACCTAAGTGCCCGAGATTTGCAATTTCGCTCCCCGCAGTGGCTTCTGGGTAAAACGCCAGATAAATTTTTGCCATTGGGGCCCTATATCGCTACGGCCGATGAGATCGCAGATTCCCAAAACCTGGATATCCGCTGCTGGATGAATGGTGAACTGCGACAGTCATCGAATACCAGCAAGATGATCTTCCCTATTGCCCATATTATCAGCTATGCCAGCCAATATATGACCCTTGAGCCGGGCGATATCATTTGCACGGGCACGCCTGCGGGTGTCATTTTGGGGATGGAAGACAAGCTTTGGATAAAACCAGGCGACCATGTTGAAGTCGAAGTAGAAAATTTAGGCCGCTTAGCAAACACCTTTGTGGAGGACGACCGTGAGTAATGATCACTATTTAGTAACCGGGGCCATGGGCTGTATCGGTTCCTGGGTGGTTCGCAACTTGGTTGCCAGCGGGAAGAAGGTGACCGCCTTCGACCTTGCGGATGAACCGCGCCGCATGCGCCTGCTGATGACAGAAAAAGAGCTTTCGCAAGTGCATTTCGTGAAAGGTGATATTACCGATCCCGAAATCGTTGAGCAAGTTGTCCTCGAGGGTGGTATCAGCAAGATCATTCATTTGGCTGCCCTACAAGTGCCGTTTTGCAAAGCCGATCCACTCATGGGGGCGCGGGTAAATGTGGATGGATCGATCAATGTGTTTGAAGCTGCCAAGAAGGCCGGTCTCGATAAGGTCGTTTACGCCAGCAGCATTGCCGTCTATGGCGCGCCCGATGAGTACCCCGCCGGGCCCTTACAGCATGATGCCCCACCGGCGCCCAAAACCCATTACGGCGTTTATAAATTGGCCAACGAAGGCACTGCCCGCATTTATTGGCAAGATGACGGCCTATCGAGCATCGGGCTGCGGCCGTATATTGTTTACGGACCAGGGCGTGACCAGGGACTGACTTCAGATCCGACCAAAGCGATCTTATCTGTGATTGCCGGCAAACCCTTCCAGATTGAGTTTGGCGGGACTTATGTTTATCACTACGCCGGGGATGTTGCCGATGCATTCATCCTGGCCGCTGACACGGAATTTCAAGGAGCCGAATCCTTCAATCTAGGTGGGCATTCGGTGCCTATGTCTGAGATTGTTGCGGCTATCGAAACGGCGCTACCTGCGGCCGCTGGAAAAATTTCAATTGTGGATCGGGGATTGCCTTTCCCAGAGAATGTGGATGACTCAGCTGTCATTACTACTCTAGGCCAACTGCCAAAAATGAGCCTTGTCGATGGTATGCGGCAAACGGCCCAGCTATTTGAACAGGCACTCAACGCAGGTACGCTCACGGAGAATTAGAATGTATTGACTCAGGGTGGGACTCTACCTCATCCCGGAGATTACAAAAAAACAGTGTGTGAACAACATATTTAGTTCTCATTTTCTTCTCCCATAAACAACTCCCTGATGACTCGTTCAGGGAGTTGTTTATTCATCTGTTTTGCAGTGTTTTCATAACTCAAGTTGCTACCTGCAAAGACATGAAATGAATGCATTACGGAAAAAGCCAGAGCATCGACATCCCCCCGGCGAATTAGCTTTTAGCCGACCGAGCACTTGGCCAGGGAAAACCCCGGAAGTAAATAATGAGGGGAATTAGTCGGCGAAATCGAAGCTATAAGTTGCAAAAGAACGAGGATCATGCCAAGGGTGGTGGTTTTCGGGTGTCAAGAGGAAAATCATTGAAAACAGGAAAAGCGTTTCTAATAGAATCCCCCACAGGTTACAGATCAGGAAAACAAAAGTAGGAGCGTCTCCATCGAATCGGAATGGAATTGCTCCTACAGTCAATGTAAAGAAAAATGATTATTTGCCGGGTGTCAAAACAATCCGCCCCTTGACCGCGGCCTGTTCGATCAGTTCGTGAGCATGCCTTGCTTTTGACATTGGCATGAGCTTCTCAATTGAAGGTTTGATGTTTCCGCTGGCTAATAATTCGAAAAGTTTGCTCAAATCCTCTGTGAACCAATCCGGTTTTTTCTTCCGAAGAACGCCAATGGAATAGAAGGCGGTTTTGTGGCCGTTGGGCAGGATGTTCCAGAGCAGCACGCGCATAAATTCCAGGGGCACGTTGCCGCCGCGACCCATTGCCTGATCGTAGAAGCCATAGGAAACGAGCATGCCGCCTTTCCTCAAGGATTGAAAGGAGCGTTTCAGATTGTCACCACCGATAGCATCGAAAACAGCGTCCACGCCGCCGATGGCCCGTATCTGGGCGAGGAAATCTTCACTTTTGTAATCTATTGCGGTGCCCCCGAGACTTTGGATCAACTCTCGTTTTGAGGCGGAGGCCGTCCCATACATTTCCAAATCGAGCAGTTTGCCCAATTGGAGCAAGGCCGTTCCAACGGCGCCACCAGCCCCATGGACCAAAACCTTTTGGCCGGGCTGCACTTTTGCGCTGCGATGCAGCATTTGATAAGCAGTGACATAGGAAAGCACCATGCTGACCGCATCGGCAGGGTTCAGGCCGTCGGGGACGGGGACAAGCGACTCGGCCGGACGGAGCATATATTCGCTGTACGCGCCCCACACAGTCAGGTCGGCGACCATCTGGCCATCTTCAAGACCGCTCACCCCGAGACCGATTTTATCCACAACACCGACCATGTCATAGCCTGGCGAAAGGGGTGGTTTCTCCTTGAAGCCATAGTACGTGCCTTTGCGTACCAGCGTATCGGTAAAGGTTGCACTGACGGCCAGGACATTGACGCGCACTTCTCCCTTTCCAGGTTCTGGGAGCGTAGACTCTTCGACGACCTGAAGTACTTCTGGACCGCCGAATTCATTCAAGATCACTTTTTGGTAATTCATTTTAGGTTCATTTCCTTCGATAAAAAATGATTTCTCTTCTCATTTAGCCGAACACGAATATAAACGTATGCCACAAATGACACGAATGGATAAGCAATAATTTCCAGGAATTTATTTCTGCAACGCTTCTATATACTGATTAATCGAGGGAACGCCGGTGAGTTTGTCGTAGAAAAAGTTGTTGACGATATTGACGATTTCTGCCCGGGCTGCGTTGGCCTGGGGAGAAAGTTCGCCCCGGTTAAAATCGTCGGCCAGCATACTGCGAAAGTTTAGTAACATGCGCACGATCTCGGTCTCTTTTTCACCTTCCAGGGCGGCGGTTACCCCAACGACCAAATCATCCGCTTGGGTTAAGATCGTGGCCTTGTCGATTTCTGAGCCTGGCTGAAAGCTTTCATCGATAGTGCGGATTAAGGCACCGATTTGATACAGGATCGTGGTGGGTTCGTCGAAGAGCTCACGTAGATAGGCGGCATCTGCGTAGCGTCCGGTCAGCCGAAAAATATTATAAAGCCGCTTGGCTGCCTTGCCATAGTTGGGGTCTTTGGTAACGTATTTCTTGACTTCTTTTTCCAACTGAGCCACGTAATCATCCAGCGCATCCCCGGAGACATGTTTGACCAACTTGCTAAAAACCGGGATCGATTCGGCATCTAGGTAGACTTCTTGGAAATACCCGTCAAGATAACCATCCAAAGGAACTAAATCACCTTCCGGGTTTTCCCAGGTGACATCCAGCATATTGCTAGCGTTGACCAGTTGCTTTCGAACCGGATCGGCAACCACCCAATCGAGTTTGCACCACCCTGGGTCGTCGGCTACTTGGTCCCACAGGATTTCTGCGGGTTTTCCATTGGGTGTTTCGCCGACCAACTTGCCGGCCTGAATATCCCTGGGCGACCATGAGATAGGGTTCCCCTGGGATTGAAGTTTTCCCTCGAAAACAACATCAATTGGATAATTGCCAAAGCGTACCTCCGTCAATTGGTAGGTTTCGCCTTTCAGGGTGGATAGGGCTTTATCACGCATGAGATTGGCCAACGTTTGGCAGGCTTCTGTTCTTGAAGCGGCGATAATGTTGATGCGCTCAAAATAATCCGCATCCCCAGGGTAAGTTTGAATCTTGGACTGGGCAGCCGAACCCGAGAGCGCCAGCGCAGTTTCTACCTTCCCAGGGATATCCTCAAACTCTACCAGTCTCCCGATCTCCCGAAAATGAGCCAAGTCAGAATCATCGAAATCCAATAAAGAAATGCTGGCGCCAAAGATGCCAATGCGCTCATCCATCTCAACCTCTGATTGGCTCTGAGCAGAGATGGCAGTCAACCACTGTAAGGCGTCGGCCTCATCCATTTCAACCCCTAGACGCTTTGCAGATTGGATGATTTGTTTCAATTCGGTGTTCTTTGATTCAGACATTATCGTTTCCTCCAAATTCGCGCAACAGAGATTGAAATATCTTGGCTTGTTGGATCGCATCTTCTAAAGCATGATGGCTTAATGGCAATTCAAGGCCATACCGCTTGACCATATAACGATAGGATGTTTTTGCCCAGCTAGACTGATTGCGGCCCATGTAAAGAGCTTTTATGTCCAACGCTTTGTGGCCAAATGGATTATAGCCAAGGTAGTGATGGAAATAATCGTTAATGAACATCCAATCGTAGGGGGCATTCAAGGCAATGAAAATTGGCGTGGTGTGAGCTGGCGTTACCCTCTCGATCCAGTTGGCAAATTTGGTCAGCGCCATTTTTGGATGAGAGCCTTCTTTTTGTAGTTGATCCAGGTCAAGCTGGCTGACCGAAAGTGCCTCCTCCGTAAATTTTGCCTTGTCAGGTTGGCATTCGATATAAAATGTGTCTCTTGGTTCGTTGATCGTGCAGGCACCGATTGCCAACAAGGCGTAATCACTGGGATTCGGGCCAGCTGTCTCAATATCAACGCTGATGAAAAATTCCGCGAAATCCGTCATTATTAAATTATGGTTTTAAGAATCGTAGCAGCTTCAGTGTCAAAGGGGATATCGCCTGGATACGGCTTGTCAGCATTGCGATACCAATACTTGGCATTCCATATATCCGGTTCTTTGCGATGTAAGTAAGCATGGATCCACATGGCGGGGATATCATTCATTCTCTGAACGATGCTGTGGGCCGAATCCCAATCTCCATTTAGATCGTACCACAGGGCTTTCAAATGGTCGGAATCCAGGGTATCTACCTCGGGGGTGGTTCTAAGGGTGGAGAGGTCCATAGCCAATTTACTCCTTTTCTGAGCGTAACAAATCGATCGTTTCAACAGCATGGCGCAGGTGGGGGATGACGATGCTTCCACCCACTATCAGGGCCACATTGAGGGCATCGTGCAGTTCGTCATCACTCCAGCCAGCCTGAACACACTGCTCCAGGTGATAGTCAATGCAATCATTGCAGCGCAGGACTGCCGAGGCCACTAAGCCCAACAACTCCTTGGTTTTGGCATCCAGCGCGCCGTCGCGGTAAGCGGCGGTATCCAAATTGAAAAAACGTTTGATCCCCAAGTGGTCGATATCAGAGATGCGCTCATTCATCTTTTGACGATACGTGCGAAATTCATCTAGTCGCGAGGGCATAATTTTCTCCTGGGCTGCTGCTCATTGCTGCCTCAAAAATGTAACACAAAATGGGCAAAACGGTCAAAATCTTCCTTTGAAAGGATGTGTGTTGTAAATAGTACCAAATGTGATATGATTGGTCCAATTTGTAGGTTTCTTGTCAAGTTTAACAGTAAATGTGAGGGAATAGTGCAATGAAACGTTTATCTTTCCTGTCTTCTGATCTGGTATTAGGGTTGTTGGTGGCCCTGCTTTCCATTCTTACGGCGATGGCCGCCTATCAGAGCACGATCGCTGATGCCGAGTCTGGTGATCTCAACGTTAATGGTCAAAAACTATTGACCGATTCAAATTCATATTATCTCGAAGCCAATCAATTTGTGATTTATGATTACACGATGTATGATGGTTGGATTCTCAATCAAGATGTTGATGATTTTGCGGCTCAATACTTTTTTGATAGCTTTTCCGAGGCGTTGTCTGCCAGCTTAGACCGAGCCGAAGGCCCCTGGGATGATCCATATTATGATGAGATGTACCAGGAGGCAGAGGAAACCTACGCCGATGCCATAGTCCTTTTTGAGGATGCAAAAACCATTGGTGATAAGGCGGACTTGTTTCAGTTGATCGGATTGATTTTTGCTGTCGGGTTGGCATTGGCTGCTTACGGATCCCTCCTTGATAGAGAAAACAATCTCCGAATTTTGTTCTCAGCCATTTCGGTTGGCACTTTGATCTATGGGCTGTATTTGTTCCTGACCTTGTAGTGAGAACCTGATTTAACTGTGATCTGGATTCGCGGCAGATCTGCCAGCCAGCCATCCAGTTGAAAAAGCTGCTTGCAGGTTATATCCGCCGGTGTCCGCGTCAATGTCCAAGACCTCACCAGCAAAGAAAAGCCCTTCCACCATTTTTGATTGCATTGATTTAGGATAGACCTCTTTCGTATCAACACCCCCAGCCGTAACGATGGCCTGGTTGAAGGCACGGTGATCTTTGACATCCAAAAGAAAACCTTTTAGCCATTGGCGCAGACGTTTGCGTTCGTTTCCACTAATTTGATTGCCGGGTTTATCGGCTGGTATCCCTGTCAAATCTATGCATACCGGAATCATGGATTTGGGCAGCAAGCCTTTCAGGATGGTCTGAAATTGCTGTTTGCCGTGTTCTTTGAAGTCGCGCAATAAACGGTTGTCTAATTTTTGATCGTCCAGAGCGGGTTTGAGGTCGATGGATATACTGGCTTCCTTATTGGCACGCAGAGCATCGACCACACCACGACTGAGAGTCAGAATTATGGGGCCGGAAACACCGAAGTGAGTGAAAAGCATCTCTCCGAATGCTGAGGATGCTTTTTTGCTTTCGACCCAAACTGTAACATTGACATTGCGCAAACTCAACCCTTGCAGCGTTTTTGCCGTTTCGCCAACAGTGACTAATGGCACCAGCGCCGGGCGGATAGGTACGATGGTGTGTCCAGCCGCTTCGGCGAATTTGTAACCATCACCCGTTGAGCCGGTGCCGGGGTAGGAGGCTCCGCCTGTGGCGATGACGACCGCGTCCGCGTCCAGCCGGGTGTGTTGTGTTTGCACACCCATCACGCTGCCTCGCTCAGTGATGATTTCTAGCACCGGCGCATCTGTCCAGATTTTTGCCCCACTGCGCATAGCCCAATTTGTAAGGCCATTGACTACGTCACCAGCCTGTCCGCTGGCAGGAAAGACGCGCCCGCCGCGCTCAGTGACGGTCTCAATGCCCAACTCATGGATGAAATCGATCAGATCCTCGGAAAAATAGCGGTGAAATGCCTGGCGCAAGAAACGACCCGTCGGGCCAAAATGCCCGATGAAGTCCTGGATAGGGGCGACGTTGGTGATATTACAACGCCCTTTGCCGCTGATAAATAGTTTGCGACCGGTTGTTGCCATTTTTTCGAGCAACAATACCTGGGCACCCAATTGGGCGGCCTGTCCAGCAGCTATCAATCCAGCGGGTCCACCGCCGATGACGATGATCTTTCGTTGGGTCATAACAGGGCAATTATAGTGTTAGATGCGATGACTGTCACTTTCAAAAATGTGCATCATCTGTTTTAATGCTACACATTGGGAAAGGAATTGGATACTTATGAAAACAGTCGTGATTACTGGAAGCACGCGTGGCATTGGCTTTGGGATGGCTAAAGCTTTTCTAGACCAAGGGTGGAATGTGGTCGTCAGCGGCAGTTCTAGGGCTAGCACTCAGGAGGCAGAACAAAAGCTGGGGAGCTGGTACCCCGCGCAACGGGTTCTGGCTAAATCTTGTGACGTGAATGATCCAGCGCAGGTCCAGGCTCTATGGGATCAAACCAAAGCCATATTTCCTTCCATAAATATTTGGATTAATAATGCTGGAACCAGTGGGCCGCGAGGCGCATGCTGGGAAATTTCGCCCGAGGATGCCCGGCAGGTTATCAACACAAATATTTTGGGGACGATTTTTGGATCGCAGGTTGCTATTCGAGGGATGGCCGAGCAAGAATTTGGCGCTATCTACAATATGGAGGGGTACGGAAGCGATGGGCGTGTTCGGCAAGGAATGGCCCATATTTATGGATCCAGCAAAGCAGGGATCCGTTTTTTCAATCGGGCACTGGCGAAAGAGCTGGTTGATAGTCCGGTGCTGATTGGCACCTTGCAACCTGGGATGGTGATCACCGATTTCGTGATGCAGCATTTTAAAGATCGGCCCGAAGATCTGGAGCGGGTGCGCGGTATTTTTAACATTATTGCTGACCGAGTGGAAAATGTATCTCCCTGGTTGGTAAAAAGAATTTTGGCGAATAAAAAATCAGGCGTAGCAATTACATATTCTACGAACTGGCGCTTATTGGGTCGTTTCGTTTCTGCGCCTTTCATAAAACGAGATGTTTTTCAAGATTACCAAGAGGATTAATAAAGGAGAAGACAATGGCTATTGAGCACAAACGATTGGGCAAGCACGGCGTATTGGTCAGCAATCTGTGCCTGGGAACGATGAACTTCGGCTGGGTAACATCCGAAGAAGAAAGTTATAAAATTATGGATTATGCTCTGGAGTTGGGGATTAATTTCTTCGACACGGCTGATGTTTATGGTTGGGAAGTCGAGCACGGCCACACCGAGGAGATTATTGGGCGCTGGTTTGCTCAAGGGGGCAGCCGGCGAGAGTCAGTTGTCTTGGCGACCAAGGTCTACAATCCTGTGGATCGCAAGGCCAACTTGTCTGAGGTCAACAGCGATGGCCAGAGCTTGAGCGCTTACAAGATCCGCAAGCACTGCGAAGGCAGTTTGAAGCGCTTGCAAACCGACTGGATCGATCTATACCAGATGCACCATATCGATCATGATTGCCCATGGGAAGAGACCTGGCAGGGCTTTGATGCGTTGGTCAAACAAGGCAAGGTGGTTTATGTCGGATCGAGTAACTTTGCGGGCTGGGATATCGCCACCGCATGCCAGGAAGCTGACAAACGCGGTTTGTTGGGTTTGGTGAGCGAACAAAGTATCTATCATCTCAACAACCGCATGATCGAGCTGGAAGTTATACCCGCTTGCCGGCATTACGGTTTGGGCTTGATCCCCTGGAGCCCGCTGGATGGTGGCATGTTAGGGGGGGCATTAGAGAAATTTGAGACCGGCCGCCGCAAGGGTGAGAATTTCGAGAAGCGGGTCGCCGAGAACCGAGAGACGTTGGAGAAGTACGAAGCCTTATGCAAAGAGTTGGGACATCCGCCGGGAGAGGTGGCTTTGGCCTGGTTGTTGCACAATCCCATCGTGACGGCACCGATCATTGGGCCGCGCACCATCGAACAGCTAGACAGTGCAGTGCGGGCTACCGAAATAAAATTGGATGTTGAAACGCTAGGAAAATTAGACGAAATCTTTCCTGGGCCGGGTGGTGAAGCCCCCATGGCTTACGCCTGGTAGGTGAAATAACACATTAAATTAAAGCCACAGAGTACCCAGAGAGTTTTCTCAATTTTCTCCGTGATCTCTGTGGCGAATGTATCTCTAAATATTCAGACCGATCTTTGGGCGGACTGAGTTTCCAGCGGCCATAAGCCACAAAGTGAGCATCTCTTAATTATGGGGTTGAGCAGATTTCCCGATTTTGCCCAAATGTGTGTTTTGAAATGAATCGGGGAATTTGAGCCCGTATCCGAAGATGCGGTCCAAACTGGAATGGCCCAGCATGAGTAAACCGGCAAATTGTGTAACCGGTGACCCTGCGCTGATACCGATAAAATAGATGAGAATTGCCAGTCCTTTGTGATGGGTTAGGTTATAGGTGATTGCTCCAGTTTTTGAGTTTATCAAATATCCCAGCGCGCCTAAATCTGGTGTCAGCAACAAAATCAGGTACCACCACCAGGCGATGTCCAGGGCTGAAAACAGATAAATTGAAAGGATGAATAAGAGTAATTCTTCAAGCTTGATTAGATTCTTCAAGGTTTTTTCTCCGAGTTCTAATGAGTAGTACCACTGATAAAATTATCGAAATGGGGGCAGTGACCAAGGCCAAGATGATAAAGACCGGAAAGTAGATGAAGCCCATAATATTGCCCTCAATTTCACCTGTCATAAATAGCAGTGAGAAAAAGACGAAAAACAGGTATGGTAGTTGAGCAATAAAATCGAAGCGCCGAAATTCTGGGTAGGTTGTTTTTGCAATTAGTTTTGCCAAAAAATATTGAACCCCAGTCAAAATTCCAGCGATGAGCAGGCCGAATAAAATCCAAATAGGAATTGCCCAGCCAGGGATTTTTCCGACATTGGTCGATGTTTCTTGGGATAGAGGACCCCAAAGAAGAAAAAAAATTACAGCAATAACAAATGGATTTGCCAGGGATATATACAAGAGATGCAAGATAGATTTAAGCCACTGGGGAATGGAATTCATCGTTTGTCCCTTTCATTATGCAAACATAATTTTCTGAATCTCAACCGGATTTAAGACAAACCTTTCCAACAAACCGACCTATATTGATAAAACCACTTGGTCGCATTTGGCAGGCAAAAACCTTTTCCGTTGATTTCTCCTACGTTTAAAGATCAGATAGCATAGGTTACGCTGGTTAGCTTTTCACTAAGCTGCCATAATCTTCTGGCTTCGTCTTCATCAAGGGCTGCCTTACTGGCTCGAACTTCAACAGGGTACCCCTTCTTGTCATGTCCTGGACCATAATAAGCCCCATTTTCTGCGTTTGGATAAACAGCGGCGTAATGCGCCGGGACCATCGGAGCTTTCCAAGACAACGGCTGTCATTTCTTTTGGTAAAGGGTCAGTTCCTATCGTCCTTTCCATTAAATTGCAACTTAAAGCCAAAAACCAAATTAAAAATTATGATACTTTGCTTATTTTATCTCCCACATGAATTGTGCCCGCTTTAACGACTTTCCCATTGATACCCCTCAAGCGCAAATGTTTATTCTCACTGGCATTGACGAATTTGGTGGCCTCAGCCCCATAACGTTCCATGAACTTACCGCAGCCTGTGTGAGGGATTGCCGTGATTTCGATTACTGACGTTCCGATTGACAGTTTCGTCCCCGATGGTAAATTGTCTAAGCTTAGCTCTAGATCTACAAAAAGTTGATCACCGGCTAAACTCCAACGGGATTTTTCTTGGGCTAACAGTGAAATCACTCTTGAATTCATCAGGGTGATTTGCATATCGCCATATTCTTCGCCTTTTTCTTTTTTGCGTGAATGCCAATAGTCTCCGACTAACCCCAGTTCCCGATCGAGGTGACCTTCTTGAAGGGATTCGCGCTCATTCAATGCGGGGCGACGGATGATCATTTTTAGCCTTCCATTATCATTTGGGGATTGCTGAATTTCATCCAACCCGGCCTCAAGTTCTAATTTTGTCAAATGTATGATATTCATAGTATTGGCTACTTATCTGGTACCATTTCTCATGGCAATTGGATTCCTGCGCCTTCCGCGATGTTGTGCTCCTGGCAGTGATTCGCCCCCTCTGGATTGGTGAAATCGAAATCTTTGAACGCCAAACACTTTAATTCCAACCCGGCTTCTTCTAAATAACGCATGATCGGACTCCCCTCCACATTTCCGCTGGCGATGTAATCATATACTTGTTCCGTGGATAAAATACTGCGCCCATTGATTTCGGGAGCAGCTACCGTTTTGATATTGTTGATCGTCAAAACCTCGGTTATCTCAAGCCATTCTTCTTTGCTTGTTTCTTCAAAGTGATAGAGTATTGTGTCTCTGATAGGCGCCATAATCGTGAAAATGTGTGCGTAGGCGCGCATGTTATGATCATCCTGGAATTCTTCCGTTTGGATTAATTGTTCGCCACCATGAAGCGGGGCGCCTCGGGGTGTCAGGATTTGACCATCGTTGTCAATGACGAGGTTGTATCCAAACGATATTAGACTTTCATCCAGTTGATGTTCGTGACCCTCTTCGATCAAAGGCTCTCCTGTTCGGATGCTGGTCAACCCATAAGACCAAAGCTGTGTAAGGTCGAGCGATTCCGTTGACTCCGTTTCATCAGACGCCTGGTAGGGCGTTGGCTCTTGAGTTATGGGGGTCTGGGTTGCAGTGAGATCAATCTCGTTTTGAATTGAGGCGGGTTCAGGCGACGTGGCGATCGAACAGCCACCAAGAAGAAGTGTGGCCAGGGTGATTGGATTCAGAATTTTCATTTCCTCGCTTTTAGTCTTTTCCTTCGCTGATAAATAAGATAAACTCTATCGCATTATAACACGGTTGTAACATTGAAGTTACGCGATACTTTCATGGAATTAGGCTATAATTTTGAATCTAAACCACGAAATTATTATACTTTTTCAAATGCGGAGACGCAAAGGCGCAAAGATTACTTTTTTACTGGTTTCTCTGTGACTCTGCAACTGTGCTTCTCTGCGTTTTTATCAATTCTCAACCGGATGAGCAGGAATATTCATGGACGATACCCAAATTCGCCAACGTTTAGATGAACTTCGACAAGAGCTTCGCAAACATAATTACCAATATCATGTGCTTGATCAACCCTTGATCAGTGACTTTGAATATGACCGGATACTGCTGGAGTTGCGCCAAATAGAGCAGCAGAACCCGGAATGGATCACACCGGATTCGCCTTCCCAGCGGGCCGGCGCGCCACCTGCGGAAAAATTTGATAAAGTTAGTCATCCCGCTCCAATCCTCAGCCTGGGCAATGCCTTTGATGCCGAGGATGTCTATGCCTGGCTGGAACGTATCGCCAAGGTCGATGAGCGCGCCCTGGAGGCAGATTTCGTCGTCGAACCGAAACTTGACGGCCTCAGCGTTGTGCTGCACTATCACGATGGGGTATTCGTGCAAGGAGCCACCCGCGGTGATGGTGAAATCGGTGAGGACATCACGGAAAATTTGAGGACAATCAAAGCGCTTCCATTGCGAATTCCCGTGACCGAAGACCGAAGACCGGGGACCGAAAGCGGCCAGTCGACCGTCTCCCGTCCCCCATCCAATTTAGTTGTCCGCGGTGAAGCCTTCATTCGAATTTCCGATTTTGAAGAGCTCAACAAACGCCAAGAGGCTGCCGGCGAAAAAACCTACGTCAACCCGCGTAACACCGCCGCGGGAGCTTTGCGTCAACTCGATTCCAGCTTGACTGCGACACGTCCTTTGACCCTCCTGGTCTATCAAATCGTCGAGTGGCATGATGGTCCTTCAACAAACCAACCAACGAACCAACAAGCTAACCAACCACCGACCCAATCTGAAACCATCGCCTACCTAAAAGCACTCGGCTTCCCGACGCCAGAAAGTTCCCATTGCAACGCGCTGGATGAAGTCATTGCCGCGCACGAAGATTGGGCCGAACGCCGCGAGAATCTCGACTATGAGATCGACGGCATGGTGATCAAAATCAATGATCATCAGCTATTCGAGGAACTGGGTGTGGTGGGCAAAGACCCGCGCGGCGCGGTGGCCTTCAAATTTCCTGCCCAGGAAGTCACCACAAAGTTGATGGATATTGGTGTCAACGTCGGGCGCACTGGAGTGCTGACGCCCTATGCCATCCTCGATCCAGTTATGGTTGGCGGGGTTGTTGTCAAACAGGCCACGCTGCATAATTTCGATTTCATCGAAGAGAAGGATATCCGCCTCGGCGACCGGGTGCGTGTGAAACGCGCTGGAGATGTCATTCCTTACGTGATTGGGCCCGTCGAAGTCGCCCGAAAGGGAACTGAACAGGTTTATGCGCCGCCCGCGATTTGCCCCGATTGCGATCAGCCTGTCGAACATATCGAAGGCGAAGTGGCCTGGTATTGTGTCAATGCGGCCTGTCCGGCGCAGCTCATCCGCAACGTGGAACATTTCGTCTCTCGCAGCGCCATGGAGATCGTTGGCCTGGGAATAAAGATTGTTGAACAGCTTGTTGAAGAGGGGTTGGTGAGCGATGTGGCTGATCTCTACACCCTGACAGGAGATGCTTTATTAAGTTTGGAGGGGTTCGCTGAAAAGAAAGCCGAGAATCTACTCGAGGCGATTGCTGCCTCCAAAGAACAACCTTTGAGCCGGTTGCTGACTGCTTTAGGGGTGCGCGGCGTTGGGGAGGTCGTGGCTGCCGATTTGGCTGGTCGTTTTGGTAGCATAGACGCACTGGCCGCGACAACCGTTGCAGAGTTGGAAGCCATAGCAGGAATTGGTCCCAATATCGCCCAGGCCATCGTGGATTGGTTCGGACGTCCGGCCAATCGGGAGGTGGTGTCCAAATTGCGTGCTGCCGGAGTCTGGCCTACTGTCGACGTTGGTGCGAGGCATACCTCACACCGCCCACTGGATGGTTTAACCTTCGTTGTCACCGGAACCCTCTCCGGGTTTACGCGCACCGAAGCCAAGGAATTTATCCAGTTCCAGGGGGGCAAGGTCACCGGCTCAGTCAGCAAAAAGACTGACTACCTTTTGGCAGGTGAGAAAGCTGGCTCTAAACTGGATAAAGCCCAATCGCTTGGCGTGATTGTCATTGGGGAAGATGAATTGCGTCAATTAGTGACTGATCGCCAATGAACAGCATCACGCTCAAACCGGGCCGAGAAAAGCCCTTGTTGCGCCGTCATCCCTGGATCTTTTCTGGATCTATCGCCAAAGTTTCAGGAAATCCAGACGTGGGTGAAACCGTCGATATTCTCGATTCACGCCACAACTTCCTTGCTCGCGGTGCCTATTCACCAGAATCTCAAATCCGCGTTCGGGTTTGGACTTTCGATCAATTAGAAACCGTCGACCAAAATTTCTTCAAACGTCGGCTGCGAGCTGCCATCGCGACTCGAAATCAATTTACTACTTCACGATCTCCACTTTCCTCGTATCGATTGATCCACGCCGAATCCGATGGCCTGCCGGGTCTAATTGTTGACCGCTATGGCGATACACTTGTGATGCAAGTGCTAACCGCCGGGGCAGAACACTGGCGCGAGATGCTGGCCGATTTTCTGATGGAGCTCACTGACGCACAACGGATATTCGAACGTTCTGACGCGGATGTGCGCAAATTGGAAGGGCTGCCCCTGCGCATAGGCACTTTGCGGGGCGAAGAAAAGGCCAACCGGATCCAGATCAAAGAGAATGGCCTTAGCTTTTGGGTTGACTTGCAGGGGGGGCATAAAACCGGTTTCTATCTCGATCAGCGCCTCAACCGGCAGCGAGTGAAAGATTTATCCTTTGGATGCGATGTTTTGGATTGTTTCAGTTACACCGGCGGTTTTTCGCTCAACGCTTTGAAGGGAGGTGCCAACTCGGTAACTGTGGTAGATTCTTCTGGGGAGGGATTGATCTTGCTAAATGAGAACCTGTCATTGAACGACTTGCCCTCCGATAATCTTGAAGTAATTGAGGGGGATGTGTTCCAGGTGTTGCGGCGAATGCGCGATTCACGTCGCGATTTCGATATGATCATCCTGGATCCGCCAAAATTTGCGCCGACCTCTGCCCAGGCCCAGAAAGCTTCCCGCGGTTATAAAGATATCAATTTGCTGGCATTCAAGCTGTTAAGGCCGGGAGGTACATTGGTCACCTTTTCCTGTTCGGGAGGTATTCCAGCCGATTTATTCCAGAAGATCGTGGCGGGCGCGGCTTTGGATGCCGGCGTTGATGCGCAGATACTCGAGCGTCTGAGTCAAGCTCCGGATCATCCAGTAGCTTTGAATTTTCCCGAAGGGGAATACCTCAAAGGACTGATCATCAAAAAATCATGCTAATTCGTACGATTTATTGTGAGGCAAGGATCCCTCAAGAAACCAGGTTTGCATGGATCCTTTTCCTTTGACTTCGATTTCTCCCCTGGGAGTACAAAGATATTCAGCTTTGAGAAGCTCAAAAGTCCCCGGCCCGATCTGAATCTTACCGGCCACGCCATGGGATTCCATGCGTGCTGCGGTGTTGACCACATCCCCCCAAACGTCGTAGTGAAATTTGGTCTTACCAATGACACCGGCAACCAATGGGCCGGAATTTATCCCCAAACGAAATTGCATCTGCTTTCCATTTCTGGCTGGGATTTTGTCAAGACCAGCGATCATTTCAAGGGCAAGCGCGGCAATTGCCTGGGCGTGGTCTTTCCTTGGTGTGGGAACACCAGAAGCCACCATATAATTGTCCCCAATGGTGCGGATTTTCTCCAGGCCATACTGGGCGACCAACTTGTCAAACATTGAAAAAACTTCATTGAGCCAATCGACGGCCTCAGCTGGTTTCATGGTTTCGAATAAAGGGGTGGAGCCGATCATATCGGCGAACAAAACGCTGGCTGATGAGTAGGATTCAGCAATGGTGTTCTTGTTGTTAGATTTAAGTACAGGTGCAATCTCTTTGGGCAAGACGTTCAAAAGCAGGGCGTTGGCTTTCTCTCGCTCGCGCTTGGCCGCAATAACATAGTATCCAGCAAAAATGAAAACCACGATTGAGGCAATGCTGAGGTTCATTATAAAGAAGATCAGCCTGGTGTTTGAAGTTGCCAATTGTCCGTGACTGACAAAAAAGTCATCGAAAACAACCGTGATGACCAGGTTGCTAAGGTAGAGTAAAAACCAAAAACTGGATTGTTTTAACGAGAAAAACATCAGGGAACAAAGCGGACCTAAAAAGGCCCAAACCAACACAAACCCAGAATCGAATACTCCGCCAATGCTCCATTGAATGAGAGCTGTGATGTAAATGATACATATGATCTGCGCGTAAATGGCAAAATAATGATTCTTGGTGAAGTGGGAGATGACCAGTGCGGCGCCAACGACAATGACAAAAGTGGCCGGCAAAAAAGCGGTCAATCCCCACCCAAAGGTGAAATAATAAAGAGCCGTCCAGGCTATGCCTGCCAGCGTACATGAGCCAGCCAATAAAAACGTGGCAAACTTTTCTAAGCGAATCTCCTCGGAATCCGATGGATTGTAGGCGAAAAACCTGTTCATGGTCATCCAGCGAAATCCCTTTTAGGAAAATTTCTCGAAACAAACCAAGTGTCCATTAATCCTTTGCCTTTGATATCGACTTTCCCACGCGATTCGAATTCAAATTCATTTCCCAAAAATGCTTTTGTCTGGGGAGCAATCTGAATATGACCAGGTACTCCGTGTGACTCCATGCGCTCAGCCAGGTTTACTGCATCACCCCAAACATCATAATGAAATTTTGATTTGCCAATGATTGCGCCGATGGCAGAGCCGGAATTGATGCCGATCCTGAAATCAATATCAAGATTGTTTTCTTCGCGGTAGGCAGCCAGTTCATCGGCCATGGAAAGGGCTAACTTGACCATCACCTCGGCGTGATCTCTGCGTGGGATTGGCGCTCCGGCAACCACCATGTAAGCGTCGCCGATAGTGCGGATTTTTTCAACATCGTATGTCTCCACCAGCTTGTCGAAGCGGGTAAAAAGATCATTCAGGAGTGCAACCACTTCTTCTGCATCTGTACGTTCAGAAAGGGCGGTAAACCCGACCATGTCCGCAAAAAGTATACTGACGCCCTCGAAGCGATCGGCGATAACCTGCTCTCCATCGTACAGCCGTTGAGCAATTGATTCTGGTAACACGTTGAGCAAGAGTTCCTCAGAGCGTGCTTTTTCGGCGGCCAATTGAGTGCGGGACGCGTTGCGTTGCTGTACAAAACTATCCAAAATTTTGAATAGAAAGATACCCACTGAGATCATGCTCATGGTACCGATAATTTCAGATAAGATTAGCGGTGGTTGGTCGAATGTTGGTGTATATTGAACTGCAATAGCGGTTGTGACGATGACGATTGCAGCAAAAATTGCCCAACGGGCTGCTTGTTTTCGTGGGCCCCCGGCTAAGGCAGCTACGGGCATCCACATACACCAAATTAACAACAGGCCGCTTGCAAGCACCCCACCCATGGTGATTGTGTAAATCCCTGGTGCGGTTCCCAACAATGCTAAATGTAAATTTCGATACCAGGGAAGTTTCTTGTTATAGAGAAAGATGGGTAAAGAAACTGCGTTAACCAAGGCATATGAAAACATGCCGAGGGCGGTAGCATGGGCATCAAAAAACCAAAGTAAAAGTCCAAAGATTGGCAGGTTAAAGATGCCAAAAAAAGTTGCTCCGGTCCAAATGCGTTTCCACATGGCGACGTCTTCAGAATCGAATTTTGAAATTCCTAGCGATGTGAACCACTGCAACCAATTGTTCATGTGTTATTCCGTTTGTTTTCGATTAGGCAAGCAGTTATTGAGAAATGGGCGCTTGAGGGGAATCGTTGAGTTTCAATTGACAACGACAAAAATTTGAGCTGGGGGGCTGGAAGGATGCGTTTTAATGTGCTCTCCCCTCCAGCGAATTTCGTGGTCCATTACGAGTTGCTTGGCTTTAAAAATTGAAAATACCCATATCCCAGGGCAAGAAGCAAGTGAATCGCAACCGCAGACCAGCCTAGCGCGTTCAGGACTCCGCCCAATTGTCCCAGAAGTGCTACGATAAAGGCTGCTGCTTCACTAACAAATATACCCATGACGATGGCTTGGCGCGCTTCAGAATCGCCTGCATTTCTGGCGAACCAGGTGAGGACGGCGAATCCGAGCAATGCCGTGCCAAAGAGACGTGCGATCAGAATTCCCGCGGGACTGAGTGAGACCCCAAAAAATGATAGGGCAAATTCTGGAGCCAAGACAAATGAAATACCGAAAAGGACCGAGACGATGGCGTTGATTGTAAATAGTGTGCTGAGCTTCATGAGATTTTCTCCTTCTATACCTGATAATTAGTCTTGATATTTAAAATTTTGATCTGATTTTCAATAGTCCATACATCCTTCCCTTCAATCAAAATTGTTGATATTACCCCACCAGGCTCTCAGCGATAGCTTTTCTGATCGCTTCGTTTGAAAATTCGTTAGTTTCCGGTTGCGAAACAAACCCCTTTTTGATTTCCTTGTCGATTTGAACTTTGAGATCTTCAAAACCTTTGAGCGTGTGTTTACTCGCAATTTTTCGCAAAAGTATTCTCCCTATCCAACGGGTCAATCGATTACCCCCAATTAAATTGCCACTCAGGGTTGTAACGTTGGTTCCACCGTCCGTTGGGTCTATTCGAGTCGTCCAAATTGAATACATGCCTAGGAAACGGCTGCTGCGGATAGAATATTGTTTGAAGGGCTGCCAGTCCACAATAGTTTGTGGAGAGACATTTTCGCCATGCGCGCACATATAGGCCGACCCTAAACCGATGCGGCCATTCGTCCTTTGATCAATCTTTGCGCTATTGGCGTCGGCCAAGAGCGCTTTGTACTCCGGTTTGGTTACATAGTCCCACATCATCGTTAGGGGTAAGGGATATTCATGTTCATATAATACAAGCGCATCTTTGGGTTCGACTAAAATACGACTGCGATCTTGTTCGCGATCCCAGACCGCACCCATATCCTGGACGAACATTATTACTGACCCAATATGGTCGTATTCCTCAGTGTGGGGGATCATGGTTTTGACAATTTCTTGAATTTCCAATGCTTCTACGGCAGCCCGAGTGTAAGCCACGTATGCTGTGTACCCCGCTTTCTCGTTGATCTGGTTTTTTGTTATTCGATGGATCAAATTGACATCAGTCCCGATCAGTTCGGTATACGTGGGAAGTTTTTGCTCCATAAACGTACCGAAGTGCACGAAAAACTTGAGGTCAAGGTTGGGAATATTTCGGCAGGCATTGCAAGTGCAGGTGGTGTTGAGGACTATCAATTCGATGGCGCGCTTGAAGGACACGTAGGTGGACTCCATCATTTCGACAAGAGTCTGGCCTTGAAGAAAGCTGCCTTCATGAGCGTAGCTGATGACGGCATCACCCTCCAGGCGCGAGATTATCAGCGGGATTTGGGTTTTCTCAATTAACAGATTGATTAACGACCGCAAGCTGTCTTCAGCGTGTTCCAATTCCGATCCACTAAGGAAGGCCGTGTAACCAGTGATATCAGCAATGATCAGGAATCCGTTTTGGGTCGTGGTCATGTGACGAGCCTCAACTTTCGAGATTCAAAATCTCTTATTCAGGAGTTATCCGGTTCGCATCCTGGCCTTACAGGATACTTCGCGAAGTGATCCCCGCCGAAGGCGTGCCGTTGGCAAGGGACTGAATCGAAGGGTGCGAATGGGAGAAATTTGACCCTTCGATACGCCTCTGTCTGCCTTTCGACGAGCTCAGGACAGCGCTCAGGATGCATTTTTCTTGAAAGGATCTCAACTGTGTAACTCCTTTAATAATTTTCCTTCCCTGGTATCACAGTCACTGTGACAGGATTGTGTTTCCCTTTTAACTCGAGTTGGCGTTTATCCAGGTGATCCTCTTTGATATTGGCGTGTTGGCAGGCAGATTCGCTGACCAATATCTCCCCGATACCAGCACTGGAAGAAAGCCGTGCTGCAGTATTGGCTACGTCCCCTAAAACTGTGATATCCGTTGCACCTGTATTTCCCAACGATCCTACAAAGGCGGTCCCTGTGTGAATGCCTGCGCCCAATGGAATCCAGGGCGGCTTGGTGCTGCCATGCCCTGTACGCCGCAGTATTTCCATGCCTGCTTCAATCGCTCTTGAGGCATGATCTTCACCGGCGAATCCGGGCACAAATATCCCAGCAGCCTGATCGCCAATGATCTTGTCGATGATAGCGTCTGAATTGGCCAACACTTCGGTCGCTGTAATATAGAAGCGATTGATGAGCTTGCCAAACTCGGTGGCGCTCATCCCTTCAGCCAGGGTCGTTGAACCGCGCACATCGGCAAAGAGCAGAGATAACTCGATCTCTGTGCCGCCAGGAAATTGTCTGGCAAATTCTTCGCATGTCGTGCAAAGGTATGGATTCATATTGGAGGGGCGCTTACGGTAAATAAACCATGCCAACTTCGAGCCAGCTCCTTCAAAAGGTGCATAACAGGTTTTGCAACGTGGATTCCCAGGCAGAAAACGCAGAAATTGTCGTTGGCGAGCTTCGCGCATAAATTCGCCGGATTTCAACATTTTGTGCCAAAGCTCTTCCGCCACCCCAGTATTTGAATGTTCTTCGGTCATTCTTTTCCTTCCATTCGGTAAGTTCTCAATTATTCGAATCGACAGTCACACATGGTTTCAAACTGAGTTTCTGCCAAGCCTTTGATACGAAAGCCACACATATCATTTTTTTTTATCACGAATTATCTTTTGGCATCCTTCCTTATTTTTCCCCAAATATTCGTGGAATTCGAGCCTTGCGACTCCATTCGCGATTTTTCTTGTCCCGTTCAGTTGTTCATGCTTCTTTTGCCTTTTCAACGCCAATTTTTCTTGTTTTGGTTGCCGCAACCTTCTGCCAATGAACTTCATAGATCCGGATTGGTTCCACAAACCCTTTCGGGGTAATGTTGCCAACATTTGAAAAACTAACGACTTCATCATTACATAGATCATGAACGAGTTCGGCCACAATAATTTGGCCAGGCTCAGCGTGAGCGCAAAGACGGGCGGCTAAGTTGACAGCTTTGCCGTAGAGATCGCCGCTCTCCTCAATGGGTTCTCCTGCTGTTACTCCAATACGAACATACAGTTCCTCATTGGGGTTTTCTTGATTGTATGTTTCGAAAGCCAATTGAATGGCGATCGTACACCTTGCGGCATCTGAAACCGAATTGAAAGAAGCCATAAAACCATCGCCTGTGTGTTTGACTTCATTGCCCTTGTGTTCCCGCAGCACATTGCGTGTTAAGGCGTTGTGTACTCTCAATAAGTGCATCGCTTTAGCATCTCCGAACATGGTGCTCATCAGGGTGGAATCTTTTAGATCGGTAAAGACAATCGTTCGGAAAGCGGAATCAATGTGGGGTTCAACCTGAGGTTTTACCGGCTCTGGGTCTTTGACTCTGCCCAAAAAAGCTTCTACGATAGATGGTTCAACTTCAATGATTTCATGGGGAACGCTGCCATGGGCTTCGTTGTGTGCATTTTGAAGCGCTTCTTTACTCGGTGCTTCGATCAAACAAAAACTCGTATGCCGCTCTTCATCAAACCAATACGTCAAAAATTTGCAGTTATGTTTATCTTGAATGGCAAGGTCCTTCTCGTGAGCATTTGTTATGGCTTGTCGAGTAGCATCTTCAATATAATGGCGATCCATATAAATGGGCATAATGGGCTTCCTTTTCAAAATACGTATTGCATCAATCTGTCGCGTCCGCATTGATGGAGTGTTCAAAGTTCAGCGCCAGCATGGCGTTGTCTGTGAAGACACCGCGCAGTTCTTCATCCTCAAAGAAACTTTCTATTTCATTGACCATCTTAAGCGCCTGGGTTTGTATTTCACCCGCATCAGAATATTTTTCTTCCATTTGCAGCGCTTGCGACAGGCTGGCTTGCGCTTGCCAAACTGTCGGCCGATAACCTAAAGCCTGGGCAGTGCTCTCGGCCAAGGTAAATTGCTCAACGGCCGCATCGGCCTTGCCAATTGCCAAGCAGATTTTTCCCATCGCCAGGTGGATCATGGGCATAACGTGTTTCATCCGCCGCTCATCTGCGTAAGATTTAGCTTCTTCTAGCAATTTTTGTGCGGACTCAGTATCGCCCTCCATCAAATTGACGAAGGCGCTGCCCATGAGCAATTGTGGACGGGAAAGGTGCATCATGGCGGTGGGGATGGTCAATCCCTTCTCGAACATAGATTTGGCTTTGTCCAAATCGTTGACGGCCATGGCGCAGAACCCAAGTTCCGCCCAAACTGCAGCACCCATGATTCCACCAATCGGGTTTTCAAGCAAAGCTTCCGCTTTATCGTGGTGGCTGAGAACTTTTTCCTTAAGACCTGGTCCGAGATCCAAGATAGTTGATCCTAATACCCCAAGGATCATCGCATCTTGATAAGGCACGCTGCCTCCACTGATGTCTAAAGCGCGTTGGAAATGATCTATGGCTTTTTCGTATTCGCCCTGGAGTCGGGCTATGAAACCCAACACGAAATTGCCTGAAATATTGGAGGAAATTGAACTGATTTGTTGGGCAATCTCTAAACCTTCTTCAGCCTTTTCTATGGCTAACTCGATGGTGCCATTACGCATGTGATAAAAGGGGATCGAGAAGGTGAGCAGTTCGGCCAGGTACTGGCGGTTGCCCGTTTCTGTGGCCAATGCCATGGCATCTTCTACCGTTTCCCAGGCATCATCGAACAGCCCCATAAAAATGTAAGTGTTGGCGATGTGGGTCAGCCCATAAAGACGGGGTTCGACAGCTTCCAGTTGACGCCCAATTTTGACAGCTTTGCCCAAGAAACTCACCGCACCGTCGAAATCTGCTCTGGCTGTACAAAATGCACACTGGATCATGCCGCCTTCAGCCAGGCCAGGCAAGTCATTATCTTGTGTGGCCAATTTCTCGGCTTCCTCAAGAAGATGCAACGCCTCCGGCAATTGTCCCATTCCAAAGCCGGCTGTTTTGGCAAGTTTGTTTTTTCCAGACACTTGCATGGGAATATCCGCATGCTTTTCGCCAAAAGCAATCAATTCACGGTACGTTTCAGCGGCTTTGGGAAAATCATAGGCAAATTCATGCGCTCCGCCCAGGCCTTCGAAGGCGCTACGGGCCAACTCCAAATTAAAGTCGACTTTTTCAAACAGACTTATTGCCTGTGTATATAGCTCAATTGCTTCTTTTGTGGAGTAGGCTTTGGCGGCGCGGTTGCCGGCTTCCACCAGGTAAGGCAACGCTCGGGCTTGCTCCCGTGCTTCAAGGAAGTGCCGGGCAATAGCATTGACGCGCTCGGGCTCATTTGCTTCCAGACATTCGGCTACCGATTTGTGCAGCTCCCTGCGTTTTTTCAACAGAAGTGAGGAGTAAACTGTTTCCTGGGTGAGTGTATGCTTGAACATATACAAGCGCTCCGGGAGGCGGCTTTTCTCACGGATTAACTCCCTGCGCTGCAAATCGGTCAACGTGCGATCTAGTGGATCTTTCACCGAGTGTACAGACTCGAGCAGGTTGAAGGGGAATTGCCTGCCAATTACGGAGGCAGTTTGGGCGACCTGACGCGAATCCTCGTCGAGCTGATCGAGGCGAGTAGTGATCACCGCGCTGAGCGTATCTGGCACAGAGATGTGTTCAATCTCCTCCGTTGTCTGCCAATGACCGTCTTGACGGATGATCAGGTCCGAATCGAGCAAAGAACGGATTACCTCTTCGACGTAGAAAGGATTGCCCTCTGCTTTTTCCATGATCAGCGCGCGTACTTTTTGGGGCAGGTCATCCACCTCGAGCAGGTTGGCGACCAGTTCGCGCGAATTATTTTTGCTCAAGGGTTGCAGCATCACCGATTTGTATCGATGGGCATAATCTCGTTGTGCAGACTCGTGGAATTGCCAGGATGGTTCCTGGCGCCTCGGGCGGAATAAAGCCATCAAGAGCAGAGGCACGCGCTCAGTCAGTGGCAATAATTGCTCTAACAAATCCAGGGATGTGGGATCAATCCAGTGGACATCATCCAGAACCATCACCAAGGGGTTTTTCATGGCCAGCTTTTCAATGTATGTGCAGACCGCGTTATATACGCCCTGCCGCAATTGCGGCGGGGTTAGATAGCGCACGCGTTCAGCATCTTCGCCAGAGATTTCTACTCCCAGCATACTGGCCAGATAAGGAGCGATTTCATCGAGATGGTCTGGCGTGTTTTGAGCCACACGCCCCTTGATGGTATTAAATCGCTTTGCATCGGAAGAATGCGATTCTAAATCGAAATGCTGTCTAAATAAATCGATAAAAGGCGCGTAAGGTGTGGTCGTTTCATAGGAGAGAGAGCGTCCTTCCAACCAATACAATTCGGCTTTTTTCCCTGCAACCGGCGTGGGGGATTTGCGCAACTCTGAAACCAGGCGGGATTTGCCCAAACCGGCTTCGCCCATCACGGTTATGACCTGACCGTGCCCCTCGCGCAACTCGATAACAACGCCGCGCAATGTATGCATTTCAGCATCTCGTCCGATCAAAGGTGCATCTAACCCCTCGATGCCTCGAATTTGACCTGGTGCCGATTTGATCCCTAGAACTCGATAGGCTTGAACGGGTTCATCTTTCCCCTTGACCTCGATCCCACCCAAATCCTCGCAGGAGAAGATCGGCGCCACCAGCCGTTGTGTATCTGACGAAATCTGAATTGTGCCGGGTTCTGCGGTTTGCTCCATGCGGGCGGCCAGGTTAATGGCGTCGCCCAGGGCGGTGTATTCCATACGCAAGTCAGAGCCCACGCCACCCACCACGACTAAGCCGGTGTTGATGCCCACCCGCACATTGACTTCCATATCCCATTCTTTGAGAATCTTCTTGCGGTAGGCTTTTATCCCCTCCAAAATATCCAGGCTGGCGAGGATTGCGCGTTGAGGATCATCTTCGTGAGCGATGGGGGCGCCAAAGAAAGCCAGGATGCCATCACCCATCAGGCGGGCAATGGTGCCTTCGTACTTGTAAACTGGGGCGATCATGTGGTCGAAAGCGCCGTTGACAATCTCGTGCCATTCCTCAGGATCAAGTTGGCCAGCCGCGGCTGTGGAACCCTGGATATCGCAGAAAACCATGGTCACAATGCGGCGTTCACCTAAAGAGGCTTGAGCCCCCTCGCCATCTCGGGCTGCTTCTAATTTTGTTAACAAAGCTGCTGGCACATATTTCCCCAAGTTTGACGAAGTGGGGGCGGGGGATGTTTGGGCAGTTTCAGTAGTTGGGGCCGGCACAGCCGATGGGGCGGATTCCGTTTGATTGGCTTGGCCACAATTTGAGCAGAACTTTGCCTTGGGGAGTAATTCTGATCCACAATTCGAACAGGCCAAGGCTAGTTTAGAACCACAATTCGCGCAAAATTTTGCGCCCTGGGGATTGGAATACTGACATTTTGAACAATCACTCATGGAATATCTCCTCTGGCTTCAGGTCGCGTTTTCCCCGATCAATGTGAGTTGAAGTTGATAGAATATAAAAAATAGTGATGAAAATACAACCATTCGTCGCATATTTTGGTGGTTTTCAGATGATTGAATAGCTTCATGATTGCACAAGCTATATACTGGACAAATCGGGTCAACTAAGATATTATACCAAATATTGTCTGATTTATATAAAAATATTGCATTACTTCTGTACCATTTTGAGAAGGAGCACAAATGAAGCCCGATTCTTCTGGAAAAGTCCAAATAGCGTCAAAAATCAAAGATTTACACGCCGGTGGAAAAATTGATTTTGGGGATTGTTCTCATTTTTCTCAAATCAAAGATCAAACTCCATCTTCTGAGGGGTGTGAAAAATGCCTGCAAATGGGCGATACTTGGGTCAACTTACGTTTATGCCTTTCATGTGGAAATGTGGGTTGCTGTGATAATTCAAAGAATACCCATGCGACGAAACACCATCATGAAACTGGGCATCCGGTGATTGCATCTTTTGAGATGGGAGAGGAATGGCTATGGTGTTATGACGATGAAGTAACGATCGAACCTTGAGCGTATGCCATGTTTGATTTCTTGAAAAAAGTCCCTCTTTTTGCCGATTTGCCCGATGAAGATCTTGAGCGCCTTTGCGCTTTGGTGAGCGAGGAAACCATTCCCATTGATGAAATCTTGTTCACCGAAGGAGAGATTGGCGATAAGGCTTATGTGATTTTGTCCGGGGAAATCGATATCCTCAAAGAATCGGGAGATCGCACGGTATTGTTAGCTTCGAGAGGTGAGGGGGAGGTTATCGGTGAGATGTCACTACTTGATCAGACACCACGATTCGCCAGCGGTGTTGCTAAGACCGAATGCAAAGTTTTATCCATCAGCCACGAAAGTTTGGAAAACTTGCTCGATTCCAGTCCCTCGGCGGCGCGGGTTATGCTTTCCACGATAACCAACCGCTTGCGCAGCACGGAGATTGTGTTGCGTCAAAGCGAGAAAATGGCGCAGTTGGGTACCCTTACGGCAGGCATAGCTCACGAGTTGAACAATCCGGCCTCGGCAGCGCGCCGCGGTGCAGAGCATTTGCAGACCTCAATTGACCAATTTCAGCAGGCCTATCAGCAATTCCATAATTTGGGGTTTTCAGACGAACAGTGGGCTAAAGCTGCACAATTGCAGGTGTTCGCTCAAACAAAAGCTGCGCAGCCAGCTGACCTGGATAGTTTGGGACGCAGCGACCTTGAAGCCGAGCTTGAAGATTGGTTTGATGATCATGGCATCGATGATGGCTGGGAGTATGCGCCGTACCTGGTAAGCCTGGGATATCAATCCGGAGATCTGGATGAACTAAAAAATGACTTTCCTGATGAATCCATGGATGTTGTGGTTCAGTGGCTGGGCACAATGTTCAACATTTTTAGTTTGTTGGAAGAGATACATCAGGGGACTTCTCGAATTGGTGAGATTGTCAAATCGTTGAAATCTTACGTTTACCTCGATCAAGCTCCGTTGCAGGCTATCGATCTCCATGAAGGGTTGGACAATACATTGGTCATGCTGCGCAGTAAATTAAAGAGCGGGGTCAATGTGGAACGCCATTATGACACGAATATTCCCAAAATCCAGGGATACGGCAGTGAGTTGAATCAAGTTTGGACAAACATTATTGATAATGCCGTGGATGCCATGGAGGGACAGGGAATTCTTTCCATCATCACCAAAATGAACGGTGACTGGGTTGTGGTAGAAATCGAAGACAACGGACCTGGCATCCCTGAAGATGTGCAAGAAAAGCTGTTCGATCCCTTTTTTACGACCAAAGCTATGGGCAAGGGCTCTGGCTTGGGCATGAACATCAGCTATAACATCATCCAAAAACACAAGGGCGAGATTAAAGTTTTCTCCAGACCGGGTAAAACATGTTTTTCTGTGCACCTTCCCATTAATTTCGAAGAAGTTAACCAGGGAAAGCCAAGTTTGGATCCAATTTATCAGGCCAGAGATGAGCAACTCAACAACATATTGACCACCATGAAAACCATTGCGGTTGTTGGGATCAGCAATCGAGAAAGCGCCCCAGGGTACAGTGTGCCGGCATATCTGAAGGACCATGGATACCGGATCATCCCTGTCAACCCAAAATATGAACAGGTTCTGGGGGAACCAGCTTTCCCTGATTTGCCGTCGGTAACAGATCCCATCGATTTAGTGCTGGTTTTCCGTCGCAGCGATTTTGTGCCGGAAATTGTTAGGCAAGCGATTGAGGCAGAAGCTAAGGCAGTCTGGATGCAATTAGGCATTGTCAATCCGGATGCGGCAGAGATTGCCAAAGATGCTGGCCTAGATGTGGTTATGGATACCTGCATTCGGCAGACACACCAACGTCTGACTGATAAAAATTAACCCAATGATTTGGTAC
>CAZVPR010000058.1:0-28012 GCA_964629085.1 uncultured Anaerolineales bacterium
AGAGCCATCTTAATTCACCTAAAGAATCAACCAATCCGTCCTTGATCAATTCGATGCCGCCCAGTGGAGGTACGTCACCTCAGGGAGTTCTCAAGATAACCCCAGCTCCGCGCAATCAAGAGTAAGCGATCGAAGGTTGCGTCGAAGGGTTTTTATCAAGCGCATGAGCTCTGGACCGGAATCTTTGGGATAGTTTTTTTGATGCCAAGACACCATGATATTGAAATGTAGGATCTTTGGGGAGAGTTAGATTGCTTTAGAATTTCTTGGCTCTGCAACAAAGAATTTGATAATTACAAAGCTGACAATTGAAATCACCATGGCGGTGGCAAACATGCGTTGGTACCCCCATACTGTCACCAATCCGCCACCAATAATTGGGGCGACCAATATGAAGGGTCCAGTGAGTGTTTTTGACATGCCGATATATGTGGGCCGTTTAGACTCAGTCCCAAATTCCATGGCGATATTTTGATCGGCAACATACTCCCCTGCATGGGCCAAGCTGACAACTCCAAAGGCAATATACAACGCCCAAATAGATTGGACGAATAAGAGAGCCAACAGTCCAATGATCAATAAAAGGTTGCAGTATTCGATTACCCGCTTGTAGCCATCACGATCACCGATGATACCCCAAATGCCAAATCCACAAATCTCTGAAATCATCATCACACCTGCGAAAATCGCCGAATACGAAATCGGGAGATCGAATTTCTCTAAACCATAAACAGTGATAAATCCAAATCCCATAAAACTAAGGAAGACAACCCCGCGATTTATCAAAAAGACAGCGAAATTCCTATCTGAACGCAGAATGTTAGTTATGCGCCCCCATATATGGATGTAGTCTGTAGAAGTTTGCCGTTCGATCACTGGCTCGATGTTTAGGACTAAGAAAATGTAGGAGACTGACGCGCTGACAAATCCGACCAAGAATAAATAAGCATAATTATGTGGATAAGCAATTTTCGAAAGCATAATTCCGGTAATGATTGCCCCAATCATGCCCATTAACCTCCCTAGGATTAACGAGATTCCCCAATAGCGACCGCGGTGGGATACAGGTATCACTGTGGCTATCAATTCTTGCCAGGGTAATGCTACCAACCCCGCGGAGAATACTTTTATTGCATAAATCAATAAGAAAAAAAATACGGCAATTGAAGCGTCGATCTTCAGAATAAAGAAGGTTCCCAAGGCCAGGAGCAAAATGGGGAAACGGTCTAGTAACCCAAGTGTACGCACGATGGGCATACGCTGGTTCATGTTTTCCAAACGGCGAGCCAAAAACAATTGCGGCAAAAACCACCCGGCACCTTCTAAGGCTGGGATCAATCCAATCAAGATCGGAGAATCGGTCAGCGTGCTCATAAACACCGGTAAGATAGTATACGCAGCCATAAAACTGTCGCCAAAGAACCAAAACCCTGCATCCATCAGGTTTACGAAGAAATTGCGCCGAAAATGTTTTACAACACCAGGATTTAGTGCTTGTGAATTCGGAATAGAAAAAAAATAATTCAGGCCCATTCTTGCACGCTTTCAAAATGAAAAGTTACGGTGAAATCAATTATGGTCTAATGAACGTGATCATTTTTTCCATTCGGCATAGACACCAGGACGACTCCGCTGACAACAAGGATTGCACCGAGAATCTGAGCCAAATCGAGCCTTTCGCTCAAGATGAAATAGGCGAATACGGAAGCGAAAACAATCTCAGATGTCGCCGTAATCGAAGCAATGCTCGCCTGGAGATGATGGAGTGCGGCGGTAAAGAACCCAAATCCCCCGATAGTGGAGATGAAAATAAACCCAATAAAATATATTATTACGTTATTGGGAATCGAATTTGGAAGTGGCTGCCCAAATTGGAAGGGCAGTAAAGTCAGCGTGCCGAAGCCAAAGATATATAGCAAAATTGTCCAGGGACTGTAATCGCTGGCTAATTTTCTTCCAAAAAGAGGAAAAGTCCCATATGTGATTGCTGACAATAAGGCGGCCAGGAACCCTAGAAGGGTAAAATTGCCCGCTCCAGATTTGGTGATCCCAGAACAAAGAATGGTGCCGAACACGGACAAGGCCACGGCAATTAATTTTCTTTTTGTTAGCGGTTCGTGATAAATCATCCAGGCAATGATGGTTACAAATATTGGCGCATTGCTTTGGATTACCGTAGCGATGGATGCGCCGAAAAGTACCACGGATGTGTTCCACAAAACGTGAAACAATCCAATGCTAATGGCCCCCATGGCGATAAGCCAGCGCAGATCTTGGCGGTTTATTGAATGCAATTTTGGACGAAAAATGGTGATGCCTAAAAAGAGCGTCGTGAATGTACTTAAATCTCGCCAAAACGCCAAACTTACTGCGGTTATGCCACTTCCTTGAACAATAAGATTTATCAAAATGCTCGATGTCGCCCAACAGATCGATGCTATTACCACCAACCCAATACCTTGCATCCTGCTTGATGTTTTCGTCATGTTTACCCATTTTGCATGTTGTATTTTCTATATCAGCAAAATTATAGCATATTGAATGTAATAATGTAGGCAATTCATCCAAATTATGACGAAAATGGAAAAAAAATGTGATACTTATTGACTTTTTGGAAATAATAGGATATGCTGTTATAGAAATTCTATTGGATTGGATGATTGGGCTGGGGCATATGGATAAACCAGACTGCACCGATTGGGATATTATTGCGCTGCTAAATGAAGACGGGCGTATGCCAAGTACTGAAATTGCCCGGCGATTAGGTAATGTTTCTGCACGTACGGTTACGAATCGTATCCACGCGTTAACTGAACAAGGCATCATTACCGTCCGAGCGATAGTGAACCCAGAACCGGTTGGATATAACGTGATGGCAGATGTTTTCATAGAAGTTGAACCAGGAAGAGTACGCGAAGTGGCAAAAGAAGTCGCTGAATTTCCCGAGGTCACCTATGTTGCCTGTGCTACTGGGGCGACGGACGTCAGTATATCGTTGCGTGTGCGAAGTATCGAGGAGATGTTCAATTTCGTTTCTGAAAAAATTGGGAAAATTCCAGGTGTAACACGAACCCAATCGTTTTTATTGCCATTAAAAATAAAAGACTTTGATACCTGGCTGCCCCCAAATGTCATGGAATCCAGAAATGAGTGAGGCCCCTTTCTAGATTTTCTTCATTTTGAAAAGGACAGATGAAATAAAATTCTTACCAAGTTCAATTATTATTGATACCAATTAGGAAGATGTCAAAGCCCATGGAGGTGAGATATTAAAGATATTGACTGGAGTAATTCAAACTGGTATTGAATAAATTATCTCGGTAATTTTCCAAGGAGGTTTTTATGTCAGAAATGTTTGATAAGTTGGCTCAGGCTGTTATCGATGGAGAACCAGAGGATGCCGTAGACCTTGCCAAAAAAACCCTTGAGCAAGGTTTAGATCCCTTAGAATGCATCACCAAGGGCTTGACTAACGGGATCCAAAAGGTTGGCGAGTTGTTTGCAAGTGGTGATTATTATTTGCCCGAGCTGATCATCGGTGCCGATGCCATGAAACAGGCCCTGGAGATTCTCGAGCCTGCCATTGTAGGGGGTCAGAAACGTGAAGTGGTTGCTACTGTGGTACTTGGAACAGTTCAAGGGGACCTGCACGAAATTGGAAAAACGTTGGTAGGAACTATGCTAACCGCCAACGGTTTCCACGTTAATGACATTGGAGTTGACCAACCAGCATCCGCTTTTGTGGATGCAATCAAAGAAACCGGCGCTACGATTGTTGGAGCTTCAGCGCTATTGACAACGACCATGCTTCAGCAAGAAAAGCTAATCCAGGCTATCGATGAAGCAGGATTGCGCCAACAAGTGAAGGTTATGGTTGGAGGAGCACCCGTTACAGACGCATTTGCTAAGAAGATTGGAGCAGATGGTTTTGCTGAAGATGCCATTTCTGCCGTGAATTTGGCGTTCCGTCTGGCAGATGCTCCAGTATAAGTTCAAGTTGATACTGTATTTATTTGTTCATATCAAACCTATAAGGAGGCTTCAGATGAACAACAGTAAAATTCTAAAAGCTCTGGTTTTTGGGCTTGTTGCAATGTTGCTAGTATTTAGTCTAGCGAGCTGCGCACCTAAACCGCCCGCTGAAGAACCTGTAACCGAGGAAGAAGCGGCTGCGGAAAAGACCAGCATCGTTATCACAATACCGGATAACCCCGTAGCATTCAATGGTATCAATACCGACACCGGCTATGAACAGGCCTTGGGAGAATTGGTTATGCTCTCGTTGGCAGAAGTTGACCCGGATGGCAATGTCTTTCCAGAATTGGCCGCTGAAATTCCCACCATCGAAAACGGAGGTGTGGTCGTCGATGAGGATGCTTGGACAATGACCGCCACTTGGAAACTCCGGGAGGATATCTTCTGGGCAGATGGCGAGCAGGTCACGGCTGATGATGTCATCTTCACCTGGGATGCCATGGTGGATGCCGGAGCTTGGTATGCACCAATGGATTACACCGATTCCGTAGAAAAGGTCGATGATTTCACGATCTTGGTTACCTTTAACGCAGTATTCCCCGCTTACGATCTTCAGTTTGGTGGAGAAGATGTTTTCATCTATCCAGAACATTATTGTGACGCGGAGGCAGGTTTCTACGAATGGAATTGCGATGATCAGCCCTTGAGTAGTGGTCCCTATATTCTCGAAGAGTGGGTCGCCGATGATCACCTGACATTTGTTAAAAATGAGAACTACTTTGAAGCAGGGAAGCCTGCTATTGACGAGGTAATCGTCCAAATTGTTCCCGAAGAGCCCGTTATCCAGGCCATGATGCTAGAAGGCGATGCCGATCTCCACTACTGGCCTGCAGAGCCCGCCGCTGATGTGTACAAGGAAGATGGCAATGGTGTGAACTACTTGAAATCGCCAACGGAGCGCTGGGTAATGCGCTTGATTCCAAATATGTATGTAAAAGGCGATCGTGAGACTCCACACCCATTCCTTACGGATGTGCGCGTCCGTCAAGCCATGCGTATGGCCATTGATGTAGATACGATCATCAATGATGTTTTCCTGGGCTATGGTGTCCCTGTCTGGAATGATTTCTTCCGACCACCTTTCAATAGCTGTGATATCCCCAGGCCAGAATTTGACCTGGAAGGTGCGGCCGCGCTTCTAAAGGAGGCAGGTTGGGAAGACACGGATGACGACGGCATCAATGAGTGCCACGGCTGCTCGAATGCTGAAGAAGGTACGCTGATGACCATGGAATTCGCCATCTACGCAGAATATGGTGAAACCCTCGAATTGGCACAGCAGCTCATCGCGGAAAACTGGAAATCAATTGGCCTGGCCACCGATTTGCAGATTATCGAAGGTGCCATCATGTGGGCTGAGGAAGAAGATGGCGGTACGGAAATTGCTGGTAAATTCGAACTCGATATGTGGGATGATGGCTATCCTGGCACCGACCCAGCCGATCAGATCTGGACGTTCTACTCCTCAGGGAGTGATTGGAATTATGGTTGGTGGGTCAATGAAGATATGGACGCCTGGATCGATGAATTTTACTCTCTGGACGAAGAGTATCGCCTGGAAGTCGCTTGTGAAATGGCAGCCATTCTCGAAGCTGAATTGCCGCAGATATTGCTTTTCTCTACGCTGGAACAGCATGGCGTTGCTGAAAACCTCAAGGGCGTTCTACCATCAGCCAATGATCCTGTAACCTGGAACATTGCTGATTGGACGCTCGAAGAATAAAAAATTGTAGAAGACCATCGTTAGTATAAAAAGGGGGAGGTTCCTCATTTGGACCTCCCCCCTTTTGTAGGAGTGAGTATGGGAACCTATATCATACGTCGCCTGCTTCAGGCCATCCCGATGTTATTTTTGGTCAGCATTGTTCTGTTTGCGCTGGTCAACATTGCCCCGGGAGGGCCGATGTCCGCCTATAGCCGCACAAATCGGATGCCCGAGGAAAAGAAAGAAGCCATCCGCCGCTCATTTGGTTTGGATAAGCCGCTCCCCGTTCAATATGTTGTCTGGTTGGTAGGAAATGATTGGATGAAGATCGATACGGATGGCGATGAAGTCCCAGATGGCTATGGCACCCGGAGGGGTATTTTGCGGGGTGATTTTGGCTTTTCGTACAAGAATCGTGAACCTGTATTGGACATGATCGCAGATCGGCTACCTAACACAATTTACTTAATGTTCTTTACATTGCTTTTTACTGGGATCGTCGCAATACCCATTGGCATCATATCGGCAATCCGACAATACTCAGGCTTTGATATCACCGCCACAACACTTTCTTTCATGGGGCAGGCCATCCCTGAATTTTGGTTGGGCCTCCTCTTAATCCTGATTTTTTACGCCACATTGAACAATCCTTTTACCGGTGAAGCCCTATTACCCTCCGGTGGGATGTATACCCTGGGGCAAGAGTTTTCCATCTGGGACTGGGCTAAACATCTGATCCTTCCTGTTACGATGGGGATGGTAGGTTGGGTGGCCTGGTATTCCCGCTTTTTGCGTTCCAGTATGCTCGAAGTCATTAACCAAGATTATATTCGCACAGCCCGAGCAAAAGGGCAACTTGAGCGCAAAGTGCTCTACAAACATGCCCTCAGAAATGCACTTATTCCTTTAGTCACCATGTTTGCTTTAGATTTCCCGTATATATTTACCGGTTCATTGTATGCTGAGTTGATCTTTGCCTGGCCCGGAATGGGGCGCTTATTTTATAACGCGGCGACATCTCGAGACTACCCTATTTTGCTGGCGATCTTGATTATTGGTGCAGGCATAGTAGTTTTGAGCAATTTGATGGCCGACATTGCATACGCTTATTTAGATCCGAGAGTACGCTACGAATAGTCGGGAGAATTTGCCAGTATGATGGATTCCAACCAAAAACCACGTGAATTAAAGAGTGAGGCAGCTACGGTGACACGGCCTCCAGAGACAATGACCAGCATGGCCTGGAAACGCTTTCGGCGCCATCCAGGGGCCATGATTGGGGCAATAGTATTGACCCTGCTGATTCTGGCGACAACATTCGCCCATTTATCTCCTTATGATCCAGAACTATCAGATATCAAGAACAGATACCAACCCCCTTCATGGACACATCCCTTTGGTACCGACGGTTTAGGGAGAGATCTTTTGACCCGCACCCTTTTTGGAGGGCGGGTATCAATGACTGTAGGATTGATGGTAGTCGGCATAACCCTGAGTATAGGAGTCCCGATAGGTTCGATAGCTGGTTTTTATGGTGGCTGGATAGATAACGTCCTGATGCGCATCATTGATGCCACACTCTCGATTCCTTCGTTGATGTTCCTGATTCTGTTGGCCGCCATCCTGCGTGAGACAGATCTGCCTTTTGTACAGAGTAACAGCAAAATGACCATTGCGATTGTACTTGGGATTCTATCTTGGCCAACTGTAGCCCGGTTAGTGCGGGCGGTATTTCTCACCGTCCGAGAGATGGAATATGTCAAGGCCGCGGAGGCTTTAGGCGCATCGGACTTTAGGATTATCGTGAGGGAAGTATTGCCCAATGGTTTTGGCCCAGTCATAGTCGAATCTACGTTAGGGATCGGATATGCCATAATGGAGGAATCGGGTCTTTCGTTCTTGGGATTTGGCATCATGCCACCAACGCCAAGCTGGGGCAATATGCTCAATAATGCTCAAGATCATTTAATTCAATATCCGTGGCTGGCGATATTCCCCGGTCTGATGATTTTTCTGACCATCATTTCTGTGAATTACATCGGTGATGGGCTGAGAGATGCCCTTGACCCGTACAAAGTTCTCACCGAAATTGGAGAATGAAAAGTTGGAGAATTTTTTGTGACATCAGAGCCACAGGATATTAAACCAATCGAGACACCCTATCATTTAGATTTTTTGGATGGTCAACAGTTGGACAGCTTGCAAGAGGCATCCCTCTGCATCCTGGAGGAAACGGGCGTCCAATTCCCGTCTGAAAAAGCATTAGCAATCTTTGCTGACCATGGTGCAGAGGTGGACCACGAAACCCAGGTCGTTAAGATTCCACGCGATCTCGTACATAAAGCCATGGCCTCGGTGCCGCGCTATTTCACCTTGGGGGCCCGCAACCCGGATTTTGACCTAAAACTTCAGGATGGAGTCTCTTATTTCACAAATGATGGTTGCGGCCACAATGTAGTTGATTTTAAAACCGGGGAACAGCGTGCCTCCAGAAAAGCGGATGTCGGCATGATGGCTCGCATCAATGATTATCTATCGTCCATGGCCTTTAGTTGGACGATGGTCAGTGCCCAAGACTGTGGTCTCACCTCGCCCCTCCATGAGATGGATGTCACCTGGAGGAACAACACCAAGCATTATCAGAGCGTGACCATGATGGGTGAGGAGATCTGTCGCTATGGGGTGGAGATGGCGACAGTTTTGCGTGGCAGCCTTGAAGAAGTTCGCCAGCGCCCACCGATTTCATTGATCGTGTGCTCGGTTGCTCCCCTGATGCAGGATAAAGAAGCCATTGATGGCGCCTTGGTGCTGGCGGAGGTGGGCATTCCGGTCGTCATTATGTCCATGCCCACATTGGGCACAACCGCACCGGCAACATTTGCGGGGGCCCTGGCTTTAGGTGATGCCGAAGTCATCAGCGCCACGGTGCTGATGCAATTAGCGTCCCCTGGTGCACCGGTTTTTCACTGCATCCTGCATGCTTTGGCCGACCCCCGCACAGCAGCTTATGTTGGATATCCATTGGATTCCGGTGTTCGCTATTCCCCTGTAGAAATGGCCCATCATTGGGGGATGCCTGCTCTGGGTGGTGCATTTGGCACCGATAGCCCTGCGGTTGATAGTTGGCAATCGGCAGCCGAGGTAGCTACAGACCCTTTGTTAGCGGCGTTGGCTGGCGCTGAAATCATCACGGGCATAGGATTGCGCGAGACATACACCTTGTTATACCCAGAAGCCATCATCCTCGATGATGATATTTACCACCAGGCGCGTTACAGCTTGCGCAACATGGAAATCAACCCCGAAACCTTAGCCGTCGATGTTGTCAATCAGGTTGGTCCTGGCGGGCATTTCCTGGCTCAAAAGCACACTCGTAAACACATGCGCACCACCATGGTCCGCGGGGTGCAGCATCAGTTGGATGCGATGGGCAAGTATCGCCAGCCTGTTGAATACGCCCGCGAAAAAGTTTCCTGGATTTTGGAGAACCATCATCCCGAGCCGCCTCCTGCCGATGTACAAAAAGAGATCGACCGGATATTGGCAGCGGCAGACAAAGAATTGAAAAAGTAAATAAATCGCATGTTAGCGTTGCAGCCAGCAATTTCCACCGAAGATGTCAAACGCATTCACGAGCACAGTCTGGATGTGCTCACTACTAATGGCATTGATTACAAAACTCCCAGAGCCTTAGAAATCCTGGAAGAGCACGACTGCGCGGTGGACTACGAACGCAACTGGGCCTCACTCACTCCTGACTTGGTGGAATGGGCTATCGATCAGGTGCCCCGCGAGGTGTTGTTGGCTGCTCGTGATCCTGAGCGGGATGTGCTTTTGGATGGCTCTCGCTCTCATCACACTACTGACAGCCAAGGTACCCAGGCCATCGATATCACCACTGGCGAAACCCATGATTCTTGTTCAGACGACTTGAAACAAATGCTGCGCCTGGCGGATGCGCTGGATAAGATCGATATTGTCAATGTCACGGTTTCGGCAAGCGATATCCCCGCTCATCTGCGTACGATCTACCATTTTGCCCAGGCTTTTTCTCTGACCAGTAAGCCTGTACGCACTGGTGTGCTCAATGCAGACCAGGTGCCATTCCTGATTGAACTGGTCAAGGCGGTCACCAGGAGCGATGCCTTTCGGCCGATTTTTTCGGCCGTCGATTGCACCATCTCCCCCTTGATGCATGATGGCCCCATGACTGAGGCCTGTATCGAATTAGCCAAACTGAACGTGCCCATCATGATCTATCCCATGCCCCTGGCGGGAGGGACATCTCCGGTCACGTTAGGCGGCACCATGTTGATGCACAATATCGAGTTCCTGAGCGGGTTGGTGCTGTTTCAATGCGTCAACCCGGGTGCTCCCGTGATTTATGGGACGGGTTCATCGCAACTGGACATGCGTACCGGCCGCTATGGCGGCAGCGCCGATGGCTTTGGAGCAGGAGCTTCTTTGATCAATATGGCTCGTTTCTACGATGTGCCAGCCAACCTTTGGGGGACGTCGACCAAGGCAAAACACCTCGATGCCCAGTATGGGTACGAAGCTTTCGCCGGAACCATGTTGGCCTATCTGGCTGGAGCAGATGAGATCTATAGCCATGGATTGTTGGGTGCTGCGCAAATCCTCTCGTTGGATAAGATGGTGCTCGATAATCACCTGATCCACCAGATCGAGGCAATGCTTTCGCCCATCAATTTGGATGAAGCCCACCTTCAGGCTGAGTTGATCAAACAAGTTGGTGTGGGGGGCGAATTCCTCACGAAGAGAGAAACGCTACATTACACCCGCAATGAATTCATACCGATGTGGCCCCCGCATGGAATCGATATGCTGGACATGATCCGCGCGGAGGCAAATGAAATCCTCGAGAACCACGCGCCACCCCCTCTTCCAGATGGGGCAGAAGATAAAATCGAGGCCATTCTTGCAGAAGCTGATAAAGCACTTGTATAGGACATATTAATGATATCTAAAACGCCCGAAATTCTCGCCTTTCCAACAAAGCACCGACGCAAAGTTCTTTCTCAAGAGCAGCTTGATAAACTCAAAGCGGGAACCTTGCACTTGCTGGAAGATGTCGGTGTGCGATTTCCCTCCAAAAGGGCACTCCAAATCTTTGCAGACCACGGCGCGAATGTGGATTGGGATACACAAATCGTTCGGTTGGCACCTGATTTTGTGGAAAAAGCCATGGCCTCAGCGCCGCGTTCCTTTGTTTTGGGGGGGCGTGAACCACGCTTTGATTTAACCCTGGATGGGAAAAATTCCTACTTATGCACCGATGGCTGCGGCACGCGGGTCATTGATCTGGAAACGAGACAGGAACGCAGCTCTCGCAAAGAAGATGTCGCACGCACGGCCCGCATTTGTGACGCCCTGCCAACGATCAGCTTTTTCTGGCCGGTGGTCAGTGCGCAGGATCACGGGTTGACGACTCCATTGCACGAGTGCCATGCTGGGTTAACCAACACGCTCAAGCATGTGCGCGGCGGCACGACGGTTTTCCCCGAATTGGCTCCCTATCTGGTAGAGATGGCCACGGTTGTAGCCGGAAGTGAAGCTGAGCGACGGGCGCGACCACCGATCTGTGCCAATATTTGCGGCATCGCTCCATTGGCCCATGATGAACACGGCATTGAATGTGCCCTGGTTTACGCCGAAGCCGGCATTCCCTTCAGTTTTATGGCTATGCCGACCATGGGCACCACCGCTCCTGCTACTCCCTGGGGTGCGTTGGTTGCCGGTGATGCAGAAGTGATCAGCGCCATGGTGTTGATCCAGTTGGCGTATCCCGGCGCGCCAGTCTTCCATTCCATCGAAGTGTCACTCATGCACCCCCGGACTGGCGGTTACGTGACCGGCACTGGTATCCCCTTTGACACCATGACGGTGCAAATCGGACATAACTGGAATGTCCCCAGCCTGGGAGGCGGCGGTACCAGCAGCGATTCCAAAAGCATTGGTTGGTATTCCGGTTATGCCACTGGATCCGGTGCCATGTTCATTCCACTCAGTGGCGGTGATATTTGCGGCTACCTGGGCATGTTGGATGGTTCGATGCTGCTCTACCCTGAGCAAATCATTTTGGATCACAAGATTTGCATGGATGTTTATGAGGCATTTCAGGAGGTCGATTTTGACGAGGCCGATCTGGCCTTGGATGTGATCAAGGCTGTCGGACCGGGCTCACATTTTTTGCGCCAAAAACACACTCGGGTGCATATCCGTGATTTCAACATCGACCCCATCTCCGATGAACTCCATACCAGCAGTTCGCCACGGTCTGCGCGTGAAATCGCTCTGGAAGAATTCAACCACATCAATGAAACCCATCACCCTGAACCTTTGCCCGATGAAAAACTTGCTGAATTGGATCAGATATTGGCGGCTGTTGAGCGTGAGGCCATGAGGTTGCAATAATTATCTATGGTGAAATCATCTCCAAAATCCTTGGGCTATCGCATGCCTGCAGAGTGGGAACCCCACGAAGGCACCTGGTTGCAATGGCCTCACGACGACACCTATGAAGGTCACCAGCTGGAACTGGAGCACATTTGGCTGATGATGGCAGAAGCACTGCATCAGCATGAAGTTGTCCACATCGCTGTGCAAGACGAGCGCCGGGCAGAACACCTTCAACATCAGGTGGTCTATTACGGTTTCGATGAAAACAATATCGATATCGAAATCATCCCCACCGACGATGTTTGGGTGCGCGATAACGGGCCGATATTCGTGAAAAATGAGCAAGGAGAGCTGGCGATTACCGACTGGAATTTCAATGGGTGGGGTGAGCGCTATAGCTATGAAATCGATCGCGTGGTTCCGGCAAAAGTTGCTGCAAGAATTGCACTGCCCTTATACAAAGCTCCGATTACCATTGAAGGAGGGGCTATCGAAGTCAATGGAAAAGGCACCTTGATCGCCACTCGCAGCTCGATCATCAACCCCAACCGCAATCCGGGTGTCAGCCAGAAGACAATCGAAGCAGCCATCAAGGATTATCTGGGCATCGATCGCATCGTCTGGCTCTCGGGTGCCCCCCGTGAATTCTGCGACTTTATTGGCAGCGACACCGATATGCACGTGGATGGCTATGCCCGCTTTACAGATGAAGCGACGGTATTGTATTCGTGGACTGATGACCAATCGAATGTCTATTACCCTTACTTGAAGCAGCATCTGGAAGAATTGAATGCCGCAACGACAGAATCGGGGGCAAAGCTGACGCTGGTTGCTTTGCCAAAGCCAGAGAATGCGGCCTATAAAGACAAGAGTTTTGCTACCCGCCCGCCCTTTAAGGGGGTGCCATCCCTGGGCGTTTACGCCAATTTTTATGTTGCCAACAAAGTCGTGTTGGTGCCAATTTATGGTGATGTCAATGATGCCAATGCACGAAGCATCATTGCCGAACACTTTCCGGGTCGGGATATCGTAGGTATTCATGCGACTCCTCTCGCGGAACATGGTGGCATGATGCATTGTGTCACCCAACAACAGCCGTTGGCTAAGGGTTTGGATTAGGAGCTTGCCGTGAGCAGAGATGTCAACCTGGGCTTGATCCAAATGACCTGCACCAATGATGTGCAGGCGAACTACGAGAAAACGATAGCCGCCGTTAGGCGGGCTGCTGCGGAGGGGGCACAGATCATTTGCACCCAAGAGTTGTTTCAGTCGTTGTATTTTTGCCAGTCGGAAGATTCGGGAAATTTTGATTTGGCCGAGGAGATCAGCCCTGAAAGCCCCAGGATTCAAGAACTCCGCACATTGGCTGCCGAAATGCAAATTGTCTTGATCGCCAGTTTATTCGAAATGCGTGCTGTGGGCATTTACCACAACACGGCTGTGGTCATCGATGCCGATGGAAGCTACCTGGGGAAATACCGCAAGATGCACATTCCCGATGATCCCCATTACTATGAGAAGTTCTACTTTACACCCGGAGATTTGGGCTATCATGTTTTCAAAACTCGCCTTGCAGACGTTGGGGTATTAATTTGTTGGGATCAGTGGTATCCAGAAGCGGCGCGCCTGTTGGGTTTGCAAGGCGCAGAAATCATCTTCATTCCCACAGCCATTGGACATTCCCGGCCTATAGAAGACAATACCTACGACCAGGCCTGGCAAATCGTCCAGCGCGGCCACGCGGTTGCCAATGCCTGTTTTTTAGCCGCCGTCAACCGGGTTGGATTTGAGGCAGACCCCTCAGTGGCCCTTCCGGAAAAAGAGAGCCAATTCCCAGGCGTGGGTCCCAATGAAGAAAGCGGAATCCAGTTTTGGGGTCAGAGCTTTATTGCAGACCCCGACGGAAGTATTCTAAAACAAGCCTCCAAAACCCAAGAAGAAATCGTCATTTGCCGGATTGATTTGGATCTGGTCAATGAGGTCAAGAAAGAATATTCCTTCCCCTATCGTGACCGTCGCGTGGATAGTTACTCCGATTTGCTGAAATATTATTCTGATTAGATTTTCTGGAGAGAAAATGAGCACTACAACACCAGCCATAAGCCCTATTGCCCCCTCGTACCGAATTCGCTTGCTCACGGATGAGCAATTAGCAAAATTCAAAACGAACACCTTTGAAATCCTCCAGGATATTGGAATTCAATGTCCTTCGGAAAGGGCATTGAAGATCTACGCTGAACACGGGGCGCAGGTCGATTTCGATTCCCAAATTGTCAAGCTTTCACCAAAGTTGATCACCGAGTCGCTTTCTCATGCGCCGAGATACTACACCATGGGGGGACGGACGGAGGACTTCGACCTGGACCTGTCTAAGGGGGTTACCTACGAAGCCACCGATGGTACCGGCACCAAAACCATCGACTTTGTAACCGGCGAAATGCGTTCGTCGATAAAAGACGATGTTGCCAAATCGGCTCGCATTGCCGATTTTCTATCATCGATCAGTTTTTATTGGCCGATGGTCAGCGCACAAGATCACCCCAATACACCCTCTCTCCACGAATTGGATGCTTCCTTCAACAACACCCTCAAACATGTCCAGACACCCACGGTTGTTGAAGAAACTACCGCACACTACGCCATCGAAATGGCGAAGGTTATCGCTGGCAGCGAAGAGACCATGCGGGCGCGCCCGCCGCTCTCCCTGTTGATATGCACTATTTCTCCCTTGGCGCAGGATGCGGAAAGCATGGACGCGGCTTTGGTGGCTGCCGAGGCCGGTATTCCGGTGGGATTTATGGCCATGCCCAACACGGCCTCCACTGCGCCAGCCACAATAGAGGGCACGATATCCGTGGGTGATGCGGAAATGGTATCGGCCATGGTGCTGATCCAGATGGCTTATCCCGGCGCGCCGATTTATTATTCCTTCATGCCTGGAATGACCCATCCACGCACAGGGGCATATTTGTCGCACGATTCAACCATATATGTTGCCGGTGTCGAATTGGCGCACATGTGGGGCGTACCCACGTTGGCCGGAACCTTTGGTGGGGATGCCAGTTTCCCAGGTTGGGAATCCACGATGGGGGGCGGGGTAACCTCTCTGATGTGCGCGTTGTGCGGAGCGGAAACCGGCAGCGGTATGGGTTTACTGCGAGGCAGTACGCTGCTTTATCCCGAAGGGTTGGTTCTCGATTCGGAGCTTTATCGGTCCGTTGTGAACAATGCCTGGGGTGTTGATCTGAGCCCGGATAATATGGCGCTGGATGTGATCAAATCGGTGGGGCAGCGCGGCCATTACCTCGGACAGCGGCACACGCGCGATTTCTTGCGTAAATACACCTTCTCAGAAGTGATTAATATCCCAGAAAAAGATGGTGGTTACCGGGACGCCCTGGTGGTTGCTAGAGAGAAGACCGACTGGATTCTGAAAAACCATCAACCTGAACCACTCGAGCCTGAGAAAAAGGCCGAGCTGGATAAGATCCTAGAAAAAGCAGATGCGGAGCTGGGAGGCAAATGAGAACACAAATCCAGGTCCTTTCGGAGCAGGAAAAACACCGGGTGCATGAGAGTACTTTGAAAATTCTGGCCCACACTGGGGTCAGAGTTGAGACTGCCCTGGGACGAAATTATCTAGCTGAGGCTGGCGCTCAAGTCGACGAAGCCACCAGGATCGTACGCTTCCCCAAAGATTTCGTCGAAGAATGCCTGCAAATAGTACCAAAAAATTTCACTTTAGGTGCCCGTCGCCCCGGCTGGGATATAGAGATGAACACCGGCGAATGTGTGTTGATGATCGATGGTTCAGCACCAGCCGTGCTTGATCATGGCCAGGTCGAAGCGCGCCCTGGGAAATTTGACGATTGGCTCATGGCCACCCGACTGACCGACGTTGTCGATGAATTTGGTGTCTATTGGGCGATGGTTGAAGCCACCGATAGCGATGAGGGCATAGACGAAATGATCAAATATTGGCGGTATTTATTTGGCAATTTCTCTAAACACATTCAAGACGGTATCGATGATAAAGAAGTCGCGCCTTGGCTGATCGAAGTGCTGCAGGTCGTCTTTGGAGACAAAGAGACCATCCGGACGACGCATCCCTATTCATATATCATATGTCCGCAATCGCCTTTGACCATTGACGAAATGTACACTGATGCATATTTGGCTTTGGTGGGTTATGACATCCCAGTGGCGATAATGCCCATGCCTCTCATGGGGGGAACAGCCCCAGCAAATATGATTTCAACCACCATCCAGGGCAACTGCGAAGTTATTGCCATGCTGTGCCTGATCCAGGCGGCTGCCCCAGGAACACCGATCATTTATGCCCCTGCTCTGGCAACCATGGATCCCCGCACCGCTTTATATGGTGGCGGTCGGATCGAAGACGCCATTTTAGGGATGGCTTGTGTGGAAATGGGCAAGTATTACGGTTTGCCGGTGGAAGGGTCTGGTGGGGGGAGCGACCACGCCATTCCCAGCATTCAAGCTGGATATGAGCGAGGCATGACATCTGTACTTCCGATTTTGTCCTGGCCGGATTTGATGGTGGGTGCTGGCCTTTTGGGTGGTTCTATGATTTTGAGTTTGGAGCAACTTATTATCGATGTAGAAGTCTTCCGTATGAGCAAACACGTCGCCCGAGGAATCGATAGCAGAGAAGATGCCTGGCTGGATGATGTGATTGCTAAAGTTGGCCCAGGTGGTCATTATCTTGAAGAGGATTCAACCCTCAAGGCGATGCGAGGGGGAGAGTATTTTCATCCCCAAATCGGCCACCATGACACCTTCGATTCCTGGTTACAGAGGGGGCAACCGGATATTTTGGAAGAAGCTCACCAGCGCGTCCATACATTGTTAGCGGATCATGAACCTTTACCGCTCTCGCCAGAGGTGGAGGCAGAGTTGATAAAAATTCAAGAGAAGGCGGCAGAAGTGTAGAAATTCAAGCCGCAAATCGCAAGCGGCAAGGCGCAAGACACAGGAAATTTGGCGAGAGATTTTATGAAGTTATTGGTTTGGCAGGAAGCAGACAATTGGTTGTTGAGGTTTATGAATTGACAAGAATGTTTCCAATAGCATTGCGGTTGCAATTCTGCGAGGTTGACGCTTATCAAAAGCTTGAAGATCAACGCGCCAAGATTGGTCGATTGCTCAACGGATTTATCAACTCCGTGGACAAAAAAATAACTAGTGGCGAAATCACTTGAAACTTGAAACCTGAGACCTGGAATCTAAGACCTGAGACATAAAAAAAATACCATGAAACTTACATCGTACTGGACTGATAATTATCCTCGCCCGAATGACCTGCCGGTCGCGCCAGATCTTCCTGCTGAGGCCGATGTGGCCATCATTGGGGGTGGTTACACCGGCCTGAGTGCTGCGCGGACGCTCGCAAAGAGTGGTGTATCAGCTGTTGTCCTCGAAAGCGAGACCATTGGATGGGGGGCCTCTTCTCGAAATGCAGGAATCACTGGTTGCAGCTTGAAACAAAAAACTCATAAGTTATTCAAAATCTATGGGAAAGAATATGCGCTCAAATTTTGGGAAATCTCATTGGATTGCCTGGAATTGATCAAAGAACTCGTTTACGAAGAAGGCATCGATTGCGATTGCCATCAAGATGGGGATATGTGTGTGTACTATAAACCTTCCCACTATGAAGTAGACCCTGAATGGAAACATTGGCATAAAGAAACATTGGATCATGAGCTGCAATTGGTTGCGCCCGCTGATTTGCCGGAGTACATTGGCAGCAATATCTTTTATGGTGGCGTCATCGATGAGCATGGTGCCAACTTGCATCCCGCGAAACTGGTTTTCGGGATGGCGGAGGTAGCTGCCAAATATGGGGCTCTCTTATGTGAGCAAGCACCGGTATCTCAAATAAATAAATTTCCCAATGGGTATCTCCTCCAAACGGATCGGGGAGATGTAAAGGCCAAGCATGTTATCGTCGCCACCAATGGCTATACCGATGGCGTGGTGCGTGGTTTACGATCCAGGGTCATCCCCGTGGGCAGCTACAGCATCGTCACAGAGCCACTTTCAGAAGAATTGCAACAGAAAATCAGCCCACGGGGTTTGACTTTTTGGGATAGCAAGTGGTTCTTGAATTATTTCCGCCTGACCCCTGATGGACGCGTGCTTTGGGGTGGTCGGAATAACCTGAGCACTACACTTGATCTTGTCGGTTCCGCGGATATCTTGCGAAAAGGAATGGTACGAGCCTTTCCACAGTTGAGCGATGTGACGGTTACTCATTCGTGGACGGGCCAATTGGGCCTGACGTTCGACTTGATGCCCCATATTGGGAGCATCGATGGAATTTACTATGCCTTGGGAAATTGCGGGCATGGATTGCATACGGCTATCTATTTAGGGCAAGAGGTGGCCCAACTGGTCACTGGAGAGAAATCCAGCAGTCCCTTTGCCGAGATCCCTCACAAGACGTATTTCTTCTATCGGAAAAACCCCTGGTTTATGCCCCTGGCGGTCCAGTATTATCGACTTCGTGATTGGATGTCGTAAAGTGGAAAAGTAAGTAAGTTTGCAAGTGGTATGTGTGCAATTAGGAAAGTAATTTTGAATGCTGGAGCAATAATCGCATAGACAAATGAATTATGACCAATAAAATAAATCTTCTTTCTTCCGTTTGGACTCATCTCACGCAGATCGAACCGGTGCGTGCCGAAGGGATTTATCTCTACGACGCCGAGGGCCAACAATACACCGATTTTACTTGCGGGATCGGTGTCACTAACACCGGCCATTGCCACCCTAAGGTTGTTAAGGCCATTCAAGAGCAAGCCGAACGTTTGATTTTCGGGCAGATGAATATCGTCATCCCGCCGGCATCTCTGGCATTGGCTGAAGCGCTCCAGGCAAACACGCCCCCTGCGTTGGATAAGTTCTTCTTTTCCAACAGTGGTGCCGAAGCAGTGGAGGCCAGCGTGAAGTTGGCCCGCCACGCCACGAAACGCCGGAATATCATTGTATTCCAGGGCAGCTTTCATGGTCGCACCGCACAGACCATGGCGATGACGACATCAAAGTATATTTACCGCTATGATTATCAACCCCTACCCGGCGGAATTTTTGTGGCCCCCTTTCCCTACAGCTATTTTTATGGCTGGGATGACGAGCAAACCACTCAGTTCTGTTTGAGGGAGTTGGATCGTTTATTCCACAGTCAAACATTGCCAGAAGAAACCGCTGCGGTGATCATTGAGCCGATACTCGGCGAGGGTGGTTATGTGCCCGCCCCAGCCGGCTTCATGCAGGAATTGAGGAAAATTTGCAACGAAAAAGAGATCCTGCTAATTTGTGATGAGGTGCAATCCGGCTTCGGGCGCACAGGGAAATTCTTTGGCTACCAGCATTTTGGCATCGAACCAGATATCATCGTGATGGCTAAAGGTCTGGGTAGTGGATTGCCCATCTCTGGGATTGCTGCCAGCAGTGCCTTGATGGAGAAATGGAAACCGGGTTCACATGGCGGCACCTATGGTGGTGGCAGTGCAATCGCCTCCGCTGCAGCGTTGGCGACTGTGCAGGTTATCTTAGAAGAAGACCTGGCGGGCAACGCCGCTCGCAGGGGCGACCATCTCATGAAGAGTTTGCGTGCTTTGCAGGGCAAATATTCTGTGATTGGCGATGTGCGCGGCTTGGGCTTGATGGTGGCTACCGAGTTCACAAAATTGGATGGTGATCCTGATGCTAAGTCTGCCAAGGCAATCCAGAAAGCCTGCCTGGAGCAAAATTTGTTGCTCCTGACCTGCGGGACCTATGATAATGTTATCCGGTGGATCCCGCCACTGGTTGTAACTGATGCACAACTCAATGAATCGTTGACAGTTTTTGAGAATTCACTAACAACACTATAGAATCTTATTTTGTGTATTTCTAAGGAGAAATTACATGGGTATGCAAGGAAGCAAAACAAAAAAGTATTTTCGTAAGGCCAAACAAGTAATCCCCCACGGCGTAAACTCAAATTTCCGTTATTGGGGAGATGATGATACGTTAGTAATTTCTCATGGGGAGGGCGCCTATGTTTGGGATTATGATGGAGTGAAATATATCGACTACCGCCTGGGATTTGGGCCCGTGATCCTGGGTCATGCCCACGCTGAGGTTGTAGCGCGGGTTGAAGAATCCCTAAAGATGGGAAATGTCTTTGCCTGGACGACCCCTCTGGAGGTTAGCGTTGCCGAACGCATTACACGCATGTGCAAGGTCGATAAAGTGCGTTTGACGAATACTGGCACAGAAGCGACCTTTCATGCCCTGCGCATTGCCCGTGCTCACACTGGAAGAGAGAAATTCATCAAGTTTGAAGGTCAGTACCATGGGATGATCGATTATTTCATGTACAGTACTGCTTCTTCTGAACTACCAGATTTGGGGCCTCGCCAAACCCCAGTCTCGGCCGTCACAACCAAAGGAATCCCTGCCGCGATTCAGGATTATGTTATCAATATCCCCTTTAATGATTTTGAAATGTTAGAAGAGACCATCGAAAGGGAATGGGAAGACGTGGCGGCGATCTTTGTTGAGCCGGTTTTGGGTAATTGTGCCAGCGTAATGCCGAAGCCCGGCTTCCTGGAGAAGATCCGTGAGCTTTGTGACAAATATGGGGTTGTGATGGTCTTTGATGAGGTAAAGACCGGCTTTCGTATAGCCAACGGTGGCGCGCAAGAGTTTTTTGGCATTCAGGCTGATCTTGTTACCTATGCCAAGGCCATGGGCAATGGGTTCCCTGTGGCAGCCATTGCTGGCAAGGAAGATGTGATGATGACCATTCAACCAGGGTCGATGGCACATGGTGGCACCTATTCTGGCAACGTAGTCGGTGTCGCCGCCGCGGATGCCACCCTGGAAATATTGGAAACGCAAACTGTGATCGAGACCATCAACCAGCGTGGAAAAGCCCTGATGGAAGGCATCGACGAGATTCTTACAGAAGCCGACATTCCGCATGTGATCACCGGTGTACCGTCGATGTTCGGCATATTCTTAGGCAGTGATCAAGAGCCCCATGACTTTAGGGACTATTTAGCCGGCGATGGAGAATTGTATGAAGATATTGCCATGGAACTGATTGCGCGCGGCGTTCAACCCGATGGGGATGGACGCGAACCTTGGTTCCTTTGTAATGCGCTGAGCCAGGCGGATGTCGATGAAACCTTAAATGCTTTCAATGACGCTGTTGAAGCCGCGAAAAAATGAACTTGCATTTTCTAATCTGATTTGAAAGGAAAATCCCATGCCTGACGGATATCATGGAAAAATCCTGCACGTGCATCTGGATGATCTCTCCTGGGATGTGGAAACGCCCTCGGAAGAGTTCTATCGAAAATATATGGGAGGCAGCGCCCTGGGGATGTATTATGTCCTCAAGCATACGCCTCCTGGGGTTGGTCCTCTTGACCCTAAGAATACCCTTGCTTTGACACTTAGTGTGGTCACCGGCGTGGCCATTTCTGGTCAGAGCCGTCTTACCGCCACAGCTCGATCACCCCTTACGGGTGCGATCGGAGATTCCCAATCGGGTGGTTTCTTCCCGGCCGAGATGAAGTTTGCCGGGTTTGATGGCATCATCGTGTATGGCAAAGCCGAGAAGCCCGTTTATCTTTGGATCAAGGATGGCCAGGTAGATCTAAGGCCAGCAGATCATTTGTGGGGGAAAGATACCGCCGAGGTCGAGACCCTGATCAAGGATGAATTGGACGACCAGCGAGTTCATATTCTCCAGACGGGGATTGCCGGTGAAAATCAGGTTCGTTTTGCGGCCATGGTCAGCATGGCCAACCGTACCAACGGTCGCACCGGCATGGGGGCTGTCATGGGCAGCAAAAATCTGAAAGCCATCGCCGTGCGCGGCAAGATGCGTCCAACCGTCGCCGATAAGGATGGTTTGAACAAATTGGCTCGCTGGGGCGCTAAAAATTTCCCTGATTCAGATATCTACACCATGGGTTTGTATGGCACTTCTGAAATCACCGATTGGCAGGATGAGACCGGCGGTTTGCCGACACGCAATTGGGCGTCAGGGACCTTCGAAGGGGCCAACGCTCTGGATGGGACAACTATGTCCGATACGATCCTGAAGAAAAGGGATACTTGTTATGCCTGCACGGTGAAATGTAAGCGTGTTGTCGAAATTACCGCAGGAGATTATAAAGTCGATCCCGTGCACGGCGGCCCGGAATACGAGACTGTCTCAACCTTTGGCTCCTATTGCGGCATCGATGATCTGGCGGCTGTTTCACTGGCCAATCAATACTGCAATCAATACGGAATGGATACCATCTCTTGCGGGGCGACCATTGCCTGGGCCATGGATTGTTTCGAGAACGGCCTACTCACAGAGAAAGATACCGGAGGATTGGAACTGCGCTTTGGCAATGCCAAGGCCATGACCGAATTGGTTGAGATGATCGCCAAGCGGGAGGGCTTGGGTGATGTTCTAGCGGAGGGCTCGGCATTGGCAGCTCAAAAACTTGGGGTCGGTCTGGACCTGGTCGTGGCTGTAAAAGGCTTGGAATTGCCCGCCCACATGCCCGAAGTTAAACGTTCATTGAGCCTGATTTATGCTGTCAATCCCTTTGGCGCCGATCACCAGTCCCACGAGCATGACCCCTCCTATGAAGATTACTCAGACAAAATGAAAGAGATTGGGCTCGTCGATCCGCAGCCTGCGGACAATCTGAACCAAGAAAAAGTCCATTATGCCCTCACAACCCAGTATCTCTATTCCTTGCTGGATACGCTCAATATTTGTCAGTTTGTCTTTGGCCCGGCGTGGCAATTATATGGGGCCGAGCAATTACGAGAAATGGTTGCATTGGTCACAGGTTGGGATGTGAGTGTCGATGAAATGCTCGAAGTTGGTGCCCGGCGTTTGAATATGCTCCGGGCCTATAATGCCCGTGAGGGCATTGGCCGTGATCAAGATAAACTGCCGCCTAAACTTTTCCAACCTCGCCTGGGAGGTGCCACCGATGGTGTGGCTCTCGATGAGGGTGAGGTGGAAAAAGCCAAGGATATGTATTACGAAGAAGCCGGCTGGGAGGTTTCAACCGGCATGCCCAAAAATGACAGGCTGGCAGAATTAGGTCTGGATTGGGTGGCGGAATTGTTGTAATCAGAAAGGATAACCGCGAAGGCGCGCAGAGCGCCAAGAAAAAGGATTTTAATCCTTTGCGAACTTGGCGTCTTTGCGGTGATTTTTCTCTCGTTTAGGAGGCAAAAATAATGAAAATCGTCGTTTTGGGTGGTGCTGGAAAAATGGGTTGTATCTCAGTCCAGACATTGGCCAATGACCCGCGTGTCGATGAAGTTGTCATTGCCGATGTCAATATGGAGAATGCCCAGGTGGTCGCTGGTTATTTGGGCAGCCCCAAGGTATCGATACAGAAAGTCGATGTAAACAACCATACTGAATTGGTCGCCGCGCTCGTAGGCGCCGATGTCTGTCTCAACGCCACGGTTTACTACACGAACCTGCAAGTGATGGAGGCGTGTCTTGAGGCAGGGGCCCACTACAATGATATGGGAGGCTTGTTCTACGTCACTCGCAAACAACTTGATCTGCACGATCGATTCGCAAACGCAGGGCTAAGTGCAATCTTGGGGTTGGGGTCCGCCCCAGGGATGCCAAACATCCAGGCTCGTTATGCCGCCGACCGGTTAGACACCATCAAGAGCATCAAGATCTATGACGGCATAAAATCACCCGCCCCCGATGATTTGCACTTCTCTTATGCAGTACCGACGATTATTGAGGAACTGACTGTTGAGCCGATGGTCTTTGAGGATGGCGAGTTCAAAGCCAAATCGCCTCTCAGCGGGTTCGAGGATTATTGGTTTGTAGAGCCTCTGGGATTGCTGCCCATGCATCTCTCGCTCCATTCCGAAGTGGCCACTTTGCCGGTTTCCTTCAAAGATAAAGGGGTGCAGGAATGTTTCTTCAAGATCAATTATTGGGGCATGGCCAAGGAGACTATCGAGAAAGTAATGGTTTTGGATAAATTCGGTTTTAATAGTGATCAGCCGGTGGATGTTAATGGCCAACAAGTCGTGCCACGCGATCTGATGTTGGCAGTAATGGCGGATTATGTGCATGAACTTACCGACATTCTGGCCCCACCCAGTGTTCAGCCACCGGATTGGGTTAAGGAGATTGTCACCGAAATCGCCGGAACCAAGGGGGGGAAAGATTATACTTATCGTCTAGGCACCGTAACCTGCAAGGGCCCTCTTCCCACTGGGGCTGTGCCGGCCTTTGCTGCCATCTGGTTAGCGCAAAATAAGATCGAACATGGGGTATACCCGCCTGAGTTGGCCATTGACCCGGAGCCCTTCTTCAAAGAATTGGAAGCGATTGACATCTATACCCGGGTGAGTGCCACTCATCTGGTATGAGCAAAGTCGATATATGATAGTATTTAAAAGTATTTTTCTGGAGAATGTATGAATAGTTCGCAAACGGACAAAGCCAGCGGTCGTAGTGATGACTTGATCGTTGTTCAGGATCTTGTCAAGCATTTCCCCGTTCGGGGCGGGGTTTTCAAGAAGATCGTTAATTGGGTGCAGGCTGTTGATGGGGTCAGTTTTACCGTCAAGCGCGGTGAGACCTTAGGCTTGGTTGGTGAGTCAGGGTGCGGGAAAACCACGGTCGGCAGGACCATGCTCAGGTTGTTGGAGCCCACCCGAGGTCGCGTTGAGGTTGATGGAGTTAATATCTATGATCTGGATCGAGGACAAATAAAAGCCCTGCGCCGCGAAATGCAGATTATCTTCCAGGATCCTTATGCATCCTTGAATCCCCGAACACCGGTAGGCGACTCAATCATGGCTGGGTTGAAAATCCACAACATTGGTACTCGCAAGGAACAAGTCGAGATCATCAATGACCTGTTGAACAAGGTTGGAATGGAACCCTACCATGCTCATCGATATCCCCATGAATTCTCTGGCGGGCAGCGCCAGCGCATCGGTATTGCCCGGGCCCTGGCATTAAAACCTAAATTCATCATCTGTGATGAGCCGGTTTCCGCACTCGATGTTTCTATTCAATCTCAGGTATTGAATTTGCTGAAAGACCTTCAAGAGGAATTCCACCTGACCTATCTGTTCGTCGCTCATAATCTTTCCGTGATTGAACACATTTCAGATCGGGTAGCCGTCATGTATTTGGGAAAGATTGTGGAGCTGGCTCCTCGAGAAGAGTATTTTAGCGATCCTTTACACTTTTATACCCAGGCACTGATTTCTGCTATCCCGGTTGCCAATCCAAAGGTCAAGCGCGATCGCATCATCCTGGAGGGTGAAGTGCCTACTCCCATCAATCCCCCTGTGGGCTGCAAGTTCCATCCTCGCTGTTGGATGGCGGTTGATCAATGTCGAGTGGAAGAACCACCCTTTGAGGAGTTTCATCCTGAGCATTGGGTTGCTTGCTGGCGGGCTGGAGAGTGAGTTTAGTTATTGAAAGGTATCATTGTGGAAAAAAAGCCGGATAAACCAATATTAAATGTAAAAAACTTGAAGACATATTTCTATACCGAAGATGGCATTGTTAAAGCGGTGGATGGTGTTGACTTTCAGGTCAGAAAGGGTGAAATATTAGGTATCGTTGGAGAATCAGGCTGCGGGAAGACCGTATCTTCTCTTTCAGTGTTAGGTTTGATCGCAAAACCTGGGAAAATCGTGTCCGGAGAGATCGAATTTGACGGCCGAAATTTAAGTGAACTCTCGCTGGATGAATTGGGAAAAATCCGCGGCAATGAGATTTCGATGATTTTTCAACAACCCCAGACCAGCTTGAATCCGGTCTTCACCGTGGGGGAACAGGTTGCTGAAGTATTGGAAATTCATCAAAAGCAAAGCAAGGAGAAAAACTGGGATCAAGCGGTGGAAATGTTGCGCCAGGTAGGTATTCCCTCTCCCGAAACCAAAGCCCATGCTTATCCTCATGAGTTATCGGGTGGTCAGGCACAACGTGTGATGATCGCCATGGCATTGATAATGGAGCCCAAGTTACTCGTTGCGGATGAACCCACCACCGCATTGGATGTCACCATCCAGGCCCAAATCTTGGATTTGATGTGCGATCTCAACGAGAAGATGGGGACAGCAATCGTACTGATTACGCATGATTTAGGTGTCGTTGCAGAAGTGGCTCATTGGGTGGCGGTTATGTATGCCGGGCGGATTGTGGAACAGACCAATGTTCATACTCTTTTTGAAGAGCCGCTGCATCCTTACACTCGCGGATTGATCGGCTCGATCCCCGTACTTGGTGAAGTGAAAGAGCGGCTGGATGTCATACCAGGCAATGTTCCCAATCTGGTAGATTTGCCAAAGGGCTGTTCCTTTGCATCCAGGTGTGAGGTGCAAGTTGAACGAGGGTTGGAAATATGCGAAAATAAGATGCCCGATCTCATCGAATATAAACCTGGTCATGAAGTTCGCTGTTGGCTTTATCAAGACCCATTGGAACACTAGGCGTAATTCTCAGGCAAAAAAGAACCTCAATTCCAAAAGTGTTCAATTGAAAATCCATCACTTTTAATAAGCTTGAGATGGTTTTGTGGCTATCACCTAACAGGTGGGAAAATTGTTCGGGTCATGGGAGAAGATCATTCCAATCAGGCTTAAACTATTGGTTTTGGTGTTACGCAGTTGAGAACTTTCCAGGAGAAATTGACCCTGCGATACGCCTCAGGATGCGAACTGCGTAACTCCTGTAGTTATTGAATTTGTGAATCACTGCAAAGGATAATTCAAATCAAACCTCTATCCGATTCTCCACTATATAATGTGTTGTTGTTTTCAACATTCTGGGCTTTCCAGATCATAAGCGTAAAGTTAGCCTTCATCGCTGGGGCAACCGTTCTGCCTCTTCAGGTTGGGATGTCGATCTTCGCAACAATCACCACCGCTTTTTTGCTCTGGCCAAAGAATAGGTTTGAGTTTAGAAAGTTACTCAAACACCAACCGCGCTTATTTTGGAAACTCTACTTTGCCAATGCAATTCAGGCTGGGTTGGGAGCTTTGCTAAGTATTATCGGGATTGCGCTGACGGAAGCGATCAATGCTGGATTTTTGGTTAAATTGGCCACAGTTACAACCATATTATTTGCCTGGATTCTGCTAAATGAAAGCATGTCCAGGTTAAAGATCGCAGTAGTAATCACCATGTTGTCAGGCGCTTATCTCTTGACTACCCGAGGACAGACTTTATTGCCGAGAGTAGGGGATCTTTTCATACTAGGTGCCTGTGTTTGTTGGTCCTTTGGCACTGTTCTGGCGCGTAAATACTTAAGAATTCAAGCCGTAAACCCAGATGTACTTACCTTACAAAAGCCAATCGCCAGTTTACCTATCTTTTTGTTTCTCTTGGGAATATCAAGTTTTGCTCCTGAAGTGATAGGAAATCTCAGCACGATATTGACGTGTTGCGCGATCAAACTGGTTCATGTACCTTATGTGTTGGGGAGCGGGGTCTGTTTAGCGTTAGCTTGGATTTTCTTGTACCGCACGATGCGCGTTGCTACAGCTTCCTATTTGACCCTCATGTCGATGGTTACCCCGATCATTGTGAGTGTTCTTGCCATGTTGATTCTGGATGAAAAGCTCATTTGGATTCAAGGTGTCGGGGCTGGGATGATTATCCTCTCAGGGGTGATTACATATCGAAGTGATATTGCTAGCTCCTGAAAAACTTGATCAGGTGGGTTGAAAATTGATCCTTAGTGCTGTTCCGAAACACATAATTGGGAAATCCCGAAAATCTATCAAGAAAATGCACGAGCAAGAATCAACGCCTTG
>CAZVPR010000059.1:0-27780 GCA_964629085.1 uncultured Anaerolineales bacterium
GCCCATGGCGTGACCACCATATGTGGCTAAACCACGGGAAATCCCAGAGACCCCACAATTTAGTGGGTATATTTTTATACAAATTATGGTAGAATTTAAGTGCCCTTCCCAGGGTGCCCCCCTCACTCTGGGCGGGGCACTTTTTTTATGGATTTGTGGCCAAAAATTCTATTCGAACTTCGGGGTGAGTAACTGTGGGTTTAACAGATTGAATTGCAATCAAATCACTGACATCTGTCAATTCGGGGATAAAGGGGGCTACCTCAGGCGTGATTGCCTCACTCGGGCGTAATTTTATCTCCGAGATGGGATCCGCCGACCCTCCAATGAAGCCATTACTATTGACTCTGGCAACCAGGAAATCCCCGGCCGGTTCGATCATTCGAGTTACGCCAGCCATCACATAGCCGCCTTCAAAGGGCCTGATCTCTTCCAGTTCATCCAGACCAGCTTCACCAAAAACTCTGGCCCAAGCAAATTGACCATCTGGGCTGAATTTGATGAAGATGATATCTCCGCCCTTTTCGGGTAAGGTCAATTTTCCGCCCGCAACAAAACCATCCCGGGTTTCGTTCATCGTCCAACCGGCGTCTTCCTGAGGGCCATCAACCATCGAAGTCCATTCCACGTCCCCCTTATCGTCCAGTTTGATCCCAAAGATGGCACCCCCTCCCTTAGCTCCATAGGAACCAGTTTTATCTCCAAATGCAAAACCGCCATCACGCGTGACACGCACCCCATCCCAGTTGATCCCCTCCCCTTTCTCGCCGCCGATGGTCTTGGCCCAAATCACATTGCCCTGAGGATCAATTTTTATCAAACCAGAATCAGCCTCTCCCGCACCGAATGACCAGATCGTACCCCCAATGACAAATTTTTCTCCCACTTTGGCAATGCCGCTGCCCACGTCATCTTCGATACCACCATAAGTTTTGGCCCAGTTCATCGTGCCATCAGGTTTTAAGCGCACGACTAACAGATCCTTCTTCCCGGCCCCATAGGAATCGGTATCGCCAATGGCGATATACCCATCGGGGACTTCGAGCGTGGTCATGCCCCCTTCGCTGCCCGCACCACCAATGGCTTTGCTCCAAAGGAGTTTGCCGTCGGAATCCAGTTTCACAATGAAGAGGTCCGTCTTGCCCAACCCGAATGAGCGCGAGGTACCCGTCAATAAAAATCCACCGTCCGAGGTCGGTCGTACTGAATAGCTACCTCGCTCATCATCGGGACCGCCAATAGTCGTCGTCCAAACCAAGTTTCCCTGGAAATCAAGTTTAATGGCCAAAAAATCGTGAGAGCCCCCCTGGTTGCCGCCGCCATCCCCCAAACCATAGGAGCTGGTCATTCCAACGACAATTAAGCCATCATCCACCGGCAGAATGGAAGGCGCATAATCTCGCCCCTCACCCCCGATGGCGACCATCCAATAGGATTCGGGGGCCATCAAAACATGCGCAGTTGCAGTATCCATTTTGACGCCATAGAAAAGCAGCAAGAAAAGGAAAGCCAAAAATCCCCAAAACACAAATTGTCGAACATTATGCGCATCCATCAGATGAGCCTCCTTTTAGGGTTGTTCCGATCCCAATCCCATTTTAACGGAAAATTATCCGTACTCACGTAGAAATTGTTCCAATTTTTCACAACGCCCTTCGATATACTCCACAGGATCGGGATCAATCCTGGAAACGTAATTGATGAACATCACCGAGCGTGCGGCGATCAAGGTTTCAATCTCAGCATCGCTCTTGGCAGGCCACGCTCGTAACGATGAATACCCTTGAACAAAGGCCTGCCTCCGGGCAGGATACCCATCCCAATCACGGCCATAAGACAATGTCACCGCCACATCTTGCACTAGATAGCCCAACATAATGTCCTCAAAATCGATTACATAAAGTATGCCGCGATGTAAGTGAGCATTCCAAAAATGTAAATCGCCGTGAATCAGAATTTGGTTTTCTGTCGTTGAAAAAAGCTCATCAAAAAGTAGGTTCGCTTTGGAGATCACTTCATCCATTAAGGCGATACGACCAGGCGGGAAAAGATGGGCATAGGCTTCCGTGTTGTATACTACCGGTTCATCCGGGTAGTAGAAAACCTTATCCCATCGTTTGGGCTGAATCCAGTCCGGCAGCGGTTTGAGACTCTCAGCATGATCGTGCAATTTCGCCAGGGTGTGCCCAAATTTGAAATAATTCTCTGGGCTAAGATAATTGACCAATTGACGCCCCGGAATCCACTTAAATAATACACAGCGCTGCTCACCAGGAACACCGGGAACCTGAACCAAGGAGATAAATTCGCCATCGTTCCGAGGCACTGGTTCCGTAACGGGGATATCGGAATCCTTGATGAGGGCGTTCAGCCAGAACATTTCAGCCCGATTCTCCTTCAGGGTGGTCTCTTCTTCTGAGTAAATGCGCAACACAAAGTATTCACCATCTTCTGTCTGCAGCTTGAACATCGTATTGGTATCGATGGTCATAAACTTGACCCATCGGAAGCGCAGATCGTAAGATTCGAGGGCTTTGAGGGCAACCTGCCTCAATCGCCTGATTTTTCCAAGTCGGGTAAGGTCTTCGAAGGGTTTCATAGTTTTGTTTCATTTTTCACGCCAAGACACGAAGTCGCCAAGAGATCTTATGATTTTCTTTTGCGCCCTTGTGTGAGGCATAAACGCTGATTTAAATTTCTCGAATATTCATGTTTTCAGCTTCCTACACGTCTTGAGTCTCAAAATCGGCTCACCGGAGATGTGCGCCAAATCCATTACCCCTTCCACCAACATAGGTTCATTGTCTGAAAGTAACCGCCGGTAATACTGGCGCTGATCGGTTGTCAGGAATACGTTCAAAACCCCTTCCATATCTTCCAATTCCAAAATGAAAAACGATTGGCCCTCTTGCGTGAAACGCTGCAAAGTTTGCCGTACCCCAGCCACTCGTATACTTCCCTTTTTGTGTTCCAGGGCTTCAAGGGTGGTTATTGCTGAAGATTCCGCGACGTCCCCCGCGATTAATTCCAGGGGATGGGCATCTACGCCGACACCCAAGATCTTTTCTTGCGCGGCAACCCGGTCGTTCAACTCCCAAGAGTTATCTGCTTCGACTGGCGCTTCACCAAAAAGTGAGGGTTGTTGGTAGCGCCAACCGCCCCGTTCAACCTGCTCTTCCAAATCGGCGATGGCGCCCAAACCTGAAAGCCCCCCCACTCTGATCAGATTCAGCGCTTCCTTCAGGCGTGGATCCACCCGAGTAAGAAAGTCGTTTAGACTGCGGAAAGGTCGTTTTTCAATAATCTGTTTCTGCGTGCGACGTGACAAATCGCGCACCTGGTCAAGACCCATCACCAAAGTCGGTTGGCCTTCTGGGTAGATCACGCTGAACTGGCGCTGGCCATAATTGATATGCGGGGCACGTAACGGGATTCCCATGCGCCTGGCTTCATTCAAATAAATTCTTTGACGATAATAGCCTCCCCAGTTGGCCATCACCGCGGCCATAAACTCAGCCGGGTAATGCGCCTTGCACCAGGCCGACCGCCAGGCCACCTGGGCGTAGGAGGCAGCATGCGCCTTGGGAAACCCATAACCAGCAAATGCTGCCATCATGTCCCAAATGCGTTCCCCGGTTTTTAAGGGCACCTCGTGTCTCATTTGCGCGCCTTCAATAAACCGCTGCATAAGCGTGACCATTTGCTTACCGGGATCAAAATGACTCATCGCCCGGCGTAAAATATCGGCGTCCGCCAAACTCAACCCGGCCAATTCGCTGGCTATACGCAAGACTTGTTCTTGATAGAGGATGACTCCCTGCGTTTTCTCGAGCAAGGACGACAGCGCCGGATGGATATGCTCTACCTCCTGGAACCCCAGGTGCCTCTGCACGAAAGCATCTTTTAAGCCCCCTGTGAGCGGACCCGGTCGATAAAGCGCCAATGCGATCATGATATCCTCGGGCGAGTGAGCATCAATTTCCTTCAAGGTGGCGCGCATGCCGGGGCTCTCGATGCCAAAGCACCCGATAGTACGGGTCGAACGGACAATTTCACGGGTTTCAGGATCATCTTCGGGTATGGCATCCAGGACATCTAAACTACTGCGGAATTCCGCTGCTCGCCAGGAGCGCACCTGCTCTGCAACATCGCCCAACACAGAGAGGCCGCGTGTGCCCAGCAAATCGATCTTGACCAGGCCCATGCGCTCGACAGTATCCAGGTCAAATTGTGTTATCAGGATGCCTTTACTGGCCAAATGAGTGGGGACTAAATCCGTCAACGGTCCAGGAGCAATCACCACCCCTCCGGGATGGATCGACAAATGGCGCGGAAAATCTTGAATGGCGGCGGCGTGGTCGAACACGGCCCGATGCTGTGGATACTGTTTGCGCAAGTCTTCAAAAGCATCGCTATCCCTGCGAGAACGCGCGGCGTTTGACGGCCGCCAGCCTCGGTAGGGCAAACTCGCCGAAAATGATTTAATGGTCTTTTCGTCGAGGCCGTGAGCTTTGGCAACTTCCCGCAAGCCCGAACGCGGTCGAAAGCGATTGATGGTGGCGACCATGGCCACCTGATCGTGGCCGTACTGCTCGTAAACGTGATTGATGACCTTCTCCCTCCGCCGGGAACAGAGGTCGGTGTCGATATCTGGGGGTGAGCTGCGCGCCGGGTTTAGGAAGCGCTCGAAGTACAGATTCAATTGCAGGGGATCGGGCGTAGTGATACCCAGGCAATGCGCCACCAGGGATGATGCCGCCGAACCCCGTGAAGCCGTTGGAACGTTTTCAGCACGGGCGTAATCCAGAATTTCGGCCATGATCAGGAACAAGGGCGCGTAGCCGCGCTCATCGATGACTTTGAGCTCGCGATCCAGCCGCTTGCGGATGGTTTTGCTGATCTCGCCGTAATTCTTTTTGGCCCCTTCTTCAGCCCGTTTGCGCAGCACGCTTAACGGAGTCTCGCCCGGAGGCAAGGGAAACTCCGGGTAGTGAGGCACGCCCAAAGGGAGTTCCAAATTGCAGCGTTCAACGATTTCCTGGGTGCCAGCCAGCGCTTCTGGAAAATCCACGAATAATTTATCCATTTGCCCCCCTGATTTGAAATCACAGCTTGACGGCACAGCTGCCCCGTTCGGCAACGTATTCAATGGGCAGTTCAGACGCATCGCACTGAGCAGGCGTTGGTGCCCAGCTTGTTCAGAGTTAATAAAATGCACGTTGTTGGTAGCGACGGTGGGCAAATCCAGGCTAATTGCCAATGAAGTTAATTCCTGGTTGGTGCGGTCATCGGCAGCGCGGTGCCGCTGAAGTTCGACATACAATCGATCCGTGAAAATTTCTTTCAGTTGTTTCAAAAATTCAGCGGCCTGATCGGCCTGGTTTTTGTCCCAAAGCTGATCGAGTAATCCAGCTTTACCACCACTGAGGCAAATCAAACTGTTTGAGTTTGATGCAAGCCTCTCGAAAGCGATGCCGCGTTCCGGCTGACGGTGTGGAGCCGTCTGCGCCAGGCTGCTCAGACGACACAAATTCCCCCAGCCATCCAAATCCATCGCCAAAAATATCAAATTCCCCAAACCATATTCATGCTGAACAGCCAACTCTACCCCCAGAATGGGCTTGATCTCCGCTTCCACACAGGCTTCGTAGAACTCAATCGCACCTGTCAGTCCATGGTGATCGGTCAGGGCCAGGGCGGTCATGCCCGCATTTCTGGCAGCCTCGACCAGCGCCTTTGGCGAGGGGACGCCGTCCAGGAAGGAGTAGTTGGAGTGAGTGTGCAGGTGAGTGAACATTTAGATTGTTGGTTTGATGGCTGGCTGGATGAATTATATCCGTTTCGGAGTGGATCAGGACAAAGATATCAAAATCATCAATTCGATTCCATTTGAATTGGCCGTTGAACCGGTCCCCTGTATGCAGGAGCTTTTCAGGAGGGCAATCAATTTCCCGCTCGTTAAGTGGATTGATTATTCCCAATGGCGGTCGGTTACCATTATCTATGTTATAGTAGTTGAGGCATGCATGGTTGAATCAGACGGGCCCAACACAAGGGGGCGGGGCGGGCTCAAACAAACCTGGTTTTCGATAATCTACTTTTTCATAATATTGCGGAAGTCTTGCAAGGAATGCCCGATTGCCGCCGTTTCACCAGCATAGGATTTTCATGGTTACATCAAACCTTAATGAGCAATATCGTCAATTAACAACAATTTTGGATAACACTCATCCGACAGATTGGAATGACATTGTCATTTTGCTTTACAAAATCAAGAATAAAAAGAAAACAACGCTAAATCCCACCGGAGAAAATGCTATTCAATTTTTTGCCCAGGGGACGGCCTTCATAACCTTTGATTATGGTATCGATGGGGTTTCCATAGAAATGTCTAAATACGCCCATACTTTGAGCGAAATCTTCGAGCCCCATGGAACACCCTCTATTCACTTTATCGGTGGAAACTTCCAAAGCCATGTATCCTCGATACTTGATGCAAAATGGAACCAATTTCAGATGGATGGGATCGATGGCTGGGATAAATGGGATGATGGCAAATGGTTTAATGCACTCTTTCGAAGAAAGATGAAATCCTTTGAAAAAGAATCCGAAGTATTAACCAAAGAAATCTACAGGCAGGCCATAGACATTGCCAAACGTCTGGGGAAATTTTTAATTGAAAATCAAATCTCTTTGATAATCCCCGTCAATGTCGCTTCAAACCCAGGAAATATCGCATTTACTCTGGGCTTAGTCTTGACGACTGAAATATTGGGGACTTACGTTTTGAATTCCAACCACGATTTTTATTGGGAGGCTGGCAAACCTCTGTCAGAAAGAAAGCCTGGGGAAAAGCCGGGCGCCAGAGACCATTTCTTTCGAAATATAAAAAACAAGACATTTTTCTCCTTGTTTGAATTGCTCTACCCCTGGGATGGCAGGAAATGGATCCAAGTCAATATCAATGTGCGACAGTCTAGAAAATTAATCAAAAAATTTGGTTTCTCAAAAGAGAAAGTATTTGAGATTTCAACCTGCATTGCTGACACATTTTTTGAAAACTACAGCAAAGCAGATGTTGGCGAAATCCGGCTAAAAATGGGATATATTTTGTCGAATGGAAAAAAGGTCATGCGGCCGGTTCCAATTGATGATCATTTGGCCAGGATTGATCTATGGATGGAAAATCAACAGCCAGTAATTATTGGATCGCAAACTGGTCTCACTGTTGATCCCAGGTCTGATGATTTGCTTATTCTGCTTCAACCCACTCGCGTTGTCGGTCGCAAACGAATTGCCAGGAATTTGGATTTAATCGAGGCGCTTTTTCTCAAAAGTGCCCTTAAGGAAGAATTTATCAATAATCCAAACCGGCAAATTATTCTCCATATTACAGGGCCCACACCAAAAGAGCATCAGGGTGATTTAGAAGAGGTTCTCCTTGCTTATCATCAGTTAGTCAAAACTTTGCCTGAGACAATAGCTGAGCGCATTTTTATTGCATTTTCAGTTGGCCACGAGAATCACGCCTTGTTTCCCAAAATTCATTTTTCTCCTTTGAACATTGAAAACATTTACCGCATGGCAGATGCGGTCGTGTTCCCAAGCGAGACCGAGGGCCGAGGGCTGCCAATTCTCGAAGCGAGTGCCAGTGGAATTCCAATCATTTGCAGTCAATACCGCCCCAAAGAAGTATTTCGTGATGTGATCGGGGAGAACCTCTCTGAAGATTTACGTATTAAATATACTTTGTTCCCGGAAAAAAAGTTTGACCGGCATTTTATTTCAGAAGCAGCCCACCTCCTGATATACCCAGACACCAAACTCGTTTCACATAACAAAGCCGCCATCCGTGCAAGATATAGTCACGAAGTCTTCAAAAATAAATTCGAACGATTATTATTAATTCTTTCCGAAATGGATTAGGAGCACAAATGCATATTGGTTTCATAGAGGATACTCATTTACACGGTGGCACTCAGATTTGGGTTGCAGAAGCCGTTCAGGTCTTCATCGAGAAAAATCACACGGTCTCATTACTGGCCCCCCATGGCAGTTGGGTTGTTGAAAAATGTCGTCCGTTAGGAGCGATCATTACAACATATGATTGGGATGATGTCATTCAAGAAGACTCGCATAATAAGGAAATCTGGACAACCGCCCTCGAGGAATGGGATGTGGCAATTTGTACGGTACACCCACCCAGAGATGGATTCCACTGTGCGGTGTTTGCGGCCCGCTGCATCATGGAAGGAGGCCTTGAAACCCATTTGATCCCCAAAACGGGCACCATTGTACCGGAATATTTGAGAGAATTTTACTTACCAGATGAGACCATTAACAGCTCCATCATCACGATTACAGATTTCACACGCAGATACTTGATTGATACATATCATATTCCTGATGAAAAGATTGCTCTGATCTATCAAGGAACGGACATCCAAAGGTTTCGGCACTCAGAAAGTTCTTGGAAAGAGGCCCAAATTCGATATTCCCTCCCTGAAGAGGCCACGCCGATCCTTGGCAGTATAGGGTCCTTTGAACATCGTAAAGGACATCCGATCCTTTTTGAAGCATTGGAAGAATTGGTGCATAGCTCCTTGCCAAATGCGCATTTGATGATGGTCGGAGATGGGCCGGACGAATCTTCCCTCAAAGCGATGGCAAAAAGCATGCATCTCGAAGATCATATTTCTTTCTTCCCTTTCACAAGTGATCCTGATTATATATTCGAACGACTTGACATCACCGTTTTACCAAGCCTTTACAAGGAAGGTCTTCCTAATGTGCTGCTTGAATCAATGTCAATGGGTGTGCCAGTAGTATCATCAAATATTGGGGGCGTTTCGGAAATCGTAATAAATGGGGAAACCGGCTATATGCTCGAACCAGGGGATAAATCTAAGCTCGCAAAGGCAATAGAAAATATATGGTCCAATCAACCAAAGTACCACGAGATGAGGGTCAATGCACGGAAATTGATGGCAGATCGATTCGATAAAACATCTCAATTTGATCAGTTTTTATCCTATTTCGGGACACTACTTCCTACAGATTGAACGATAATCAAGCGAAATTTATAATGCTGTGGGGGAGTAAAGAGGCGAAACCCTGAAAATTCCTATCCCCGCTGCAAGCAGGCGGGGCATTACGGAATTTTCTCCTTCGGACCGGATTTTTCTACATGCATGGAACCCACGCAGAAAGCTGCAGGGTACGTCAAAGGCGTGCAAGCAGAATAAAATTGGTTTAAGCAAATGCCAGCGCGTCGACCATCAGGGCTACAAATAGGAAAGCCAGGTACATGCTGGAATGGCGGTACATTTTCCAGGCGAGCTTATTCCCGCCGAGCTGCCAAACTTTCCAGGCTGAAAAGAGCAAAGCTCCACCTAACAGCAGCGCCGCCACAAAATAGATCGAGCCACCCAGGCCAAAGAGGGGTAAAAAAAGCGTCAGAGCAACCAACTCGATTGTGTAGATAAATATTTGCGTGCGAGTTTCTTTTTCGCCGCGAATGACGGGCATCATCGGTACCCCGGCACGAGCGTAATCTTTGCGTCTCACAATGGCCAACGCCCAGAAGTGCGGCGGAGTCCACATGAACACGACGGCAAACAGGAACAACGAAGGGATGTTGAGGCTCCCCGTGGCAGCCGCCCAACCGACCAACGGCGGGATCGCCCCTGCCCCGCCCCCGATGACAATATTCTGAACGGAAGCCTTTTTCAGGAAAATACTGTACAGCAGCACGTAATAAGCTATGCCAGCCAGGGTCAATAGCGCGGCCAGCAGATTGACAAAAATTGCCATAATGTAGAATGATGTCAGCGCCATAGCAACACCGAAGGCCAACCCTTCCCCTGGAGTTAGTCGCCCGGAGGGGATGGGCCGTTTCTGCGTGCGCTGCATTTTGATGTCGTCAAAACGATCTATATACTGGTTGATGGCGCTGGACCCTCCGGCTGCCATAAAGCCACTCAACATAACCCAGAAGGTCATTTCCAGCGAGGGCCAGGCTTTGGCTCCGATAACCATGCCTGCGAAAGTGGTTACAAGTAAGAGGGCAACAACGATGGGTTTGGTAAGTGCCAGAAAGTCTTTTAACAATCTCTGACGGCGGACGGCGGACTGGATTTCATGGTTTTCTTCCGTAGTTGATCGAGCAGCCAAGCCTACCAGGAAAACTTGAACAGCCTGCGTGACCCATATTGCAATGCCGGTCAGACCATGCAGAACAATCAGGTGTTGGGGAAAAGCCCGGGTTACTTTGACCCCACCAAGCAGCACTTCCAGATAAAAAACCACCACCAAACCCGTGGTGACCACCAAGATTGGTGTTTGGCTGCGTTGCGTACGCCAGGCCTGGATGAGCAGCCAAATCAGCAGAATGGCTGAGACTAAGACAATGAACCGATGGGCCATATCGAGCCAGGCCAGCGGTGAGGGTGGCAAGAGCAACCCAGGTTCACACAAGGGCCATGCAGAACAAGCCCCTGATGCACCCGTGACTCGCACCAGGATGCCACTGACCATCAAAATCAGCATAACAATGGAATTGAGCAACGAGAGGCGCGCAAAGGGTGAACGATATTTTATTTTTGGGAAGAATTTGTTAATCTTCTTCATAGTTCATTTCCCGTCGTACATATACCGGATAGCCGACGCCCAGAATGAGCGCAAAGGTGAACCACTGGACGGCATAACCTAAATGAGGTCCTTCGCTGATCTCGATATCCGGCTGAGAGCGAAAGGGCATTTCGGTCCAATTTGCATCCGGAGCCTGCTGGATGTAAACCGGCAGCAGATTATAGGGCATTTGGGCGGCCATACGCTCAAGATCGGCGAGATGCCAGGCCGTTAGACTCTCTCCGGGTATAGGTGTCGGATCAATGCGGTTGCCAAAATCGGGACTCTGCTGGGGGGCACGGATGACTCCACTCACAGCCACCACGCCCGGTTCCAAGTATTGATCCCAATTTTCAGGGTCAATGTGTTCCTGCGGAATCCAGCCGCGATCAATCAGGACAAAATTATCACTCCCCTGAATGTTCAGCGGCGTTAACAAATGCACGCCATTGCGACCCTGCCAGACCTGATTGCGCAATGCAACTTGATAGACAAAATCGTATTCGCCCTCCACCGTGATCTGGCGGTATTCCATGGTATCCAAATCATTGGGGATGGTATCGGTAGTCAGGTCAACTGGCTCAGCTTCGATTTGGGCCGAGACGCGGGCGTTGAATGCCTGTCGCTGTTCAAGTCGGTCAAGCTGCCAAATTCCCAGGCGCGCCAATACAGCCATAGCCGCCAGGGCTAAGCATGTCGTGAAAATCCATTTTCGACTGAATAATTGCTTGAAGATCATTTTCCCTCCCCGGAAACGAAATCAGGCTCCTAAAGGTTGCTCTTTCGGTGTTTTGGGCTTATCAAGGGGAAAGAGCAGCAAACTATAGATGAATAAAAACATGGCAGTTGGCGGCCCGGCCAACAAAAGCGCTGTAACTCTTGACCCGATGGTCGTCCCCGATCTTACATCCAGCCCCATGTATTTGGTGGGCTGAAAGGAACATTGGTAAACGAAATTGTTGACCTCACCCAAAGTGAGGCTGGCTAGACTGTTGGGCGGCACCCAGACCGGCCCTAGCTCGTGGGCAACATTATCTTGATTGTTAACTACCAAGGTATCGCCAACCACAAAGATCATTTCATCTGGAATCGAGGGTGTCTCTTCACCTTGGGCAATTCGTTCGCTGGTTCCAGCCGGAATAATCAGCTCAACAATTTGGGGCGCCCGATCACCCTCGTCTTTGATCAGCCAAAATGCGCCTTCGTTGATCGCAAACACCAGAATCAGGGCAATGACCAGGACAAGGGCAAAACGATTGGCGAAGGATTTGAATTTAGTAGGCATTTAATGAACCAAGAAATTTCACTGCTAAGGCGCTACGTACGCTAAGAATAAGATGTATTTCTTTCAATGCGCAATTGAATTCAAATGAATTCTTGTCTCTTTACTCCATCCAGCTTAGCGCTCACTGCGACTTTGTGGTGAAAATGAACATCAAGCGAGTGCCACTATCCCGCGACCGTTCCAATTAGGTAGAGGGCCGGGTAGAAGAAAATCCAGACCACATCGATGAAATGCCAGTAAACCGCACAGGCTTCAACAGCCCAATGCTCATCAGGCGTGTAATGCCCGTTGCGTCCATTGCGGTAGACCACAAACAGGAAGATCACGCCGGTCAGCACGTGGAAGGCATGGAATCCAGTCATCGTGTAGAACATAGATCCGGCTACTCCATCCGCAGGCCCAAAAGGCGCCAACTGCCACTCTACCCCAACAACACCCACCAGGAAGAGCACGCCCAGGATAAGGGTAATCAGGGTTCCATTGAGGAAGGCCTTGCGGTCGCCATGCGCCAGGGCAGTTTCGGCACGATTCATAAAAAAGCTGCTCACAAGCAACATGGATGTCACGACCAAACCAAGGGTCTGTTCCAGTTCGGGGCGGGTATCGCCCATCAAATAGAAGCGGGCGATCAACAATCCGGCAAAAACAAAAGCATCCGAAATGATGAAGAGCCACAATCCCAAGCGATTGGTAGCGAGTTTGAACTGATAGTTTTGCTGTGCGTTGGCTGCATGTTCAGTCATTTTCTTCTCCCGCATTTGATTCCAATTCTTGTTCAGAGAACAAGCGCGGCAGGTGCATATAATTTTGGATGACAAACCAGGCTTTGATTACAGCAATACCCATTAAAATCGACCACCAGCGCACACCTACAGCGCCCAGCATGAACTCACCTATTGTCAGCACAGCCAGCATGATGAAGACATAAAGTCCAATTTGAAAAGCTCGTTTCTTTCCGTTTTCTTCCATTTCAAACTCCAAAAATCATTTGGACACGGACACCAGGGGTAAGAAGGAAATTTCCCAAAAATCCTGATAATCTGCGTCCCATTAATCTGTTCCAGGCTCGGGAGCAGAAGTTAAGCTCGTGAAGCGGGAACCAGCCAAACCGTAGTCATAAGGTTCGCCAAGCACCTCGAAGGGATACCCGGCATAGTTATGTTCCGGAGCCGGGGAGGGCAACTGCCATTCAGGGGAACGCGAACCCCAGGGATTAGCTTCTGCCACGGTTCCCCGTTTGAGACTGTCCAACAAATTGAAGAAGAACAGCCCCATAGAGATGGCAATTGCAAATCCAGCAATAGTAATAGCAAGCTGGCCACCCTGGATACCTAGCGTTGGATCGTAATCGGCAATGCGGCGGCGCATGCCCAACAAGCCAATCTGCATCTGTTCGAGGGACTGTACGTAGAAAGCGGGCAGCATCAGCCAAAAGTGGATCTTGCCCCATTTCTCGTTGTACATGCGGCCGGTCATTTTGGGGAACCAGTAATAAATCGCCGCCACGAAGGGGAACAGGAATCCGCCAAACATGGTGGCGTGGAAGTGGCCGACAATCCAATATGTGTCATGCAGGTGCAGGTCGGTGGCTACGGTTCCATTGGGTGGGCCGCTGAGACCACCCAACAAGAAGATGGAAATGCCACCCAGCACAAACAACATGGGAGTCTGGAAAGTCATCTTGCCGCGCCACATGGTACCAACCCAACTGAAGAACTTGACTCCTGTGGGCACTGCCACCAGCAGCGTGCTGAACATGAACGGCACTCGCAGGTAGGTCTCCATACCGGAGGTGAACATGTGATGCGCCCAAACGAAGAATCCCACCAGGGCAATCGCCATGGAGGACAGCGCTACCCAACGATAACCAAAGAGAGGCTTCTTGGTAAAGACCGGCAACAGTTCGCTGATCACACCGAGGCCGGTCAGAATAAAGACATACACCGCCGGATGGGAATAGAACCAGAATAAGTGCTGGAAAAGGATGACATTGCCACCCATCTCGGGCCGGAAGAATCCCATTCCAAACAAGCGCTGGAACATGACCATCTGGAACGACAAGCCGATCAGCTGCGTCGCCGTCAGGCTGATCAACGAAGTGGCCAGCGCTGTCCAGACGAAAACCGGCATGCGGAACATGGTCATCCCAGGGGCCCGTAGGCGCAAAATGGTAACGATGATATTCAACGAACCAAAGATCGAGGAAAGCCCGAAGAGGTACACGCCGACGAAGAACATCTGCATTCCTAACGGCGCCTGATCACTGAGAGGCGGGTAACCAGTCCAGCCGGTATCAAAACCCCCAAAGAAAATGCTGCTCAAAAGGATGATGCCGCTGGGAATATTCAGCCAAAATGCAAAAGCGTTCAAGCGGGGAAAAGCCATATCGCTGGCACCGATCATCAAGGGCACCAGATAATTGGACATTGCGCCAACACCCAGCAGGATGCCCATGATCATGACGATACCGTGCAGGCTCATGAAAGTATTGTACAAATCAGGCTGAAGGAATTGGATTTCTGGCGCAGCCAATTCGGTACGGAAGGTCAGCGCGAAGGTACCTGCTACCGAAATCATGATCAATCCCCACAATCCATATTGAATACCAATAACCTTGTGGTCGAAGGAGAGCGCGATGTATTTGCGAAGTCCCTTCAGATTAGGGTCGGAATGATGTTCATCGCTGGTTTCTTCGCCCTGGGCCCATTTGAACCAATCGGCGAGCACTCCTGTGCCGATCATAAAGCCGATAGTGCCGAAAAGCACGCCCACAACCCAAACGGGTTCGGGATTCCATACAGCCATCCCCGGTACCAGCAGGCGGATTAACATGGTAAAAGCCATGCCAATCAGCGTGCCGATGACCAACAAAATCAGGCCACGGACCATGGCGAGTGAGAAAAGATTCTTGCTTTTAGTCTCTTCCATAAAATGCTCCGAAATGTACGAACCTTATCTCACCGCGAAGGCGCCAGGTTCGCAAAGAGTTTTCTAATTTTCCTTGGCGTTCGGCGCGTCTTAGCGGTGAAAGTCTTAATCTTTTAGGCTCTTTATAAACTCAATAATGTCATCGATCTGATCGTCAGAGAGTCCTTCTGACAGGGCTGCTGGCATCGCTGCTGGATATCCAGCCACGATCTGAGCATTGGGATCCAATATCGACTTGCGAATATAATCGTCATCCACCGTCACTGAGGTGCCATCTTCAAGCTCTTCTGTGCTGCCATAAACGTTCAACCAGGTCGGTCCGACCAACTTGCCCCCATCCGGTGAGTGACAGGACAAGCAAGCATTTTGTTCTGCCCACAAGCGACCACGTTCGACCGGATCATCGGGAATGGCAGCCAGTTGTTCATCCACCCAGGCTTGGAAGTCATCTTCCGGCATGACTATTACAGGGGCCAGCATGTAAGCATGCTGCGTGCCGCAAATTTCGGCACAGCGAACCGTATACTCACCAATTTCGGTGGGGGTAATGCGCATATCACGCTCGGAGCCCGGTAATGCATCTTGTTTGACACGGAACTCAGGCACCCAGAAGGAGTGGATCACATCGGTGGAGGAAAGTGTGATCAGAGCCTGTTGATCAACAGGCAAAACCAAATCAGTGGAAGTCAAACCGTATTCGGGATACTCAAAACGCCAGGCCCACTGGGAGCCAATGGCTTCGACTTCTAAAGCTCTAGGATCGATCCGCTCGACATCACCCAAAACCTGGGCACCCAAAAACGAGAAATACAAAACAATCCCTAGGGGCACCACTGTCCAGACTACCTCGAGGGGTGTGTTTCCTTCGATATGCTCTCCATCGGAGGTATCCCCCTCTTTTCTGCGGAACACAAAAATACTGTAAAGCATGAAGCCCACGATCAATGCAAACAAAAAGGCAATCACCTTGAAATGCAAGCCAAACAACCAATCAATACTGACAGCCTGAAGGCTGGCCTGCTCAGGCAATAACTCGACCTGTTCCAAACCAAGAATGACCAGCACGGTCAGAACTGCTACCAGAATTGCCGCCAAAATAAAATGTTTCATAAATGGCTCCTAATAATTTCAGAAATATCCCATCCGGGAATCATTTCCCGTTTCTCCGGGCGTAGAATTGGATCAGGAGAAATACCACCACAACCAAAACAAACAGAATCAGCGTGAAGAAGAAGCCCGCCCACCCCGCAAGAGGAAAGTCCTCGGTTGGTGACGGCTCCAAGATTTCAACTTGCTCAGCGACCGTCCAGGCCATAAGAAACGAAACCAGGTTATCAATTTCAGTCTCAGAAAGCGGACCGCCATTTTCCTGGCTCCAGGCGGGCATTACTGATCCCGTGACACCCCGCACAATGGCATCCTTCACCGTCAAATCTGGACGAACGGAAGGCCAATCTTTTGCCAATGTAGCGCCAACTCTACCCTCTCCATCGGACCCATGGCAAACGGCGCAATTCTCATCGTAAAGTATGCCGCCCTGGTTAGGATCTCCATCGATCCCCGGGACGGGTGATACTGCTGCCCGAGGCGTGGGTGTGTCTCCAAGGGGGGTAATCTGTGGAACCCCACCAGTCTGCCAACTGAGCACAAAACTTATCACGGCGTCAACCTCATCATCTGTGAGCGGACCACCATTATCCTGGCTCCAGGCTGGCATCACTGAACCTTCAACTCCGTTGGCAATGGATTCGCGGGTTGCTAAATCAGGTCGAATGGAAGGCCAGTCTTTCGCCAGCGTTGCTCCGACACGACCTTCCCCGTTGGGGCCGTGACAAAGCGCACAGTTTTCAGCATATATTTGAGCACCGAGTTTTAGCTGATCCTCATCTTGGGCCAGGACAACAGAAACCCACAACAGCGAGACAATCACAAGGGCGATCAATAACCGGCTAATCATATTTGTGCGATTCATAGTATCCGTACACCTATTCCTGAGCCAACAAGAAAGCAATCAGATCGCTCAAATCGTCTGCACTGATAGAATCAGCGAATGTCTTCAACATCAGGTTGTCATAACCTTCAACCAGATAGGCGTCCGGGTTGACAATCGAATCACGGATATATTCTTCAGCCTCATAGCCTTCAACGCGTGTTGCGCCAACGGTGGCAATCTGGGATAGGGCCGGGCCAACAGCACCAACGCTGATGCCCTCGATGGCATGACACCCACCGCAGCCGCTATTGTTATAAACCACCTGGCCGCGCTCAACTGGATCATCCGATTCGGCAGCCAATTCACTTACAGGCGCAATTTCAGCCAATTCGACATCACCCACCGCAGTGCCTTCCCAATTGACGATAAAGGCTGCCAGGGCCTCAATTTGATCACCACGCAATGGCCCGCCAAAGTCCTCAGACCATGTCGGCATAGCCGGACTGCCAGCGCCAGGATAAATTTCGGGGCGAGTAGAAACTTGCCGTCCCGTTGAAACTGTGGCAATAATGTAATCTTCCAATTCACCTTGCCAACCGACTTCAGCCATACGATTGACAAAGAAATGGACATCATTCAAGGGGGGCGCCAGGCCAAGGATGCCTTCACCCTGAAGACCATGGCAACCACGACAATTGATCTCGTAAAGTTCTGCACCGACTTCGATCTTTTGAGCCTGCTGGTGAAGTTCAAATTCAGCCATGCGAGTCTCTTCGTTGATACCAATGTAGATCAGGATTGCGCCGGTGATCAGAACAAACAATAAACCCAGGGATATTTCTAGTTGTACTCGTGTCATAATATAAAATATCCTTTCTAATGATCCCGGTTGTGATCGCGGTGGAGGAAGATATGTTGCTCATACGTCTTCCGATCTCCGCTTTCGGCATCCGTCCAAATGATGCGCGGGGTAACTTTCCTGAGGTCTTCTTGCCAATCTTCGATGATCAACAAGGCTTCGACCTCAAGCAAATCACCTTCTTCGGCAGCGTGATTGACCCGCATGCTGTATTCTGTAAATACCGCTTCTAACTCAGGGCAGCCCCACAATAAATCAGGGCAAAGTTTTTCAGGATCACTGACATTGACCTCGTAAACACCCGGCCGGAGCTGATCATAGGGGATAGCCCGCAATTCGCCTAATCCTTCTTCGGGGGCCAAATCCTGAATAATACGTGTGGCAGCCGGCGTTTCGATGCCGTATTCGGGTAATCCCATGTAACTGAGAACGACTAACGTCAAAGTTGCCAACAATCCCAAGGCTACAGCGACGGGGCGCTTGAAAGCTCGTCGATGCGGATTGAGATCGATGTATGGAATGGCAAAGAGCAAGCCAAAAATGATCGTCGGTATGATGATTCCCATCAAGGTTTTGTCGCCCAGTTTGAGCATGCCTTGCAACCACCAGAAATACCATGGAGCTTTTGTATCTAAGGGCGTCTGCTGTGGGTTAGCAATATTTTCCAGTGGTGCTCCATAAAAGAAGGTCGCCAAGAATACCACCACCAGAAGTCCCAAGCTGGTGAGGAACACTTCATGCGTCAACAGATCGGGTAAGAAATCCACTCTCTGCTTTGCTTTCTTGAGTTCTTCTTTTGAAAGAGTATCTTCTTCAACTTTAGCCGGCAGTGTGATGCTATGCTCGCGAGCGACTTTGTAATAATGTATGCTGAGTAAAAGAATGACCAATGCTGGTAGAAGGGCAATATGCAGCAAATAGAAACGCAGCAAACCATCCGCACCAATATCCGGGGCGCCGCGTAAAAGCAGGTTGGCTTCAGTACCAAAAACGGGAGCCGCTTCAACCATACTTGTACCGATGGTCACCGCCCAGTAAGCGAGCTGATCCCAGGGGAGCAGGTAGCCACTGAAACTGAGTCCTAAAGTGATGATCAGCAAGACAATACCAGTCAACCAGGTAAAGGATCGGCCTTGTTTGTATGATCCTGTAAGATAAGTTCGCAGCATGTGCAGCACTGTGAACACAACCATGCCCTCAGCCCCCAAGCGATGCAAGTCACGCAGCAACTTGCCATACGGCACATTGCTCAACAAATTCAAGATAGAGTTGTAAGCTTCATCTGGCGAGGGCGTGTAATAGATCATCAGGATCAGGCCAGTGATGATTTCGAGACCCAAAAAGAAAACGGTGAAAAAACCCAGTCGCCAGGTGTGCGTAAATATGGTACTGGCCCGCTGATAGAACTTGGGCCGGATATGGAACAAGAAACTGGTGACGTGGACTTTGTAGCGCGGGTTGGGTTTCTCGGTGGGTGGATCGCCGCGCATCAGGGCGCGCAGTTCGTCAAGGCTGAGGCCAGCCGTAATTGCACGCACACGCTTGTCGAAAGCTTCTTGCGCTTTTGAACGCATTTCTTTGAAATCTAAGGATTTGAGCATTGTTAGCCTCTATTTCAGGAGTTCGGGGCACCAATAATTTTTGAGCCGGTATCAACTTTGATAATGACGTCCTGATCTTCCGGAATTGGCAGTGGGCTGCCATCTTCGGATGATTCGGCAATTACTTCTCCAGATTCGGGATCGATAGCCTGGATGACAAAACTATCCAGATCGCGGGGAGCAGGTCCCTGAATATACTTTCCATCGTCAGTGAATTGTGATCCATGACATGGGCACAAGAATTTAGTTTCTTGATCACTCCAACTGTAAAGGCACCCTAGATGAGTGCAAACCGTGTAAATGGCTTTAACCCCCTCTTCCGTCCGAGATAGCCAGAATTTTACTTTGGGAAATTTAACGGGTGCTGAGCCGATGGCCGGTAATTGGGAAACTGAACCGACGGTAAATTTCCCGCCAAACTCGCCTTCTTTGAAGCGCGGCATTGCAAAAAGATAAGTCACACCTGCGACATCAACAAACAAGAATCCCAAAGATGCTAACCAGACCAAATTTAAAAATTCGCGCCGATTTACTTTTTCTCGAGGCTCTTTCACTTCTTCTGTCATTTTGGCTCCTTTGCTCCTGGCACTCCCGCCCAGCAAACAATCTCCACATTTAAGATATATTTGCTATTTTAGACTATATTTATCATATAATTTGACGTAGTTTACCATGGAGTTCGGCAGAATGCCACTGTGTAACAATTAGTTACCGGCAATTCTTAAGTGATGTTAATCAACTGAATGTCTATACGCATATTCCCCGCTCACTTTGACTTATCTTGCCACTTCAATCATGAAATTTTGGTGAATAATCCCCCAATTCAATTCGATTCATGGTTTGCTGTATCCATTCAGCATATGCCCTATTCATAGCAATACCATGTTCAAAGGTAAGCAGTGTAAAAAAATTTTCCCGCTGATTCTCAAAAATTTTATGTTGTTGTTTAGCAAACTGATAAATTTCCTTTATGGTTTCCAACCGTTGCTCAATATTTTGTTTTTCTCGCTCCATCAACCTTAACACATCATCATCCCTAATTCTTCCACCAAAATAGAGTTGGAGCAAAAAGGGTTGACGAATTATGGGTAAATCAAGCGGCGAGGACACCCACCTGCGCAAATCTTCCAGTCCCTCATCTGTGACGTAATACACCTTCCGAGCTAAACGATCTTTGCGAGGGAAAATCTCAACTTCTAAAAGGGATTCATCCAGCATCTGCGAAAGAGTACGGTAAATCTGACTTTGATCCACTGGCCACAAATGCCTCAGGGAGGTGTCGAAGGCTTTTTTTAGGCCATATCCTGACAAAGGGGAATACGACAAAAACCCCAAAATAGCAAATTTCAGCAACATGCAGACAACCTCCAATCAGTATATCGTTAGATGAAACATCTTATACGATTAGTCTAATATTAAATGATTAAATCAGAATGTCAAGCCGAATTTCCTCTACATTGAGAGTTTCCTGGGATTAGTCTGCTCTTTTGTCCGAATGTCAGGAATTTCTAAGCTTGATAAAAGCAAAGGGGCGCGATCCCAAGCTGGCCGCTGATCCACCTAAAGCGTGGACTATTTGGTCAGGGAGGACACCAACTATTTCGGGCAGGATTCTGATCGTCGAGCAAAATTGAAAACTATGACTCTCGCGCAAAACTTCCCCACAAATTGCCTAAATTATATTTTTTCCTGAAAGGTGTTGCTATGGTTTGCTGCCATTCGGAGGCAATTTGACAATCGTCATCCAAAAACCTTCGATGGCTTTCACAACCGAAATGAATTGGTCCAAATCTACGGGCTTGGTGATATAACAGTTGGCATGTAAATTATATGTTTTAAGAACATCTTCTTCAGCTTTAGATGTTGTCAAAATCACTACGGGAATACGCTTGAAATCTTCATCATCTTTAATTTCAGCCAATAGCTCGCGCCCATCCATTTTAGGCAAATTCAGATCCAATAATATGAGGTCCGGTCGCACCGCCTTTTCAAAGTCGCCCTCTCGACGTAAAAATGCTAGCGCTTCAGTTCCATCATAGGCGATATATAGATTATTGTTAACCTTACCCTCTTTAAGGGCCTCCTGAGTTAGACGGACATCCCCAGGATTGTCTTCGACAAGCAATATTTCAATCGGACGTCCCATAATATCACCACTCATATTAACACCTCAAAACTTAAAGTAATTGTTCATTCTAACCCATACAAATGGATAATGTAAAGTAAAAGGCAGATCCCAACCCGAAATTGAATCAAGCCTCCCTGCCAAAATATATTCGCTCCAGCGGCGGGTTATTTCGTTTCCCTTAGTTCAACCGACAATTCTCCGTCATCTAACAGCTTAAATTTCCGTTGGGCTGTAAATCAATTCATCTTCAAAATGGCACATTCATTTACAAAGATACCTGGTTTTTCTACACGTCATTTGATATTCCCTCCGCATCTAAAATTGATTTACTTTCCACAACAGGAATTGTGAAGTAAAAAGATGTACCCTCACCAGGGACTGATTCAACCCAAATCCTTCCGCCATGACGTTCGACAATTCGCTTACTGATTGCTAAACCTATTCCAGTACCTGAATATTCATTTTTGCCATGCAGACGTTGGAAGATCACAAAAATGCGTTCTGAAAATTGTGGGTCGAAGCCAATGCCATTATCCGAAATACTAAAATGCCAAGCTCCATTTTTTTGTACAGTACCAATATGTATCTGAGGGACTTCATCTGGTTTACGGAATTTAATCGCATTACCAATCAAATTTTGGAACAATTGAATTAACTGCGTTTCATCGGAGAAAATGGATGGCAGCTCATCATGTGTAATTACAGCCTGGTTTTCATCAATCGAGGATTTCAAATTTACGAAAACTTTTTCAAGGACTTCTTGAAGACTTGCTTTTTCAAATTGCTTCCCACTAGTTCCCACCCTTGAATACGCTAAAAGATCGTTGATAAGGCGCTTCATGCGCGCGGCACCATCGACGGCAAAATCAATAAACTCACGGGCATCATCCCCCAACTTTTCACTATATCTGCGATCCAAAAGTTGCAAATAACTCGCGACCATCCGTAAGGGCTCTTGCAAATCATGGGAAGCCACATAAGCAAATTGTTCCAGTTCTTTGTTCGACCGCTCAAGTTCCTTTGCTTTTGTAGCCAGAGCTTTCTCGGCGCGGATACGTTCCGAGATATCTAAGCCTGTCCCAATTAATATCGGCTTGTCATCAATCACCGTTCGAAAACCAGTAAAATAATAAGGTAACTTTTTCCCTGATTTGGTTGTAAAGTCGGCTTCAGCATCTGACTGACCATCCTCAAAAGCTAGCTGAATTCGCGCTGCAATATACTCTGCATCCTCGCCGCTGAATAACTGCACTGGGTGCATTTGGTCAATTTCATCATGGGAATATTCCGTAATTCTAGAGAAGTTGGTATTCCAACGGATAAACTTGCCCTGTTCATCGAAAACATAAAAGACACCCGGGATACTGTTGATTATATTATCTGAAAACGCCTTTTCTTGAACCAGAGCGACATTGGCCTTTTCCATTTTAATACGAGCATCCTCAATATCCATCATGATATTCATGGTAGCAACTTGTGCACTCTTTAGCTCTTCGTTCACCTGTTCAGCTTTTAGTCTGGCTTCCTCAGCATCTTCCATCATACTAAGGGTGGCCAATTGAGCTTCCTTGAGATCTTGAGTGCGTTCCTCAACCCGATTCTCTAATTCCTCACCCCAGGACTTCAACTTCATCACGAGTGAAATATTTTCGCTTTGAGTTTCTGCCATATTCGTGTTAAGTTCATCGAATGCTGTTGCAAGCATCCCAATTTCATCATCACGGTCCAAATGGATTTTAAACTCCAGATCTCCACGTCCAATATTTTCAACGCCTGCAACCAAATCCAAAATTGGCTTAGAAATATTGCGCGCAAAAAAGATTCCGACCAAACTCATTATCAATGAAAGGGCAAATAACCCAAAAATTGCAGCGTTGCGAAATTTATTGACGGGGGAAAATGCTTCTGCTTTGTCGATTTCAGTGAGGATACACATGTGGCTTTCTGGCAGCCAATGGTACACTCCCACGACTTCAATTTGGCGGTAATCATCATAAAATGCCACACCATTGTTTCCACGGAGACAATCTTCAACGCCTTGAGTGTAAACCGCTCTGGTAAGAGCAGCTCCAGGCATGAAACGACTACCTGTAACAAAAAAATTAAAAGTATTTACCAAATATGTTTCCTCAGACCTATTGGCGCTGGTTTCTTTCAGCATAATATTCGTCATTTCTTGGAAATTGAGATGTCCCACTAATACTGCGATGGCTTCATCCGATTCATTTCGGATGGGTGTGGCAATATGCATCACAACTTCCTGGCGACTCAGAGAATAAATCGCGTCGTCCACAAACAGTGTATTCAATCCTTCTATGAAGTATTTTTCATTTTCTCGATATTTATTCTCGACAAATTTGTCATTTGAAATTAGAACCAGGCCATCACTTGCACGAATAATTGCCAAATCTTCGAATCCATCCCACCTTTCCAGAGCAGGAAATATGCTTAAATCCAAGAGCAGCTGATAATATTCCAAAAACTCACTTGACCCTGGTTCCAATTCAACTAACTTACCAGCATAGTTTTCCACAATTTCTATTTCAGAAACATGTTGGAGAAAATTCATATTCCCATTTATCCAACGCTCAAATTCAGCCTCCTTAAGCGTGGTCACAGCTTCAAGCCTGCTAATCGTGTTCTTTTCTAAGGCTCGACGCCCATTTAAAAAAGCAAAAGAACTTATTACAATCAGCGGAACAATAGTTATCCCAATAATTACTACGGAAAGTTTAGTACCGATTTTCATATATTTGCTCTAATAAATCAGGCCTAATAATCTTATCCAGATCAATGGACGTGTTTATAATTGCTTGCTCCAACAAAATGTCTTGCATGGCTTGCCAGGCCTCAATATCCATCCAACCTATGGGCCGATTTCCCGTATGAACCAGGGGAATACTGGCATCATGCATTGCCGATTGGACCTCTCGATCTTGCACGACTGCATATTTCATGCTGGCATCAATTGCGGCTTCGGGATTTTCAATTGCATATTGATGGCCTTCAAGTGTTGCTCGAAGGAAGCGTAAAACTAAATCTTGGTTGTCCTCAAACAAATCTTGGGTGCAAATAATTGTGTCAGAATAAAAATGGACGCCATAATCTCCCGGCCAAATCAAATTGAGGGTGCGATCACCAGCCTTTTTTTGGAGAGGCAACAAGGAACCCGCCATAAATGAAACTGTCACATCAATTTGACCTTCCAAAAATGGGGTGTCATCGTAGGTGTAAGGGACGACATTAATCTGAGATGGGTCAATATCCAAATTTTTCAACATGGCAAGGTATTGAATTTCATCGTGACCGCCAGAAAGGGCAACTGTCCTTCCGATAAAATCATGAGGAGATGAGATACCAGATTCTTCAAATGCCACCAATACATATGGATTCAAGCGGAAAATTGTCGCAATGGCCGTGATTGGTTTTCCTTCCGAAGCTTTCATGAGTAAAGAATCAGCACCCACAACGCTAAAATGTGTTGTTCCATTTTCTAAATCTTCAAATAATTCGACACCGACCCCACCAGGCTTAAAAGTAACCTCAATATTTTCTGCTTCATAATATCCTTGCATTTCGGCGGTGTAATATCCTGCAAATTGAGCTTGGTGGACCCACTTAAGTTGCAGCGTAACTTGGTCGGGAGGTTCAACTCCTTGGGAGGAACAGGACGTCAATAAGCCACCAAACAAAAAGAAATAGGCGATAATTTTGATTTTCATATTCTTCTCCAAACCTTATGATTTCTCTTGATAACTCATTTTTGCCAGCAAATTCATTCTGCAAATGAAGTGTCATAAACTGGATCTTCCCCAAGTCGGTCTGAAAGTTGATTCACTTGACGTTTTAGCTCTATCATACGTTGCTCGCGCCCTACGGCCATCCGTTTGAAGTTTTCGAGCTGCCGATTGGACATTTCAAGTTCTTGAGTATGTTCCTTCAGTTTTTTCTCGCCCTTTATTCGTTCGGATATGTCAATTGCAACGCCAATCTTCTGTTTCACAGAATTATCCACATTTCTTAAAAAAGGAGATTCGTAACTTCGAAATGTGAGCCATTGATCTTCGCAATTTTTCATCTGGTATTCGATTTCCAATATCTCTCCGTCTTCAGCCGCAAGGATTTTCGACTGAAACGCGAAGACATGCGGTAAATCATCTGGATGAATTGTTTGGACAAATAATTCTTCTCCCATTTCCAAAATTTCCTCAGGAGAATACCCAAGCAAATTTTCAATCCCTGGATTGGAATAAACATTGCTTTGGGTTTCCATATCATAAACATAAATCAGGGCGGGGGTGGTGTTAGCAATCCCAGAAATTAGATGAGATTGTTTTTTAAGTTCTTCGTTTTTTATCGTTAAGTCATTATGTGCATTTTGTAATTCTTGCAACATTTCACGAAAATCTTCTACCATGAGCGTCAGGCCGACTAAAAGCTCAGTGAATTCATCTTCAACATCAGGTATCGTGATTGTGGCAGAAAAATCTCCCAGGGCATATTTTTGAAGAAATGGGGTCAATGTGGAGAGACGATTTGAGACATACTGTTTGAATTCAACAAGTTCAGAATTTGTCATTGTCTAATCTCCTATCGGTCGAAATTTCATTTCATGCATCCGCAAAAGATACATCATAGGGATCCTCCAGACCCAACTGCTCTGAAAGTTGATTGATTTCACGCTTTAATTCAACCATTCGCTGCTCCCGGCCTATTGCCATTCGGTTGAATGTTTCAAGTTGTTTGTTTGATAATTCAAGCTTGCGGGTATGGTCTTCTAAAATCTGCTCATTCTTTTTCCGTCCATCAATATCTAAATGCGTACCAAGCATGCGCACAGGTTTTCCTTCAGCATTTCTTTCTACAAGCTCGCCCTGTGAAAGGATCCATTTCCACTCCCCATGACAGGTTCGCTGCCGGAACTCAACCCGAAATTCGGGGATTTTTCCATTTATGTAGTCATCAAAAATTCGACTAACTCGTTCCAAATCATCTGGATGTAGGCGCTCAAGCCAAGCGGCATGTGATTCCACGAATGTAGCTAGATCATATCCCAGCATGCGCGCATACTCTTCATTAACCTTGGCATCCCCAGTTTGGACATCCAAATCATACAATCCCAAGCTGCCCGCAGATATGGCAAGCCGCAATCGCTCCTCACTTTCCGCTAAGGCCTCCATAGTTTTTCCTACCTGGATGGCCTCCGAAGCCGTTCTGGCGATAGTTTGCAACATGGTTTCATCGTTCTTAGAAAAAGGATGCTGGCTAAAGACAGCCAACACACCAATTGTGTTTCCTAATTGCGATTGCAATTGAAAACCGGCGAAAGATTTCAACCCCAATTCACGGGCCCATTCGGGGTTGTGAACTCGCTCATCGTTCACAACATCATTGGTAATAAAACCGGCCTCCTCAGCCGCAGCTACGCGACCAATTTTGTAACTGCCAAAGGGTACCCGGCGATGTACCGTGCCATCTATATGAGTGTAACGTCCAGAACTTGCCACCAAACGCAAGCATCGATCACGATCTCGGCAAACATGGGGTCCATCATTAACATCAGCATGCATGCAACCAAATTCACACAAATCACCCTGGTTTACGATCCAAATTCGGGCAAAATCGGCATCAAAAATTTCGACGACACCGTTGGTAACATGCTCCATCTTTTCATACAATGAACCTGGTCCAATCAGGTTTTCTTTTAGGTTGTTCAGACCGACCAGGCGCCTTTCAGACTTTTTTCTCTTGCTAATATCTCGGCCTACAGAGATCAGGTACCTGGATTCCCCTTGATCATCAGACATTGCCGAAACCTGGTACTCCATAGGTATTTTGCGGCCATCTTTGCTAATCAGGTCCAAGGTTATGGAGCCACGCCCACTTTCCAAAACTTTTGGAATGAAGGCTTTAACCCGTTTTAAATCATCATCTTCATAATATGTCCTTGGAGCGGGCAAAGTGGCAATGTCTTCATCGCTATAGCCAGTGATATCTCGAAAGGTTTTATTCCAACGTATCCCTTTTCCAGTTTCTGGCTCGAGCAAAAAGAAGGTGTCAACCTGATTATCCAGAGCAGCATCCGTAAAATCCTTCTCTCGCCGAATTGCATCTTCAGCCTTTTTTCGTGCTGTAATATCCATAATGATGGCAACAAATGACGGCTGTTCAGTTGATTGATCCAGCTGCAAGCTCACCTCGACATTGTACTTGGTACCATCTTTGCGCTGGTGAACGGTCTCAAATGTAATGATCTCTTTGGATCCATCTCGTAGGGGTTGCAGCAATTCGGCAAAATGTTCGTCAGTGAAGTCAGTTTTCAAATCTAAAGGGGTGAGCTCGGAAAGCTCATTCATGGAATAGCCTATATTCTCTTGAGCACCTCGATTTACATGTGAAAATTTTAGAGTCTCTACA
>CAZVPR010000060.1:0-27444 GCA_964629085.1 uncultured Anaerolineales bacterium
TGTAGTTCGGTAACACCTACAATTTGTTGCATGGCATGCTCCTCTCTATATATTTAAATATATATTATAGCATGTATTTTAACGAGTGGTTCGCTGGTTCCTGAAAATTTCTGCTTTAAGTGTTTTTCTGCACTCCGCTTTTTGCGATTCGATCCCTTATTCACTTGCGAACTCAGGAATTGGTTGGCCTGCTGGCAAAAATAACCGCGAATCAATCTGAAACCCCGTGGATGAGTAATGTAGCCAGCACAGGCGATATGCAATTGCAAGGCGTACTCTACAAATGCTTTTTCCAGAATAGAAAAACCCGGAGAACATGGCGTTTTGGCTTGCCCTACAATTAGTTTGCTTTGATCCACTCAATTACCAGAAAGGCTCAGATGAAGTATTTACACTCTACGGGCGTTATGCTTACATCTCACCCCCAAATCTGAATTACGCCCCTCCGAACACACATTCTTTTGATTTTTCATAAATTAAGCTATAATGTTCATAAGTTTGGATTTCCTTAGTTTATTAGCCAGATTAATATAAAAAGGGAAACTCATGGACGTAGCTAAGTTGACCTGGAAGGGAAAGGGCGAGGACGATGTGGAAGAGGTCACACTCTTCAGGGGTGCTACAGTCTCCCTGGGACGTGGTAATTACAACGACATTGTGTTGTTAGACGTTAAGACTTCGAGACGCCATGCAAACATTTCGTGGCAAGAGGGGGTATTCACGATCACTGACTTAGACAGCAGTAACGGCACCTTTGTTAACGAAATAAAGATTACCACCCCTGCACCCCTGCAGAGTGGCGATCAAATTAAACTCGGAGACACTATATTCAGCTTTACCCCTGGTGCAACGCTTGAAGAGTTTATGGAGACGAGGATGATTGAGGCCTCTGCCCTCGATGTTATCGAAGAAACCGCTGAAATTCAAGATTGGCGGTCCGAAGCTGAGGCCATTATTTTTCTTGATAACCTTGTCAAAGATTATGAAAGTCCTGCAGGAATGGTACATGTTCTCAAGAGTTTAAATCTCAGGATACTGCCGGGTGAGTTCGTTGGCCTACGCGGTCCGTCCGGATGCGGTAAATCCACTCTACTCAACATGCTTACAGGTATTGACCGCCCCACATCCGGAAATGTGTTTGTAGCTGGACAGTCGCTTGGCAAGCTCGACGAGAATCAGATGGCCCGTTGGCGAGGGAAAAATATCGGCGTAATCTTTCAGTTTTTCCAGCTTTTGCCCACTCTTTCAATCATTGAGAACGTAATGTTACCAATGGCCTTCTGCCGCATGTGGAAACCGCGTGAGCGGTCCAAGCGCGCTATGATTCTTCTTGAGCAGGTTGATTTAGCTGATCAAGCCTATAAGCTCCCCAGTAAACTTTCCGGAGGCCAACAGCAGCGCGCGGCTATCGCGCGTGCCTTAGCAAACGATCCCCCTCTTGTGGTTGGTGATGAGCCAACTGGAAACTTAGATACTAAAACAGCTGATCTGGTATTTGCGCTATTTGAAAACTTGGTTGCCCAAGGAAAGACTTTCTTTATGGTCACCCATGATATTGGTCTGGCAGCTCGCATCCCGCGGGTAATCGAAATGTTAGACGGTGAGTTGAGAGAAGATCGTTAGCAGGTTTACGCCATGAATATCGCAATCCGCAAAGTTTGGCGTGATTTATGGAATAACAAGGGACGCACGTTATTAGTGGTGGTTAGTATTACCGTGGGCGTCCTGGCTGTGGGCATGATTACATCCAGCAACCAGCTACTCTCTCGACAAATGAGCGGCGCGCAGATAGAAAGCCAGCCTTCCCATGCAAAGATATATTTATCCAAACCAATAGATGAAGATACTGTTCGCTCCCTGGAACGCATGCCAGAGATATCACAGATCGAAGGCTGGATGGAAGCCTCGCTTCTCTGGAAAACTACGAAGGATGGAGAATGGAAACAAGACAGGGCGTTATTGATCGCTTTGGTTGATTATGAAAACCAGAATTTTGATCTATTAACTATCCTATCCGGATGGTGGCCCGAAACAGAGGCTAATACTGCGGCAGTTGAGTTCAATCATATTGAGCCATTTAATGTACCAGCGATTGGAGATAAAATATACTTCGAGGTGAATGAACGAGCCAGGTCAGTGGCAATGGGAGGAATAGTTCGCGATCCGGCCCAATTTCCGCCTCCAATAGTACAAGCGCCAACGTTCTATATCACCACAAATATGATGGAACAACTGACTAACATGAGCGGTTTTACCTCACTTCGCATCACCATACCTAAGTATAGCGAATCCCAAGCCGAAATAGCGGTAGATCTAATAGAGAAGAAGCTGGATAAAATTGATGTTTCGATCAGTTACTTTGAGGTTCAGGATCCCGAACGTCACCCTCTGCAAGACATAATCAATGGGGTTGGAATGGTGTTAGGCGTGATGGCCATTATGGCATTGGGCTTAAGTACCTTCTTGGTGGTTAACACTATGAATGCCATCATTGCCCAACAAGTACCTCAAATTGGGGCGATGAAGACGATTGGAGGTGTGAAGGGGCAGATCACAGTATTGTATCTTACAGGTGTGGGAGCCTATAGTGTGCTAAGTCTGGTATTGGCGGTTCCATTAGGCGCTTGGGGAGGTCATATAGTCACAAAATGGATGCTATTCTTGCTGAACGTCCCCTCGACAGAATTCGAGATTCTGTGGAGCTCATTGTTATATCAATTGGGGGCTGGATTGCTGGCGCCAATGCTAGCTGGAATGTATCCAGTGCTAAGGGGTTCGGACGTTACTGTAAGGGAGGCGATAAGTTCCTATGGATTGGGAGGAGGCTACGGATCCGGTTTTGTTGACCGGCTTCTTGGTCATATTCGCGGCTTACCAATGTTAGTTATGTTGCCAATGCGCAACGCGTTTAGAAACGTTGGGCGTTTAGCCCTTACCGAAATCACATTGATCATCGCGGGGGGGATATTCATGACGGTGCTCAGTACGAGTTTTTCATTTACAAACACACTTACTTCTATATGGGACGGGTTTGGCTTTGACATACTTATTACCTTCGAAAAGAGTCAGCACATCGTGGAAGTCTTACCCATGATCGAATCGCGTCCGTACGTTGAACTTGCGGAGATGTGGGTTTGGCACAGTGCCAAAGCTAGATCACCTGAGGCAACAGAGTTGGCGGATGAGCACAAAATTGCCTTACGCGGCATCCCGAGAAATACTGCGTTACTCTCACCGCAACTGACTGACGGACGTAACCTTAGTCCTACCGATGGGCATGCCATGTTATTGAATCAAAACTTGGCGCAAGATATGAACCTGGGTGTAGGCGATCAGATCGTGCTCGATCTGGGTGATGTAGGTGAGTCAACGTGGAAAATAGTTGGATTGATCTTTGATTTGACAGCAGGTCAAAAAACTGCCTACATGCACATCGATACCTTGAATGCTGAACTACATCAAATTGGCAAAGCGTCGATAGCAGAGATTAAAATCCAGGATACAGAAGCAAGCCTCGAGGAGCAAATAGCAATGCTCAACGAACTACAAGATTACCTCGAAGAACTGGGGCTTAGTCTTGGTTATGGTACCAGTGCAATACAGCAACGCGAACAGGCAACTGGCCAGTTGACTATTCTGACGACCCTGTTGTTGGTCATGACTTTCCTGATCGCGATTGTAGGCGGTGTTGGATTGTCAGGTACACAGTCGCTTAGCGTGATTGAACGCAGTCGTGAAATTGGCGTTATGCGCGCCATTGGTTCATCGTCGATTGACGTAGCGTTAATATTCATGGGGGAGGGACTTATGATCGGACTGCTTAGCTGGGTTTTGGCTGTCCCTTTCAGTATGTGGGCCGCGCGCTTTTTCGTTGAGGCAATAGCAAACGCGGTTGATTTCCCCGCTATATACACTTATTCGCTAAAAGGAGCATGGATATGGCTAAGTATTGTAACAGTTCTCTCATTACTCGCTAGCTGGCTACCCGCGCGTCATGCAACAAAAATCAGTGTAGCTGAGAGCTTAGCATATGAGTAATCTATGATCTCAAAGAATTTGTATGTCTCTCCAATGGAGTGAGAAGATGATGAACACAATTTTGGATAAGTTTATTGTAGTATTCCTCCTAACCACGTTTTTATTAAGCGCTTGTGGCGATGAAGTCGGCGAAGCCAGCGAAAACATTGACGTACCAGTTGTTGTTGATGAATTCGACATTGTTGCCGAAGGGCGCCTCGTTCCCTATCAACTTGTCCAGCTTTCATTTGCCACCAGTGGCCAAGTTGATGAGGTATTGGTTCTTGAAGGCGATGAGGTCGAAGCCAATCAAATTCTGGCCCGGTTGGGAGGCAGTGAGGAACTTCAGGTCAGACTTGCAGAGGCAGAACTTGAGCTACTCTCCGCCCAACGGAGCCTAAACGATATTAACGAAAACGCTGACTTAGAAACCGCCAAGGCTGCGCAGGCACTTGTGGATGGTCAGGATGCTTTGGATGATGCTGAGAAAGATCTCGGAAATTTGGGTGTTAGTGCGAATCCGACGAATATTGAGTCAGCCAGGGCTACTGTAACATTGGCCGAGGATAAATTAGAAAAAGCCAAGAAAGATTATGAGCCTTTTGAGGGCAGACCAGAGAGCGATACCGAAAGAGCTAACATGCTGCTCAGACTAACCGAAGCCCAGGCGGAGTATGATTCTGCTGCGCGCAGGTTGAATGCATTGCTCGGAGTGGGAGTGGCCACTGATTTTGAGTGGAATGAAGCCAACGCGAAACTGGCATTAGCCCAAGCTGAATACGCGTCTGCCCAACGGCAGTTCGAGTCCGTAAAAGAGGGCCCTGACCAGGACCTTGTTGCAGATGCTGAGGCGCGATTGCTTGTTGCACAGGCGGAAAAAGAAGCTGCTGAGATTGCCCTGGAAAATTTAGAGCTACGCACCCCAAATGCAGGGAGGGTCGCTAACTTAACCCTCAAGGTTGGCGAACAGATTGCGGTAGGACAGATAGTTCTGACAATAGCAGACTTCTCACGATGGAAGGTTGAAACGGATAACATGACTGAAATTGAAGTGCCCAGTGTATTTGTTGGTCAGTCGGTGACGATCACACCGGATGCACTACCAGAGCTTTCTCTTTCGGGAACAGTAGAGTCTATTAGTGATTGGTTTGAAGTTAAGAGAGGTGATGTGACCTACACCGCTTTCATTAGCCTGGAAGAGAGTGACATTCGCCTGCGCTGGGGTATGACTGCAGTGATCACTTTTAAGAGCGAATAAACTTATCGAAAGGAGTTCAGAGATGGCAATGGTTGAACATAGTGATGGGGTCGCGCAAGTCGCTAAGTTAACATGGACAGGCAAAAGAGGAGTCGCAGAGGAATTTATCCTTGTCGAGGGTACCACTATCTCTCTAGGGCGCGATAAGAAAAATGATATTGTAGTATCTGGCCGCACTGTATCGAGACGACACACGGAAATATCATGGGGCGATAATTTTTTTTCGGTAATTGATTTAGGTAGCGGTAATGGCACTTACCTCAACGGTGAGCAAATTACTGAGCCAATCCCTCTAAAAAATGGCGACTTGATCAAGATTAGCGAACAAATTCTAAATTTTACAATCTCCCCTATCAAGGATATGGATACAAAGATCTACGAGGAGGCTGAATTAGAGCCTGGAGAGGCACAAATTGAACACGTGGAGACAATGTTATATGTGGAATCCGAAGTTAACGTGAATGTCGAATCCATAGATCTGCCATTAGAGCCGGTGGAGATTGACAAGGAGGTTGGTGGTATGGCTGAAGCACTAACAGCATTAGTTGATCAATTACGCGCCTCTCAATCAGCGGCGGAAACGCTTGGGAAAACAGGACGAGCGACGAGATCCAGATTAGATGCCTTGGTCGTGCAATTAGAATCAGTTATCCACGATACGGATGAACTTATCCAGAAAACAGGAAAGAAGGGGTTTATGGATTTGCTAGACCAACTGATTGCCAATCCAAATGATGTTACTCTGTTAACTCAACTTGCGCACCATGCAACTCTGATAAATGATCTAGCTAAGGTTCTTACAACTCACAATTCATCTTTAATTGAAATCAAGCAGGCATTGGGCGCAGAACTTATTCAATTACCAGCTATTGGCACAGTGACAGAAGATCACCATGGATAAGGTGCTTCTGATCACCATGCCGTTCAGTATTGCCACCCAACCAGCACTTGGCATCAGTTTGCTTCGAGGCACTCTCCGACAACGGGGTTATACATGTGACATCCGCTACCTGCAACTCCCTTTTGCCGCGCAAGTCGGACTACAACTTCATGACCGCGTTGCTCAGACTTTCCCCAACCTATTGATCGGTGATTGGCTCTTCGCCCACCATCTGTTTGGCGAAAAATTCATCGACTCGCATAATTTTGTTAGAGACATTCTAAGGAAGTATGTCACTTCACATGGGCGCAAGCTTCCTGAGGATTTTATAGCGCAGTTGCCGCGTCTGCGCGCCTTGACTGGCGCATATCTAGATGCCTGCATGGAGACTATCCCCTGGGAGCAGTACGCCGTAGTCGGGTTCAGCACCACCTTCACGCAGAACACGGCCTCGCTAGCCCTGTCCCAACGCATCAAGGAAACTTGGCCTGAGGTAACCATCGTCTTCGGGGGGGCTAACTGCGAGGGCGAGATGGGCGTTGAGCTGCACCGCCAGTTCGCCTTCATGGACTATGTCTGCTCTGGGGAGAGCGACCTTCTTTTCCCAGCCCTTGTCGAGCGGCTGGCTTCGGGGGGCGAGGTGGACGACATGCCCGGGGTGATCTATCGTCGTAATGGTGAGACTACAACCAACGGAACGCACGCGCCGCCCATCATAGATATGGATGCACTGCCTTTTCCTAACTACGATGATTATTTCACCCAGCTTGAGGAGAGCGGTTTATCCCACGACCCAGAGAATATAAGGCTAATGATGGAGACCAGCCGGGGATGTTGGTGGGGGGCAAAATCCCAGTGCATCTTCTGTGGCCTGAACAGCAATACAATGAGCTTCCGTAGCAAGAGCAGCAGTCGTGCCCTGGAGGAGTTCAGCTACTTAGCCCGCCATTATCCGATGATAACACAGATGACCATGACAGATAATATCCTGGATGTGCGCTACTTCCGGGATATGATTCCAGGGCTGATTGAGCGAAACTTGGGGCTTGCAATTTGGTATGAGGTCAAGGCTAACCTGCGCAAGGATCAGTTACGTCTGTTGAATCAAGCTGGTATTAATGCTATCCAGCCGGGCATCGAGAATTTGGACAGCCAAATCCTGCGTTTGATGCGTAAAGGGTGTACGACTATCCAAAATATCCAACTCCTGAAATGGGCTAGTGAGATCGGTCTCTATGTTGACTGGAATCTCATCACTGGCTTCCCTGGCGAGGACACGGCAGCCTATCAGTACATGGCTGAAATGATCCCTGCTATAGTCCATCTCCAGCCACCGACATCGAAGGGAGTAAGCCTGATGCGACTGGATCGCTTCAGCCCTTATTTCCAAGAGCCGGAATCTTATGGTATGGTGAATGTCCGCCCTGCCCAGGCTTATCAGTACGTCTATCCTTTCTCCGAAGAGAGCTTGAGCCGTCTGGCTTACTACTTCGACTTTGACTACGCCGACGGCCGACAGCCAGAGAGTTACACGCTAATGCTGAATGAGGCCATAGAGCGGTGGCACGCCCTAACCGCCAGTGGGACGCTGTTCTCCTTGCAAAGTAACGGGCGGCTCACCCTGTATGATAGCCGGCCCAGCGCCCGCCAGCGGGAGATGGTGTTGGAGGGGATGGAAAAAGTCGTTTACGACTATTGCGACGCAGGGCAAACCTTCCCCAATATCCTGCGTCATCTGGAGCAGATAGGAGAGCCTAGCGAGGCGGCAGATGTTCAGCCCACATTGGACACACTGGTGGAGGCCAGGATGATGCTGCACGCAGACGACCGCTACTTGAGCTTGGCTATCCCCATGGATGAACCTGCACAAGGGTTTATAGATAACTTTGTGTCCGCGTTAACCTTATCGTAACTGCCAAACTCTGGCTGAGTGGCTGCACCGTACCAAAGAGCGATTAGGAGAAAACTAGCATGGATAAGGTCCTTTTGATCACCATGCCCTTTGGCTTTACCCACTTACCGGCTATTGGTATTAGCCTTCTGCGAGGCGCCTTGCACCGGCAAGATATCGCATGCGATATCCGCTACCTTCAGCTTCCGTTCGCAGCACGGATTGGACGCGACCTCTATTTCAAGTTTGCCCAGTTTTCACCGCGGGCGTTGGTGGGCGAGTGGCTTTTCGCTCACCAACTGTTTGGCAACCAGTTACCCGACCCGCAGTCTTATGTAGATGACATTCTGAGACAATATCCTGATACCTTTGCTGAAAACCTGATAGCGCAGTTGCCGCGCCTGCGTGCCTTGACTGGCCCATATCTGGATGCCTGCATGGAGAGTGTCCCCTGGGAGCAATACAATGTGGTCGGCTTCAGCTCCACCTTCACGCAGAACACCGCCTCGCTGGCCCTGTCCCAAAGGGTCAAGGAAACCTGGCCCGAGATGAACATCGTCTTTGGGGGGGGCAACTGCGAAGGCGAGATGGGCGTTGAGCTGCACCGCCAGTTCCCCTTCGTGGACTATGTCTGCTCTGGGGAGAGCGACCTTCTTTTCCCAGCGCTGGTCCAGCGCCTGGCTTCTGGAGAGGATGTGGCTGACCTTCCGGGACTGATCTATCGCCGCAATGGGGATACGGCGGCAAATGGCCATCACGCACCCCCCATCGTAGACATGGATGCGCTGCCTTTCGCCGACTACGATGATTACTTCACCCAGCTTGAGGAGAGTGGCTTAGCCCTCGACCCGGAGAACATAAGGCTAATGATGGAGACCAGCCGGGGTTGTTGGTGGGGGGCTAAATCCCAGTGCATCTTCTGCGGCCTGAACGAAGTTACGATGCTCTATCGCAGTAAGGGCAGCGAAAAGGTACTGGAGGAATTCACCTACCTGGCCCAGCGATATCCAGCCATCAAACAAGTTGATGTAACAGATAAAATTTTGGACGTGCGCTATTTCCGAGAAGTGATACCAGGGTTGATCGAGCGAAACCTGGGCCTCAATATCTTTTATTTTGTCAAAGCCAATCTGAGTCGAGAACAAGTTCGCTTACTTCGACAGGCGGGCATCCGACGCATCCAACCGGGCATCGAGAGCCTGGGTAGCGATATCTTGCGGATTATTCGCAAGGGCTGCACCACCATGCAAAATGTACAACTTCTCAAATGGGGGGGCGAGATGGGTTTGGAAGTGATCTGGAACTTTATCGTCGGTTTTCCAGGTGAAGAACCGACAGCATATCAGCACATGGCTGATATGATTCCAGCACTGGCTCATTTCCAACCACCTACGGGGGAAGCGGGCCAAATGCGACTGGATCGCTTCAGCCCCTATTTCCAAGAGCCGGAAGCTTATGGTATGGTGAATGTCCGTCCCGCTCAGGCATATCAGTACGTCTATCCCTTCTCCGAAGAGAGCTTGAGCCGTCTGGCTTACTACTTCGACTTTGACTATGCCGACGGCCGACAGCCAGAGAAATACACCCATGTGCTGAACGACGCCGTGGAGCGCTGGCAGGCCCAAGCCGACTCTGGTACGCTACTCTCCCTGCAAAGTAACGGGCGGCTCACCCTGTATGATAGCCGGCCCAGCGCCCGCCAGCGGGAGATGGTGTTGGAGGGGATGGAAAAAGTCGTTTACGACTATTGCGACGCGGGGCAAACCTTCCCCAATATCCTGCGTCATCTGGAGCAGATAGGAGAGCCTTGCGAGGCGGCAGATGTTCAGTCCGCGTTGGACACACTGGTGGAGGCCAGGATGATGCTGCACGCAGACGATCGCTACTTGAGCCTGGCCATCCCCATGGATGAGCGTAGGCTGAGGTTCATAGACAACTTTGTGTATGCAATTGAGAGGAAATGAGGGGGCTGTCTACAAGTCTGTCGTTTGAGAGGACCTTGCTAACGCTTCAATATTGATAGCTGTCGTCAGCTCTTCTGAGCCATAGTATGGTGCTGGTCCAAGATACATAGCGACTCTTGCCCAGGAACCGTTTTCACCTTGCGTCTTCAAGATGCACTCAATCGCCTCACTCATCCCAGGGTCCTGATAACCGAAATTAAGTAGTGTACTAACTGCCAGGGCTGTTTGCAGCTCGTCCCCAAAAGATCCGTCCACCTGTTGCGTTGACATTACCCTCTCGATAACCAGACCTTTTGATTTTTCTAGGGATGATACACCATTGAAGTACGCTCTGGAAAGCATATAGTAAAAGGAAAACCTATCAGGATAATGTTGACTACAACCCTCTTCTTCGTTATTGGTAATAATACTGTTTAAATAACTGATCGCCTTGCGGGTGTCATCGCTCTCCCCCATGTAGAATAAGACATTGGCGTTCACTACACAATCAACCTGCCTTGACCAATCAGTCCACTTGGGACTCGACATCACAGTTAGAAGGTCTACGATCCAGGTACGAAAAACACCATCCTCGTTCCGATTTGCGAGAATAAGTTCAATATTCGAAGGGAAAGATAAGCAATTCTTTTTGAGGATGTAGGAGATACAAGCAATATCATCCAAGTCTGGAGGTATTCTTCTTCCACTACTCGAAGTCCAATAATGCCACACACCCTGACCTTTCATCTCCATTAAAAAGAAATGCAGCGCCTTCTCTGTCATTTCTTTGACTCTTTGGTCTTTAAGGAAACTTATGCAATATAATACCAATGCAGTAACAAATGGCGAGCTGTCATAAACACAATCTCTTACCATCATCTTATGGGGAGATGCATAGGTTCTAAACTCGCCATGAGGTAGTTGGCTTTGATATAGGAACTCTAGACCATTAGAGAGAGAACGTTCAATCTTTATGATTAATTCTTGATTTTCGCTCACTTGGAGATCCTTCGAAATGTTAGTATCTGAAATAACAAAAAATCTTCCTGCTAAATTAGAATGGATGGTGTTATTTAACCTGGCTGCATTGAAGCCCTTGGTTGATGATAACACAGTCAAACAGATGTTTTTTCTCCCTAAGAACATACAGCTCGATCTTTTCAGCCACGTGGTCTTGACTAGTGAAAGGTCTGTTTTGGCTCCTCACAAAGGATCAGGGCTGGTTGACCCACAAGATGGCAAAACGTTGCCCATTTCCGAAACCTCGTTCTACCACCGTTATATCACTCAACTTGACCAATTCCCACTGGACGAGGCTGACTGCCTCGGTGCGGGGGAAATCACTTCGTTCTTCCCGCCAGTATTATTATATCTACAGATCAAATCCGGCGTTGGGGAAGCGCAAGCCATCTTCCTCGAAGAGCCACTACAACTGCATTACGAGCTACTACAGGCGGTAGGCGTGAAGTTTGTTGGTGGCGAAAAGCGGGGCCTACATTACCTTGCCAATTTCACTGTTGACTTATCCACACATCTCCACGCTGGAAAGCTGGCAGATTTCACCAGGACAGGCCATTGCAATGCCTTCTTCTTGCTACATGGCTCCATTAGCCCAAAATTAGAAGCCGGACTGGTCAATGCCATTGAGGACAGAGTTAGTTGGGCCAGGGACCTGAGCAAAAAAACAGCTATCGAGCTTGGCCGAAAAGCATGCAATCAGACCTTGGCGATGACCTGCCAGCCACCGCCGCCAGCGCAACCGTTTCCCTTTGGAGACTTGGTGCCGTTAGGATTTTTACTCAGGGCTTTAAACACTGACACTGTAAACTCATCAACTTCGAAAGTCCGCAAAAAGTTGATCAAGCTGGTACTCGATAGACGCCAGGACGACCTATGGCCCTTTCACAGCGGTGACATCCCCACCTCGACAGATTCTGCGCTCATATTACTAGGGATGGATGATCCTGAAGCAATAAAGGCCTTGGAGAAATTCTCGGACGGAAATGGAGGTTATTACCCTCAACTTTGGGCTGATGAGGAGCAAGCGGGGAAAATGGTGGTGGGGGACTGGAACCGTCACTGGTGTCAGCCTGATTTCGCTACAACCTGCCTTGTGAGGGCACTCAGGCGAAAGGTCGGGTTGGCTGCCAAAACCCCGATTGACTATTTGGAAAGGCACTTCACAAGCAGGAGTGGGCTGTATTTCGCTAATCCCTATCTCGCTGACTGGGCGTTATCCTGGGCTATCCAGGAAGATGAATCAGCAGCGGAACTGAGGACCAGACTTTTAGATGAGCTCCTGGAGAACATGAATGACGATTACTCCTTTGGCACGTTCGACCAACCTCTGTCCACCGCATTCGCTATCCTGAGCCTGGCCACGCTTGGTTATCGAGGCCGGACGTTGAGCCTGGTTCAACTCCGTTTATCAGAGTTTTTAAAGGAAAATGACAATTGGCCTGAAGCTATTCCCTTTTACTCGACTCATAAACTTCCTGATGCTTTCTCAGCGCTGGTAGGCGATGATCGCCCAGATCATACTTCCTACATAAGTCAAATCATCCAGGTGAATAGCCAGTATCACGCTGTATCTTTATATATCGACAGTTATAGGATCATATCAACGGCTGTGGCAACGCTCGCCTTATCAGAAGAATGTGACTCAACCAAACAAGATGGAGGCAAGGGAGAGAGGGGAAAAAAGAAAACCCATCCTCGCTATCGCTGCCGGAGTCACGAGGAATATATTTCTACCTTCGCACTTGCTCCCTATTTATTTTAGGTACCGCATAACCCGCTGCCCCAATGCCTCCCATTGTGGGGGAGATTCACTGGTCCAGTAGTCTGCCAGGCCTGGTACGATTACCTTGACCACCGGCACGCCGATTTCGGCCTTGGTTAAGTCAACCGCAATGACCTGCTCCAGTCCTCTGGTTGCCAGGGCCTTCATCATATGTTGGATATCTTCCAGGATATCCACATGCATTTGAGAGAGCACCTCTTCAAAACGCCGGACGCCTTGTCTCTCAATATCTATACGGCGATTCTCCCATGGTGCCCATCGCCATCCTGTAGTAGAAGATATTCGTGATGATTCCCCACCCAACCCCAACACTAGTCGCTGTTGGGCAGCTTCTGTCAGCGCCCGCGACAGCGCCAAGCGTGCATCGGGATGCGCGCCTAATCCTCCCCCTTCTGGACCGCCTGGGAGTGCGCTTATTGAGACAGAGAAGGTTGGAATGCCAATATCTGAAGTAATGTCCTGGGCACCAACCTGTACTCCAGTTTTTCGGATGCGGCTAAATTTGGCAGCTACATGTTCGACTCCATCAAGAGAATTTAGATCAAGAGAGGGAAAGGGGTCATCATCTGGCGAATCTGCCTCGACAATCGCTTCATCCGAATTACCAAACAGAACTTCCTGAATCCCTCTCTGTGCAGATTTGATAGAGCTTCGTGCGATTGCCAAGGTCCAAGCATCATGCTCAATGGCTTCAGCTAATCCGTGGCAGACGGCTTCTTCCACGCTGTTGCCAGCGCCAAGACCGGTCGGGGTGTCGCTGCACACTCTGTCGACCTTCCGCGGCTTGTAAGAAAGTGTTGCGGCATCTGCAGGCAACCAGACTTCCTTCCCAACAAATAAGTCCGTCCCCAATACCCATTCTAATTTCAAATCGTAGTTGTAAGTAGAAGGTGAAAGGAGGGTAAGTTTGCGAGGATCTACGACCTCCAAATCCCCACGCCTTTGCATTTCGTGATAGCTTCCCACGACTGGGGTCACCGTCGGGTAACTGGCAGAGAACCGCTCAATAGCCTCCATCATAGCACTTAGCTGAGAGTCGAGTAAAGAAAGGCCCTTTCCAGCAGTGAACAAAAACGGCTTTTTCGGGATTGTGCTGGCTGGGTGAAGCACTTCTAGCTTTGTCAGTATCTGCTCGACCCGCTCTTCGTCATTTGCCAGAGCCTGGTGCGCATAACGGCGCAGATCATCATCCGATCCCAAGGGGCCAAAAGCTGCATAGATCGGCACCCCCAGAATATCGAAACTTGTAAGCTCCACCATGTGGGTGATGCCCACGTCTAGCATGAGAGGCCGGACGTGGCGGTGAGTATCCGTCGGGTCGACTGCCCGTGGGAGGGTACCGTCCCTCCACTTGGGAGCACTGCGAAGTTCGATCATTCCTCAATCTCCGTATCTTCTATCGTATAGAAATGGAGGGACGCAGAAAAATGTGGAAAACCAAGGGTCTTTTGTTTTTTGGGCATGGGGAATATGTCGCCTGGATCCATTTCATCGGGGCTTAATATTGTGCTTGATAATTGAGTGCAAAATATAGCTTTTATTATAGCGTCTTTCTGCGCTTGTCCGCATTCTATTCGATCAGGCCTGTCAAAGTTATTAGTTGAGACTCAGTAAAGTACCACCACCAAAGGTGGTGGCTTGGAGTATTGCACCTAGAAGGTGCGATGTTACTCAGCTAGTTGAATAAACGACCTTGCTTTGTTTCAGTTTCTTGTTCCTTCTTGGTCTGCCATTTGACATATTTACGTATGCGTTCTTCATTCAAGCCCACTGTACTTACACAGTATCCTCGTGACCATACATGTTGTCCCCAGTATTGCTTTCGCAATTCAGGAAACCGATCAAACATTCTCAAGGCTAACTTGCCTTTTAGAAATCCCATGTACTGTGAGACTGCATATTTCGGCGGGATCGCTACCACCATATGCACATGATCTATTTGCGCATTCACTTCTATCACTTCGATATCATCCTTCTGATCACTCAGTCGGTATACCTGCTGTGTTACGTATTTAGCCACTTCGTCCTGCAATATTTGTATCTATACTTGGGACAAAATACGATATGGTACTTGCACTCATATAAAGAGTGTGCTAACTTTCTAAATTGACGAGCCATCATGTATCTCCTATTAGCTTTGACCTTCTAGGTTGATACATGATACTCGTCATATTCACTACACTGGTAGAACCATTTCTTGGTCCACTACCATAGGTAACCAATGGTGCTAGTTTGACAAACGCATGAGGTTCTCGTAAGCTATTTTTAGAGCAAAAAACAGCTAAAAGGAGAACCACATGCGTACAGAAGATTTTATCACCATCCTATTTTGTGACGTTGATGACAAAATGCTAGAGGCAAAGAAACATACCCAAGCAAAACTGAAACCCAGCGAAGTTGTCACAATAGCGCTGTTGTTTTCTCTCAAAGGTGTCGGCAATCGGGCTTTCTATCGTTGGCTGAAACGAGATTACCTTGATTTGTTCCCAAACTTGCCACATCGTACCCGTCTGTTTCGATTGTTCAACACGCATCGCCATTGGGCAGAGAAATTCATGGCTGACCATACCTTGATTGGGATCATCGACACATACGGGATTGAACTTATGCATCCTCGGAGAGAAAGCCGCAGCAAAAAGCAAATTGGCAAGAAAGGTCTCTCGAACAAACGTTGGATTATCGGCGGAAAACTATGTTTCGTACTCAATCATATTGGATTGATCACTGATTGGGATGTTGATACGGCCAATGTCTACGATGGCTCTGCTTTCCAAGACATTGCTGAACGAAATGCGGAGAAAATGGCTGTGTTCTCGGATGAAGGCTTTGTGAAAAAGGATTGGCATCCAGAGAACGTCAAGATTTGTAAACGGGGCGAGTGGAATACTCGCATGATTGTCGAAACAGTGCTGTCTATGTTGACCCTGGTTTGTCATTTCAAGAAAGTTATGCATCGCACCTGGGAGCATTTCAAAAGTCGTTTAGCCTACACCATGGCAATGTTCAATATTTTAGTGCAGTGGGATGGCATTCAAGTTGATGAAGATGGCTCTGTTCATTTTTCCATTGCCCGTTTCAGTCTTTAAAACTAGCACCAAAGGTTAGGTAGTGGTTTTTCTTTTCAATAAAAAGCTAGCCGACACAGACAAATGGGAATCTATCTGTGTCGGCACGAATCGCCCAGCAAGCTCGTTCTACTTAGGTATCTTGAACTTGGGAACTAATCCCACCCACATATGGATTGAGCTTTGCCCCAGCAAGCCATGGTCAATCGCTCGTCGAGATCGGCCAGACCTTTCTCCAACTCTTCCTTGTCCAATTCTTTAAGGGCCTCCATTTGCTCGGGGGCCAGCTCAACGCCAGCCTCCGCTACAGCACCCTCTGGATCGTCCAACAGCTTCTGGCGGAAGTCTGGGTCCGCAAGGGCTTTGCCCGCAATAGTACGGAGATCATCTTGTTCAGCCATATCGTACCTCCTCTGACTTCTAATTCCGATAAAACAGGATGGAAGAAACATTCGCTTGCTGAGCGCCATCCTTTATATTACACCGAACATCTGTTTCCATAGGGAGAATTATTCCCAATAACGTTATCGCTCCAACAGGAACGTCTCGAACCACTGTTGATAACCCTGTTCCATCCCGGCAGCTTCTTCAGCCAACCCGCGCACCAACCTGGACCATGGCTCGAAGCCCAGCTCGTCTATCACGGCTTCGGCACGGTCAGCGTAATCCCGGATGGTCTCTACATACCGTTGGAGGATTTCGCTCTCAGAGATAGCAGCAGTGACATCTTCCGGTTTGAGCAATTGATCGGCGGTCAACCGCTTGTTTGCTGTCAGCATCCCCAAGAAGGAGTTATAGCGATTATGCTCGAGATCCTCGCGCCAATCTTTTAAGTCGTCCACTAATTGCATAGTAGCATGCATTAGGTCAACAGCCTGCTCCAGATCAGAGATCAGGTCATTCTGTCCGGATAGCAGCGCCAGACCAGTGGGACAAATTTTTAGTGCGGCGGCTTTATGAGCAGCCTGCTTTAAAAAGGCATCACTAAAGGGGCGACGTGTTTCACCTTTTTCGACTTCCCAAAGAATGCTATTACCCCATTCTTGCCAGTACCCTTCCAACCGGTCCCAAAACAAGGAGTCGGCCTGAAAGTAGGGTCGATAATGACGCACTACCTGCAAATAGCAAAGGTTTCCCAAAACGATCTGAGAGCGGGTCGAAGTGCCCGGCCGGTCCCTATCCACAACGAAATCGAAGGACTGAAAGCAGTGCAACAAGAACAGGTTGCCCACCGCCATATCTTGGCAAACCTGGTGTTCCACATGCCACTTTTCGCCCAGCCAGAAAGGCAAGGCTACGAGCGATAAAAGTCCAGGGGAATTAATATCCTCGCTGTCGTAGCCTCGGATGAAGTCCGAACGCAGCGCAACCGGAAAGGTATCCAATAGCGCATTGAATTTACTCCGGATGTTGCGCATCAGCGCAGATTTTTCAGCTGACAGTACACCTATCACGCTCATCCTGCAGCAAAGACCTCTACCAGCGGCCCCAGGTCTATGTTGGTGCTCCCCCCGTACAGTTCGTAAATAAGCTCGGGTCGCTCGTCAAGCATTTTTAAATAAAGCCAGATACTCAATTCGATGACATGGCGAATCCAGATGCATTCCAAGCCAGCGTTACGCTCCAGCCCGCCTTCATTCGCCAACTCAATCGAGGCGCAAGCTCCGCCACAGAGGTAGCGTGCCCAGCATTTCCGGCAACCGATCTTTTTATCAACATTTACAATATCCAGGAATTGCTGTTTCTTGTCACGCCGGAAGCCGGTTTCGATATCGCCCAACTGGATTAGATCATTATCATTGCCAACCATGTCCGTGCAGGGAAGAATAGAGCCATCGGTTGAGACGCCAATCATCTGCCTGGCAGCACCGCAGGGCGGTTTACGAGCTTGCCCACTCATCAACAAAGGCATGTAATCGTTAAAGAATAGATTGATATATTGGGCAGCCTCTTCTCGCTCACTGCTCATTAGACGGTTCGCCAGTTCACTATAGAGTTCATTGATGTAAAGGTAGTCATCGGCGGTCATACTATAAGGTGGGTCGTGTCCAGTAACAGGTTTGATCCTGGGATTGGTGAAGCCTAATTCTTGCAAATGCTCGAACGCTTCCATCACCTCAGGATTGAAATGGGTAAGCGTAGCCCGCGCTTGCACGTATTTAGGTCCCAAAGCATCTAGAAGCTGAGGTACGTATGCTGTCGCTTGATCATAGGTTCCTTTACCATCAATCCCCAAACGAAAGGCATCATGCATCTCCGGGGTTCCGTCAATGCTGATCTGCACCGAGAAATTGTGCTCTTTCATGAAGCTGATGACATAATCGGAAAGTAGAGTGCCGTTTGTGACAATGGAGAAGCTAACTTTCTTGCCTAATTGTTGGGCTTTCCTTTCTGTGTACAGGACTCCTTTTTGGATGATCGCCCAGTTCAGCATTGGCTCGCCGCCGAAGAAGCGGATATGCACTTCCGGGAAATCCAATGACTCTTCAAGAAGCAGGTCAATGGCAAGACGGGCTATATCCCAGCTCATTTTCCCGCGCATGCGGCCATTGCCTTTATCTGCACCAAAACCGCCCTGGCCCACACAACAATAAGTGCAGCGTATGTTGCAATCCTCAGCAATGTTCAACTCCAAGTGGGTGATCTCGGGATAGTCTGGTTCCAAAGGTTTACCTGGTAGTGGTTCATCTTCGGGGAGTATTAAATACCAGTCCTTGAGCTTCCGGATAGAGTCACGAATGCTATCTGATGAGAACTGTGCACCAAGCTGGCGAAGCGCGCGTGCCTCGTCAATAGGTGAATGTATCCGTAACACCGCCCTATCTACAGGGTCAATAAGATGGGGACGCCCACGTTGGATATCAAAGGCTACCAAGTCACCCGCAAATTCAAAAAGGTGAAACTTGACCTTGTTCCATTCTTTCTCAACCATTGCATTATCCTTTGGAAGAATATGCATCCTCTAACTATGACTACACAGGCAAAAGTCTTCTAATTGTGAAATCCAAAAAAAAGGCTGTCAGAGTTGTCATCTCTAACCTTGTTTATAGGATACTCAGATAGATTGATGCTGTGTTTGATGATTTGATGGAATCTTTGACGGGGTCCTTGACGGCAAATCGAGATATGCTACTTGTGCGTTTGTGAACTGTAGAGAGCAGGATTTCCCAATTTATTGACTATGGTATTGGGATGCCATCTATCTCTGTTAAATTATTCTCTCGAAATGCTTTCAGATAACGCCCAATGGTTGTGCTGTTTACAGGAACTACGCGAGCTATAAAACCTGGCCCCCAGCGCCCCCCTTCGGCGCAGTGTATTTTAAAAGCTTGGGGAATTGCACGGACGATCTCTCTCGCTGTGCCGGGTGAGTAATCTGGATAAATCTCCCGCATCGAGATCAAATCTGAGAGCAATTGATCAATAACTATCAACCCCTTGTCTTCGTTGGTTTCTTGCTGCTTTTGAGATTTGATCTCCAATATCTCATTCAGGTCTGAGGTAATTATGTCACGCAATGTTTGGTCGCGCCACTTTTCCGCTAAGCACACTGTTTGAACAACAAGTTCAGCCCATTGGGTCAATCCCATTTGTCCAAGCAAGGCCTGGGCTTTCTCTGCAACATCCCACATACGTTGAAGATGAATTTCATCTACATTATCAGTGAACACCCTGCGGCCAACCCAGTTTATATCTGGTCTTTCCTGTGGATCAAGTGATATGATGGAGACTAGCGTGCTCACAAGTGTGTTGAAGCGGTTACCGGCCAGATCCTCGGCCATGTCCACCATGTCGTCTGCCATAACCATCACCATGTGCATCATATCAACAGCTCGTTCCAGGTTTGGGATGCAGTCCTCATTACCGCTAAGAAGCGCCAGTCCACTGGGGCAGACTTTCAAGGGCGCGGCCTTATGAGCAGCGCGCAGCAGGTCTTCCTCTGAGAAGGGGCTATAAGGACCTGCCCGTCGCTCCCAGACGATACTACCCGCCCACTCCAGCCAATACTTTTCTAACAGATCCCAGAAGGAGGACTGAGGTGGGAAACACTGTTGATAGAGAACGAACATCTGCTGTTGAAAAAGCGTTCCCGAAATAACGCGGTCAGGCAAATCGTCTTCGCTCCAATCGCCGTCTGTGATGTTGTCCTGAATTACGAAATGCAGCAAGCCAAAAAAGTTGGCCAGCGCGATTCGGCGGCACGTTTCTTGTTCAACACCAAAAGCCTCTCCCACCCAGAAAGGTAAGGCCACAACCGCAAGTTTGCCTGAGGACATGAAAATATTTGTTGGAGAGAATGGAGTTACCGCTTGGCGAACTTGATGCGGAAGTGATGTCAGATATGCCTCGTAGTCAGCTTGGACGACAGCCACATTTTCGGCCAGATCACCAGTCAGGAAATCACGAAAACCTTCACTCAAACTTTGGTTACCCACTTCTATTCAATCGCTCTCATATCGCGCGCTGCACCTTCGCCATCCGCCAACGTTTTAATAATTTCGGAAGCCCGGTGATCTGACGGCGAAAACGATATAATATCAGCACACCCAGCGCAATACCGATCCATTGCCAACCTATGTACTGGTTTATGAATTCGACAATGGATTCGCCAAAAAACTTGATAATCGAAGATACAATGAAGAAAGTATACGCAGCAGTGAGGAGACCATAAATGGCAAAAACACGCTCCTCCCGGCCGAATTTCTCTCGCTTGATGATTTTGCGGAAAAGTTTCCCAGATTTTAAGAAACTTAGTGATCGTTTTCGCAAGGATGGCATCTCTAATATATCCATTAAGATATAGTAGCCATCCCACTTTAGGAGAGGATTTAGGTTTAAGAGGGAATCGATAACGAGAAGGAAGGCAAATTGATAAGCCAGCCCACCGGGGACGGCCCAAGGACTGACCAATGCGAAAATAGACGCCACGCCCCCAAGGATAAAGCCTGTATAGGGTCCACCCCAGGACACCATGATTCGAGGGATTCGAGTTTCCATCCAAATATCTGTTGAATCCACATAAAAGGCGAAGGACCCATAGTAGATCATGACACCTGATTTGCGGATCTCCCGTCCATAATACTTACAGGTGTATGCGTGGCCCCCCTCGTGGATGAAAAGGGCAATTGTGCGCGCCGCATAAAGAGCAATGATTCCTACTGTATAGCTCTTTGTGCCGCCTTGTAGGAGAGAATACTTTCCAGTGGCAGCGAGAATACCAAAGGCGACCAGACCCGCCACAGTGATAATAATGAAAATTATCTGAGCTGGCTTAGAATAGAGGTATTTAATTCCTCCATCATAGGTACGCGTGAAAAACTTGTCTATTCCTCGAATGGGAAATTCCTTTTGTAAGAAACCTTTGAAGATTTTTTTCAACCAGAACCCAAAACCCCGTCCCAATATATTTGTCCTAAGTTGATCATAAACATTGGTTTGTTGTGTAGTCAGAAAGCCCCCAGTTTCAAGCTGATTCAACAAAGTGACAAGTGTGCGTATATCTAATACCTCATACTCAGACATATAGGCGACTGCAATATCTTGTAGAGTATTTTCACCATCCATCAAATTCCAAAGAAAAATTTGACCTTCGTTTAGGCGCAAATATTTCCCCTGACGCAGATTCTTGAGTACATAATAGACTTCGCCTCTGTGTGTAGTGAATGCTTTCAGTGCATAACCCAACTGTCGTTTTGGTTGCATCTGAGTGAAGTCATGACTCCCTGTAGCTTCATCCCACACGTTTTGTGTCGGTGTGGCTAAAATGATGGTCTCCTCACCTACCTCACGCCATAATTCGAGACCACCCTCCGCTGATTGGATGACCGTTTCGTCACCAATTTCGGACCACAAGTCACCTGTATCCCCCGACAGCACGATCGTCTCATCAAAGGCATCGCTCCAGATTCCCTCAATACTGTTAGTGGGTAGGATAGTTTCATCGCCTAATTGCCGCCAAACACCAATACCGCCTTGTACGGAATACAATGAATCCCATAAACCCATGCGCGTTACGGACGAGGAAACTGGGTGTTCAGCAAGGTGGCGATTCACCCGCTGCCAAACGTCTTCTCCTGTATTGCGGGCCAATCCTACCCGCCCCCAAATCCCTCTGGCAAATGACCGACCCATTAATCAATCTCCTTTCCCAGTGTGGAAGATGAGCCGAGTCTCGCCAAAGTCGACAACATCACCTTCTTGCAACACACATGGTTGGCTAATCCGCTCGCCGTTGACGGTTGTGCCATTGGCACTGCCCAAGTCAGTGATCACCCACTCCTCACCCTGTTGAACCAACTCGGCATGAGGGCGAGACACCGCCCGATCAACCAGGTCAACCTCCCATTGCTGATCTCGGCTTGCTCGCCCCACCATCATGCGTCCCATTGTTAGTGGATACTCAGTACCCTTGCCAACCCCGGACGAGATTACAAGCCGGGGAAGGTCTGTTGTTGGTGGGACAACGTACGTCTGTTCAAACAGCGAGACTTCTTCCTCAGCCGGTGCTTCCTCGACTGCCATTTCGGGCGCCAGTGACACGAATCTAAAATCCTGCTGACCAACCCGTAATGTGTCCCCATCGTGCAATGTGCGGCTATCCTCAACTCGTTCGGTATTGACAAAGGTGCCGTTGCTACTATCCAGGTCTACTACAATAAAACCCTCAGTCCCAGGCATTACTTTGCAATGGAAGCGTGATGCCTCCACCTCGCTCACGACAAGGTCGTTTTCAGAGCTTCGGCCAATAGCCAAACCGGTGCTGGACACGACCTGTTCTCCCTTTTCGTCCTCTTCCCCCCAGATAAATTTGGCCAAGGGACGCAACGGGGGAACGCTCGTATTACCTGCCGGAATATTCTCACTCATCACTTACCCCCTAATCAGCATCCAAATATGGCATATCGAGCGGTTCGGGCTGCGGTTTGCACAGCCCACAAAAGACGGCATCTGCTACAACCAGAGAGCGCGGTATCGCCTTCTTCCCAACATAGACAGTGATGATATAGTTCATCTCCTGAATGTGGTCACCACATACTGCCCGTCCACAAAAGCGACAGACAGCTTCTGCATTCTCATTACAACGACTACACTTCATAATGATCCTCCCAAGAATTATATGCACTCTTCAAGTTGTGAAAGCATCGATGATGTTATGAGAGAGTATTTTGTTGAGGCATATTGCCTCAAACATTTGTATGATCAGTGAGTAATCTCAAACACAAACTCAGCACCCGAAAACGATACTCGATCACCATTGAAGAGTATTGCTCTATCTCCAGGGCTTATCTTGCTGTTGTTCACAAATGTCGGATTTCGATTTGTGCTGGTGGGTATTAGCTCCCAATCAGAGTCTCCATATCTCACGATAGCGTGATCTGAGTGAACGTAATCGCTGCCTATTTCAGAGCTAATGTCCACTTCGACCGTGCATAAGGACTTCGTTCGTCCGACATGATTATCGATTAGCATATCAAGCTGATACACCTCACCACTAGAGTCAGAACGAAAACAGGCTCTTTGGGGTGGTTGAACCTCTATTTGTTCGATGGTGGTTGTTATATCGTGCGCCGGTTGGTTATCCGATTTGGACGTAGCAACGGTTGCAGAAAATCCATCAGCCAACTCGCTGGCTATCGAAAAGCGATCTTCGGGGGATTTGGCAAGTGCTCGTAAAATTACATTTTCCACAGACGCAGAAAGTTGAGGGTTGATCTGCCTTGGGGAGGGAGGAGGCTTCTCCTTGTGTGCATTAATGAACCCCATCAGGGAATCAGCCTTGAAGGGGAGGTCACCAGTGCACATTTCATACAACATCACCCCCAAAGAGTAAATATCACTGCAGTTGTCGGCGGGTTGGCCACTACATTGCTCAGGTGACATGTAAAATGGCGTTCCAAGTAGGCTGCCCTCGGCGGTGAGTACCGAGACATCTTGGATCTTCACAATTCCAAAGTCCATCAGCATCGGCTTATTCTGCTCATCAAATATTATATTAGCCGGCTTGATATCTCGATGAATTAACCCTGCACGATGGATATAATCTATCGCGTCGCACACCTTGAACATTATACGTTCAACTTCTTTCAGGGACATGATCTGGTTCTTTTCCCTGAGTACCTGTAAACGGTCCTTCAAGGTTTCACCCATGACGAGCTCGACTACTATATAGTATATGTCGTCTTCTTTGCCCTTATCATAGATATTAATGATATGGGGATGGCGAAGACTAGCCAGCGATTTTGCCTCTCGCTCTATACGTTCGATGAATTCTGGTTGGCGACTTAAATGCTGGTGAATAACTTTGACTGCCACGTTTCGACTTAAGATAGGGTCGCGCGCCTTGTAGATGGTAGCCGTTGACCCCTTGCCAACCAACTCGTCAATTTGGTACCGTCCAACTTGTTTTTTACCAGACAGAACGTTCATATACGCACCGGAGGGCTCGTTTAAAAGATTCTTATTATAATCTGGTTGTGATGATAGGCTGTGCGGTGGAGAATCTGAAATAAAATATACCATGATAATCAAGTCGATACAATAAAGTGCATGAAAGGTCAGCAATTCTCAGAATGAATAATTCACAAATGTCCAGTTGGCAAAATATACCAAACTTATCAGGTGGAAGCCGTAATTTTCCCTTTACGGGTACACCCCATGGGAACCACGGATAATTCGTGTAGGTCCTCCCCGTATTGACAATAGTCTTCATTAGCATAGAATCTGGTGACCATTCTCATTTTACCCGATTTTCTCCCCTTTCTATGCACAATTCCCCCCTTCGCATCGAACACATCATCATCTTTGCTCTCTACTTCGCCCTGCTCTTCTCATTGTGGCTGACTTTCAAAGACATTATCAAGAATCTTCGCCAGCGGGCCAAGAACTATCGTCCCAGAAAATGGAAACCCAGATCCCCAAAAGACTGCCCAGGCTGCACGTCTGGTATTGAATTGGCTGTCTTGAAGCCAAAAACGGATGTCATCCCTTACTCACAGCGCAAAAGTGCTCGCGGCCGCTCCAAACATCTCTCATCCCAGGGCCACGCTTGCCCCAATCCCTTGTGTGATTACTTCGGTGTCATCGATCACCTGCTGCACGCCATTGTCGGCGATGGAAAACGCGGCATCAACAAACACATCCAGTATTGGAAATGTCAGTGGTGTGACAAACGCTTCTCCAGTCGCCTTCACACTCCCCTGTATCGCCTGAAGACCGACGATGGGCATATCGTCCTGGTCTTGATGCTCCTGGCTGAAGGGTGTGATATCTCTGTCCTCGTGCGCTGCTCTGGTCATTGCGAAGCCACTATTACCCGGTGGTTGGAACGTATGGGAAAACACAGTTCTCTGCTCCACAACCGTTTCTTTCACCACCTACTTCTTCCCTTAATTCAGATGGACGAGTTGTATTGTAGAGTACGTCGTACCGGCAAAATGTGGTTGTGGTTGGCCATCGATCCAGTCACCAAGATCCTGCCTTCCCTTCACCTCGGCAAGCGCAAGAATGATGACGCCATGGCTCTGGCTCATGATCTCAAGCTGCGCCTTCACCCTAACTCCATCCCTGCCTTCACCACCGACGGGTTACGAGGATATTTCTACGCCATCACGGCCCACTTCGGTCATTGGTTTCGTCCTATACGCGCCAGATCCGATCATTGGCATGTCTCTGACGATTTGCTTTATGGTCAATTGCTCAAGCAGCGCAAAAGTCGCAACTCTCCTTTCTCCATCATGCGTATGCTCTGGGGGAATCGCAAGGGCCTGAATGCTATCTTGAAGCTGCATGGTTTTGCTCAGCTTATTCAAACTGCTTTCATCGAACGCGTCAACCTGACCATCCGTAGAGGCGTTGCTCCTCTGATGAGAAAGACCTGGTCTTTAGCTCAACATCCTGAACATCTTCTCCTGCATATCGAATGGTGGCGCTCTTACTATCATTTCATCCGCACTCATGAATCCTTAGCTGTCCCCATCCCAGGTTTACGCAAGTTCCGTCAGCGCTCCCCTGCCCTGGCTGCCAATCTCACCACTAAACTCTGGTCCGTGCAGGACGTGCTCAAGTTGCCTCTGAGGCCCGCTCCTTCCTGACAATTTCACTCCCTGGCCATTCATGCCAGGGAATGTCTGTTTGTTCCTTTGGGGGTTTCATTCGAATATCTGACCTGGGGTTCTGCTTCCTGCGCGTCTGTTCGTGGTTTTCAAGTCGTTGGCTCGCATTTCCCCATTTTAAGGGTCTATTTCAGCTCACCCCTTTTATCCGTATTATCTGTTTGCTGTACCAGCTTCGGCTGCGGAACGTATCGAGCGTAGTTCGTCGATTTCTTCTCGCAGTTCATCATAATCCTGTACTGAAATAAGCGCCGCCACTGGCTTCCCGTACCGCTCAATGATAACATCCCCTCCTCGAAGTACCCGATCTAACACATCCCTCCATTTTTCGCGTGCTTCTCGACTTTTCATGGTTATTACATTCATATTTTCACCTCACAATTTGATCAAAATAATTTGCGTACATATTGTACCATATTCGACCGTAACATCCAAAAACCTCCCGCGCATCGAAGCTGACAAAAAAGGATGAGATCGGGTGTGATGCAATTCAAATTGGGATGTTGAATACTGGTTTTTAGGAAAAAATTTATGGATAAGCAATGAAGGAAAAGCCCGTAGGGTACAAAAACCTCGTACCAACTTTATAGTCGGAAAAACCCAGTTATCTCCATCTCTGCTAGAATATGAACCTGTGCTGGCTACTTATTTCATCCACGGAAATTCTTAGACAAAAATCGACACAAACGGCTCTCTCATTCTTTGTGTATCCGTTTCCTGTGCAAATCAATGGTCATGGAATGATATTCCAACTCAAACCATTCATCAAATATCTTTGCGGTGCGTCTCTTAGGCCATACATCGCTATCCCGACACCATGCATCCAGCTCAAATTCGAATATCTCCAGTTTGAATGCATCGAAATAATCGAACGCATCATCTTCATTCATCATTTCAGGGATTAGATATGTGGTGCATTCCCAACGGATTTCAGTTAGAGATACAGGAACGTTCTGATCAGGTAACTCATTTATCCAATCCACATAGGGTTGTTTGGGTTTCACAATGAGCAAATTCCGATTTATGGTTTGCATTGTTTTACTTTCTTGGGGAAAAAGATAACAAATATGTTCTTCGTTACTCATTCTAGTGACAGCCGGATCAGCGTGTCAAGGTTTTGAATTTCAGGTAACATTGCGCTATTCCATCTTGCAACCACATAGAGACCACCAACATGCTCAATGCCATCCGCCGTATTTGGAAAGTTATAAAGCAGTTCTTAAAACAACACTCCAAGCCAACAACTAAGGCCATCGTCATTGGTTCCCTCTCGGACCTGGAACGAAGACGCCGAGATCTGATCATTGAGAATGCCATGCTGCGCCAGCAGCTGCTCGTTCTCAGACGACAGGTAAAGCGCCCCAAACTCACCCAAGGAGATCGGCTGCGTCTCGTCTTGCTAGCCAGGTTGACAAAATTATGGCAGCAAGCTTTGCACATTGTGCAACCAGACACTTTGCTGCGCTGGCACCGTG
>CAZVPR010000061.1:0-16133 GCA_964629085.1 uncultured Anaerolineales bacterium
GTGAGGGCTTGTCTGTTCCAGGGGTGCGCAGTTACGGCATGTTGAAAATGGATGCTGTCTGTCTTGCCGACGCTGGACGGGAACTGGTAAGCGGTTTTGGCTGGCCAGTGAAAGAAACTGAACTGGAACGAATGAAACGTCTGCATGAAAATAGTAAATCAGAAAACAAACATACAGCTGCGGTATTGGCCTTTACATACCATGCCAGGCTTCGAGGCGGGCAAGCGGGCGTGATGCCGAAGGTGGGGACAGGTAATTATCGCTACGCTCCCGATGCTGTTGTGGCTAAAGGAGGCCGGGAGATTCATGTCGAGGTCGAACTATCATGGAAGGTGGGTGATCCCAAGTGGCGCAACATGGCGCGGTCTCATGGGGTGGTCGCGTTATGCGCCAGACACGAGAGCCATCAACGCGCACTTGTTGGGGATGTTGAAAGCGTCATCGGCGCAAACGCAACGATTATGGCCACAAATCTGCGAACATTGTTCAAGGATGTTCAGGAAGAACCCCTGGGAGATTTGTGGCTGGAGCGATGGTAGAAAAACCTACACCGTTTCATTTGCCTATCTACGCAGTCCCAAGCAGGCAGCTGATCATAGCAAAAAGTATTCAACGAAATATTGATGGCCTGATTGTGTTTTGCCAGTACCTGAAAATGTCCGCTATTGGTGTTTTTTTGCGCACTGCTTTTACGCTCCGATCCATTATTCGCTTGCAAACTCAGAATTTCTGCTGGCCTGCTGGCGAAAACCAACCGCAAATCGATCTGAAACCCCGTGGATGAGTAAAGTAGCTCCTCCATGAGCGAGGACGCTCATTCTGGCATGGAAGAAAGTTCACTCTCTTGGCAGCCAACACAAGCAGATTCCGGCTTTATGATCAGCGTTTTCATCAATTTCCCGTTTTCGGGGTGTGATTTCACTCAGGCCAATTATCCGTAACCTCCATTTGTTGTACCGCGCTTGCAAATCGGACTTACCAGTTTGACAGGCAAAAATGCAGCCTAGCCCTATCGGTAATCAATTCGTGCTTAAAATTTCTTCGATGTGCTGCAATGATCACATATCTTCCATTGTAAAAATTAAGGACTTCCTCATGCGTTGGAGGAAGTCCTTGCTCTACATAGTAAGAATGTTATAAATCAGTTCGATATGTGGTTACTCTTCCGGACATGGTGTCCCAGGAAACTGGCTTTGAAATTCACCACAAGCTGCCGTCGCCTCCGCTTCGAGATCGGGGACCTCTTCTGGAATTTTATCACCGTAGATTGCACGAAGCTCGTCCATATCTACTTCGACGGGTTCCTGGAAGTTGCCATTTTCGTCAAGCCAACCCTCTTCTTCTGCGGCCACCTTGAAGAGCGCTTGGGCATCAGATCCCAATTCACAATCACCATCAACGCAGGCAGTAATAAATATTCCTGTTTCGGGATTATATCCCACAACCATGACAGACCCTGTCACTTGTGCAATATGGCCATTGGGGTTTAGCACTCTAAACCATTTTCCTTCGGGAAGATTCGAGACTACCAGAATGGTACCCTTCAAGAGTATGATCTCATGATCGGTGGCCCCCTGAGTGTGCCCGAATATTTTGGTAAGTTCGATTTCAGAATCTAACCCAAGGATAATCTCGGAGCCATCAGGAAGACGGACAATATTATTGCCAAACTCATATTTTATATATATAGGTTCACCTGGAGCGACTTCGGCTTCCTCAATAATTATTGCTTTTTCTGTTGGAATTGAAGTTGTAGTTGATGTTGCATGTTGAAGGGGTACTGGTGTAACTGTTCTGGTTGGTACGGGGGCTTTCGTGTCCCCTGGAATTGGTGTATCAATCGCCATTGCAATAGGCTGTGAAACTCTAAACCCAATTGAAGCGCCAAATACCAATATAAAAATGATTACCAGGCTGATTAGTAAATTAAAAACCCCTAAAAAAGTTAACATATTCAAGGTCGACTTTGAAAGTTTGTTCGACATTTTATTCATTTATCCCTCCCATCAAAAGAACTCTGATACGTCTTCCCTATGCTGGTCCCGATGTCCGATCACAAAGATCATATCAGATATGAATAACACAATCAAGAGCAAGTGTAACTTTTTTGATAATTATTCCCTGGTAATATTTTCTACATACTGAACTGCACCTGAGCAGTTATCAGAAATAAGGCTTCTAGCAACCTCACTCCAAGTTAGTGGGTATCCCGGCAAATATGCAAGTCGGATTGCGTCTATAAGACATCCAGGCCCTGCGTTGTAGTTGGCCAAAGTGAATCGCCAAAGATCCTCATAGCTACTTACGGCACTTGGCTCCAAGAAGGTTTCATTTCTTATAATCTGTCCAACTTGTTCACAATTAGCTTTGATTGATTTGGCTAAAAGATTGATGCTGAATTCTGCGTGACTAAGATCAAGGCCATATACACAATCAGAACATTGGGAATTCGCCTCCACCGCTAATGAACCTCTCAGAAGCTCTTTGTGAGATAGATCCAGCAAACTGTAACCAATTTTACAGGTTTCTTTGGCCAGTACCAAAGGACAAAACTCATCATAGAATGTAGGATTCCATAACAATACTGTATCTGCTCCCTGGTCAGTTATCTGACCCAATCCGTACTCGCGTCTCTCCAGATATACGCCTGGCCAGAATTGGCTCTCCTGCGCAATGATATTTTTCATAAGTTGCGCTGGAACGCCAGTCAGATTAGCAGCCTGTAAGATTTGATTATCGAATCGATTTTGCCACACATCAACCGCACCACGCGCGATCTCCATGCCACAAGGATTTGCCGCGCCATTGGACAATAATCCATTCCATGAGCATTCACTAGCGTCAACGATGCCCTGCGAAATTAGGCGACCTGCAAGATATGTGTAGGGCTCATTAGTACTTAAAGACTGCAATTCATCGTTCGTCAACAACCAGGATGATAGACCGTCTACTGAAGGAAAGGTGCTCCAGGTTTGTGAACAACAAGCCGGGGCTTTGCCTTTCCACTGAGAGCTAATAACACTCACCTGCCACAAATCATCATCTGTTTGGCTGGTTTCAACAGCTCGCACTTTGGCAGTGAAGTGTTCGCTTTCATCGCCAAAACTAGATGTGGCCCAGAATGATATTTGCGTTCCCGCATCACCTGTTGGAGGTATAGGTAATTCACACTGAGTTCCCAAGCAGGTAAATTCTTGCCCCCAATAAGAATAATGGACAAAGGTTATATGGTTGTTAGGGAGGGGCTCTTCAGCAGCAAGCAATAGAACGGGGCGCCTAGGGCACAAAAGTGTTGCAGATTGATGCTCACACGCTGGTAATGAAATCGTCAAGTTTATCGGAGGCAGCCCAACTACGATATCCTGCGTTTTTGGACGGGATGCGCTCTGGTGAAGATACAATGATCCGCAAATTCCGGCCTGGTTTATTGCGCCGCTAGAACAATCCGATGTCGTCACCCATTCCTGGTACAAATCATCTCCACATTGACTGAATACTTCATTCCTTGAGGGCCAATTATGATCTCTGATATAAAACTTACACGCTATCTGATTATCTGATGACTTCACCAACCACCATTCGTGTTCGACATATTCGACCCTGATGGTTTTTTGGCGTGATTGACTTTCCCCAGCAAAAACAGGCTTAGTACTGGAAGCTCCAACCAGAACAATAATCAGAAGAAATATAAGCCAGACAGAGAAAGTAATTTTCGCCCGCACCACGAACACTTTTCCTAATCCGTATGATGAACACTAGATCATTTGTAAGACAGCCTGAGTAGTTACTGTAAGCCTATTTTTAGAGAAAAACGTTAAACTGTCGTTCAACAACTTTGCTAGATAAATTGAGATGCCTGCCATCGACACCTAGCTACTGCTATTTGTGGAAATGCGCCATTATAATCAAAGGCGAACCTTGGTTTCAGGGGGAGTTGAAATGGGGGAATGTTAGTATTGTTGGCAGCAGACCCCCTGACCCCAGGGGACTAAGGTCTACTATAACATTAACACAATAGAATATTCATTTCAAGTAACAAAAGTTCTAAAATTAATCAATCATTCGGTGATTAGATAATATGTGTCTGAGATTATATTGTGTCCGTGGAACTGCAATCAACATAAACAAGAAAGAAATCACTTGAATTTTGATAAATATTTGATATAGTGTAGTGGTCAAGAGTACTTTGAACAATTGGGCATCAAGCTGGATTGATAAGGAACCCAGGAATACAGGAGAAATTTCATGCTTTCCTGGCCTCCTAATAATTTTAGGTTATGTCTAAGCTTCTATTGACTACTACAAAATATTTGATATAGAATTAGAATAATATAGATTCTTGGGGTACATCTAATCTCCATTACTGTCATCGCAAAACGGGGATGTGCCAATAATTGGTGTAGTGTCTTTCATTTTTCAAAATTTGAGCCTTGAATAATCCACCCACTGCATCAAACCGTCTGGTACAAGTTTACAGCACCTGGAGATGGCGCAATAACAAAGAACTCATCAGGTAGCAATTACGAAACCAGAACGGCGTTATGGACTGGGAATAGAGGTGCTCTAGCCACTCAAGGGTGTACGAAAAATTATATTCTGAATGGTAATGTGATTGGGGGCGAAACCTATTATCTTGAGATCGCCGCCGGGGATACTCCGGTTGTTGGTTTTTCTCGAACACTAAATCTGAGTATCACTATAACCCCTTAGATTGCGTTTATAATAATCGAGGTATATCAGCAACAGAAAAGAAAGCAATACTATGGGAGGCCGCATATGATGAACGCTGTTGTCATGCTTGGATTTATGATTTGCTCACTCAACTTGTGATATCCATGGTATGTGGATTAAAGATTTCTTTTGGTCACACTTTGATAAAATGAGGGATATGAATTATGATGTAGTTTTTTATTGTCCAGATCAACATATTCGTTACAATCTTTATACGCTTGACGAAAGGGGAGTTGGCGGCGGAATCACGGCTCGCATTCGTGCGACCCATGCACTTGCAGCATTTGGCCATGAGGTTCAGATTTACGCAAACTGCCCCAATGATGAAACGATTGACGGAGTAGGGTATCTCCGATGCAACCAGCTAGCAAAACTTGACACGGATATTTTTATTGTCAGCACAAGTGGCAGCGGGCTTGATCTCAGTGAACTGAGTAACTTGCAAATTGGGGGCAGGCTTCGAATTCTTATGGTGCACGGCATCGATCCCCCTGTAGGTGTCGATCTTACAGAATTCGATTTTATCTACGCTCTGAGCAACTTTGTGCGCCAGATCATCGTTGAACGCTGGGGGATCGAGGGAAATAAAGTCTTCGTATCTCACCGTGGTGTGAAAAGTGAGCTCTACGAATCAAAGGTTGATGTGGCTCCAAAGCGAGATCCTTTTGGGATTGTCTACACTGGCCATCCATCGAAGGGATTAGAGTCAGCCATCGCCGTTACGCGCCTGTTACGGCAGCTTGACCCACGCTTTAGCTTGCATATTTACGGAGGGTATCGATTATGGGGGGAAAAGGAACGAGCGATTGATGAAGAGCCTGGTGTGTTTTATCATGGTTTGATTGGTCAACGCCAGCTGGCTCAACAAATGCAAGAATTTGGTTTCAGCCTAAATCTACAGACCCGCCCCGAACCATTCGGCATGGTCATTATCGAAGCCATGAAAGCGGGTTGCATCGTGATCGCCAGCCATGTAGGTGCTTTCCCAGAGATCATTCAGCATGGTCGAAATGGATTTTTGATTTACGGGGATCACACGGACGCCGCGACTCGATTATCGGCGGCAGAACACATTTTAGAATTGGTTTCACAACCGGATTACTGCTCCAGTATCCGGGAGACCGCTATCGTAAATCCTCTGGATTGGCAAACCATCGCTGATGCCTGGTCTGGGCATTGGGATTGGGTTCTAGGAAAAAAACAACCTGTGCCTGACCAGCTTGATAAAAAGACATGTTCATCCTGTGGCGCCGGAATGTTATCACTGGCTGATGGTTTTCATTGTATCGGGTGTGGTAACTATCAAAGAGATCTGACTTCATGACCTTCAAGCCCAAAACTATTCTGATTGCTGGTTATTATGGTTTCAAAAATATAGGGGATGAAGCCATCCTGAGCGCAATGATCCAGGATCTCAAAGAGCAAATAAGTGATGCGAAGTTTTTCATCGTTTCCGGCAATCCGCAGGAGACTGAAAAATCTCATGGCGTTAGCGCAGTAGCCTGGAATGATATTCATGAGATCATTCAGGAGATGAATCACTGCGATATGGTAATCCTGGGTGGGGGAGGTTTGTTTCATGATTATTGGGGTTTCGATCCGAACAGCGTACTCACCCCACACCATGTCGGTGTCGGATTCTATAGTAGCATTGCCCTACTGGCTTCGATCTTGGATAAACCGCTGATGCTCTATGCTGTTGGAGTCGGTCCGCTGCTCAGCGAGATGGGCAAGCGCTACACCCGCGCGACGGTGGAGCAGGCCTCTCTGGTTTCTGTGCGTGATTCCCAATCCAAAGAAATAATTAGTGCCTTGGGTGTTCCCTCGAAACAGATACCTGTTACAGCTGATCCAGCATTTGGCCTAAAACCCATAGAAATGGGGAATGAAGTTAAAAAAGTAGTCAGTGAGGATGGGCCGATACTGGGTGTAGCTGTGCGCAACTGGGATGTGGGTGTCCTGCCGGATTGCTGGGAGTCCCAGGTAGCAAACGCCATTGACAGTTTCCTTGACCACCACAGAGGCAGCGCCATATTCATCCCTTTCCAAGATAAAGGCGAGATGTTGTTGGATGATGTTGGACTTTCCAAACGCATCCAGCAGGGCATGAAAAACGCCGACCGCACCCACGTTTTGACTGAAGTTTATCCACCTGCAGAGAAAGCTGGCCTGATTGCCTGCTGTGATCTGATTTTAGGGATGCGGCTGCATGCGCTAATTTTTGCTATTAGCAATGAAACTCCCATTGTAGGGTTGATATACGATCCTAAAGTCAAGGTTCTCATGGCTCAAGCTAGGCTTGATGGGTATGCCCTCGACATAGGGGAAATAAATAGCCTAACTTTGTCTAGCTTGTTGGAAAAGGCTTATGAAGATCGTGAGCATCAAAAGGTACAGCTACGATCAGCCAATAAAAAGATGACTGAGAAAGCCAGAAAGAACGCCGAATTGGCTTCATCATTACTAGAACAACCACTTGGCACAGCTCATGTATTAACCCCAACGGCAGTGAAATTGCTGAAAGATACTGCCCTGTCTTTGTCGCAGAAGGTAGTCACAACTTTTGGGGAAATCGAAGGCCTCACTCAAAAACTAGCAGATATAAGTTCAGATCTAGATACACAAACAAACGAACATCGTCAAGCAGTTGAAGAGCTCAATTGTGCTATGCAAGATCTGTGTGATGAACACAATCGAGTTGCTGCTGAACTAAATAAACAAATCAATCAGCGCGATCAGACAATCGCAGAAGTGCAGAATACGCTTGAAGAACAAGTGAGCGAGCATCATCAAGCGGTTGCTGATCTCCGTGTAGATATGGGCAGGCAGGTAGGTTATCGCGACAGGGTTATCGATGAGTTGAATCTCGAGCTGAGTTGTCGCGATCAGAAGATTGTTGATCTCGGAAACGAAATCGGGATTCAATATAAACAGCATGATCATATCGTTCAGGCCTTCGAAGCGCAAGTCGCTGAGAAGGATCATGCAGTCGCCTCGCTCAAAACCGCAGTATCTAAAAAAGATAGAGAACTTCAGTTATTCGATTCGCAGCTAGCAGAAATTAAGGGCAGTCGCGGCTGGAAGTTGCTTTGGGGGATGTGGCAGGTACGCTTGTTTTTCATCCCCAAGGATTCCTGGCGGGAATATACAATAAAAAAAATATGGGATGGATTGGCGAATAGACCTGGGGTTTTCATCAGAAAAATCCTAAAGAGAATATTTGGAAAGCCCAAGCTCTGCATGTCAAGACATACCTTCGCCTTCGATATTTTTAAGCGGCAGCGTAGTAGACGTTATCCAACTGATTTAAGCTCCTTACAGGTGGCCGGTCAAAAAGGATTGATTTCTATCGTTCTGCCAGTTTATAACGGAGCTGTTCTGATAGCTGAAGCAATTGACAGTATTTTGAGTCAAACCTATGAAGATTTTGAATTAATTTTGGTAAATGATGGTTCGCAAGATGCCACAGGTGAGATACTGGATGAATTTGCTGAACGCGATGAACGTTTAAAGGTTATCCATCAAGAGAATCAAAAGCTGCCCCGGGCGCTCAATCGTGGTTTTGCATTGGCAAAAGGCGAATTCTTGACCTGGACCAGTCATGACAATCGCATGAAGTCAACCTTCTTGGAGAAAATGGTTGCCTGCCTTCAGAGGCACCCTGACTGGGATATGGCTTACGCCAATATAGATATTATTGGAGAAGATGGCGCTCCATTGCATGCTTCTGCTTGGCTTGGTGGTTATCAGCGCCCACCTGGCAGCGAACATGTCTACCTGCCCAAAGATACTGCTGAGCTAAACACATTCCCCAATAATTTTATCGGTGGGGCTTTTCTGTACCGTCAGCGAGTCCCATGGCTGGTTGGTGATTACAGCCCGTACCGCTACACGCGTGAGGATTATGATTATTGGATGAGGGTTAACGACCTCTTGAAACTTAAGCATGCGGATTTCAAGGAGCCGCTCTATGATTACCGCTTTCATCCCTCATCGCTTACTCATCGGGACGAAGATTTAGGTATTACCCGTGACAGAAACCAGTTGATGGTATTTGATGATTTCCGGCGAGACTTTTTCCTCACCCCACTGGTGTGGCTAATTAAGAAAGATAATTCTGATAACCAGGCGACGAAAGTTTGTAGGAAACTCTATTCAGCAATTAACCGCGCTGGTCACATCCTTGCTGAACCTCAGCAACTTGAGCAATCCTTATGGCCGCGATTGTGGGTGCCATCTGTTTATCTCAAAGTCACTGATGATCCTGCTTCGGCTTCGCCTTCGCCGGAGGCTTTGCCCCCCAACACTCTCAAAGTATTGCTTAATCTCTCCACGGATAAATTACCTGATACTCTTGATGTTGAATGGGATCTTTGCCTTGCTTTTGGATTGGAAACTGACCCGCCCCAACTTGAACTAGGCAGAAGAGGTTGGATTACTTCAACTGAAGCGAAATCTCTATTTTCCGCCATCGACATCCGTGCACGCTCCAAACATCTAGAGCTAATCGAATCTGAGATATATCAACCACAGCCTAATAAATATAAAGTTTCTGTCATCATCTGTACGTATCAGCGCGGCAAGAAACTTGCTGACACACTCATTGCCGTTGCTCAACAAACATTGCCCAAAGAAGAATACGAAGTCATCGTGGTCAATAACGACCCGGATGATCAGGATATTGGCAGCTTTGTGGCCACCGTGCGCAGCAATGAATTCGCAGATCAGCCTGGCCATTTGCGCTTTTTGCATTGTCCTATGTTGGGCCTTTCTCATGCACGCAATGCTGGAATTGCAGAATCCCAAGGAGAGATCCTTTTATTCCTCGACGATGACAGCATAGCCCACAATGATGTGCTAGAATCGTATTGGAAAGCCTATAAGGATCACCCCAATGCTGGGGTTATCGGGGGGCATATAATGGTTTCCCCGCCGCATTCAATGCAGATCCCTTGGAAAGAAGGCTTTCAACGTTATTGGAGCCAGTTCGTCACAGGCAACGAAGAGTATACTGCTGTGACAAATTGGTGGGAATATCCCTGGGGTGCTAATTGGTCTGCCCGACGAGAGGTGATGTTGCGTATTGGTGGTTTTCGAAGCAGATATGGACGGAAGGGGCGCGACTTCAGCGGTGGGGAGGAAATCGTGGCTGCCAGCCTGATTGAGAAGCTAGGCTATTCAATTGCCATTTTGCCCCATGCGGTAGTCATCCACCAGGTTGAAGTTGATCGCTTTACCCTGAAGCATCTGAAACGCACGATTAGAGCCGGACTGTTCGCCCAGTATCAGGCTCAAATGGAATTGCACCTTCCTGTGGAGACAAAAATCGGGGCTAGTGCAAGGCATATCATCGGTAACATCTTCAAACTAATCCTGATGATCTTTTCAAACAATTCGAACAAGAAGGCTGATTTCTATGAAGCTTATTATTACAGCCTGGCGCGAGCTCAGCTTATCGGGCGACAGATACTAGATGGTTTCCACAGGATGCGTCGCCCAGTCACCCGGAAAAAGTGATTATGTCAACGTCAATGTACGATTCCGATGCACGTCGAAACTATTTGATCGATGAGTTGCGTGCCCTGATCAGGTATCGCACCTTGCTAGGTGAGTTGATCCTGCGGAATATAAAGACGCGCTATAAGCGTTCGGTTATGGGTGTGGCCTGGACAATGCTCAATCCACTGCTGACCATGCTGGTTCTCTATATAGTTTTTTCTCAGCTATTTGCCTTCAGTGTGCCCCATTATCCGGTTTATTTATTGAGCGGATTATTATTGTGGAATTTTTTTGCGCAGAGTACAGTGGCTGCCATGCGAGAATTGGTTTGGAGCGGGGGGCTTTTGCAACGTATTTTTATTCCCAGGGCATTGTTTGCCGTTGCAGCAATGGGCACGGGTTTGGTGAACCTGTTAATAGCGCTGATTCCATTGGCGATTATTGCGTTGATTACGGGGGTACAATTTAGCCTGGCAATTCTGTTCCTGCCTGTTTCATTGGTTCTAGCTGGTATGTTTGCTTTAGGTATTGGTCTGGGGTTATCTACCATGGCGGTATTTTTTACAGACATCTTGGATATGTACCAGATCGTTCTGTTGGCCTGGATGTATCTGACCCCAATTTTTTACCCAATAGAGATTCTGGCACCCAAGTTTCATTGGCTAATTGCTACCAACCCCATGTACTATATTCTAGAATGCTTTCGCATGCCAATTTACCTTGGTGTGGTCCCCGAAGCGGATATCTTCGTAAAGGCATTGATTACCTCTTTTCTATCTCTACTATTAGGTGGTTTGCTGTTTGCCAGAAAATCTGATGAATTTGCCTATTACATTTAGTCATAATGGATCAGTTGTGCAGCTCGAAGGCATATCGGTTTGCTATCGTATGCTTCAAGAGCGTGTGACCACTTTCAAGGAATATGCCTTGCGCTGGTTGCGGGGACAGAATTGTTATGCTGAATTTTGGGCTTTGAGGGATATTTCTTTGTCTGTGCAACCAGGGGAAGTTGTGGGCATTATTGGCGCGAATGGTGCTGGTAAAAGTACCCTATTGAAGGTAATTGCTCGGGTGTTACCGCCCACTTTGGGTCGCGTGCGTGTGAGCGGAATCGTAGCTCCTATTCTTACATTAGGCGCAGGCTTCGATCCTGAGATGACTGGACGTGAGAATATCTATCTAAATGGTGCCATGCTGGGGTTTTCCCGTTCAGATATGAATCATAAGATGCCTACGCTGCTGGAGTTTTCAGGATTAGGCGAATTCATGGATGCGCCATTGCGCACTTATTCGGATGGCATGGTAGCCCGTCTGGCCTTCGCCATCGCCACGGACGTGAAAACTGACTTGCTTCTGATAGATGAGATCCTTACCGTGGGTGATATCAAATTCCAGGAAAAGTGTAAAGCGCGCATGAAGGCTTATAAAGGTAAGGGTATAACGATCCTGGTGGTTTCACACAACCTAGGAACTATAGAAGAATTGTGTGACCGCGTCATCTGGCTTGAGCATGGCATTGTCCGGGCCGAGGGGAGCGCTGCTGAAGTGATTACTGCCTATGAACATGAGAGGGAACAGCCTCTCATGACTCACAACCAGGTGACACATGTCTGATGCAGTAGAGAACACTCCTATTGCACTATTAATCCTGGCTCACAACGAGTCTGGTGTGATTGGAGAGACGGTCGAGGCGGTCCAGGAAACATTGTCTTCTGGTGATAGATTGTTCGTCGTCGCTGACCATTGCTCCGATGAAACTGAGATAATAGCCCGGGAGGCTGGGGCGAAAGTAATTGTCCGATGTGGGGAAGCAACAGAAAGCAAGGGAGCTGCATTATCCTGGTTTGTCCAAGAGCATAGGAACAGTTTGAAGGAATTCAGTAGGCTAATTGTGCTGGATGCCGATAGCAGGGTCCAGTCAGATTTTCTTGATCGCGTCAGAGAAAATATCACTGATGGCTGTGATGCTATGCAGTGTTTTGTCTATCCTCAATTCGAAAATAAATCCCCTATCGGGAAACTGGCAGCATTGTCTGAATTTCACGATCAACATATCTCTGATGGGATTCGGTCAATTTTGGGATGGCCAGTGCGCATGCGCGGCACGGGCATGGTCGTCAAGCCAAATTTGTTATTTGAAATGGATGGCCAGCTAAAGACCAAAGTTGAGGATATTGCCCTGAGCTTGATCTTTGCTTCCAAAGGGGTTCGAATAAAACGCCTTAATGAGGCGGTCTTATTTGATCCAAAGCCGCCCACAGCAGCCGCGGCGGCCAGGCAGAGGGCGCGCTGGTTCCGAGGCCAATGGGGTGCTGTGTGGCAATATCGCCGAGAGATCGTTAGAATCCTTCTCAAAGGTCCATCTGGTTGGTCACTTTTGAGTTCTCTATTTCTGAAACCGAAATGGCTAATGCTGACAGCTAGTATGACGCTGGCTTTGGTTTTGTATCCCTGGCCTGGGTTTGCTATCCTTTTCTGGATCTACTTTGTGTTGGGATCAAGCTATTTATTTGTGGGATTGTGCCTGATCCCAGAGCGCGGCTTATTTTTCCGCACCCTATTTCACATACCAGCTTATGTGTGGATGTGGTTGCGCGGCATTATCCTTTCAATGCGTCCTTCTTTATGGCTTCGAGCGCGCAAATGAAGTCTTCGGGGAAAGCCAGACATATTGGGGATTGGCAAACTCGCTTTTCAAATCCATATACCGCCTTATCCCTATTCGTATTGTTGATCGCCATTTATAGCTTGACTTATTCAGGCACCTTCATCACAGATGATGAACATATCCTGGCTTCACGCACGTTGAGTCTGGCGTTCGATGGGAATCTCAATGATCAGCGCGTTTATGGCAATCAGCGTATTCATGCTCTTTCAGATACTACCCCGGTTTATGCCGCTCGGGGAGTCAACATCGAACCTGGCCAGGCAGTTGTAGGCGCATTTCTAGCTCGTCTGGCCGTGATGTTGGGAGTGGGACGTGTTCAGTCAATCTTCTTATTAAATATATGGGTGACAGCGCTCACTGCTGTCTTGGTATATTATGCTTGTCTTTTCCAGGGGTATCCCAAATTGACTGCGCTAATATCTGCCCTGCTGTTTGGGTTAGGCACGGTTGCCTGGCCTTATTCGCGCACCTATTTTCGGGATCCTTTAGCTGCATTCTTCTTCGCGTTAGCTTGGTTATGTTTGCTTTCCTTGACAAGAGTGGATCAAACCAAGAATATGAGATGGTTATCTTTTGTAGGCCTGATCGCCGGTTTTGCGGCTGGCGTGCTTACCAAGAATACTGTCGTACTTTCTCTTCCGGTACTGGTAACCTACATTTTAATCCAGCGGTATAGAAATGACTTGAATAACTTATCAATCGTTTACCGAAATAATTGGAAAAGAATTTTATTGTGGTTTGGGGGAGTTATTCTGCTATTGATCTTGTGGTTTAAATGTATACCTTCTGATGGACAGCTTGCTCGTTTCGCCCCGGAATATTATCTCTTTGTAGTACAGAAGTTCTTCACTACCCCCCACCCTAATTTTCTCACTGCGTTGGTAGGACCTGTGATCAGCCCTGGGAAAAGCATCTTCATCTATTCCCCAATCCTTCTTCTGTCGTTCTTTGCACTATTCAAGCGATGGAAAATAGCATGGCCAGCCTGGTCATATTTGCTGCTATTGATTATTAGTCAGGGACTCTTTTATGACAGTAATTGGTGGGGCTATATTAATTGGGGCTTGCGCTACCTTTTACCAGCTATTCCCCTTCTGGTGATTTCATCTGCTCAAGTGGTTGATGACTGGCTGCAATCCAGGAATGGTCGAATTGGATTGATTAGCCTCGGAATAGTGTCAACTGCTGTCCAGATAATTGGGATCCTGCCACCCATGCGTCAATACTATATAGATATACTGGCGACCAATCCAACAGCCTTAGATTTCCTAGCGCTGTGGCATCCAGAGTATTCTCCTTGGTGGTGGCATATCAAGTGGATAGCATCCGGCGGCTCCTGGGATTTGGCCGCGGTCAGGGTTGGTGCTCTATCCATCCCGATCATTTTGGGATTCATGATTGTGATTGGTATTGTGCTTCTAGCAATGCTGCGATATTCTCGGACTTGGATTTTAGCAATTGGCTTGTTTTTCTGTATCGGGATGACTATCTTCATGCTGGTAGATTATAAATCTGACCCAGCTTATTCCCCCACACGTACTGATCTTGAATTAGCCCAAGAGACAATTTCGCAACAAATTTCAGATGATGACCTTGTCTTGATCAAATCCTATGGTACCCCGGCATGGTTCTATTGGATGAATTGGGCAGATCCCAACTATCAGTGGACATCTCTGCCTTTCTTTTTTCCTGAGCCCAGCCTGATCGAAGAGTATAACCAGACACAAGATCCTGAAATCGTGCTTAATGAAATTACCATACATCTATTTCAAGAATTACCTGGAGATTACAGGCGAGTATGGCTCTTGCTCCCTGGAGATTCTCCTGGAGTAACCCTTCATGCTGAAGAAAATTGGCTGAAAGTATTATTAATATTATCCGAAGAATGGGATTATATATTAGATGAATTGAATTCTCGCCTTTACCTATTAGAATTTACTCAATCATAGTTGTCTTCAATTTATTTATCAGAAACCAACATTCACATTTGACTCTAGACGAGTTGAGCAGAGACTAAGTTACTTGCTTACGCCTGGGGGAGCGCCCAGGCCAACCGGCAAATTCACATCGTTAGGTAGTGCCCCGGTATGACCCCAGTGTTCAATCTGATTTATGAACTTTAAGTAGGAGGCAGTTAATGGTTGAGAAATCTCCCCAGAAACACCCAAAATAGTATATAGCCATTTTAAACTACCATATGTGCTATAACTTGTGAGTTGACCGAGGAAACCACCAACTTCCGTACCAAATGCTCTTGTGCCAGATTCCCATATTCGTTCTCCAATCTCGCCTGAAATACCCGTAATGGTTCGCCCCGCGATAAGACCAACGCCTTTCTTTATTGCCCGTTCAACGGCTATGGATTCTGGAACTTCACCCATCACTAAGCCGCTTCCGGTGTAAATCAAATTCACCAAATCAACAGCTTTGCTGGCTTTAAGTACCGCTCCACCTGCATAGCATGCAGGAGCAAAGCCGACGCCACATCCTGCTGCCATTACAGGGAAACCTACTATTTTTGCATTTGTGCTAATTTCATCTAATACAAAACCTCGCGCAATCGGATCGGCTAATGCTTGTTTCATGTTAGCAACATATTCACCAGCGTGTGCCATGTTATATGATATGTTGCTGCCCATATCTCTAAGCTTCTCAATAATTGCCCCAGTAGGATCCGTATGGTTTATAGGATTGTTTATAACATATACGTAGCGATTCGTTGTCTGCGGTAGATTGTCTTGACCTCTCCATCGGTCAGCTGAAATATACCGCCCCACATCAGGATCATAGTAACGCATTCTTAAGAAAATCAATCCGTTATCTGGATCAGCTTGTTCCCCAGTATAAGTGAAGGGATTATCACTTCCACCAGTGTGCGTTCTTTCAGATCCAAAGGCATCATAAGTATATTGATCAGTGATGTTCCCTGAGCTATCAGTCAACAAACGTGTACTACCCAACCCATCACCATGGTAGAAAGTTGGTGCGCCACCAGAGTCGATGGTAGTAATCAAGTCAACCCCATAAACGTAATCGGTGGATGTGCCCGAAGTTGTATCGCGCAGCACAACAGGCAACCCCCCTGCTAGATCTTGTAGATATGTAGTAGCTGTGCCATTGACTGTACGTTCGACGCGCACCCCATCGCCATTGTACTCATAGCTTGCAGTTTCCGAACCTTCAGTCCAACCAGCCAATCTACCAGCTTTATCCCAGGAGAAGGTTTCACCATCTC
>CAZVPR010000061.1:16233-17466 GCA_964629085.1 uncultured Anaerolineales bacterium
TCAGTCCAACCAGCCAATCTACCAGCTTTATCCCAGGAGAAGGTTTCACCATCTCTGGTTAACAGGTTGCCGTTATCATCCCAGGTGTAATTGGTAATTGACCCTCCCGTATTGGTGGTGAGCAATCGATCACTATCATCATATGTGTATGATGTGGTGACTCCGTCTTGACCTTTAGTCAGGCGGTTGCCCATGGGATCGTAAGTATAACTGACCACAGACGGAGTCCCACTGGGGTAGCCGACGCCAGTCAGGCGGTTGAGGGCATCGTATGTATATGTTGTTGTGCCATCGCTATCCACCATGGTCAATCTATTGCCCACCGCATCCAGCGTGTACGTGAAAGATGCAATCGTTCCAGCCCCATCTGCATAAGTGATACCCAACAGTCGGTCTGCATTATCAAAAGTGTGGGATGCCGTAATCCCATTGGCGTAAGAAATACCGGTCTGCCGTCCAGCCGTATCGTATGAATAAGTAGTCGCATTTGCATCCCAATCGGTCAATGTTAGCAGCTGATCTACACCATTGTAGGTGTACGTCACTGATCCCGCGGGGGTGGTGATCGATAGGCGATTGAGCGCATCATAGCTGTAACTTATTGCTCCACTGGGCTGGTTTACACTCAGCGGGCGGTTTAGAGAATCGTACGTGTAGGATGTTGTACCTGTGCTGTCAACCATGTTCAGCCGATTGCCGTTAGCATCATAGGTGTAGGCAACAGTGCTGCTGTCAGCATAACCAATACCTGTCAGGCGATCCAGGGCATCATAGGTGTAGGTAGTTGTGTCTCCATTGGCATCCGTGGTTGAGATGCGGTTGCCATTTGCATCGTATGTATGGCTTGTCACATTACTAAGCGGATCGGTAACCGATGTTAATCGCCCTAAGGCATCGTACGCGTAAGCTGTAGTGTGCCCATTTGCATCCGTCATACCCGTACGATTGCCATTTGCATTATAGGCGTAGCTAACATTACCGCTTAGCGCATCGGTGACAGCTGTCAAACGATCGGCAGAATCATAGGTATACGAGGATACTTTCCCGTTGGCATCGGTAGCTGTCATTACATTGCCAACTGCATCGTAAGTTGTGGTTGTCGTATTGCCTAGCGGATCACTGACTGTTGTGCGTCGGTTGAGAGCATCATAACTGAATGATGTGGTATGGCTAAGTGGATCGGTGACTCCGGTTGTATTGCCATTTGCATCATAGGCGTAAGTCGTCGTCTGG
>CAZVPR010000061.1:17566-26899 GCA_964629085.1 uncultured Anaerolineales bacterium
CGCGCGTCGGTCATGGAAAGCTGTCGCCCCCCGGCATCATATGTGTAAGTTACTACTCCGCTGAGTGGATCAGTAATGGATACCAGGTCACCTTGGGCATTGTAGTCATAATTGGTGGTTCGACCTAATGGGTCTGTTTGGCTGGCAAGTAAGCCATTGCGGTTACCAGTGCCATGGTATGCGTACAGGGTGATTCCGCTGAGGGGGTTGGCACTCATTGTGCGGTTGCCCTTGGAATCATACGTTTGCGTGGTAGTGTGGCTATTGGCATCAGTGAATGTCAGGGGGTTATTCTTGGAGTTGTAGGTGTAAGAAGTGACTCCGCTCAAAGGATTCGTAATTGTCAGAGCATTGCCCCGATCATCGTATGTGAAGTTAGTGGTATTGCCTCTCTTATCAGTGAATGAGCTGCGATTATTGTCACCGTCGTAAGTGAAGCTCTCCGTATTTCCCAAACCATCGATCTGGCTGGTCAAACGCAAACTTGAATCATACTGGTAAGTTCTTGTATTTCCACGTGGATCGGTGACGATAGTCTTGTGGTTTTCAATATCGTATACAAAGGTAGTGATATTGCCTGCTCCATCTTGCTGCTGGCTGACCCGCCCATCGCCGTTGTATGTATTCGATACAAATGTATGGCTGTTGGCGTCAGTGGTGGTCAGCAAGCGGTGATCGTTATTATAAGTATAAGTGGTAGCAGCACTGGTCGGGTCAGTAACTGTGGTTAGATTTCCATTTCCATCATAGGTAAATTGAACTGTGCGCGCTAGCGGGTCTGAAACCTGACTGAGGCGGTAATCTCCATTGTAGCTAAACGTCAGGGTGCGTCCGTCGGGAGCAGCAATGTTTGAGAGCAGTGAGCCGCTGTAGCTGAGCGTGGTCACATTACCGTTTCTGTCAGTAATGGTAGACAGATTTCCAGATGAATTGAAGTCGTAGACCGTTTGATCCTTGAGTGTCAAACGGAAATTGTCACCGACTTTCTCTAAGGTGGAGAATGTACCTGCTGGTGGGTCATAGGCCGAGGATGAGTCATTCCAGGTGAAGCGCTCCGTGCGTCCATCACCATGTAAGATTGTGACTGAACTATCAGAACTGTTTTCTGCAGCATTGATGTTATAGGAGTGTGTCCAGCCGAAACCCAAAATGTCATCCACTGGCGCCACGGAGTTGTAGGAACGGCTGAACTCTAAGGGCAGCGAACGTGTGGGGATAGAGAGATCAGTGCGTTGGTAGGCGTAGTTGCCGGTAGCAGTATTGACGGGGTCTGCTTCATAAGCATTCCAGGCTACAGATTGTCCATAATTTGTTGCCTGTCCCAACCAGGGGTCGGCATCAACATAAAATTGATCGATGATCTGGCAATCGCAATCACTATCGTATACTTTGCGGTAATTGATCTTGTTGCCTGAACCGTACGGGGCGGGACCAGAAGGATCACCCCACCAATTGTTTTCAGCATTTGGTATTATCGAATATTCACTATTATAAATACCATAACTGGAATTATTGTATATATTATTTGATGTTATTGTGACATTATGCTGGTCATCAAGACGAATTCCTGTATTATTTCCGTAAATATTGCTACCAATTATCGAGATTGTGCTTTCACCAGATGCATGTATACCGCCGCCATTGTTGATTAGTGATGATTCCGTTATTGTTATTGAGTGATTGCCATTGCTACTAGTGCCGATGCCATATGAATCATTATTCTCCAATACGCTCGCATTCAGTGTAATCTGAGAATTTGTGCCCTTCAGATAGACTCCGTCATCAATGCTATTTGATATTTCTGTGTGATTGAGGGTTGCTTGCGATTCTCCACTAATTGTTATACTACCTTCAGCATCGCCTCCATACCGAATCTTTGTGTAGTTTAGAGTTGCATTTCCGCCAGAATTAAGATCTATATACCCCCAATCTCCTCTCTCTGGAGTAGTTCCATATAAATCCCCGTTAGTATCTCCTCCAACACTATCATCTTTAAATGAAGTGATATACACGGGATTGCTTTCCGTTCCTTGGGACAGCAAAGTCCCCTGGACATCAATTTTGGAATACGCATAATTTGTAAATTCACCCGAAAGCTTTATGATGACCCCTTCACCCAATGTCAATGTAGAACCACTTTCGATTATTATATGATCCAATCCTACATAATAAGGTAAGTTTGTATTTGGAGTTAGGATTGTGCCATCGCCAATAGTTCCAGTGATTGAGATCATACCGTATTCGTTATTGTTACCGAAATTTGGTGTTGTGGTTATTAATTTGCCCTTACCTATCATAATATGGGCTGGTAAACTATTATTAATGAACTCATTACCACTTATCTCAAATTCTCCTCCTTCTCCAATACCAGAGTTAATACCAGTATTGTTGTTATCAAACACACAATTAATGATTGATGTATTATTTGCATATCCGTCGATTCCCAACCAATTATTACTTATTGTCGATCCTGATATATTCGTTTCAATTTCTCCTGACAAAGCAATACCACTAGAATCATTATTATCAAAGGTAGAATCATTTATATCAACCAAGGATTGTGGACTAGTAGAGCTAGTGTGCTTCTTGAAAATTTCCATACCAGTACTATTAAAATTGATTTGTGAACCATTGACTGAGACTTCGAATGTACCAACATCATAAGATGCGTATATTCCAATGTCGTTATTTGACAACTTACTTGCGTTGAATTCTATCTTTGCCAATTGATCCAATATATCCGAGGTGACAAACGCTCCATACTTATTATGCTCAATGTTTGAAGTATTTAGCGTAACACTAGCCGCATTTTGCAAAAACAAAGTCCAATTACCGTAACTAATATTGGAGTAATCAAAAGTAGCAACTCCACCGGAATAAACTTGGATTGACTCCCAATCACTTTGAGATGGCGAGGTCGTAGATCCATCTCCATTTGTATCTCCTCCAACGCTGTCATCCTTTAGAGATGTGAAGTGGATTGGCTCACTTTCTGATCCTTGTGAATGCAATGCTCCAATTATGTAAAAGCGCGAACCTGCAGGGAATTTAACAATAGCCCCAGGTAAAATAGTTAATGAACTACCATCATTTATAGTTACCTGACTAAACACATTTACAAGGTTGCCTTGAGGGGCTAACTCTGAGGTTCCGGATATATTCACTCTAAACCATATTGCATTCTGAGCGTTATTGGTTCCACTATTGCCACTAAAAGTGGACGTATCAAAGAAAATATTTTCTCCATTATCGCTCAATGTAAATGATATGGGATACCCACCATTATTATTAAATACATTGTTTAATAACGTGAAGGCTTTGGCTGGATCATCCGCGTTATACTCCAAACCATCATTACCATTATTGGAGATAGAAGAATTGGAAATAGATAACAGGCCATCGTTTACATAAATGCCATTGTTTTTGCTGTTTTCAAAATTGCTATTAGTTGCCGTGAGCGATCCACCACGAACATCTATCATCGGGTATGAATCATATCCGCCATATTGGAATGAAGCATATTCGAGATTTGCTGTACCCCGAATATAAATATATCTCCAATCTCCTGGCGCTGGAGTGGTCGCAGTTCCATCGCCATTTGTGTCGCCGCCTATGGAGTCGTCAAGAACTGTTGTAAAGTGGACAATATTTGCGGATGTTCCATTTACATTAAGAGATCCATCAACAACGATATGCGTGTTTGGGTTAAATTTGACGATAACATCTCCTGGGATAGTTAGTGTCGTTCCGCTGGCAACAGATGAGTTGCATGTTATTCGATAAGTGGTATGGGTTAGCCAATTAGTATCCGAGTCGACGACCCCACAAAATTCAACTGTCTGGTATTCACCAGATCGGAAGTTTGCCGCAACGCTCTTATTCCCATCCATGGTGATCGTAGTTGGGGTGTCACTTCCAGCAGCATCCCCTGCCCAATCCACAAATTGGTAGCCAGTATTGGGGGTAGCGGTCAGAGAAACCTGAGTGCCCAAAGTGTACCTGGTTCCATTTTCACAATTTGGGGATGGATTGGCGCTGATGCTTCCCCCTTCGGCTGGGTTTGACGTTGTTGTAAGCGTGTAGCAGGCGCTAATAGTGAAGTCCCACACTGATGACCAGGGAGAGAAATGGGCCTCAACATTGCGGGCACGCACCCGCCAATCGTAGCTTCCATTCGCCAGAGCTTCATCTACCTGCCATGTACATGATCCCCCAGTGCAGGCAGCAGATGCCAGTACCCATTCATTCTCCTCTAAATCGGTTGTGTCAAGCTTACCAGTTCCAGCCACTTGAATGTTGTACCAGGTTGCCCCGGCTACTTCTTGCCATTCTAAGGTCGGCAGCGAGTTTGTCAATAGATCCCCATCGCCGGGGTAAGACAAAACTGGCTGCGTAAGGGGATAGTCAATAGCTAGATTCTTTGCCACAGCAATTAAATACGCCGCCCAGGCTCGGTCTACAAGCTGATCTGGGCAGTATAGAGGCTTTCCGTTTTGAATTCCGCAATCGGGGAGCAGTCCATCGCGGAAGGCCTGTTCAGCCCATTTCGCGCCCCAATAACCAGTGTCGGTCATGTCTGCCAGCAAAGTTCCGGTGGCTGCTGGGGGTACGTAGGCCACGCCGTGCATCATGCGCAGCCCAAATACGCTGGCTTCAACTCTGGGAAGCTCCCTGCGTGGACAATATAACAATGGATCGCCCGGTGTCTGACATCCAGCAGTCAGCCCTTCCTCCCACATACCTTCTGCCCATTTTTCTGACCAGGCAATATCTGACCCACTCCAGTCATCAGCAAAGGAATCCCAGGGTGAAGCAGGTGGAGAGTAGCCAGTGCCCTTATGGCCGCGCAGCATGAATACTGCGGACATAGCTCGGTTTAGAACCGTATCTGGGCAGTATAATAGTGAAGGGTCGGTCTGGCACCCTGCGGTGTAGCCCCCATCCCAGAGCGCTTCGATATAAGTGTAATGCTGGTGGTCGAAAGGCACATCTGCGAAAGTCGACTGCTCAAAGTTACCGTTGACGGATTTATCAGCTGTCATGCTGATTTGTACGGGGTTTGTTGAACCGCTGGCATCCTCACTCCAATCCTTAAATCGGTAGTAGCTGGAGGCAGGTGAGGCAGTAAGGCTGACGCTGGTTCCGGGTAAATATTTCGTTCCACTAGCGCAGTTAGGGGTCGGATTGGCGCTGATGCTGCCTCCACCAGACGGGTTAGCCGTAGCTGTCAGCGAATAGCAGTTGATTCCCGCAGTGTAATCTTCGTCAGCTTGGTTAGCTGTAATATTTGAATAAGTTCTGTTGACTGGGACGAAGACGTAATTTGTCTTTTGAGGTGTTACGGTCCCGGACCAGCCATGTTCTACAGTGGCAGTGTATTGGCCGTTGATGTCAGTTGTCGGGCTTCCGGGGAATCCGCTCATGGTCACATTTTCTATAGCCTGGTCTCCAGCATCTTTCACATACCCAGAGATAGTGTATGTGTTGAGCTGACCTGTGCCCTGAATTGTAAAGGTGTAAGGATTTTCATCGCTGTCATTGTTGTCGATGCTGACCGTTGCCTGGCAGAGCCCTGATCCGCTGGGATCAAAAGTAATTTCAAAAGATGTCGATTCACTGTTAGCCAATGATGTGATTGACGGCTGGGTAGAAACTGTCATGTCAGACGAGCTAGTGCAGCCATTTGTGGTAGGAATTGTTACAGCATATGGCGAACCGGAAAGACTCAATTCGGCATCGCCGGTATTCTCAATAAAAAAGGTGTGAGTGTCTGTGCCGCCGTGAACCTGGATGGTACCGAAATCAGTTTCGTTTGTCTCCGAGGGGCTGTCATATCCATTTGGAATAGATTGACCATTTCCCAGTACATTCATCTCCGGTTCAGGTGCCAATATAACAAACGGCCCCAGGTGCTTGGTGCTTGTGCAGTTTCCGGCGTTATCGCAGGTGCGTAGGTGGAAGTAGTGGCTGTTACCATTGGCCAGGGCAGCGCTAGTTTCAATGGTTACACCCGATGCATGATCGACTGTGTCATCAGGAGTTGTATCTGCATTCGTATCCCACAACGTTGAGAAACCAGCCAATCCGCTGCCCCCCTGGTTATCGGCCGCGTCGCCAGACCAGGTGACGTCAACAGTGTTATCACTGGATTCCTGGCTTACTGTATGACTGGAGCTGTCAAGAGAAGTTGGATCGGAAGGGGCAGTATCATCAAAGGCATTCAGCCAAACTTTATTAGCCTGGCCTCCGTAATTCCCTACGAAAACATCCAGATCGCCGTCACCGTCCAGGTCGCCCATGTCTGCGTCTAAACTCTCCGCCTCATTATTTGTTTGGCTTTCACTAAATGTCCCGGAACCGTTATTTATCCAAACTTCGTTTGCTTGATTGAGGTGGTTGGAGACATATGCATCCAGGTTGCCATCATTGTCCAGGTCTCCTAAAGCAACCTCAGTGCTCTTTTTGTTTCCGAGATTTTGGGTGCTTGCAGAAAATGCCCCTGAACCATCATTTATCCAAACTTTGTTTGCTTGGTCCCAATTAACTACAAAAGCATCCAGGTTGCCATCGTTATTTAGATCTCCTAAGGAAATCCCCGAGCTATTTGAGTCGCCTAAACTTTGATTGCTGTCTGAAAAAGTTCCGGTCCCCTCATTGATCCAAACCTTGTTTCCTTGCGACGTGCTGTTAGACACAAATGCGTCTAAATCACCGTCATTATCCAAATCTCCCAGGGCAACACCTGTGCTGTTTGAGCTTCCAAGGTCTTGTGTGCTTTCTGTGAAATTACCTGCCCCATCATTCAGCCAGACCTTATTTTCCGCGGAGTTTGCAATAAAGGCATCCAGATTGCCGTCGCCATTTAAATCTCCCAGGGCTACGGATTGGCTGCTCAAATTTCCTAATTCTTGCGTGCTATCTATAAATGTTCCTGAACCATTATTGATCCATACTCGGTTAGCTTGACTATCAGAATTAACAACAAAGGCATCCAGGTCACCATCACCATCTAAATCGCCAAGCGCTGCATCTTTGCTATTTGAACTTCCCAATCTCTGGGTGCTGTCAGTAAATGTTCCGGAACCATCATTTAACCAAACTTCGTTTGGGTGTCCGCTGTCGTTGTTGGTTACGAAGGCGTCTAAGTTCCCATCTTTGTTTAAATCCCCCAAGTCAACAGCGATTGTGTAAGAATCGCCTAAGTCTTGTCCACTATCCGTTAATGTGCCATTGCCACTGGTAACTGCTGTCCTGAACTGCCAAACAGTTGGCTTTTCAGATCCAATACCGCCCTGGTTGTGAATCCCAGTCGTGGCACTGACTTGAACAACCTCGCCAGGTTTGATTGACTGGCTAGGAGTTAGAACTGCCTGGCCTCCATTCGTACTGAAGGTCTGGAGAAGCTGCCCAGTTTTCATGGCGTGTATAGCAAACGTCTGAGCAGTTACTGTTGTGGGATCAATATCCTCGTTATATGTAATTGATATGGTTGTGTTTTGTGAATTATTATGAGAATTGGCTGAAGGCGCAAATGTGGTGACACCCATTACAACAGCTGCTGACTGAGCAGGAATCTTATCTTCGAGAGATGTTTCAAATTTTTTGTGATCATCGCGGGCATATGCCAAAGAATTGCCCCCAAGACCTAAAGGCGATAAAACCATGCTCAGTGTTACTAAAATAGAAGTAAAGCTGAAAAGATTTCTCTTGCGAACTGCCTTATTCACTTTTGGAACCCTCCCTGGACCACACAATGGATAAGTGGGTCGCAAATAAATCTAATCCCCACAATTATATTTTTGCGAGGGGGGGGTGACGAGCTTTGCAATGGAAGACAAGAGTGGTGAAAGCCCCCCTATCCAAGCAGGTACTGAGGCCCTAATGATGGGGATTATTGACGATCAAATTATAGCAGAGAAAATGGGAAAAACTCAGAATATATTTGGGTTCTCTTGGAATCTCCGTGGTTTTTCTACATGTGGGGTGAAAATTTCGCTTTTTACGGAAAACTACCCTGTAGGGTCCAAAAACCTCATCCCAGCATTTTCTGCCCAAAAAGCTCCTAACTGTTCCTCTCAGATATAATACAAGTCAATCCAGAAGTTTCCTCCAATTGGTAATCTTGTTATTATTCTAGCAGAGATGCAGAAAATTGGGTTTTGCCGAATATAATGTTGGTACGGAGTTTTTGTACCCTTCGGCCAGGTATTTGAGCGTCGCCTGTCCGTTGCCCACCGCCTTGCAGTGCACCACCCAATCCTGTCTCCAAACCTTCCCCGGAACCTGGCCATAGAGAGATGTGTCTCGCAGGACTCGTTGGAAAGTAGCCCGGAACAACCTGGATAGCGCCTTGACCGGCAGAAAGAAGTTACGTTGGGCAGGCAGCCAGGCTTGACTATCACCGCTCATTCCCCCGCCCGGCGCCAGGTAATGCATATGCGGATGATAGGCCAGGTCGCGTGTCCAAGTATGCAGGGCCCCTATCAACCCGATCTGGCCACCCACGAAACGCGGATCGCAAGCCAGTTTCTGGGCAGCTTGCGCTGAAGCACGGAAGAGCAAGCCATAGATCAACTTCTGGTTCTCTCTGGCAACCTTGCGTAACTCGGCAGGCAGTGTAAAGGTCAGCAGGTAATAGGCTACCGGCAGCAGCAGTTCCCGCTGCCCCTCGAGCCAGGCTTCGGTCTGCGCATGCTGGCATTTGGGACAGTGGCGATTGCGGCAGGAGTGGTAGCTGAAGTGCAACTCGCCGCAGTTGGTGCAACCATATACTTGGCCCCCCAGGACGGGCGTACGGCAGCGTTCGATCGCCCGCATCGCCTGACCATGGCTGGGCAGCAGGCCAGCTCTGTATTTATGCCGGTAGGCATCACCGTAACGACGGAAGATGTCGCCCAGTTCTACGCCCACAATCCAGCCATCAGCCCATTGATCGTCTCCAGCGATTGGGCTTCGGTGGTCGACGTCAAATGGGTGTAGATAGCTGTCGTCGTCGGGGAAGCATGCCCCAGGTAGCTCTGGATCAGGCGCAGGTTCACCCCGGCTTCCAACAGGTGGGTAGCATACGAATGTCGCAGGCTATGCACCGTGGCGGGCTTGTGGATGCCGCTTTCCTGCCGGGTTGCGGTGGGAACTCCAGTGCCCTCGCAGCATCTCCAGACAGGCATCAGGCAGTGGAATACAGCGTTCCTTGCCCCCTTTCGCCTGGCGTATGTGCAGCACCCCGCGCTGGCCGTCGATCTCATTGACCTGCAGGCGGACGCCTTCCTGTAGGCGCAGGCCGCAAGCATAGATGACCGTCAGGCACACCTGGTATGGCTGCTTCCTCACACA
>CAZVPR010000062.1:0-26691 GCA_964629085.1 uncultured Anaerolineales bacterium
GAATATATATATATTCCATCAAGGCATAATCGTTCATGATTTAGTATGCGCCGGCTTCCCCATGTTATAATGATAGCGAAGACGATTACGGCTACAAGCCAAGGAATCATGGAAAAATACGCTAATCTACTGGGAAAAGTCTGGCACTTCCGGCATTTGAAGCCCACCGACCTGCTTACTATCGTTCGTTCAGGCCAAATAATTCGGTATAAAAAAGATGAAATAATCTTCCAAGAATCAGCGCCTAGTGCTGGGATGTTTGTGCTGTTTTCCGGGCTGGTTCACCTGTGTAGGCATAGTCTCGATGGACAAGTTCATCTCATTTCAGTGATTGAACCAGTTATTATGTTCAATGAAGTGTCGGTGATAGATGGCGGGGGCAACCCATTTACGGCAATAGCGATCAAAGATTGTCTGAGCTGGAATATTCAATTTGACTCCTTTGAAGCTTTAGTGAAGCGGTACCCTGATCCAATGATAGGACTTGCAATGCTGCGAGTGCTGGCAATGCGCACTCGTATGTTACTTGACCGATGTGAAGACCTATCATTCAGACCGGTATTAGCTCGAACAGCTAAACTTGTCCTTGAGTTGAGTGATTTTGGGATCAAACCAATTGATCGAATGCAATACCCCATAAAAGATTTAGCAGCAAGTATCGCTACCGTTCCAGAATCAATCAGCCGCTCTCTTTCACAACTAACCGAGCAGGACCTGATATCGTGCACCCGTGATCAAATTCTTGTTCTCAATGTTGAAGCCCTCTACAAAACAGCTCAAGTGGAACCCACAGTTTTAAGTGAACCTGTCTCTTAGAAAACCATACTCATGAAAACATATTCATGTAGCTGGGGGTAGCAAAACTCTAATTGGCAATATTGTTTCGATAATCTAACAATTCTCCTTTAAAAACGCGCTGCAAATTATATACATTTTCATTTCACCATGAAATAATCACGGGCGTCTTGGCAGTTTTCCTAAAGAGAATCATTTGCACAATTTGCGTTAGGTCAAAGACGGAATACTCCGAATATGTTATCTTTTGCACAAATGAATGTTCAACAAAGGTAACAGGCAAATTATCGGTGGTTTCCCCTTGTTGAGCAACCACCGATTTGATTAAGATGCATGATAAAATGGCTGCCCAATTGTTTATTCTCCATCATAGTCATCGAGGGTCTATTGTGAAGATTGATAAGTTAATCAGCAGCCTGCGTCGCGTCAGGCATTTTAAGCATCTGCCCCTTTCAGCGATCCGCGAGATCGTGCTTTCGGGTGGAACTTGTAGATTTAAAGCAGGAGATTCCATCTACCGCGAAGGGGATGACTGCTCCGGGTTGTTCGTCTTGCTCAAGGGCGAAGTACATCTTTACAAAGCGGGTTTGCAAGGTCAGGAAGCCATTATCTCTGTGATCCATCCAGTGATCATGTTCAATGAAGTGGCTTCTTTGGATCGTGGTCCTAATCCCACCAGTGCAATTGCTGCCAAAGATTGCTTCACCTGGCACATCGACCAGGAGGCCTTTGGTGAGCTGATTGTCAAGTATCCTTTGGTTGGCACCAGCCTGCTGCGGGTATTGGCCCGGCGCAACCGCTTGCTGCTTTCCAGCTTCGAGGATCTGTTTAGCCGGCCGGTGGTGGCGCGTACCGCTCGTATTCTTTTGCAACTCAGCGAGAACGGGAATCGGCCCATTTACCGCCTCACCCACACAAACTTGGAACTGGCAGCCAGGGCAGCCACAGTCCCTGAAGCTATCAGCCGCACCATCCAAAAATTTGCCTCTGACAACTTGATTGAACGCAACCGCACAGAAATTCAAATTATCGATCCAGATGCGCTTTCGGCTTTAGCACTCATCGAAACCGATATCTTGAATTGATTGACAATTGACTCTCATATTGACAATTGTCATTTACTCGCCCTTCTTTCTGTGCCACAATTCACAATATCTAGAAATTATGAAGGAGTATTTATGCAAGCATTGAAAAACCGTTGGAACTACCTTTTCAGTTCGACCAAAGGGCTGGTGCTGGTAGCCATCGCCATGATCTCTCTGGTCACGGCCATTTGGGGCATGCTCTCCGGCCCGATGGTCGAATGGGGGGTTCGGGATGTAGTGGTGAACGCGCTGGACATGAAATTGATCCAGGCTGAACGCGAAGGCCGCATCATCATGCTTTATCACACCATCGCCATGACCGTGATTGCCATCGAAGTGTATATCATCAACGCCATGGTGCCGATGAAGAAACACCAGCAAACCACCATCAACGCTACGATTACAGTTGGTTACCTTACGGCGATGATCTTCGGTTTGTTGTTCGGCTATTTTGGGCATAATTTTGTATTTCATGGCCTCTTCTTGGTCGGACAATCGCTGGTCTTTTTCGGCGGCATTCTCTTTGCTGCCGCCCTGTGGCCCTGGAGAAAAGAGTATCTCCTGCCCGAAGATTCACCCAAATCCAAAACCAAAAAAGGTGTTGACCTGGAACGCGTGGCTTTCTTTGTGATGGCTGTGGCCACATTGGTCTCAGCAGCCTTCGGTGCAGTCACCGGTTCTTACTGGGGCAACGGTCACGAAACCTTCCTGGCCGAAGACCTGATCCGCACGCCCCACAAAACCGCTTTGCAAAAAGCCATTATTGGACACCTGCACATAATGCTGACCTTGATCGCCATAGCGCTGACCTTGATCGTAGGCCACTGGATGAACTTCAAGGGCATCTTTCATAAGATCGCCATGCCCATGATGATCGTCGGTACGATCATTATTACGGCTGGCGCGCTCTCGGTGGTCTGGCTGCCCTGGGCGCATACTACGATTTATGGTGGATCCGTTTTGGTGATGTTAGCGGCGCTGATGTATGTGATCTACTCCTGGGACAAACTGATCAAAGAAGGCACGGCTGACATTGAGAAGCCCAATTTCTTCCAGAAAATGGGCGCTTTGCTGCGGGATCCGCTCAAGTTCGGCCCAGGCTGGCAGATGGTCTTCATGAACTTTACCGTGAGCGGGATCGGCATTTTCATGGCGGTCAAACTCGATGAGATTTTCCGAGTCTGGCCCCACCGTGATGAGCGCATCACCCTGACCGGGCACTGGCACATCCTATCTGGGATCATTGCCACCATCATTTTGTTCTACTATATGGACATCGCCGGTGTGAAAGGTAAAGCCCGCAAGTGGTTGGGTTGGTCGGTTATTCTCATGTCGGATATGGCCTTTGCTGCGGTGACTATCTTCTCTATGAAGCGTCTGTTCGTCACTGAAATCGCCCAGCAAAATATCGTCAACTGGACCATGCTGCTCGCGGATATTGGTCTGGCGGCGGTACTTGTCGCCCTGGCAGTTTTCATGCTTTGGCGTTTGTACGACCTGTTCCTTTCCAAAGGCCGCTGGGCTGATGAGCTGAAAGACGAACAAAAACTCAGCGCGGAAATGGAAATCGCCGAGAGCAAACAAAAACTCAAAGAGCTAGAAGCAACCCTGGAGGAGGTGTCAAAATGAAACGCGCAATTTTCATTACTCTGACCTCGATCCTGTTACTGTCGGCCTGTGCTCCTGCTCCCAATGTTGGCGCCATCACACCACCTTACATCGACACCGGTATTGACCCAGATACATGGGTACCCATCCCGGCTGGTGAATTCCCCTATGGTCAGCACGACCATATGACCCATGTGGACGAATATCAGATCATGGTCACCAATGTGACCAATGAGCAATATGCCAACTTCCTCAATGAGGCCCTAGCCAGTGGCGATATCCGCATTGGTGAGGTCGAGGTCGAAGCCGGCGAAACAGTCACCTTGGCCGAAGGTGTGGCTGGCTATTACCCCGGCGACGAATTCCAGGGCTACAAACACGAAGAAGAGATCAAACCCGGTGACAAGCTCTTTATGCCGACCAACGAAGAAGGTCTTCGTTTGGCGTACGACGGCGAGACGTTCGAATCAATCCCGGCCTATGCCAATCATCCCGTGACCATGGTATCCTGGTTCGGTGCCAATGCTTACTGCGAATACTATGGCTGGCGTTTGCCCTTGGAAGTTGAATGGGAAAAAGCCGCTCGCGGCACGGAAATTGGAGCAGATGGCTACGCCCTACCCTTCCCCTGGGGCAAGGAAATCGAAGCCAACAACGCCAACTTCTATTCATCCTTCGACCTGTTTGAAAAGATGTTTGGCAAACTGGGCAACACGACCCCGGTGGGTTTCTATAACGGTAAGACTTACGATGGTTACGAGACCCACGATTCGGCCAGCCCCTTTGGACTGTATGACATGGCCGGCAATGTCTGGCAATGGACTGGGGATGACTACGATTACCAGCACTATCGCTATCTGCGCGGCGGCAGCTTCTACAGCTATGAAGTTGACCTGCGCGTTTGGAAAAATAACAGCGCCAGCCCCACCTATTACAGCGCGGCGGCTGGATTCCGTTGTGCGGAAGATTAGTAACTGAGTAACTAGGTATCAGGTATTAGGTATAATGGTTCATCAGCCTGATTGCCGAATACCTAGTTACTGCAAACACAAACTATGCCAAAATCGCACTCTGCCATTCGCACCATCAAAGCCAAATATTGGCCTCTGATCAAAAGTTTGCAAACTGCCCTGCTCCTGATGACCGGATTAGCCGGTTACATGAGCGCCCGCTGCCCGGTATTCAACATCGGCACCATACTAGGGGTTGCTGGGAGCTTGTTTCTGGCCATTAGCGGCTCGACCGTGCTCAACATGTGGTACGACCGCGATATCGATGCTCGCATGAACCGCACCTGTTGGCGTCCGCTGCCAACGGGCAAAATTACACCTCATGAAGCCTTGCGTTTTGGCCTGATCATTTCGGCCTTAGGTGTCGGTTGGGCAGTATACCTCGATTGGCTCTTCGGGCTGATCGTTTTGGCGGGTCTGTTCTTTGATGTGGTTATCTACACCATCTGGCTCAAGCGCCGCACGTGCTGGAGCATCGTTTGGGGTGGCATTTCTGGGGGCATGCCTATTTTAGCGGGCCGGGCCCTGGGTTTGGGGTATATCGATTGGGTTGGCATCATGCTGGCTCTGGCGATCCTCTTCTGGATCCCAACGCATATCCTGACTTTCAGTATGCGTTATCATAAAGATTATCTGGTCGCCGGGGTGCCCACCTTCCCCTCAACCTATGGTTTTCAATTCACTCGTGTTACCATCGCCATCTCCAGCGTGATCGCGGCGGTTGCCATGGTTGCCGCTTCTGTAGGCATTGGCATGGATTGGGGATACCTGCGGTTGATCGGTGTGCTCTCGGTCGGCCTGCTGGGTCTGGCAATAACCATCTCCGTGCGGCCCTCTGAACGAGTTAATTTTGGCTTGTTTAAGTATGCCTCGTTATTCATGTTGGGGGCCATGATTATGATCGTCCTAGAGGTGATCTAAGTTTTTCCAATTCCTTATGAAACCGTTCCACCGCATCCTACTGCTCATCACAGCCTTATTTGCTTCATATCAGGTTGTTCAAGGGATCGCCGGGTTAAGTTCGATGGCCATTGCCTGTTATACAGTTAGCTTTGGCGTCCTCGTGATTGCCAGTTTGATGATGCTAATTCTGGGTTTTGAGGTGCTCGATTCTCCACTGGTGATCATTGCTTCCACGCTGATCCCCCTCAGCCTGGCATTGGGGTTGGTGACTCAATTTTTGCGCCCGTATCTTATCCCTTACGGTGTTTTTGCGGTGGTGGGTTTTTTCGCCATTGTCGTAACCCGTCTGACCGGCCCCAAGATGATGGCTGTTATGACCCTGGCGATTGTGCACGGGGTTGCCGGTTTGACAATCTTCTTTCTGCCCATTGTTTTGGTATTTCAAGGCAAAGCGCCTGGGGGGTTTGCTTGGGTGGGTATTGGCGGCATGTTGATAGGCTTGGGTGGGTTGTTATTGTCGTTTTTGAAGGCCGGGCGGCCACTGCTTTCGCGTGAGCGCATTCTGGCTGTATTTCCTGGTCTTTTGCTGCTGACGACTGCAGCTTTCGTGGCTGGATTTGCATTCGTTTAACCTAGAAACCGGGTTTCTCAAAGAAACCGTGTTTCTCCAAATTTAAGGAGGTTCCACCATGGGTAAGTTATTACGTTTCATTGGCATTCTGTTTCTCAGTATTTCCGCCCTCTTCAATATAGCGGGGGGTGCGGGGACAACGTGTGTGGCGTTGAACCCCAAAGGTTATGGACCCAAGTTTGCAGCCATTGCACAATTCCAATGGCTGTATATCCTATATGTGCTGGTAACTGTGGCTTTTGGTGTGATGATGGTGCGCGCTGTCGTGCTGCTGATCAAAGGCCGTGATAATGCCTACCGCTACAGTCTGATCGCCTTGATCGGTGCTACGGTGGTTGGTGTGATACATATCGTAACTTCACGTGCGCTGCGCGGCAGCTCCATGCCGGTAGATGGCGTGGTTTACGCCACTGTACTGACCCTGATCATCTTCTTGATCTTCAAGATCCCCGCCGTTTGGGAGAAAGTTGATTTTACCAAGGCCAAGAAGAAAGATTCTGAGATGGCAGGAGGCGCGGCGGCTATCGTTGCTGGTGTGCTCAGCCTGACCATCCAATACCTGATGGCCTCAACTCATACGATCAATGGGATCAACTACGGCGATGCCTTTAATACGACGATGACGGTGGTTGGTGTTGGACTGTTGTTGATCGGTTCAGGCTTGATCTTCAATGCCCACTTGCGAGGCAAAACACTTGCCAGACAATTGGCTGAAGAGATTTAGCCAAGCATTTCGTGTCATAGAATATCCTGACAACTGACGGGCTGGAATTGATCTTCAGCCCGTTTGCCTTTAATTGGAGTTTTAGAAGAAGGGGGCAGAAATGGAATCAAAATTTCTAAAGCTGAACTTCAACGATTTGCTCACCAAGATATTTTTAATACGCTCTCACGATCTCTCGGCGGGCAACCACTTTCTCCAAAACGAGCAGCGCAATTCTTCATCGCCGCGTCCCACATCTGTCACTCGGTAGAGTTGACCCATTCTGCCCTGGCTGACGGTGTCTACAACTCGGCAGCGACTCTCTATCATGTCGCTAATTGCATAGCCAGTAATGTTATTTTGCATTCATCACCTTGTCATATGCCCTCACGATTTTTCGATTTGACCTCACGTTTTCCAGTAACGAGCGGCGCAAATCATCAGCGCTGATTTTAGCAGCCATATGTTGAAGTTTATGATAAGCGGTCTTCAATATCTCTGTTGCTCGCGGATCTTGGTTGGCCTGCAACACCCTATAGCATCTCAAATACAATCGCAGCGGCTCTTGGACCCCATCCACGGTGTTCGTCCTCAGGTAGTCGAGTATGTCATCGACATGGGCCTGAGCACCGTCACGATCGCCTTGGGCAAAATTAACACAGGCCAGACCGGTGCGAGACTCCATCGCCAGATGCAACTCACCCAACCCACTTCGCAATATCAAGGCTTCTTGGTAGGCATCAGCAGCCTCCGTCAAGTTTCCCAGACCTGCCAGCGCGTGGCCCAGATTCGTCAAGGCATACCCCTGACCGCGACGGTTATCAGTCTCGCGAGTTATGAGCAGCGCCTCTTGGCAGCAGTTGTGGGCGGTTTCATTATCGCCAAGCAAATGATAAGCCAGGCCAAGGCTATGCAGTGCCTCCCCTTCTAATGCTCGATCACGGGTTTCTTGGAAGATGTGTAAAGCTTGGTCCATGTGAGCCCTGGCTTCGGCATACTTGCCCCAGTGAAGGAGAACGATGCCAAGGTGGATGAGGGGAAACCCCTGGCCTCTTCGTCCCCCTACCTCACGCATAATAGCTAGGGCCTGATCCAGGTGGGCACTAGCTTTGGCATAATCACCCTGTTGAATAAAGAGCGTCCCCATGTTATTGAAGGCAAGACCCTCACCATGACGATCGCCGATCTCACGGAAGATGAGCAGGGATTGCTCAGCGAAAACCATACCTTCGGCATGCTCGCCTCGACGATAATGAAGCGAGCCCAGGGTTTGCAGACAATTGGCTTCCACCTGAGGTTGTCCTGCCGCCCGAGCCAGGGTCTGAGCTTTTTCGAGCTGAATTCGGGCAGCTTCATACTCACCCTGGCGACGGAGCGTCCGTCCCCAATGCAAATAGCCGGCCGCCTCAACACTCGGGTCGGTGGTTGCCAGCGCCAGGTTAATGGCCTCCTGCGCCGCTGCGTTGGCCATTGAGTAGTTCCCCGTCATCTCACCGAAGTAGGCTTTGCGCAAAGCCACTGCGGCCCGGCGCCAATCGTCTGCCAACGTTTCGACCAATGATTCTAAGGATGATAAATCCCGTTGCTGCTTCTCCCGTGCTCCTTGTAGCCCATACACCTTTTCACGCGTCAACAATAGATCAAAACACTTGATATGATCATCTTCAGAAGTCAAATCGAGGGCGCGGCTCAAATAGTTTGCCGCCTCGGTATTGGCAAACTGGGCCGCCGCTTGTTCTCCAGCCTTAGTCAAATAGACCGCGGCCTGGTCCGACTGTCCGGCTCCCTGCAGGGTTTCGGCTACCAGGCCTAAATGTTGCTCTATCTCCGCATCGCTGCGTGCCAACAACCAGGCTGCCACACGTGCATGCGCTTCTTGTTGTTCCTCTGGCGGGATACTGGCATAGCTCACCTGCTGCATTATTGGCTTCACAAAAATACACTCTCGTTCACCAACGAATGAGCTCTCATCTCTTAGTATGATCAGCTCCTTTTCTGCGGCCTCACTCAGGGCTTCAGCCACGTTCTCTTTCTCTAATCCGGAAACATTTTCTAATGCCCCTTCCCAAAACACACTCCCAGCTACTGCCGCCCAACGCAGCACCCTCTGCGTATCGGGTGCCAGCCTTTCCAAACGCCGCACGATCACTTGCTGAATTGACTCAGGTAACCGGACCTCATCTAAGGCCTGCTCATCGACCTGCCAGCCATCAAGCGTACGCTGCAATACTGTCCCTTCTTCTGCGAGTGTTCGTATCAATTCCTGAACAAAAAAAGTGTTCCCCTCTGTCGTCCGTTGTATTGTCGCCATCATCTCCGCTGACAATTTCGTTACCCCTAGCATTGATCCAACCAACGCCTGCGTGAATTTTGGAGTCAGACTCCCAACTTGGATGTGTTTGACAAAATTGCCACTAAGCTTATCCAGATCCTGATAGTCATCGATCTCATCGCTACGATACGTAACACACACCATCAAGTCCTTACAATACAGTGCTCGGGCCAGGAAGTTGATCAGCACTTGGGTGGCTTCATCGGCCCAATGGGCATCCTCGATGATAACCATGGTTGGGCGAATTTCGGAGGCGTTCTGAAGTACCTTCAGGATGGCGTCATTCAAACGCTGTTGGGCAGCGGCTGGGGCCAATTCGGTTGGGGGTGTCAACCCAACCATGTATGACCTATCCCAAAGTTCGGGCAGGATCGCCGCCAACACCGGCCCCAGTCGTTCTCCATCAAAACCTTCGTTTCCCTCTACATGCCGCAATAATACCCGCAGTATTTCTCGCCAGGGCTGGTAGGCACTGCCGCCACTCTCCAAACATTGGCCCCATACCGCCCGCGATCCACTCAACTTAACCTTGACTTCCAGTTCTTCCACCAGGCGAGTCTTGCCCACGCCGCTTTCACCGCTAATCAATACCAGTTGGGCTTGACCATGTCGTGCTGTTTTCCAATAGTCTTGTAGCTGGTTCTGTTCCTCCCCCCGGCCTACAAAGTGTGTCCGCAAGGCATAGCTGCTGGCGGTTTCCTTGGTCTCCAAAGCGTAGCTGCTACCACAGGCAAAATTTAAAGCTTCAATGACCTCATTGGCTGTAGCGTAGCGCTTTCCTGGGTCTTGTGCCAGCAGACGTGCGATCAAATCTCCGATTCTCGACGGAACTCCCTGTTGCCCCATGATCGCATCTCCCAATGCAAACCTGATCAATCGTTCAGCACTGATCATGAAATCCGGCGGCTCACCTACCAACCAGGTGTAGGCGATGGCTCCCAGGCTGTACAGATCGGCCCGTCCATCTACATTTTGACCTTGAGCCAACTCAGGTGCTGCATAAAAGGGTGAGAAATAGCGTTGCCCCCTTTGCTGGGCATTCATATCTCGAGCCAATCCAAAATCAACCAGCCTGACCTGCTTCCCTTCCAACAACACATTAGCTGGCTTCAGATCACCATGGATCACCCCCCTGGCATGCAGGTACGCCAGAGCCCGGCAGATCTGCACCAACATCGGCAGCAGCTCATTTATTCCCAGAGTGTCCATCTTTTCCCCCAGATTTGGCCCATCCACATACGCCATGGAATAGTAAATATTCCCCCCTTCCGTGATACCGTAGTTGTACACTTCGATCAGGTTGGGATGCCACAGTTGTGTCAGTATGCGGATTTCTCGCTGAATTATGGTCTCCAGGCGATCTTCTGAGATACCTATCAATTCCTTCCTGATCAATTTCAGAGCGATCTCTTCATAACCGCGCCCAATGTCGGCTACCCGGTACACTTCGCCCATACCCCCTTGACCGATGGCAGTTACCACCCGATAGCGACTCTCGATTAAATCGCCGACTTTATAGCCAGTAATATTATTTATCATTCTCCAAACTTCTGTACTCAATCACGATCTCTCGATTTGCAGCCACGTTTTCGAGAAATGAGCGGCGAAATTCTTCATTGCTGATTTTAGCGGCGCTTTCTTGCAGCAGGTTATATGCTATGTTCAAAATGTCTTGTGCGCGGGGGTCTTCACAGGCTTCCAAAACTCGGTAGCAGGCCAGATACACCAGGGAGGGTTCGTCTGCCCCATCGAGCGTTTCGGTTTCTAGATAAGTTAGAATCTCTTCAATCGTTGATAATGCCTTATCCAGGAATTCTTGGGTCTTATAAACGTTGGCCAGCCCAGCCAGGGCCTCCATCGCCATGTGAGACTGGCCCAACTCCCGCCGCAGGGTCAGGCATTGCTGGTAGGCATCGGCGGCCTCAACCAACCGCCCCAGTCCCAGCAGGGCGTGCCCCTGGCTCATCAAAGCAAATGATCTAAAGTAACGGCTGCCAACTTCATGCGCGATCAACAACGCCTGCTGGCTGTATTCCTTAGCAGCCTCATAATCACCCAACTGATGGAAAAGTAAGCCCATATTAGAAAGTTCCTCACCTTCGCCCTCCCGGTCGCCAATCTCGTGTGAGTTGCGCAAGCACTGCTCCATGTATGATCTGGCCCTAGCATAGTCACCTAAGTCCAGGTATAGCATACCGAGATTATGGAGCGGAAAACCTTCGCTCCAGCGGTCGCCGATCTCGCGGCAGATGCTCAGGGATTGGTCGTAGTAGGTCTTAGCCCCGCTAAAGTCGCTTTGATCACGGGAAATGAGGCCGAGATTGTTGCTGATGGCGCTCTCGCCTTCCAGGTCACCCATTTCATGGTAGATGCGCAAGGCCCGGTCATAATACGTTTTAGCCCTATCGTGGTCACCCTGGGCCCAAGAGATCTTGCCAATGTCTTTTAGGCAATCCGCCTCTACCTGGTGTAGTGAGGCTCTTTGCGCCGAAGCTAACGCTTGCTCAAAGCGCTCTCGGGCTGCGCTGAAATCTCCCCGCCGCCATAGCGCTCTTCCCCATTGTAAGTACCCCCCCGCCTCAGTATGTGTATCTCCGGCTGCCTGGGCCAGGTCAATGGTCACCTGGGCTGACGCGATGGCTGCCGGAAAGTCGCAGGTCACCTCTGCATTGATGGCCCGGCGTAGGGCAACTTCGGCTTGCCGCCGCTCGTCGGCCATGTCCTGGGTTAGTTTTTCCAATGTCGCCAGATCTTGGGCCTGGGCATCACGCGCGCCCTGCATATCGTACACCTTTTCGCGTGCTAGCAGCAGGGCGTAGCGCTTGGTATGCTCATCTGTTGGGGTCAAGTCGAGCGCACGGTTGAAGTAACCAATGGCTTCGGCATTCGCAAATTGCTTCGCGGCCTGTTCACCAGCACGCATCAAATGGTCAGCAGCCTGCTCGAACTGCCCGGCCCCTTCCAGGTGGTTGGCAATCAGACCCAAATTCTGATTGATTTCTTCAGCGCTGCGCGCCTGCAACCAGGCCACGACCTTTGCGTGTTCGGCCTGGATTTCCCCAGCCGGGATGCTCTCATAGCAAACCTGCTGCATGACTGGCTTGAAAAACAGGAATTCGCGCTCCCCCGCAAAAGAGGTCTCATCCCTTAAAAAGATGATTTCCTGTTCCAATCCCTCCTGCAATACGCCCTTCAACTTATCAGGAGCAATCTCGCCTAGATGTTCCAGAATCCCATCCCAGAACACCACCCCCCCTACAGCGGCCAATCGCAGCGCCTGCTGAGTCTCGGGTGATAGCTTTTCGAGACGACGATGGATCACTTGCTGAATGGAGTCCGGTAACCCAAACATTTCCAAGGCACCCACATCTACGTGCCAGCCATCCAGAGTGCGCTGCAACACCCTGCCTTCCTCGGCGAGGGTACGGATAAGTTCCTGCACAAAAAAGGTATTTCCAGAGGTAATTAGCTGGATCTTTTCTGCCATCCCTGCTGGTAAGTGATCGATGCCCAGCATCGATTCGACCAACGCGTCGCTTTGCTCTGGGGTAAGGTTTTTCAGCAATATGTGTTTGACATTTTCACCACTAAGTTGAAGGAGAGGTTGATTGCCTTCCAATTCTTCACTGCGGTAGGTAGCGCAAACCATCAAACCATCAAAGTCCAATATACGCGCCAGGGAGCTGTTCAACACTTGCGTAGCCTCGTCAGCCCAATGAGCGTCCTCAATGATCACAATGATAGGGTGGTTTTGCGCCGCCACTCGCAAGACTTGCACAATGGCCATGTTCAAACGCTGTTGAGCCGCGGCTGGCGTTAATTCGGCTGGGGGTGTTGCCTCAATCATGTAGGGCCGTTCCCACAACTCGGGCAGGATCGTTGCCAGCACTGGCGCCAATTTTTCGATATCGAAACCCTCAACTTCCTCGACATAGCGCATCAACACCCGCAGCACTTCCCGCCAAGGTTGATAGGCGCTGGCACCCCTCTCCAGACATTGACCCCACACCACTCTGGAACCCTCCAACTCACCCGCAATTTCTAGCTCTTCTACCAGGCGCGTCTTGCCCACGCCACTTTCACCGCCAATCAACACCAATTGAGCTTGTTGATTTTGTGCGGTTTCCCAATAGTTGAGTAGCTTGTTCAGCTCCGCATCCCGACCGAGAAAGTGCGCCCGTAAAGCATAGCTGCTGGCGGTGTCCTTGGTCTCCAAGGTAAAACTGCTGCCACTGGCAATATTAATGGCCTCAATGACTTCATTGGCGGTGGCGTAGCGTTTTTCTGGATCTTGTGCCAGTAGACGCGCAATCAAACCCCCAAAGCCTGGTAGTATGTCCGGCTGTCTGTGGAGTGCCTCTTTCACTGCTATACCGATCAAGCGATCAGCACCTAACATGAAATCCGGCGGTTTACCGACTAACCAGGTGTAGGCGATGGCTCCCAGGCTGTACAGGTCGGCACGCCCATCTACTTCTCTACCTTGGATCAACTCAGGCGCCGCAAAATTGGGTGTGATATATTGCTGGCTGTCTTGTTGTGTTTTGATCTCCTGGGCCAATCCGAAATCCACCAGCTTGACCTGCTCTCCTTCCAGCAGCGCATTGGCTGGTTTCAGATCTCCGTGGATCACCCCCCGGACATGCAGATATGCTAAGGCCCGACAGATCTGCACCAGGGCTTGCACCAGCATCTCCAGTCTCATGGACGGCATCTTTTCTCCCAAATTGGGTCCATCCACATACGCCATGGAATAGTAAATTCCCCCGCTTTCTGTGATGCCGTAATCGTAAACCTCGATCAGGTTGGGATGCCACAGTTGTGTCAGGAGCCGGAATTCTTGCTGCATGATCCTCGCCAGAAACTTCGCTGGGATGCCCAGCAATTCCTTCCTGATCAGCTTCAGGGCTATTTCTTTGTAGCCACGCCCAATGTCTGCTACCCGGTACACTTCGCCCATGCCCCCTTGGCCGATGATTGCCATCACCCGGTAACGATTTTCAATCAATTCGCCAATTGCGTAGCCGGTGATGTTATTTTGCATTGGTCAGACTTTGATACGCTTTAACAATCTCACGATGGGCAGCCACATTTTCCAAAAACGACCGGCGCAGTTCCTCTTCGCTGATCTTAGCAGCCCGCTCTTGCAGCAAGCAATGGGCTGTGTCCAAAATGGCCGCGGCGCGGGGGTCCCGGTTGTCCTGTAGAACACGATAGCAAGTCAGATAAACCCGGAAGGGTTCCTCTGCACCATCCAAAGTATTGTTCTCCAGATGGCTCAGGATTTCATCAACATGAGATAGGGCTTGAGCTAGTTTCCCCTGAGTTAGATAGACGCTGGCCAGACCGGCCAATGTTTCCATACTCACGTTGATATCGCTCAACTCACGCCTGATATCCAGCGCCTGGCGATAAGATTCGATAGCCTCCGCCGGACGTCCCAAATCTGCCAGGGCATACCCCATTGTAGTCAATGAATATCCACAACCGCGACGGTCATCGATCTCAAGCGAGATTAACAACGCCCGCTTTATGTGTTCCAGGGCAACCTCGTCATTGCCCACTTGATGAAGGAGCAATCCCAAACGACCCAAAACCGTACATTCCCCAAACCGGTCGCCAATCTCGAGGACGATGCGTAGGGCCTGCTCGAGACAAGCCCTGGCCCCAGGATAGTCACCCAGGTAGCTGATGACTAAACCGAGGTTGTTGAGTGTTGAATTCTCGCCCTGCAAGTCGCCGATCTCACGGTAGATGTCCAAAGACTGCTCCAGGTAGAGTCTGCCTTCAGTATAGTGACCTTGGAGATTAGAGACTACGCCGAGGGCCCGCAGGCTATCTGCCTCCACCTGATGCATTCCCGCTGCCTGGGCCAAGGAAAGGGCTTGCTTGAGCTTGGTCTGAGCCTGCTCAAATTCATCCTTATACCAGAGGACCTGTCCCCACTGCCAATAGCCCATGGCCTCAAGGCGTACATCTCCGGCTGCCTGAGCTGCGTCAATGGCCGTCTTGGCGGCTGCAATAGCTGCCAGATGCTCGCCGGTCACATCGGCGAAGAAGGCCTGACGTAGCGCTACCTCGGATTGCCGAACGGCTTGCACTGTGTCCGATGATGGCGCTAAAGGATCAGGAAGGGCTTCCGCCAGCTTTTCCAAAGCCATCAGGTCGTGATTCTGTGCCTCACGCGCCCCTTGTCGGTCGTACACTTTTTCTCGCGCCAGCAGCAGGATGTAGCGCATGGTATGGTCATCATGGGAGATTAAGTTGAGGGCACGGCTAAGGTAGCTAATAGCCTCGACATTGGCATATTGCGCTGCGGCCTGCACACCGGCGCGCTTCAAGTGGTCGACAGCTTGCTCGAACTGTCCGGCCCCTTCCAGGGGGTCGGCGATCAGACCCAAATTCTGATCCACATCCTCCGCGCTGCGCTCCTGCAACCAGGTCAAAGCTTCTGGTTGGGAACAGGCTATCTGGCCAAGAACCATATCTGTCGCGTCAACTAGCTGGTTCATTGGAAACATGGCGAAAAAGAACCATGGTGCCTGGCAACTAATTTCACGGACAAAGCCATAGCTTTGCGCTTCTATGCTTACAGACCGTGGATTGAAGAAATGTTTGGTGACTTCAAGAAACATGGCTTTGATTTGGAGAAAACGAGACTAGGTCACTTCCTACGTTTGTCTCGTCTGACACAGGCGGTTGCTATTCTTTATGTTTGGTTGGTCTCGGTTGGAACTCAAACCATCCATGCTGGTGATCGCCATCTTGTAGAACGCAAGGATAGACGAGACTTGTGTATCTTTCAAATCGGCCTACGTATTATCGAAAGGTGTTTGACCAATGCGCATTCTTTCAAAATTCCGTTATGTTCTTACCGCTAATCCCAAACTGTCGGGTAACTAGATAATCTTTAAGTGCGCAAAAATTTTTCCCAAATTCTCCTACACATTACTTTGCTGCCTTTATGTGCCGTCTCGAATGGGGAAATAAACTCGGAATTCTGTTCCTTTTCCAGGCTTGCTTTCTACTTCAATTTTGCCGTCAAAGTGTGCAGTTATATTATGGTGAACAATCGTCAAACCCAAGCCACTTCCCTCGCCAAATGGCTTTGTAGAAAACATAGGATCATAAAGCTTAGGCATATGATCGGGTTCAATTCCAATGCCTTGATCGGTTACTTTCATGACTATTTCATTTTCAACGGGTGCCAAACTCAAAGAGATTGGGCCACCCCCTTTGGTTGCACTGGCATCAATGGCATTGACCAAAAGATTTAGTACAATCCTGGAAAAACGTTCGGGTGACCCAAATAACAATGCCCCTTCCTCAGAAGCCACAAAATTGAATGAGCAATTTGCCTTTCGAAATAAGTGATTGAGCATCAGCACAGAATCTGATATGACAATATTAGCATCAAATGTCCTGTCATCATGGATTTCAGGATTCCTGGTTTGACTCCTAATCCCCTTGACAAAACTTGCCGCTCGGCTGGCGGACCTTTCAGCCAGAGATACGGCATTTTCTAATTCCTGAAGAATTTCTTTCCAATCATCATTCGTTACGGTAGAGTCTCCAATAGCCATTTGGCACTCATCAACCAAAGCTGACGCTTCAACCAGCGCAGCCCGGACTGCCGCGATGGGGGTGTTGATTTCGTGTGCAATTCCAGCCGTCAACCGGCCCAGCGAAGCCATTTTTTCCGAAATCAACAGCTTTTGTTCAGTCTGTTTGCGTTCTGAAATATCGCGCACAATTATCGTGAAATAGATTTCATCGCTAGCTTGCCAGGTGGCCAGTGATAGCTCAATAGGAAATTCTTGGCCGTTTCTCCTGATACCCATAGCCTCCCATGACTTGCCAATCATGTCCGAATGACCTGTGGACAGAATATGTAAGATTTCACGTTCTAATTTGTCCTCAAAACCCCCAGTTACAATCGTTCCGAGCAATTTGTACATTGTCTCGCCAGATGGATAACTAAACATATCTTTTGCTTTTTCGTTCCAGTACACCAAATGTAGACGATTGTTGAAGATGATGATGGCATCACTAGCAGATTCAGTTACAGATCGAAATCGCTTCTCGCTCTCCCAAAGTGCTTTGTCTGCTCGGACTTGTCCTGTATTGTCACGAAGTAACCACAATAACGACAGATGCTCATCTTGTCCACCCCTCCGTATTGCAAGGGAGATCTTACTGTGAAGCAATGAGCCATCATCTTTGCAGAATATTACTTCCCAATCTGTAAGACGGTCAATGGATTCGGATTTGATCAGGGAGACTTGACCTAAGAAAAATGGTTTTTCATCTTCTGGAATAAATTTATGGAGAGGGGTTCCAATCAACCCCTCTCGTTGAATACCCAATAGAATTTCGGCACCGGAATTCGATTCTAGTATTGTCAAATTGGAATCTGTCACAATATAACCATCAGGCAAGAAGTTGGTTAATTCTAGATAGTCTTTACCCATTGCTTCTTCCCTGGTTTGCGATTTTATCTGGTGAGATTTTTCTTCAACCTGCATATCCGATCCTTGTCATCTATAGACATCTTGCTTGAAGTATCATCATGTTCTTATGATAATCGATATTTTTCAGTATTAGCGATCTTTTTCAGATTTGTAAGCAGTAAATGGCCCCACACTCGATCAAAATCACTAAAATAACGCTAATGATTTGCCAAGTTCTGCGCGGTAGAATGGACATAAGATGCAGGAAAACCCCCTGCCCTCTGAAATGGACGAGTAGGTTTTGAAATTTTCTGACATGGTCTAAGTTTGTTATCGTTTCCATAATATCTTTCGTTCCGGAAATGCTGGGATGAACAAATCGAAAACGCATAGGAGATCGCCATTGCTTACAAAATTGAAACCTGGCACGCCAAAAAATTGGCTCTATCTGACGGCTGGGTTGATGTGGTCGGGAGTGGGGATTTGGTTGTGCAATCTGGCTTTTGGCTGGCTGGCACCTAGAAAGCCAGTTCTGTTCTTGAGTATGGGGGCCGTTGGGGTAATGCTGGCTTTGACTATTTATCGCTTCGGGTTTTCGGCCTTTGCAAAACGAAATATTGCTCGTATAAAAGCCCTCAACAGCCAACGGCCGTGCATTTTTGCCTTTCAAAGCTGGACCAGTTACCCGCTGGTAGCTTTTATGATTTCTCTGGGTATTTTTCTGCGCAAATTTTCCCCGATCCCGAAACCATATTTGGCAGCCATGTACATTGGTATTGGGGGCAGCCTATTTTTGGCCAGTTTTTATTACTATCACATAATAATGGAACCAACAAAACGCGGGTAAAATAAAGGAACTACTTTTTAAACAAGAGGATCATCATGGAACGATATTTCTTTGTCTTTGGCGCATTTTTGGCTGGGTTAGCTGTCGCGGCGGGCGCATTTGGGGCTCATGGTTTGAAAGAAATTGTTTCCCTGGAGCGTATCGCTGTTTGGGAAAAAGCTGTCCGTTATCAGATGTATCATGCCCTGGGTTTGATGTTTATCGCCTGGGCTACTACGCAATGGTGGAGCCAGATCTACACATTGCGGGCGGCAGGTTGGTTCTTCGTTTTGGGGATTATCTTGTTCTCAGGCAGCTTATATTTTCTGGTCGCCAACGATGGCCTGACTTTCAATGGCGTTAACTTGGGGCTGCTGACACCCATTGGGGGCGTGTTCTTCGTTTTGGGCTGGCTGGCCCTGATGATCGCGGCCTGGCGCGGGTGATTTCTCCCTTGTCCTGATAGTGGAAATTAAGAAGTTCAGCTTCTTCGCAAGAAGTTGAACTTCTTAGAAAAATAACTTTACAGATTTATTATTTTGCTCTTGATTTATACAATCCCCTGAGCAACTAACAACTCAGCATTTTGCAGCGAGCCTCCCGCCGCGCCTTTAAGCGTGTTGTGTGAAAGGGCCACGTAGCGCAAATCAAAAATTGGGTCGGGGCGTACTCTGCCCACAACCGTTGTCATGCCATGGCCGCAATCACGGTCGCGGCGCGGCTGCGGACGGTCGGGTTCGCGGCGCACCTGAATGGTCTTTTCTGGCGAACTGGGTAGATTACGCACGATTTCGGGAGGCGCAAAGTTTTCCCAGGCGGCGATGGCCTGCTCGGGGGTGGTATCACGCCCCAGGGATACCGATACGCACACCAAATGTCCGTCAATCACCGGGACGCGATTGGTATGCGCGGAAACAGAAAAATCTGCATAATTTATCTGACCCTCTCCCAGCGTTCCTAACATTTTAAGCGGCTCGGTTTCGACTTTCTCTTCTTCTCCACCGATGTAGGGTACGATATTCCCCAAAATATCCAGCGACGATACACCAGGATAACCCGCTCCAGATAGGGCTTGCAGTGAGACCACAAAGACCTGCTTGATTCCGAAGTTGTCCAGCAAGGGCTTGAGAGAGACGGTCAGGCCGGTGGATGTGCAATTGCAACTGGTGACCAGGCAGCCGCTCCAGGCGCGTTTTTCTCGCTGGTTTATCACCAGCTGAGCGTGATCAGCATTCACTTCAGGGATGATCAGGGGGGCATCTTCCCAGGTGCGGTGGGGCGAGGCATTGGAGAAGACCTGGTGCCCGGCCTGGGCAAAAGCGGGTTCAAATTCTTTAGCCTGTTTTGAAGGTAAAGCGCTGAACACGATTTCTGCATCCAGGCCAGGGGCGGTTTCAGCAACCGTCATTTCTTTGGCCCAGTCGGGCATGTCGCCGGGCAGAACCCAATTGCAGCTTTGCCCATATTTTGTGTTGGCCGAGCGTCCCGATCCGGTCAGGGTTGTGACCTGGAACCAGGGGTGATCATCTAGCAACTGCACAAAGCGTTGACCTACGGTGCCGGTAGCGCCCAAAATTGCGACTTTTCTTTTACTCATAATTTCACTCCATTCATTTTTCTTACGCTACGATCAGCGCATGGATCGCGCAGATACTGTCTTGCGCTTCTGCAGAACTGACAACCATGCTGATGCTGACCTCGGATGATCCCTGGGCGATGGCGATGATGTTTAACCCCCGGTTGCCGAGGGCACTGAAAATTTGACCAGCGATCCCTGGTGTGTTTCGCATTCCAACTCCGACCACGGTAACGATGACCACATCATCCATAGCCGAGATGCTATCGATGTCATTACGGGCCAACTCTAACTTGAATTCTTCATATAATGAATCGAGTACCAGGTCACTGGAGGAAGAAGGCAATGTAAAGCAAATACTCTGTTCGGAAGAAGCCTGGGTGATTAATGAAACACTGGTGTCCGCGTTTGCTGTGGCTCCAAATGCACGTGCTGCAATTCCCTGCACGCCAATCATGCCACGTCCCTCAATGGTGATTAGTGCCTGGTTGTCAATGGCAGTCACTGCACGGATTTTGCCATGCGTGTCTTCTGGGCTGCCATTATCCGGCTCAACGCGCGTGGCTGGCCCTGTTGGATTGAAGGTGTTTTTTATCCACAAGGCGATGCCTTTTTCCACCACTGGCCGGATCGTTTTGGGGTGCAGAACTTTAGCCCCAAAGTAAGCCAGTTCAGAAATCTCGCGATACGTGACGACTTCCAGGGGTTGCGCTTTGGGCTCAATACGTGGATCTGTGCTCATGACACCGTCGACATCTGTCCAGATCCAGACTTCTTGCGCATCTAAGGCAGTTCCCAGAATGGCAGCGCTAAAATCACTGCCTCCTCGTCCTAATGTGGTCGTTATGCCCGTTTCAGTTGAACCGATAAAGCCAGTCACAACCGGAATTTGGTTTTCCTTGAACAGCGGGTGTAAATGCGTTCGGGTCAGATTGCGAGTCAGGGTCATATCAGGATAAGCAGCCTGGTATGTTGCGTCGGTGCGGATCAATTCTGTAGCACTCACCGCCTTTGCTGGATATCCGCTTTCTCGCAAAATTGCCGACACGATTACAATCGACATTTTCTCACCCAACGAAGAGATTGCATCGAGGGCTCGTGGCGACAGTTCGCCCAAGGTTCCCACCGCCAGACATAAGGCTTGAAATTCTTCTAAATGAGCAGCGATATTTTTCTTGGCGTAAGATACCTCCGCAGAATTATTGAGTAGTTGTTTTATCGCGGTTGTGTGTTTCTTTTTGATCTTTTTGACGATTTTTTCTGCGCGCTTGATCTCCCCAGCGAGTGCCAAATCTGCGCCTTCAAGCAGTAAATCTGTCACCCCACTCATGGCCGATACCACCACGACGATATGGGTCCAGTCGTTACGCTCGGCCCGTACAATTTCAACGACCTGTTGAATAGCATCTGCACTGCCTACAGATGTGCCCCCAAATTTCATCACCAATGTTTTTTCCATCACTTCCTCCAAGGTCTGCATGAATGCAAAAACGCGAAGCCGACGGCTTCGCGTTTTGGTCACATTTGGAAAATGGTTGTCAGCTAGCTACCACGAAGCTATGGCGGGATTTTTCCCGTCATAGCCATACCCATCATGCCAGTAGTAGTTGTTGTGACAATCATTTTGTAGTTCATATCAATTCCGGCGATCTTAGCACAGCGGTTTGGGTGAGTCAATATGTGCTGCTATTTTTTGATGGAAACTTTATATTTGGTTCTTTGAGGTAGGTTTTCTGGGCGTGTTTGTGGGGACGACCCTTACTTTTTAAATATGGAATAACTCCTGAAGACCGCATAGATGAAATTAGGAATCAGGCCGAATATATCGCTGTTGAAATCCGCATAGAATAAAGCTCTCAATAATTATGTCTGTGAATCCATATGGAATTTGCCGTGGTCGCCCCTGGATATGGGGGCGGGTTTCCGCAAAAAGTGTGATTTTTGCACCCATATGTGGAAAAGCCACGGGAACTCCCAGAGACCCTTTCTGTGTGCAATTATGTAATACAAGCTATATGATATTGTTAATTGTTTGCATGTAACTTATATTACTATTATTTGTAAATCGTCTTAGAAAGGATTGGTTATTATGAATATTAAAAAAATAGAAGGTATAGGCCCAGTCAATGCATCTAAACTGGAGAAAGCTGGAGTGCGCACAACTAACGCTCTGTTGAAGAAAGGTGCAGATAAAAAGGGTCGCACTGAGTTGGCCGCGGCTTCAGGAGTGTCAGAACACAATATCCTTGAGTGGGTAAACCGGGCCGACCTGATGCGCGTGAATGGCGTTGGCGAAGAGTATAGTGACTTGCTTGAAGCCGCCGGCGTAGATACAGTCAAGGAGCTTCGCAATCGCAATACCGGGAATCTCTTCAAAGCTCTACACGAGACCAATGAAGCCAAGAGTTTGGTTCGCAGGCCACCATCACTTGCTGAGGTAGAGAAGTGGGTTGCTCACGCCAAAACCCTGCCTCCGGTAGTAACATATTAATCGTTGCAAATTCGGGCTATTGTCGGAGCAGCCAAAGTTGCTGCTGTTTGATAAGTGATCTTTGGCTGTTTCTGAAATCAAGTAACAGAATGTTCTAATTGCTTTTCGTGATTGGAATCGCATCGATTCCATTATTCCCCCTCGTCACTATTCTCCTGCCATAATATGGCACACAAAACGAGGGGGATTTTTGTATTTAATTATGATAATAATGGTAAGTTAACACTCTTTGAAACCATAACTTTGATACAATGAGCGCAGTTTGAGAAGCACCATTCGTCCGAATGGTGGTGGAACTTACAAACCCAATTATCATTTATTATTCCAAAGGAGAATGAAATGAAACTTAATGCCCCAAAGCAAATTACTTGGTGGATTGCCCTCGTATTAGTTGTACTTGGTGTTCTTGGGTCACTGACCACAATTCCTATCGCTTCTGCTTATGCATTCTGGTTTGTTCTTGTTGGAGCAGTTTTGCTTCTTTTGGCAACCGCCCTAAAAGGACTCTAAGAAAGCAAATTCTCCTGTAATGGCTTCTCTTGCCACCCATTGCAGGCATTGATGAATGAAAGCCGATAGTTGAAATGCTATCGGCTTTCATTACTTAAGTGTTCTGTCTATTTTGTAATTTCAGTAGTTTGTCATTGTGAAGAGGGCTCACCGGAGGTGAACTGCGACGAAGCAATCTCCTAACAAAGATTCAGATTGCGTCGCTCCGCTCGCAATGACATCAATTTCAGATTTTTGTCGAATCAGTAGTGAATTTGAGAATATTCACTACTAGAGTGAATCAAAACCACCAGTGAATATTTCAGATTTCACTGGTGGAGTTAAAGAATATCACTAGTGGAATTAAAGAATATCACTAGTGGAATTTATTAGTTTCACTAGTGATTTTTGAATCCCGACCTATTTTGCGCCTCAGTAAGCTATTCTTCAATAAGATCGTCAGGATATTTCTCGTTCCAGATTTGTATTAATTCTTCTTCGGAAATGTTTATGTGTTCGGCATTGATCCAGGTGCCACGAAAATCGCTGTTGACTTCTTTGGTTATGGTTGGATTGAGGCGGACAGATATTCGTATGCTACCATCCTTCTTGCCTATGGGTCTGAGAGTTGTTCCGTTGGGAAGTTTTACAATCCGGCCAACTTGAAGGGCACGGATTGCCAGGGCATCCAGTTCGAACAGAACAGAGGAAACACTTCCTTTGGTTAGATTGGTCACATCGATCAAATCTTTCATTACTTCTTCCTTCTCTGCGGGAGTTTCGGGGGATATCCGAGGACCCAATTCCTGCCACATTCTGATTTTCTTTGCCATCACAGTCTCCTTTCGGTGTGTACCAGAGTAATAAAATGAAGCGATGGATATGTTACAACGAGAAACTTTGTCACAATTGTAGCACATTAATTGGTATATGTAATGTGCGCGGCGATTTATGGTGGGGATCACACAATTTGGTTGTGGATTAAAGTAGTAAAGAAATTGAAAAACTATAGGCCCTGTTTCAATTTTTAATCTTCTGTCGAACAAAAAAGACCCGCCAAATCTGGCGGGTCTTTTTTGTTCCTTATTGATTGGAATTACATTTCGAACCCAGGGAACTCCAGTGATCGCCCATCGCTTTCAACAACATAATATGGGAACCATGCTATTCCAAAGAGCCTGATGAGGATATCTTTTTTGTAAGGGTTCACAGGTATTTCGGTCACTTTCTCAGCTACCTTGATCCACTTCTCTTTCGTTTCCTCAATTTCAAAATCTCTTTCTTTGATCAGGTCTTCAATTTCTCGTTGGTAATTTTCGATCATTTCGAGCGATTCTTCGACATCTGCTTGGGCATTGGATGTCATGCGGCGTTTTGTTAGTGAAGAAGTAAGCTTTCGCTTGCGGCCAGATAGCAAACTCAAAACATTTTCTGCATGGGTTCCAAATTCCTCGAGCTTTCTTTGTGACAATTCTCTTTCATCATCCTGCAATTCGCGTTCTTCCTTCATCAAACGGGTGCGGAATACATCAATCTTCTTATCAAAGGAGGATTCAATTTTCTTGATATCTTCAGCGCTTTTTTCATCGGCGCCTTTTTGGCACATGGCCAAAAACTCATCTTCAGAGATTTCTGGTCCGGCGAAAATGTCTAATTCATCATTAGAGCGAACCTGAACAGCACCTTCATAGTATATCCACTCAGTGAATTCCTTCTCGATGGTTTTCAAAGTTTTGCCATCAGAAAATGGAGATTCCAAGGATGCAAAATGGGCATCGTTCAGTGGTTTTCGATCTAATGAATTAACGTCAATCGGTTTGGTAAACCAGTCTTCCCAGCGGACACTGCCAGAACGATCCAATTCAAAAATTAGAGCCGTGTGTTGTTGTTCAAAATTCAAATTGTAATTTGGTTTCAAGAAGCGGGTTTCTGCCTGCGTTAATAGTGTTGGACGGTAAAGCAAATTGCCAGATTGCGCCTCGGCAGGCAAGGTCTCTCCGGATGCTTTGGCCGCCTCGCTGAGGGTAAGATTATTGGGCAAGAAATATTCGCCAATTCCAGTGGGGACATTCGGCCGCGTTTCAGATCCTTCAATGGTGGTTTGTTCAGTTCTTGGAGAGTCCGATACCACGGATGGCGCAGCAGCCGCCTGCGGTTTTTCAACTGCTAAATGACTGATGGTTGTCTCCAAAGAGGCTCCAACCAGCTTGTTCAAATCGGGCAGTTGGGCACGTGTCATTGGTCCAGCCAGATAATTGATGACCCAACGAGTATTAAATAATGCTGGTTTCTTTTCATGAACATTATGCGCTAAAAACACCCGTTTATCGAGGGCAGAAATCATTTTGTCATAGGTTTTTCGATCAAGTCCGGGGGCCGCGCCTTCTAGCCCATCCAGCAGGCGCTCCTTGTCCTGGTCCGTTTGTAATTTTCCGATAAACCAAGTGCCCGCATTAGAAAGTGCTTTGTAATCGACATCAACCGGGTTTTGCGTAACCAGGACTTGACCAACTCCAAAAGCGCGTGCTTGTTTTAGCATGCGCAGCATGGGCATCTTTGACGGCGGATTGCCAGTGGGAGGCAAATACCCAAAAATCTCATCAAAATACAGCAAAGCTCTAAGAGAAGTAACACCCTTTTGGGCACGCATCCAAGTTTCGACAGCGGCATACAAAAGGGTCACAAAAAACATTCTTTCTGTATCAGAGAGATGCGCAATGTAGAAAACACTGTGCCGCGGACGTCCATCAGGATCGTAAAGTAGGCTGGCAATATCCAGTGGTTGCCCTTCAATCCAGGATTGGAATGCCGGCGCGGCCAAGATATTATTTAACAACATGGACAATTCTGAGCGGTTTTTCTGTGGGAAAAATTGATTAATATCAAACACACCTAACTTCTCAAAGGGTGGATTCTGTATTTGTAAAATCAATTCACCTAAATCAAGGTCGTTTCCCTGACTCCATGCATGTTCAAAAATATTGCTGATCAGAATATGTTCTTTCGATTGAACCGGATCAATATCTGTTTTTCCGACTAAACCCAATAAAGCCGTAACTGTGCCTGAAATTTTTTCTCGCAATACTTCTCGATTTTCCTCCCAAGCAATATCAGGAGCTTTGAGTGAAGCCAGAATGCTGACCGGGATGCCAGCATCAGACCCAGGTGTATAAATAGCAAACTCGGCTGCCTCGCTTAGGGCCTGGATACGATCTGATTCGATATCCCAACCCTTCAAGCCATTCTTCCATAAGTCCGCAGTTTTTTCGGCAGCTTGCTCAACTGTTTGGTCATTACGTCGGGCCTCGTCGGCGTTTATCCAGGGTTCAAAATCAGCGGGCAAAAGATCAGGGAAATGCAGCAAGGTGTTGGTTATGTCCCCCTTTGGATCGATCATCAAAGCTGGAATATTGTTTAAAGCAGCCTCTTCTAATAACCCAATACATAATCCTGTTTTCCCTGAACCGGTCATACCAACAACCACCGCATGGGTGGTTAAATCTTCAGGATCATAGGTCAAAACCTGGTCCGTTACTTCTCCCTTACTGGTATCGAAAATCTTTCCAAGGTAAAAATTTCCTTCATAATCCTTCATTGTTAAAACTCCTAAATCAGTAGCTAATCAAAGTAATGAAAACCAGATGCCCGCCAAATATGCCCACTATAATTCGGTCAAAAAGTGACATGATAATTGACCACAGTTTGGTCAAATTATAATGGTGAGGACATTTACTTGATATATCTAATTATACGTTATGTGGTAAACTTTTACAAAATTACCACTCACTTCTG
>CAZVPR010000063.1:0-26653 GCA_964629085.1 uncultured Anaerolineales bacterium
TCGCCGAGAAAATTATTTTTCCCGGCGAGATAATTATACATAAAACGGTCAAGTTGGAAAAGGAAAGCGGTAAAAGAACGGGTTTGTGGCGGTAAATCTGGTTCTTTTACCGGTAATCGAAGTTCAACTTCACTGCCTCCCTCAAGGTGATAAGAACCCACGGCCGGCGCTCCCATCGTAAGCATGCTTCACGAAGAAGTTGAACTTCATCAGCAAACTGTTACCTGACGATCAGTTCGTCCATTGGCTCGGTGTACCACGTTTCATGGATCCGTTTTCTTAATTCAGCGCTATCGCTGACCAAGTAGGTTCGGGTAATGGACACAGCGATGATCAGAGCCTCATTTTCGGATTGCTCAAGCGGCTGAGTGACATCTACCGAAAGTTGTTCATCAATACAAGAAATTTGTTTGGTATTCAAGGCGCTTTCTCCAAATTAATTATTCGTTGGATAGGAAGTCGACTTTAGCTAACGGTTTGCCTGGATTTTTTATTTCATGGCATCACCCCCTTAAGATTTGTTTTAAAATCAAAACCCCCGGTTTTTGAATTTTTCAAAACCGGGGGTTTTTTATTTGGAGTACGGTGCTCAACTAAAAAGTTGGCAATTCGTTTGTCTTGCCCATAATCGGGCAACGCCACATTCATGTGGTCACGCTCCTGTCTTACTCGACATGACGGAGGCTATTGTACCTCTTAGGCACACGAGCGTCAACAATCAAGAAAATCGGGGGTTGGTCAATTTATTGGTGTTATGCAATTATCATTTAGAACCTCAACTGGCCACCTGTCATTCCGATCCCCGAAGGGAAACCCACCGCGCGATGTGCGCTGCTCAAGAAACAATAATTAATTTTGTCATTTCGACGGAGCGCAGCAAGGAATCCCTAGGATTGCAATTTATTTCGCAAGGAGATTTTTTTGGTCAGCTTTGGGGCAGGGTTCTCCCGAAAATCATTGGTGGATCGCGGTATAATCTCAACAAAACCGGAAGTTGAGAGCATTATTTCTATCTAACAGGTTTACTCCTTATCAATTATTTCCCGGAGGTAGGATGAGTAATACGGAAAGAAAAATTCGAGTCCTGATTGCCAAACCCGGCCTGGACGGGCACGATCGGGGCGCAAAAGTCGTGGCGCGGGCTTTGAGAGATGCCGGCATGGAGGTTATTTACACGGGTTTGCGCCAGACTCCTGAAATGATTGCTGAAGCCGCCCTGCAAGAAAACGTGGATGTGGTCGGATTATCTATCCTTTCTGGAGCACATATGGCCCTGGCCCCGCGTGTGATCGAATTACTCACCGCGAATGGTCAGGATCAGGTCAAGGTGTTTTTGGGCGGCATCATCCCTGATGAAGATCTGGCAAAATTGAAGAAAATTGGTATTACCGGAGTTTATGGCCCTGGCACATCAACAGAAGATATTGTCAGTGATATTCATAAGGAAGTTTTAGCAGAAGCATAGCCGCAGTATGTTATCGGTAGAGGATATTCTTTCTGGTAATCGTCTGGCTCTAGCCCGGCTTTTATCGGCAATTGAAGATGATTTGGAAGAGGGCCGCAAAGCGCTAAATGCGCTTTTTGCGCATACTGGAAAAGCACAACTCATTGGGGTCACTGGTGCACCCGGTACTGGGAAATCTTCCCTGGTCAATCGCTTAGCTTTTTACTACCGTCACCCTCCCGCAGATCTGGAACCCAAGCGGGTCGCAGTTGTAGCTGTGGACCCTTCCAGCCCGTTTTCTGGAGGCGCTGTTTTGGGGGATCGCGTGCGCATGCGAGATTTAGCTGGTGATCCGGGAGTTTTCATCCGCTCTATGGCTTCGCGCGGCTCCCTGGGGGGCCTGGCACGGACAACCTCGGGCGTGGTCCAGGCATTCGATGCGGCAGGATTCGATATCATTCTGATCGAAACTGTAGGGGCGGGACAGGCAGAGGTGGACATTGCCCGATTAGCACATACTACCCTCGTGGTTGAAGCTCCGGGCTTGGGAGATGACATCCAGGCCATAAAAGCCGGCATTCTGGAAATCGCCGATATCTTAGTCATCAACAAGGCCGACCGTCCCGGCGTAGAGAACACAGAACGGGCGCTGCGGGGCATGCTCAACCTGGCGCATCCCATTGATCGGGTATTTCACCATCACGGACGCCTGGAAACAGTACAAGCTCCAAAAACAGAAATCCCTGAGAGGGAGTCCCAATGGATCCCAGCTATTCAAAAAACGGTTGCCACCGAAGGTTCGGGAATAGAGGAACTGGGAGCATTAATTGCCAATCATCAAAACTATCTAAAAAAATCGGGGGATTGGGATCGTAAAGAACGCTCACGTTTGGACAACGAATTGAATGCCATGCTCACTGAGATAATGATGAAGCGCTGGCGAGAATCGGTATTACCAGAAACGTATCAAGAGATATTCGAAGCGCTTGTTTGCAGACAATTATCGCCCCACCAGGCGGCGGATCAACTTCTCAACGGAGCGCCGAAATCATGATCATTGGGAAGAATATCCGCTTACGGGCCATCGAAAGAGACGACCTGCCAATGTTTACGCGCTGGCTAAACGACCCGGAGGTTCGTCATGGTCTGCTTATCTTCTTGCCGCTCTCCCAGGCTGAGGAGGAGCAGTGGTTCGAGGGTATGCTTAAACGTGCCCCGGAAGAACGGCCGCTGGTTATCGAAATTAATGAAAGCAAAGCATGGGTGGCCATCGGAAATTGTGGGCTGTTTGACATCAATTGGCGAGCTCGGTCTGCTGAAATTGGCATCGTCATCGGTGAAAAGCGCTACTGGAACCAGGGATTCGGTACAGAAAGTGTCCAACTGCTGCTAAAGCATGGTTTCGAAACGTTGAATTTGAATCGCATATTTTTGCGTGTCCATGAGAATAATCCACGCGCCGCACGCGCGTACGAGAAAGCTGGGTTTGTACACGAAGGGCGTATGCGCCAGGCCCATTATCAAGAAGGAAAATATTTTGACGCGCTTTTGATGAGCGTAATCCGTTCCGAGTGGAAAGATGAGCAATAATTGGAGAAATCAATGTCAATAAAGCATTCTTCCGACTGTGGGATGTATGGTGATATTAAACTTTTTGCCGGAACTGCGTCAAACGATTTGGCAGAGAAGATTTCGAAATATTTAAAAGTACGCATTTCAGACCATACTGTATACCATTTTGATAACGACAACCTTTGGGTGCGCTTGCATAACAGTGTGCGTGGACAAGATGTCTATATTATTCAAACCACTTCCCGGCCTATACACAGAAATATTTTTGAGCTTTTGATCACGCTGCAAACGCTGCGTCTGGATTCGGCAGGACGGGTGACTGCAGTTGTGCCCTATTTCAGCTATGGTCGCTCTGATAAAAAAGATAAACCACGCACGCCAATTACTGCCCGCCTGATCGCCGATATGATCGAAGTAGCCGGGGCTGATCGCTATATGACGCTCGACTTGCATGCCGGGCAAATTCAGGGTTTCTTTTCCATCCCTGGAGATGTAATCAGCGCTTTTCATATCCTTACGGAAGTTGTTGAGGAAAGATTGCCAGAGATGCAAAACCCGGTTGCCTTAACCGTTGACCTCGGATTTGCCAAAAAAGGACGCAATTTTGCCGCAGAACTGGATATTCCTATCGCTTTTGTTGAAAAGCGTCGCTCGGGGAAAAAGGACCATGCCGAAGCCTTATCCCTGATTGGTGATGTCAAAGACCGTGATGTCATTATCGTTGATGATGAGGTCGATACTGCCGGTTCGATACAACAAGCTGTCCAAGTGGCTAAAGAAAACGGTGCCAAAGACATCTACCTGACTTTCATTCACCCGGTCTTTTCTCCTCCGGCGGCGAAACGGCTGGCAGATTTACCAATCAAACAAATTTTTACCACCGATACGGTACCCCTTTCACCCGAAAACCAGGAATTACTGAAAGACAAACTCATGATTTGTTCGGTGGCTCCACTTCTTGGCGAGGTCATTTTACGCGCCCACGAAGGCCGCAGCGTTGGAGAGATGTTCAATGAATAGCTGGGAGCCGTAAGCGGGAAGCTGTCAGCATTTTTTTGACACAGCTACTCGCTTTCTGCTAACTGCTAACAGCTTCATATGCCCGAACTTCCAGAAGTCGAAACCATACGCAATAAATTTCGCCTGGGGACTGATGAAATCCCATCGGTGGTTGGAAAAAAGATCACGGATGTTGATTTGCTATGGGATCGCACCCTGGATACCCCTACAAAAGAAGAGTTTACAAGACGCTTGCCCGGACAAACGATCACAGATATCGGCCGCAGGGCAAAATACCTGCTTTTCCATCTGGAAGCAGATACATTAATCATTCATCTGCGAATGAGCGGCGACCTTTGGTATGAATCCGCCGAAGATCCCGTTGCCCCTCACCACCGCATGCTGTTATATTTGGATAATGGTCACCGGCTGGCATTTAATGACACACGCAAATTTGGGCGGGTTTGGCTACTCGATGATCCTGATACTCTACTAGCGAAAATCGGACCTGAACCTCTGAATGAGAATTTTTCAGCAGAGGATTTTTATAGCCGTTTACAAAATCATCGCCGTCAATTGAAACCGCTGCTGTTGGATCAGCATTTTATCGCAGGGGTTGGTAACATCTACGCAGACGAAGCCCTTCACAGGGCTGGCATTCACCCTCAGACACGATCTCACACAATTTCAGCATCCTTATCAGATCAGCTCTTGAAATGTTTACGTGCTGTGCTCCAGGAAGGCATTCACCGCAACGGCGCCAGCATCGATTGGGTATATCGCGGTGGAGATTTTCAAAACTATTTCCAGGTATATCAGCGAGCAGGGAAACCCTGCTACAATTGTAGTACACCCATCGAGAGAATAAGCGTTGGTCAGCGCGGCACTCATTTTTGTCCGCAATGCCAACCAATGGTTGAATAAAAGAAACACGGTCAATATTTAGGCAGCGCAAAGGAGGGCTTCGATGGAATTGATGATAATCTTTGGTGTCGCCATAGTCTGCACAATTTTGGGTATTGTGGCAGGTTATTTAGTGGGAAATTCGGGCGGCGAAGAATCACCCCAAGAAGATCAAACAGATACGCCAGATCATCAATACCCAATGGATGCCTTGCATATCTGGCGCGACAGCCAAACACAAAAACTCGTTCTTCAAATTGGAGATCGAATCCTCCGCTCTCCAGAACCATTCTCACCAACCGAACAAAAATACTTGCGCCATTTACTCAATTTATTGCAGAAATGGTTAGGCGCCGAAATAGAAACACCTCAGCCACAGCAGCCCATGAAACCACCCATCCAACAGGCGCAACCAATCCCCAAACCCGCTCCCGCTTCGCCGGTTACCCCCTTTGCACCCGAAGCATCGGAAGCAACACCCACTGCTGAAAAAAGTATCGTCGAACAAATTGATGGTATCTTGCAAGAAAAGCTGTCTAACTCTCCCTTGATGGATCGAGCCATCCGTTTGATGGAATCGATCGATGGCGGGATGGTGGTATATGTTGGCATGGATCAATACAAGGATATCGATTCGATCCCGGACGAAAATATCGTTGCCGCTATAAGAACGGCAGTCCAGGAATGGGAAAGTCGGCAGTGATTCTATAAAAATTATCGGTAGTGGGTGATTTGTAAGTGATGACGAAAAAGGCTTGTCACCCTGAGCGACCGAAGGTGTGTCTGTGACATCATCACTTGCATAGTGACCGCTACCAAATTATCAAAAGTCCCTTGGAATATGAATACTCCAAGGGACTTTTTTCGTTTGGGTGGGACTGCAACACCCAAAGAGGAAACCGCTTCCTTACACTTTCGAAATTAGTTCATCAGGCGTTACGCAGTTCGCATCCTGCCCTTACAGGATACAATTTTCTCCTGGAAAGTTCTCAACTGCGTAACGCCTATTCATTCAACTTTTTTTCTAAGTCTGCAACCAGGGTCTTCTTTTCATCTGCGGGAATAAAGGCTGCTTGTGCGGCAGCGATAATCATCCCCTTGAGAGATTCGATGGGCAAATCCAGCACTTCACAGGCCCGGCGATACTCCTCACTCAACGTGATGCGGGAAATACTGGGGTCATCGGTATTCAAAGTAACATTTAATCCAGCACCTACCATTCTCTTAAAAGGATGTCGTGAAAATTTCGAAACGACACCGGACTGGAGATTGCTGGTCAGGCAGACTTCAAAGACGGTTTTTGATGCTCGCGCCAACTCCATGACCGAAGCATCCTCAACCACTCGAACGCCATGACCGATTCGATTCGCACCAAACTCGTTGATTGCCTGGGCCACATTTGACGCCCCTCCCCACTCACCAGCGTGTATCGTGACATTCAACCCTTCTTGTTTGGCTTCTTTGAGGATACCCAAAAATGGGTCGGCAGGAAATTCTGCCTCATTGCCCGCTAAATCTAGCCCGACAATCCCTTGATATTTTCGCTCCATTGCCAACCAGGCAACCTGTTCGGCCAGATCAGGGCTCTCATGACGATTTACGCTGGCAATCAGCCGGGTAGTGACACCATATTCCTCGTCCCCCGATCTGGCACCTTCGATCACCCAATCCATGACCTGATCCAAAGGGAAACCCTCTGCTTTGCTGAGAGCAAAGGGGGTAAAGCGTAATTCTAGATGGCGGACATTATCTTTAGCGGCATCTTCGATTGCCTCGCGGGTAATACGTCCAATTACATCCGGCGACCGGTAAAACAAACGCAATGTCGCGAATTTTGATAAAAAATTTTCAAAGGTATAAGGCTCGTCTTCTCCCACCTCGACAAGAGGACGTAAGGCGGCCGTATCTTTAGTATGGATACCGAGATTACGCCCAATTTCTGATAATGTTTTTATCCGTATCGAACCTTCCAAATGACGGTGTAAATCTACTTTTGGCAGGCTTCGAAAAAACTCAGCAGGGTACTTCATTTCCATGAGAGCCTATACAAGTATCAAAAATGCCAGCAATTAGTGAATTGTCGATAAGTATACCAACCATTTAGAGCCACGCCCTTTGTTTACAGATCGTTTTTGGGGATTTTCGACCGATGAATTTGTTAGGTTCAATTCCCCGGTGACAATTTTTGGAGTCAGTCACATTCCGTCACGATGCATAGAATTATCTAGAGCAATCAAGAATTACATGAACTATTACTTAATCACGAATAGGAACGAATGGCACAAATTTCACGAATATTTCTGGAACAATTTCCAAAAATCGAATTGGTCCACAACATGTTGAACACCACAATTCCATAAGGAAACCAGAAATGCAAGATTTTTCTTTCTTTATTCCTGATTTCCTAGTTTCCTCATTAAAAATCGCTTATGTTCAAGATGTTTCCGATCAGGTCAAATATTTTTCAAAAAATCGTGTCACTCGTGATTGAGGCACCTGTCCTTGTTTTGTTCTAGTTTCTCTCGGCAAAAATTTAACACAGTAGGAGCGACGGATGCGGTGCTCTTACTGTGTTGATGAAAAAATCCCCGCGCATTAGATTTTTGCGGGGATTTTGGCAACTATTTTCGGCGACGACGCCGGCGTTTCTTTTTTGGTTTTGGGTCATCAGCCATTTCGTTGGGCTCCGGCACATCGGCCCTTTGGGTGCCCATCTGCACGTTGGCAACATCGCCGCTGGGTCGGAAAGTAAACATGCGCGTGACCACACTAATGCGCATGTCCACAAGCAGGTTTTGGAACATCTCAAAAGCACGCGTTTTGTACTGAACCAAGGGGTCACGTTGGGCGTAGGCTTCAAGGCCTATTGCCACCCGCAGTGCTTCCATCTGGGTCAGATATTCAATCCACAAATTGGAGATAACCCGCAGCATCAACTCACGGTAAATCTTTGTTAATGCTTGACGGCCCAACTCGTCGGCGACAAGTGTTTGGGTTTCAGTATCCAATCCATTGAGTGGCTGGCTCTTCGACGCCTGGAATACTTCAGGGCTCAGAGCTTGTTCGAGTCCAGCCTGGGAACTGAAATTAAGCTCGGTCATGGGTACCCCCCCTAAACTTTGTAATTGACTACGACCCCACTCCTGGTGAATTTCCGCTTGAGCATCCTGTAAATGCACTAACACATTTTCAGTGATTTCGTCAGAAACTTGCCCATCCAACTCACGCGCCGCGGCATGGATATATGTCAGGCGTGTCGTTTGAGTCCAGACTCGTTTATGGGTCTTTTTATCGAATGTCTGACGCCGACCAACAGGCATTTGCAGCATCAAATCCAACAAATCTCGCTCAGAAAGCTCGTCTTGGCCTATGCGAGAAATGCTCGCAGACAAATCCCGGGAAATCTGCCCCTCACTATCCCCTGATCCAATCTGATTACTCAGGCGATTAGAATATATGTTTTGGATGGAACCCAAGATTTGCTCCGCCACCTGATCCCAATCCTTGCCCAGCAAATCCTGGGGAGAGAGTTCCAGCGACATCTTCAACACCCGTTCTACGGCACCAATGAGACGGGTTACGATCATGGCCTGCATGGCATCCCGAACCATCTTGCGCATTTTATCGCCCATTTCGTAGGGATCATCCCTGAGCGTACGGGCGATGTCGGGAGAAATCTGCATGGGCAAACGCAGTGATTCTATTAATTCTTGAGAGATTTGTTGTGGTGAACGCGTGTCGGTCTCATCACTCATGCTGAGACCTTCCAGGAAAATATCCAGAGCATCCATACGCTCTTCGATCTGATTCTCCATGCTGAATTTCGTGTTTTCCAACAGGTTATCCACTGTGTGCAACAGGTGTTCTTCTTCAGCTTGAATCGATCGCTTGGCAAGATTGAGTAAAGCCTGTTGAGCAGCATCCCGCGGTACTGCTGAATGATTTCCTTGGGAAACATCAGAGTAAAGTGAATCTAAAAGCAGTTTCAACGTGTATGATGGGAATATCTTTTCCCCCATCATGGCTGTGGGCTGGATCTGTTCCAACCAGGAGAGCAGTTTCCAGGGGCCCTCCTCATCTTCCAGTGACTCTGGCACACGCCGCAGCACTTCTTCTTCGAGCATTCCAGTAACATCTTCGTTAAGATCCTCTTTGGTAAGGATGCGATCGCGCTGTCCATAGATCTTTCCACGCTGCGTGTTGAGCACATCATCATATTCCAGGAGATGTTTACGGACGTCGAAGTTGGCGCCTTCGACCCGGGTTTGGGACTGCTCGACAATGCGGCTGACCAATTGATTGGTGATCGGCATGGCCTCATCCACGTTCATACGAGCCAACATGCCTTCCATCTGCTGGCCACCAAATCGCACCATCAATTCGTCTTCCAGGGAGAGATAAAACCGCGACGAGCCCGGATCGCCCTGACGAGCAGCACGACCTCGCAACTGGTTATCGATACGGCGAGCCTCATGGCGTTCGGAGCCGATGACGTGCAGACCACCCTGGACGCGGACGCGTTCCTTCTCTTCCATATGGTTGAGGAAAAACTCGATCTCGCCGCCGTAAATTCCCAAGTCATTCGGCGATAGTGTTTGCAATGCTTCCTGGCGCTCTTCCATGGTCATATCGAAAGAATTATCGTATCCGTTCCGTCGAAGCACACGATTGACGGTGGAGAGAATCTCCTCAGCCAGTTCACCGCCCAATTTGATATCGACACCACGACCAGCCATGTTAGTAGCAATGGTCACACCACCAAATGCACCTGCGCCAGCAATGATCTGACTTTCCTCGGTGTGCTTGCGAGCGTTGAGCACCTCATGCGGGATGCCAGCCTGCAAAACGGTGGTCAGCCGCTCCCGGTGTTCTTCCGACAAATCTAAAATATTAAATAACCGCAACAAGTTTTGTTCATCCGAAGGCGGTAACGGGATATCCAGACCTTCACTCTGGATAACTTTGCGCAAATCTGGCGTTTTCAGCTTATCGAGGGGTACGTTCAAGGGTACCAACTCCGCGATTTGGCGTCCATCTTCGACACTATCAGTCTTATCCAACCAGGCATCACGGATGATCAAAGTTTGAGCCAGTTTCCGAACAGAAATCCCTTGCAAGCGATCCGAAACGCGTTCGGAAAGCTCTACAGAAGTGGTACCCACCAGGATCGGTCGCCCAAGGATATGGTAGGTCATAATTTCTTGGACAACCGCACGCAGCTTGGCTTCTTCGGTGCGGTAGATCACATCGGGATAATCTTTTCGTTTCCAGAAAACTGGTTCTTGAGCGGGATCTTCCTTCAATCCGTAAAACGTGTACTTGTAGTTATACTCATCCCGGTCTTGCAGCGTATCGTAGATTGAATCTTCACGACCGGCTTCATAGTCCAGGTGGGTTGGAATCGCAATGGCATCCAACTGGTAAATTGTATTGAATTCTTCCGCCTCGGTGACCGCCGTACCGGTCATACCTGCCAGTTTTTCATACATGCGGAAGTAGTTCTGGATGGTGATTGTGGCGTAGGTGACATTTTCACTCTCGATGGGCACCCCTTCTTTGGCCTCGACCGCCTGATGCAAACCATCCGACCAACGCCGCCCTGGCATCAGCCGTCCCGTGAAGTGATCCACAATAATCACCTTGCGGGTCTGAACGACATAATCCTTGTTGCGTTTGTAGATATACTCGGCGTTTAAAGCCTGCTGCAAATAACCCAACCAGCGGGCCTGCTCCGGCGTGATGTCTTCAGGACGTTCCGGGTCACGCAAAGCCACGCCCAAAACCTGTTCGGCGCGAGTTTCGCCAATTTCAGTCAGCGAAATGCTGCGATTGCGCTCGTCGATCTCGTAATCTTCCGGCCGAAGCTGCTTGACGACGCGGGCCATGCGGGTGTAGTTGTCGCTATCCTCGTGGGAGGGTCCTGAAATGATCAACGGCGTGCGGGCTTCGTCGATGAGCACATTGTCGACCTCATCGATGATGGCAAAATGGTGTCCGCGCTGAACGCGCTCATCCAGGGTCATTTTCATGTTATCGCGCAAATAATCGAAACCGAACTCATTATTTGTACCGTAGGTAATATCGGCGCGATAGGCCTCGGCCCGCAGCACCATTTCTAGTTGATCCTGGTCTTCATGGGGAGAAGATTTTTCCAGGTCGACAATGAAGGCTTTACGCCCGTGTTCGGTGCGCGCCGCCATTTGCAGCACACCGATGCTCAGGCCCAACAAACCATAAATAGGTGCCATCCAGCGGGCGTCACGGCGGGCCAGGTAATCATTTACAGTGATCAAATGGACACCACCGCCAACGGGGATCTCATCGACAGCTTCAAACTGCCATTGATCAGGATCATCGCCCCACGTTTGGCGGGCCCGCTGCTCCCAGGCCGGGTTCAAGCTCAAAGCATTCAAATAAATGGGTAATGTGGCGGTCAGGGTCTTGCCTTCGCCAGTCCTCATTTCAGCTACAATCCCCTGATGCATAGCAATGCCGCCGATCAACTGTACATCATAGTGCCGTTGACCGATGGTATTCTTGCTGGCCTCGCGCACAGTGGCAAAGGCCTCTGGCAAGATTTCTTCTAACGTCTCATCTTTTGCCAGGCGCAATCGAAACTGGTCCGTCTTGGCACTCAGTTCATCGGTGCTGAAAGTCTCGAATTGCTTTTCGAGAGCATTGATCTGGTCGACAATACCTGTAAAATCCTGGAGCTGTTTCTGATGAGGGTCGCCACCCACGGCGCGGATAATTCGCTTTAGCATATATTCACCTTTAGCATTTTAACTCAATCGGCGCGATTATAGCATATCGACGGCCGAAGGCCGACCGGAAACAGCAGACCGAAGACGGAAATAAGCCCCGGTCTCCCGTCCTCCGTCCTCGGTCTGCTGCCAAAGGCAGCCTCTGATATAATCGCGGCCATGAGCAACGAAGCCCCCTCCGCAGGACGACAGATCGCCCGCGCCGCCGGATTGGTTATGGCGGCTTTCGTTTTTAGCCAACTGGCCGGGCTGCTGCGTCAGGTTTTAGTGGCCAACGCTTTCGGCACCAGCCCCGACATGGACGCCTTCAATGCGGCCAACCGCGTCGCCGAAACGCTCTTCAACCTGGTTGCCGGTGGGGCTTTGGGTTCTGCATTTATCCCCACGTTTACAGAACTGCTGACTAAAGAAAAAAACCAGGACGCCTGGAAAATGGCTTCTGCAGTTGCCAACTGGGTCTTCATCATTCTGATCGCGCTCAGCATTTTGATTGCCATTTTCGCGCCTCAAGTAGTGCGCTACATTTTAGCCCCGGGATTCGCCAACAACCCCGCTCAAGAAGCGCTGACCATTCGCCTTGTACGGCTGATGCTGCCCTCGGCGGCCCTTTTTGGGTTGAGCGGCCTGGTGATGGGCATTCTCAACTCCCACCAGGTATTCTTGATTCCAGCACTGACTCCTTCGATGTATCAATTTGGGTTGATCTTGGGAGTCACAGTATTGGCTCCGCGCATGGGCATTGATGGCCTGGCCTGGGGCGTGGTAATCGGGGCTGCTGCTCATCTTCTGCTCCAGGTGCCTGCACTGCTCAAACAGGGTGGAAACTACAGCTTCACTCTTGGCTTAAAAATGGCTCCGGTGCGCGAGGTTGTGCGCCTGATGGGGCCGCGCCTGTTGGGTGTCGCTGTGGTGCAGTTGAATTTTTGGGTGAATATTCGCCTGGCCTCGGAAATGCCCAATGGCAGCGTGACCGGCCTGACCTTCGCTTTCATATTAATGCTCATGCCCCAAGCTGCCATTGCCCAATCGATTGCTACGGCCGCCATGCCAACCCTGGCAGCTCAATATGCGCGCGGTGCCATCGATGAAGTGCGCTCCTCGCTGGTTGCTAGCCTGCGCGGAGTCTTGCTCTTATCCATCCCGGCGTCGATCGGGTTGATCCTGCTGCGAGTTCCGATCATCACTCTGCTCTACCAACGAGGCGAATTCGACGAACAATCCACACAATTGGTAGCCTGGGCCTTGCTGTGGTACGCCGCAGGGCTGGTGGGACACTCCTTCATGGAGGTGCTGGCGCGCGCCTTTTACGCGCTGCACGACACGAAAACGCCCGTGATTGTCGGTGTGATTGCCATGAGCCTGAATGTGGTCTTCAGCTTCGCCTTTGCCGCGCTCTTCAGAGGTATAGGCTGGATGCCTCACGGCGGATTGGCATTGGCAAATTCTTTAGCTACCGCCCTGGAAACTATTGGATTGCTGGTATTAATGCGCAGACGCCTGGGTGGCATCGAAGGGTCACGGATTTGGCGCGGCACCCTCAAAGGAATCGCAGCAGCTTTATTTATGGGATTGGCTTTATGGGGTTGGACGTTCTATTTCGGCGAGCGATCGGCTTGGCTCGTTGGGGGAGGGGGAATTGCGATGGGGGGCGTTGTATATGGGGTAATGGTTACATTACTCAAAGTTGAAGAAGTTCAGAAAGTCATAAAAATTGTTGGGGAAAAGGTCAAACCTCAGTCTTAGTTCGCCACAGATAAATAGGGGGAACGCGGATAATCAAAATCTTATCTGTGATTTCAATCATGGAAGGAACAGCAAATTAATCTTCCAGAACTTGCAATATCTGGCGAAGCGGCACAAGGGATAACCAATGCATCACGCTGCACCTCCAAAAAGAACTGCAAGTAGTATATCTGCCCCACCTGGTTGTGTTAACAATTTACACTATTTACATTGTGTACACATTCACACTGTGCCAAAGAATTTGAGCTATGGCAACTCCCAGAAGCGAACCCATTAAAGCTTCTAGGGGGGTGTGGCCTAACACCTCCATTAACTGCTCTTGCGTTTCTTGCCTGACCGGGTGCCCCTCACGTAAATCCTTGACGATAGCATTGATCAATTCGGCATGTTTGCCAGCCTGACGCCGAATTCCGGTAGCATCATAAACAACAATCACAGCAAAAACCACAGACAACGCAAACAAAGGGGTCTCATAGCCGTAAAACAATCCGATAGCATGTGCGGCCGCACAGACAAATGCCGAATGGGAACTGGGCATGCCCCCTGCACGCAGCCACAATAACCATTCCCAGCGGCGAGAACGAAAATATTCAATGGGAATTTTTAACGTCTGAGCAATGAACCAGCCTAGGATGGCAGCCCATAAAACGGGATTGTCAATGAGAGGTAATGTTTTCATGTGCTGCCTTCAAAGTCCGAGAGCTCTTCCTCCGAAAGTTGTTTCACTTTCAATTCGGCATTATCCAGCAGCGCCGCACAATGTCGGGCCACCGCCTGGCCGCGCTCGAATTTTGCCAGGGTTTCATCGAGGCTGCCCTCATCGGCTTCGAGGGTGGTGATCAGAGCTTCGAGCTCTGCAAAGGCTTGCTCGTAGCTTAATTCTTCAACGGGGGGCAATTCTTTACTCATGGGAAGTTCCTTCTAAAGGGAATTTGTCCAATAATAATGCCAGGGAGGTGTCTTCGGGGAGAGTTTCTGCAACCAACGCGTGCCACTGTTCATTGGAGATATCCTCGTCCTGAATGATGGTCTGCATTTTTGGAAAGATGGATTCTTGATAGATGCGAACCATATTATTGTAGCGAGCACGTACCGACAATAGTGACGCGGCTCCAACCGCCACCAGAACTGTGATCAATAATGTAATAAAAGCAGTCACCCAATGGCTCAACAAAAAGGTGACCGTAACGACCACGCCAACCACCAGGCCACTCAACACACACCCCAAGTTGAAAGCGCGCGCAGCACTTTCGGCAGACTCATCCAACAACTGGGTGTTCAACTCTTCGATCAGATCAGGCAAACCTTCTGGCTGCACTGCGTTTTTCTCAATTTCTGTATTCATAAATTCTTTCTACCTATTTTTCGCCTTCAGCGACATCGGCACCAAATTCACCATCACTGACGCGCACATTCAAGCTATCGCCAGAATTTACCTGCTTCACAGAACGCACGGTTTTACCCTCAGCATCCGAGACAATCGCATAACCGCGCCCCAGGATCGTAACAGGATTTAAATCCAGCAGTCTTTGTTCGGCCGATTGCAAATTTGCCCGCTGTAAAGAAAGGCGATGGCTGACCGAAGTTGTTGCTCGGTTTGTAAATTCATCCAGGCGCTGACGGTTATGTTGAATGCGCGTGAGCGGGGATAAGCGCTGGATGCGATTGCTCAGTTCGTGGACTTGCCAACGCTGATCGGCCAGGACGGACTGAACGATCTGGGCCAATCGTTGCCCGCTTTCAGCCAGAACAAGCTGCATATCATCGCGGTTGGGTGTAGCTAATTCGGCCGCGGCTGTGGGAGTCGGGGCGCGCAGGTCAGCAACAAAATCCGCGATGGTGAAATCGGTCTGGTGGCCAATACCCGTAATCACAGGCGCATTGGACGCAGTAATTGCCCGAGCGACATTTTCGTCGTTGAACGCCCACAAGTCTTCAATGGAGCCGCCGCCACGCGCCAGCAGGATCACGTCTGGGGCTGCTGTCCGGTTGAGGTTCTGCAACCCTGCCACAATTTCAGGTGGAGCCTCACGACCCTGGACCGCGCTGGGAGCCAGAATCACTTCCACAAGAGGATATCTTCGTCTCAGCGTATCTACCATATCCCGCAAGGCTGCCCCAGTTGGAGAAGTCACAATACCTATCCGACTCGGCCAGATGGGGATCGGACGTTTGCGTTCTTCATCGAAGAGACCCTCCGCTTCTAGCTTGGCCTTCAAGCGCAAGAATTCCTGGAACAACGCCCCCTCGCCCAGTGGTTTGATTGTATCGGCGTAAAGCTGGTACTGACCAGCGACTTCATACACGCTGACACTGCCGTGGACTTCGACTAAATCACCATCGGACGGCAAATAGGCCTGCCGTTGGGCACTGTTGCGCCACATCACACAGCGCAGCGAGGCTTTTTCGTCTTTAAGGGTGAAATAAAGATGGCCTGAACGAGGCCGCGAGAAATTAGAAACTTCCCCCTTTACCCATAGATCATTAAGATTGTGGTCACTCTCCAGCAAATCCCGCAAATAGCGGTTGACATCTGCGACTGACCAGGCCGATGGCGGGAACAAAGATGGCTGTACCATAGAAGAAAAAGTATACGATGACTGGGCTGACTAGGCAACCATGAACGTTTATAATTGCCACCTAGTAGGCTGTCGGTGAACTCAAGAACCCGGTATTTTGACCAGAAACAAAATGCCTCTAAAAACAACCAAATCCGGGTTTCTGGCATGTGAAAACGACTTTTCAGACAAACTGCTAGTATTGCATACTGAAACGAATGAAACGCTGAGACGCTAAGTTGGAGAGACGCAGAAAAATACCAAACAATATCATTAGGTACGCTTTCTGTGAGTTCGATGAAAACAGGCCAAAGAAACCGGGTTTTTCCAGGAGATTTGCTCTAGCCTGACATTTTGGCAAGAGTATTTATTCAAATTGCTTGAGATACACAAAAAAAACCGGTGTCTAGAATCGGTAGTGGCCACAAAGTATGTGATGATGTCATGCTGATAGCGGAGCGCTCCTGTGGCGACCCTTCCCCACGAGGCACCTTAGGGACATCCCAGGGTGACAATCATTTTAATCATCATTACCAAATCATCCACTACCCTAGAAACTATATCGGAATTCACATAAGCCGTTAGCTATGATTATTCTGCGTATAAAGTTCATTTTATTCCGTTAAACTCTCTACATCTCTACATCTCTGCGTCCATGCGTTAAACTTAACTTGGTTCGGTGTATGTAATGAAGAACTATATTCGAGAATTCAAGGAGAACTTGATGTCATCCATTCGTTTTCGAGACCGCAGTTGGCGTTTTTATCGTAACTGGCTGATCTTTTTCACCATGTGGGTCGTACTGGTGCTAATCGCGCTAGGCGCAGCGCGGCGACCCTGGCCGGTGTACGTGTACTTACTATTAGCTTATCCGTTCTATTTGATCGCTTCAAGCATATTCTACGGTTATCGCTTGACACACCCGCGTGGTCGCTTCGCTATGCGACGAGTAACCCCTGCTGATGCCGGTATGGAGTATGAAAAGGTCGAATTTCCAAGCCGTGATGAAGTGACACTTTTCGGATGGTATATGCCTGGCGCCAACCAGGGCACCATCATCCTGGTGCACGGGCATGGCGGTAAAGGCATTTCCATGATCTATCATGCCTCGGCACTGGTTGCCAAAGGCTTCAACGTGCTAAGCTACGATCAACGCGCGCACGGCAGCAGCGATGGCGATATCTGTACGGCCGGCTGGCTGGAAACCGAGGATTTGTTGGGCGCGGTGAATTATCTGAAAACACGTCCAGATGTAGACCCGGAAAGGATCGGCGTATTAGGGCTCTCTATGGGTGGACGGGCAGCGCTGTTAGCAGCGGCCCGCGATGAGAGCCTGCGAGCCGTTGTCGCCGAGGGAGCCAGTGCGATCAAACTTTCCGATCATGGCGGCAGGCCGGATTCTCTGCGGCGTTGGGTAAATTATCCTACTAACTGGCTTTATTACATTTTTCTATCCTTCATGAACGGTGTCAAACCCACTGAAGGTATTCTTTCATCCATTGCCAAGATTTCGCCGCGGCCTATCCTATTGATTACTGGTGACAAAGGCAGCGACCGGCATTTTGCCAGGCTTTTCTTCGAGGCTGCCAACGAACCAAAAGACATCTGGGAAGTATCGAACGCACGCCACGCCGAGGTCTATTTCCAGGATGCCAAAGCTTATCAAAAACGCATTGTCGATTTCTTCGAACAAGCTTTTGAAATCGAAGAAAATAAGTAACGCTCGGAAGTACAACAGAATAAGAAATACCATCCATACAGATGGTAACCGGATGTTGACAAACATCCGGTTTTTGTTTATACTCTACCAGACATCCCATAACCATCCACATGGATGGTATTCATTTGAGAGGAGCGAGTCAATGGGCGAAACTGAAAAAATTACAATCAATATGGGCGTGGTCGATCTTGGCAAAGTTGATCTGCTCGTAAAAGATGGCTTCTATCAAAATCGAACCGATTTTATTCGTACAGCAATCCGAAATCAGCTTTCTACCCATGTAATGGAAGTAAAGGATTCTGTCACACGCAACATGTACGCCTTGGGCATATTCGACTACTCCAATGATGATCTCAAAAAGGATATCGCCGAGGGTATCAAAAGAAAATATCACGTTATTGGCATGATGATCCTCGAAGAAGATGTCACACCAGAGGTCGCCGATAACGCGATTGAGTCCGTTATGGTCAGAGGCATCTTTCGAGCCCCTGAAGCAGTAAAGAAAATTCTCGCCGATCGTATTCGTTAATCACCAATCCCATAACCAAAAAACTAAATTTCAATGACAACGAATTCACCAACCCAACATCAAAGCTGGCAAGCTTCCTTTTTCACCATCTGGACCGGTCAGGCTTTTTCCCTTTTAGGTAGTCAATTGGTTCAGTTCGCACTGATCTGGTACCTGACCGTAAAAACCGGCTCAGCAACCATCCTGGCCACGATAACGATGATGGCTTTGCTACCCGGGGTTTTCCTTTCACCCTTCATTGGCCCACTGATCGACCGCTGGAACCGACGCAGGATCATGATTGTCGCTGATGCCCTGATTGCGATTACTACCCTGGTTTTAGCGTTATTGTTTGCATTCGACATGGTCCAGGTCTGGCACATATACGTGATCATGCTGATCCGCTCGATTGGTGAGAACTTCCACCGCCCCTCCATGACCGCCTCGACTTCGCTGATGGTCCCCAAAGAACACCTGACACGCATTCAGGGTGTCAACCAGATGCTCAATGGCGGCCTAAATATCATCGCCGCGCCCTTGGGGGCACTGGCTCTTGAGCTTCTACCCATGAAAAGCATTATCGCCATCGATGTAGTCACCGCCACCATTGCGATTGTTCCTTTGTTTTTCATCCAGATTCCTCAGCCAAAACCCAAAGCAGATGGCACACCGACCACCTTCTTCCAAGAATTAATGGACGGCCTGCACTACGTGCTCTCCTGGCCAGGTTTGCTGATTGTGATTATTATGGCTACTTCGATCAATTTCTTGCTTTCCCCAGCGACCTCTCTGCTGCCGTTATTGGTAAAGGACCATTTCCAGGGAGACGCATTTCGGTTGGGTTGGATGAACTCTGTTTTTGGGGTGGGTGTGATCGTCGGTGGACTGGCATTGGGCCTTTGGGGAGGCTTCAAACGTCGCATCGTTACAGCCATGATGGGCCTGATTGGTATCGGCTTGGGTACTCTTCTGCTGGGCATCGTACCCGGAACAGCTTTCAACCTGGCTTTGATCGCCATGGGCATCTCTGGCATTATGATTCCAATAGCCAATGGCTCCCTAGGAGGCATCATGCAAGCCACTGTCGAGCCTGGGATGCAAGGGCGTGTGTTCACGCTTGTTGGCAGTCTTGCAACAGCCATGACACCCATTGGATTGGCGTTGGCCGGGCCACTTTCGGATGCTTTTGGCATTCAAACCTGGTTCATCATTGGTGGCGTGGTGACCCTGTTAATGGGTCTGACTAGCTTTTCCATATCACCCCTGATGAACATCGAAGCCGGTCGAAATTGACAGAATTAATACCTTTTTGGTAAACTTTCCCCAATACTCAATAATTCTCATCGTGAGAGATGGAACAGTTTTCAGTATTCAGAAATCTATGCAAAGTGAAATTGACGTCTGGAACCTATCCACTGTTCACTCAAAAAAGATGCGCCTCTCTAGCTGAGAGGCTTTTTCGTGAAAAGGAGCACCATTGTGTCGAATTCTGAATCGAAACTCTTTGCACTACTAGAATCATCATCTCGCCCGATCCTGGCCGATGGCGCCATGGGCACGATGCTCCATGGTCATGGCGTGGGTTTCGATCAGTGTTTCGATGCCCTCAACTTAAGCAACCCGGCTACTGTAGGGGATATTCACCGCACATATATCGATGCGGGCGCGCAGATCATTTTCAGCAATACCTTTGGAGCAAACCGCTACAAGCTCAGCGAGCACGGATTGGAAGACATGGTTTCAGAGATCAACCGCGCCGGGGTGGAGCTTGCCCGGCGGGTTGTAGCTGGTTCATTCAAGGATGTACTCGTCGCCGGGGATGTCGGCCCGCTGGGTGTGCGCTTGGCTCCTTATGGGCGTGTGAAACCCTCACAGGCTCGTGAAATCTTCATCGAGCAAATCTCGGCTCTGTGTGAGGCTGGGGTCGATTTTCTAGTCATCGAGACTTTCAGCGATTTGTATGAAATTCGGGAGGCCGTGACCGCAGCGAAAGAATTTTGTACCCTGGATATCGTGGCTACGATGACCTTTACCCGTGATGATCGCACCGTTTTAGGGGATACACCTGCCAAAGTTGCACGAAATCTTTTTGATACTGGCGCCGATATTATCGGCGCCAACTGTTCGGGAGGCCCGGCTCAGTTGCGCCGGATCCTGGAAGAGATGCGGGCTGCTGTTCCCGAGTCTCAGTTTGCTATTAAGCCCAACGCAGGTTGGCCAGAACACATCGGTGGGCGGGTGATGTATTCTGCCAGTTCAGAATATTTCGGCGATTATGTGCAGTCTTTTGCTGAACTGGGCGTAAAATTTATTGGGGGCTGCTGCGGGACCACACCCGAACATATCGCCGCCATGCACGCCAAACTACAGACTTTGCCCGCGGACATTAAGATCAAATCCGTTATTACCCCAAACGTTCTAGAGAGTCAACACCCTGAAACAAAACCAGCTACCCAATTGGCTCGCAAATTTTCCCAGAGGCAGTTCGCCATCGCCGTCGAAATGGACCCGCCGCGCGGCCTCTCTGCCCATAAATTACTGGCCGGGGCCAGCCTGTTGGCCGAGGCCGGGGCCGATGTGATCAACGTCGCCGACAGCCCAATGGCGCGCATGCGCATGAGCCCGTGGGCTGTCTGTGATCTCATCCAACGCAAAGTTGATGTCGAAACTACGCTGCACTTCCCAACCCGCGGCCGTAATCTGCTGCGTGTGCAAGGCGATCTGCTGGCAGCCCATGCTCTGGATATCCGAAATGTCTTCGTGGTGATGGGTGACCCGACCTCGATTGGTGATTACCCGGATGCCATGGACGATTACGATCTGGTGCCCTCAGGATTGATCAAATTGATCAAACAGGGTTTCAACACTGGCGTCGACCATGCCGGCAGCGATATCGGGCAGCCAACGGCCTTCTTCGTGGGCTGCGCGCTGAACCTGCTGCCAACTAATCCGGAGCGAGAAATCAAGGTCTTGCGCCGCAAAATCGACAACGGCGCCGACTTCGCCCTGACGCAGCCAGTTTATCAGCCGGAGAAAGTGCAAGATTTCTTGGAGCTATACGAGAAGGAATTCGGCCCGTTGGAATTGCCTATTCTGGCTGGAGTACTGCCGCTTTATGGCACGCGCCACGCTTCCTTTTTGCACAACGAGGTGCCTGGAATCGTCATCCCTGATGAAACACACCAGCGTTTAGAGGCCGCCGAGGCAGCGGGTGACGATGCGCCCCAAGAGGGCATCAATATTGCTATCGAAGATATCCAACAAATGAAATCATGGGCAGATGGTATCTACATCATGCCCCCCTTCAATCGCTATGACCTGGCGGCCGAGATCATCGAGGCCGTAAAGGCTGTCAAAAAATAGCCAGGTTGCGATTATTCTCGCAAAGACGCCGAGACGCAAAGAAATCTAAATAATACTTTGCGGTCTTTGCACCTTGGCGTGAGCTATGTTCAAACGAATGGAATAGGCTAGACATTCACAGACATCAGGGAATAAGCGCCAACGCCTTCCAACACCATGCCGACCACGATGAGGAAGATACCAACGCGTGTGGCCGTCCACTCCATCGCCAACAGTTGCAGTGTGAAATCCATAATAGTGTTGGCCAGCTCCACCCACATGGAGGGTGTGCTTTGGAGTAGGCTACTATCCACTGTTACCGTCGCAAAGATCGTGACGACCAAGCCACACGCCAGGAAAAGAACGCCCATCCCAACCAGGATCCAGCCTAAAAGTAGTTTAGGTTTCATGCTGGAGTTATAGCAGAAAGGTATCCAGGTTTCAAGGTGAAACACTGAACTTCGCAATAAAGATTGATAATTGAGTTATTTTTTATGTGTCATGGCGAGCGAAGTAAAGTAATCTCCTATGAAGTTCGAGAGTGCTACGCCCTTGCAGGGCTCGCAATGACCCAATGTCTGAACTATTGTCCTAACTTGATGAACAGAAATACCTGATTGCTATTTTCACCACTGACACTGGCCCACCTAGGGTGCGCTCGTCTTCGGCGGCACGGAATTTTTCTAAATTGTCAACGATATTTGTGTCATAAAAATTAGGATTTCCTGAAAGTCTGAGCCAATATTTGCGATGCGGTTTAAATTTAAGGTAAAATACCCAATAAGTCCTAATAAGATTAGCCAATCTATGGAGGAAAAGTTATGACCTATATCGTTACCAGCCTTTGTCTACGTGACCTCGGATGCATTGAAGTCTGCCCCGTTGAGTGCATGGTGCCCGGCTCCCCTGAGTCAGAATGGCCGTGGATATATATCGACCCTGATACCTGCATCGACTGTGGCGCTTGCGTCCCCGAATGCCCCTTTGAGGCCATCTTCCCCGAAGATGAGGTACCCGAAGCCCATGATGCCTCCGGCGGCGAATATATCAGCAAACCTGGCCTGACCGGCCACTACGAAGCCACCAACCATCACGGCGATCCGGTCGTCCTCGAAACTACCCGACAATTGGAAGCCGGTGAAACCCTCGACCTGACCGAAGACATCCAACCCAATTACGATTTCTTCGAATCCGGCCCGGGGTATGGAGCTTTGGATTAGTTAGGAAATTTCTGAATTTGAAAAGAGGAAGTCAATTGAGCTTCCTCTTTTTGATTTCTTGGACACGGATTTTTTGTTATCGTTCATTGATCATGGCTGCCCCGCCAACGCGGCGCCAATGATACCGGCGTTGTTGCGCATCTCTGCCGGGATGATTTCCACATCCACAGTCAGCAGAGGCAGAAAGTTTTTGTGCCGTTTAGAGATGCCCCCACCAACAATGATTAAATCTGGCCAGAGCAACCCCACCATCTTGTGCAAGTAGGTATCCAGGCGATCGGCCCAGTCTTCCCAGGATAGACCTTCATTCTCAAAAATTGCCACGGAGGCCATTTTCTCGGCTTCAATGCATTCGATTTCGATATGTCCCAATTCGGTGTTGGGTAATAGCTGCCCCTCGGTAAAGATTGCCGTGCCAATGCCGGTGCCCAAAGTAATTAACAAGACCACGCCCTGCTTGCCTTTACCAGCACCAAACTTCATTTCCGCCAGGCCGGCCGCATCCGCATCGTTGATCACTTTGGTCGGGCAGCCAGTGGTTTTGGAAATCAAATTGGCTGCATGTGTACCGATCCAGTTATCATGCACATTGGAGGCCGTTCGGACAATTCCCTGCTGGACGGCAGCCGGAAAACCGCAGCCAATCGGCCCTTGCCAGTTATAATGCTGGGCGATTTCTGCCACTATCTTTGCCATGGGTTTAGGTTTACCAGATTTTGGGGTCTTGATGCGGTAGCGCTCCGTCAACATGACTCCCATTTTTACGTCTACGGGCGCGCCTTTGATGCCTGATCCACCGATATCGATTCCTAATACCTGCATTATTATGCTCCTTGTGATCTGGTGGGTCAATTATAACGCGTAGCTTTTCAGGATGCTAAAACAGCATCCGCCTCGATCTCGATCAGCATCTCCGGGTCGATTAGCGATTTGACTTCCACCATGGTCGTTGCAGGGGGATGATCAGCGAAAAATTCGCCATGAGCGCGGCCATACTCCTGCCAGCGGCTGATGTCCGTGACGAACATGCGTGTGCGCACTACATCCGAAAGATTTGCGCCTAAATCCTGCAAAGCTTGCTGAATAATCTCGATGCAGCGTTTTGTCTGGAGGTAGGCATCCCCGGGGGCATAACAGGTGCCCCCCTCGGTTACAGGGGCCGTGCCGGTTACAAAGATATGGTTTCTTGCTCGAATCGCCCGGCAATAGCCAACCTTTTCTTCCCAAGGGGCACCGGAAAAAGTGCGCTGAAAATTCATTTATGGTCTCCTCTTTTGTTTATGCTGGGGGTATCTTGAGAATTATCCCTACCAAATAGCCAATCAATGCGCTGACCGTGCCAATGGCAGCCATTTCGATACCGCTTTTACCAGGATGACCGATGGTGATACGGGCTTTATATACACCCACCAAAAACAATGTCAGCGCAGAGATGACCAGCGAAATGCCAATACTAATACCAACCGGCAAAAACAGGAAAGGTACTAAGGGAATCAAGGAGCCAATAATGGCGGCAATGCCAACCACCAGTGCAGACCGCGCCGCATCACGCCGAGTTGTCGGCATGAGTTGGTGTTCTTCAGCCATCATCACGCCCACCCAAACATCTTCATCGGCGGTGATCTTTTCAACGATCTGATCTAACAACTCGCCTTCGAATCCTTTTTTACGGTAGATTTCGCGAATCTCTTCACGCTCCACTGCCGGTACCATACTCACGTGGCGGTATTCGCGTTCACGCTCGCTCTCGAAATGAGCCGTCTCAGCCAGGGTAGCGGTATAGGCTACAGCAGCCATCGAGATGGACTCTGCGAAAGTGGCAGCCAGTCCAGCGACGAGGACGATGCGCTGGTCGCTGGTAGCGGCCGCCACACCCAGCACAATGCCCAATACATTTACCAGGCCATCCTGTCCGCCAAGGATCACATCGGCCAGCGGGTTGGTGTAGCGATGAGGGTCATTATGCGAATGGTGATCAACCTGATCGTGATGTTTTTTGGGTAAATGTTGTTTTGTAATTGCGTATGTCATGACTTATTCCTTAACGTGTCCGGAGAATATTTTCTGGTCCTCTGGATCGAGTTTTTTAATTGCATCAACTCCTAACCGCGCAGCCATGCGCTGGGCAAACAACTCCATCCAAACAAACTGCCGCGCAATGAGTACCAGGTTCCGACTACCCGTAATTGTTGCAATCGTCTCCTGGTTGGTGCTGGCAATTAGCACCCGGTCATTATCAACGATCACCATGAGCGTATTGGTCAATTCTTGCATTTCGCTTTCCAATGGCGGGTGATGGGCAACATTGCCAATAGCAAATTCTGCTTCGCCGGTCAATAATATATTCAGGCTGACAGCCCGTTCATTGGCTTCGACAATTTCCTGGTGGAGCACATCGAGGTCATCGTCGGTGAGCACCAGATAGATTTCTTCGCGTGCGCTGCGGATCATCTGAACAGCATACGAAAAGGTTGGCTGCCGACCGGAAATCGACCAGACACGGTCTTCATCCGAAGCCGTGTAAAGCTTCCCTAAACCTTCACGCAAATCAATGGTCATCTGGCGTTGTTCTTCCTCATAGCGATCCAGAAGCACATCAGGCGGAATGGGACGGTACAACGTCGCCCGACCTTCAATGGTTTCCATGACCGCGCCGCGCACACTCAAACGCCCCAGGGCTTCATAGACCATCGAGCGCGGCACCCCAGACTTCTTGCTAAGATGATAGCCCGTAGCTGGGTTCTCGTGCAACAATGCCAGATATACTTTGGCCTCATATTCAGTGAAGCCCATGCGGGTTAATCCTGTAAGAAATTCCATGAATCCTCACAATAGTAGTTCGCAAAATAACTAATAGTTATAATATAAATCACTAAGTATCAATTGTCAAGAAAAAAGAGCCAACCAGAGTTTTCCAGCAGGCTCTTGACAAACTTTGAAAAAAAATTGTCTAAGACTGGATCGATTCCATCGGAACATAATCCCATCGGAAGTTGCAATATTCGGCACCCATACCAATGGTCTGTGTGCGCCCCCATTTGATGGAATCAGGCATGGCAGCCATTAAGATATCGTCCAGCTTGCAGAACACCGGGGTGAGTTCGGGCGCTTCATAATAGTTGAGCACATCCAGGTAGAAGCAATGGTGCATATTGAAAGCCAGGCTGTGTTCATTGTCGACAACCATATCAAACTGCCAGCCCGGTGAGGGAAAGACGGTTTTCATGGCGAACAGGACCAGTTTGCGGAAAAAGTCGAAATGATCTGGGAAATATTTCATGCTTCGGTTCAATCTCATATTTGGGGGTGGTGCTTCATTAAACCATTTTTCGAAAATGTCATCGATTTCAGCTATGGCCGTCTCTGCATCCATTCCACTTTCACGCAATTCTTGATAGAGTGCCAACCCAGGAAGAATGCTGCCCACAACATGGGAATTGAAAACCTGGCTCTCAAACACCGGGCGGCGTGTTTTGAATTCTTCGTAGCGCTGTTGTACGCGTCCCATCATCACGGCTGCTTCGATTTCACCGTGTTTCTCGGTCAAAATGCGATGCCAGATCTTGGCGTTTGGCATGCGAGCATCTTTCATAGCTTTATAAACTATGGAAGTGCCTATCGCGCCTATGGTCAGTCCCAACCAGAATTTTGATTTTTTCATTTTTTACTCCTTTGTCATTGGGTAATCAGGTATTCGTTATTGGGTATTGGGAGGGATGCCTAATACCTAAACCTATAGGAGTTACGCAGTTCGTATCCTGCCCTTACAGGATGCTTCGCGAAGTTGTCCCCGCCGAAGGCGTGCCGTTGGCAAGGGACTGAATCGAAGGGTCAATTTTCTCTTGGAAAGTTCTCAACTGCGTAACTCCTGACCTAATTA
>CAZVPR010000064.1:0-26387 GCA_964629085.1 uncultured Anaerolineales bacterium
TTCAGGGAGCAAGATTTGGGCCATCTTTATCATTCATGATGGACAGACCACTAGTTAGGTATGGCTGATTATATATTCAAAAGTTTTCAGGTTCGCATGCAAGGATGCTTTTGAGCCGCCCTTTGACCATTCAAGCTTGAGCATATTTTCTTCTGAATCATCGATGGTTAATTGAGCATCAGAGCCAAACGTAGGGCAGGTGTTCCTGAATCTGAGCAAATCTAATTGTTCCTGGACGATTGAGGTTGACAATTTGCTTTCGACCTCCGCCAGCGAGAAATTTGTGCGGTTGATTTCCTTGTGACCGCCTCTATCTGCGGCTGCATGATCATTGGTTCCAGCAAAAAGATCCAGGTACCAAACTTGAGGGATCCCAGGCATGAACATCTGAAGCGCTCTGGCCAGCAGGAACTTCTTGGGGTCAGCATCCAGCGCGCTGAAGAAGGTGGCATTGACCTGATAATAGGATATCTTCTTGCCATCTGGGCCATATAGATTTTTTACTCTTCCACCGCGCTGAAGAATGATTTCTATCAAACGATCGATAAATTCATCCGCTAATAATCCCTTGATATCCAACAAAGGAATGCCATCATGGCAACCCAACATGTTCACGGTAGTGTAATTGTTGTCAACAATTTCTTTGATCCACTTCACCAAGTGGGTGTTTGATCCTGTTTCCAAAGCATTGATCACCAGCCCAGGAAAGAAAAAATCGTAGAAGGCATATCCATACGCATTCAGTTTTTCATGGACTTTTTCTTCATAGCTTGAATGGATCTCAGGCAGCAATACCAGGCCGTATTTATCAGCAATATCTCGAAGACGGTTGATGTACTCCCAAGTCCCCGGCTCATTGAAGAAATTTGTTTCGCCCACTTCTTTGTGAAGATAAGCGAAAGCGTCCAGCCTGACAATTTTTGCCCCGTATGCCTTCAACCGCGCCAGGGTTTCATCATAGTACTGCCACACTTTTTCGGATTTTGCATTTAAATCCATTTGACCAAGATAATGCGTACAATTGCGTTCAATGTATCGCAAAATTGGCTCTTGATACGAATTGTATCGGCCAAGATCTGTGTCATATATGGATTGACCTGATTCTACTGCTGCCGTTAGTTTTGCGGTTACAACTTCTGCATCATCTCTATTTAGGTCTGTGATGGTTTGGATGTTTTTTGCCTGGGGCGGGGCAACGGCCACTTTCTGGTAGAAGGTATTCCAATAGAAGCGGAATGAGCCATCCGGAAAGGGCACTTTCAGGATGGGAAGCTCAGGCTTCCTCATAAAGAGGTTTTCCAAATAAATTTCATCGGGGATAATATGCCCTTCGGGATCAGCTTCCCCTTTGCCTGCCCAAAATTCGTTCCAATCGATAAAGAAATCGATATATTCTGACTCATCTCCCTTGCTGAGCATATCCTGAAACTGGGGCGATTGCACAGATATGTGATTGAGAACGAAATCCAGTTTTAATTCAATCTCTTCATCTTGAAGATTGCTTAGGGCTGCTTCCGAAGCCATTGCTTTGTTTAAGCCATAATCGACGATCGAAAAGCCTCGGTCCAGATCCGAATTGAATAACGAAGGCAAGATGTAAAACAAAGAAAAGGTGTTATCAAAATCATCATTCTTCAATAATGTGATTATCTTATCAAGGGATCCACCGCAACTGTCCGGGTAGGCATTAAACATAACCCCATTGGGTAAGCTGTCTTTTCGATTTTCCATTCTTTCTTATTCCGATTTTTCCTGTTCGGCAAGTCGATTTTTGAATTCGGAGAATGATAAAACTTGCCCATCTTTTGATAGGATCAATTTGGCATTGGGGGCCTGGCTAACCAGCTTTTCTTGTTCTATATCTAATACAAGGCTGATAAACGGGGTATCTGTGTTTTTATCTCTGCTTCGAGCAAGTCTATGAGCAAGCGTTTCTGCGGGAGTACTAAACAGGAAAATTGGAAAATCAACACCCTCGAGTGCCGGATTATTGCCATGAGTCCATTCAATGATCAATATTTGAACATCTGTAAAATCAACGACTTCCAAACGGATATCATCTGTTGTTCTCCCCATACGTTTTAGATTGATGGCGTTGGCTCCATTTTTGAAAGCTTTGATGATGTGGTTGATGGATGAGAAGTTTATTTCCTTCTCTGTGCTGAGATAGTTTTCTAGCGCAGTCCTTCCGGTGGCATAATATTCGTTTATCCAGGAAGCATCTTCTACAGAAAAGCTCTCTGGTTGAAAATCATCCATTGTAGGCCATTTCTGATGCAGCTTATCAAACCATGCATTTTTGGAATTCCTGTTTCTGGCGAGGACGTCAAGACCGGCATTCCTGTAAACGGATAAACGCTCCATGTCATTATGTTTTGGAATGCGGTGTGGATAATTATCACCGGAAAGGATGTAAGAGGGGTGATTTTCCAAATTTAGATAATGCCCAAGCACAGAACCAATTTCCGATTTGCCGACACCGGAACCACCATATATAGAAATCACCACTCTTCTTTCGCCATGCTTGCTCAACGCTTGGAGGACGTATGGGAATATCGTATTTGATTTTTTGATATGAGTTTCATTAATAGTAACTTTATCACCCGGCATATCCCCGGTTTTTATTGCAGCGATGTCCAGCCTGGGGGGGGTCCATTGTGAGTTTCGATTTCTATCCATATTGATATCCTATTTGAAGGAAAAGGTTTTTGGTGATCATCTTTCACCTAATCACATTAAATGCGAAAAAGATAGTTGCCGCAATTCTGGATTCGATGCTCCTGCGCCTTCGATCGGACTCGCCCAACGAATAGGTCAAAGTGATGTATGGCTGATGCTGAACGATTATTCGAATGCCAGGGGAGGCAGCTCATCCATTCCGAATTTTTGGGCCGCGCTGGTTGCGATGGTACGCAGTTCTTTACGCAAATCTTCGGAGACAGTAGTTGGCTGATAGGCAGCAATCAACTCTTCCACCCGCATGCGGGCGCGATCCAAACTGTTGAGCGCGCCGTGCGCTTCCCAGGCTTCCGGCTCCTGGCGGTCGATGATCTCAGAAGGGATGTAATCTTCCTCTTTGAACCATTGGAAAGTGTGCTCTAATCCCATGAACTGAGCGTCGTGGCCGACCTCGCGCATGATATCCACGGCGATAGGCTGGTCGCGTACGACGATGCCCTGGATCAGGCGTTTGGCCATGCCGATGATTTCAGCGTCGATGACCAGTTTTTCCAGGCTCTGGCAGTTCTCGAAGGCCATCATCCCCGCCCCGGAGACCATATTGACCCCGGCCAGAGCAGCCATGATTGCACCACCAGCCGATTCCAGCCCGCACTGGGCATCGACCACCTTGGAGTCGGTCATACCTAAATAAGAGTGTGTGGGCATCCCCAGGGCCTTGCCAACCTGGGTGTAGGCGCAGTCGATCATCCAGGTGCCTACCGCGCCCATTGGTGTAGTGCCCTGGCGCATATCGAAGGCGGCCGGGGAACCGCCCCAAACGATGGGCGCCCCTTCATTGGCCAACTGGCAGATGGTCACCCCGCTTAGACATTCGGCAGTGTGCTGCACGACCGCACCGGCCACCGTTACCGGAGAAGTGGCGCCGGTCAGCGGCATTGAGACCAACTCGGAGGGGATGTTGTAGCGGGCACTGTCGATCATGTTCTGGCAGGTAATATCACTCCACAGCAGCGGCGGCGAGGGGCAGACATCGAAGACGGCGATGGGCTTCTCAGCCAAGGCAGCTTCCCCCCCAGCCATGGCCACCAACATGTCCTTCATATACCACCAGGTGTCCTTTTCGAAGGCCCCGGTGATGATCGGTTTGTGCATGAAGTTCAACGCCAGGTAAAGGCGATACAAGTCACCGATGTCGATGGGTACGTCAACGGCCACCATGGAGGTGCTCTGGGCGTCCAATTGCGGTAGCATTTCCACCAATTTGATCAGGCGCACGAAGTCCTGTGTGTCGGGTTGGCGCATGCGTTGGGTCTCGCCATCCAGCAGCAAAAGCGCCGCTGAACCGGGATCGAAATGGACATCGTCACCGCCGTAATGGACCACCGGTTTACCGGCCAGGTTGTAGAGATAAAACTCGGACGGGCGGGTTTCCATGGCGCGGCGGGCAATTTCCTCTGGGATCTTGGCCACCTGACTTTCGAAATCAACCTCGGCTCCAGCCTCAGCCAGCAGTTTGAGCCCGTCTTCGTTGTGTACTTGAATGCCGGGATCTCCCAGCAATTGATAGCCTTCGTCAATGATCTGGGCTACGGTTTCATCGCTGAGGAAGTTTACTTTCGGTCGCATAGTGTTTTCTCCTAAAGTTGGATTGGTGGGTGGGTAATAATCGCTCAAACGAATACTTTCATCCCTAATTTTATCTCATGTATGATCACAATTGTAACTTCCCTACGTTGCCAAAATATTACAATGAATTTTCTATGCCCTCATTATTGGTCTCTTAAAGATTTGATACCGGTTCGGCATTTTATAACTAAATATGATATATTATGTCCGAATATAATGGATTTTTGTTCAATCAGTACTTTTGGAGGTAAGTACTCACTTTACAGATCAAAATTAGAGTGAAGTTCCTTACAATGTTTATCAATATTTGTGCATGAAAAAGTGAGAAAGGATGATTATAAGTACTCAAGATGTCGTAAATTCCTGGTTGGATGCTTTCAAATCGGGAGACCTGGATAAAGTTGGTTCACTTCTGTCCGATAAATTTGAGTTCAAGGCTACCAACCTACCAAATCCTATTACTAAGGCCCAGTGGGTTGAATTTATAAGGACGCTGCAAAATGCATTTCCAGATGTAAATTTCAATTGGCGATCAAATGGAACTAATGGTAATTCTGTCGATTTAGTTTACCAACTTACCGGTTCCCATACACAAGAATTAAAACTTTCACCGATGGGAATGCAAGATTTTGCCGCAACTGGCAAGTCATTTTCCCTGCCAGAGGATACATATAGTCTTACGATCGAGGGCGGCAAAATTGTTCGCATTGATGTCGACCCGCCAGTTGGCGCTGGGTTGGGTGGAATCCTGGCGCAATTGGGCCTGGCTTGACGTCAACTGCCAGAATTGAGCTTCGAAGAAGCAGGGATGTTCAAAAAAATCTCTGCTTCTTTTTATAGCTGTCCGTTTGCGGTCCAGTTTTCGAGCAGCTTCTGATATTTTGGGTCTTGATAACGTTCCAGGTGGAAGGCGGCTGCGTAGGGTGGGAGCTTACTTCCAGTGATATGTGCAGCCAACAGGTCTCCCGCGCCGCAGCCGGCCATCAAGCCAAAGCCTGAAAGCGCCCCGATCAGGTAGGTGCCATCGATGGGCAGCGGTGTAATCAGGGGGCGGTTCTCCTGCGTTTTGGTGTAATAGCCGCCATCGATGACCGGTTTGGGCATGCGTTCGAAATACTCTTCGAAGCGCGGCAGCAGGGCCGCCATGCCCCGCAGGGCGATTTCGGGATATAGTTCATCGATAGGTGGCGGGATGACCGGGTTCATCACCTCGGTGTGATACTCCCACAGCAGGACCATGATATCGCTGTTGCCGCTGCCCTCAGGGCGAGTGTGCGCGCCAGGGGGCATATCACCCAGCAGCCAACGGGTGTCATCTTCATCTTCCAGAAACTGGCGTTCTTCTTCGCTCCAGGGCAGCATTTGTGAGTCGGTCCAGATTAATAGGGGCGCTTCACGCGGCATCACCCCGAGCGGATCGGGGAAGGCCGCCTTGAGATGCAGCTCGGTGAAGATAGGCAGTTCTACCCCCAACATCAAGCCGATCCTTTCTGCATAAGGCCCAGCAGCATTAATGAAGGAATTGGTGTTTATCTTGCTGCCATTATCGAGGCGCACGTTTTGAATGCGATTATTCGTGACTTCGGCGTCATCAACCCGGGCATTGATAAATTCGACTCCGGCAGCACGCGCCTGTTCGAGCATGTACATGCCCAACTGCTGGGCGCTGAACCAACCGGCCCGGCGGGCATGCAGTGCAGCCACGACGCTATCCGGCAGAAAAGGGAAGTGTTCCTGGATCAAGGTTGGATCGAAGATCAGATCAGCGCCGGCGGGCAGATCTTTGTATCCTTCGGGCGGGGAGGGGATATAGGTTGGATCGGCTTTCGCCTCGGAGGCACGATAAACGCGTAGGGGTCCGGCACCCAACTCCGATGGTCCGCGAGCTGAGCGTTCAAAATCGGGAATCTTCTTCGGGTCGGCGCTAAGGTATAAGTAGCCGCGCCGGTTCATCCGAAAGATATTTCCGCTCTCCTCGGCCAGATCCTCCATGATATCAATGGAGCGGTTCATTAATGCCACCATTTCGTCTCCAGGCCCGGGCCACCAGTTGCGGTAGCATTCAGTAGATTTATCGCTGGTCAGGCTTAGGGGAGCGCGCTCATCCACCAGCAAGATATTGCTAATGCCATGTTTGACGGACAAGTGGTAGGCGGTCGAGATGCCGGCAATGCCAGCGCCGCAGATGAGGATGTCGGTGGAAGAATTCATTGAAACAAAATTTTGAATTTCACCCCGAGTAGGCCACCGTTTTGAGCGGTCCGTATTGAGGGGTGGAATTCGTAAAACCGTACCCGTTCGGCTGAACTCACAACAAAGCCTTCGATATGATCAGGAATGAACCGATTTGCTTGGGATGCTGTGATTAAAATGACTGGTGTTCAGTGCGGGCGATAATTTCGTCTTGCAGTTCCTGGCTCAGGTCGCAAAAGTAGTCGCTGTAGCCGGCCACGCGCACGATCAGATCGCGGTAATGTTCTGGGGCTTGTTGGGCCTCGCGCAGCGTGTCGGCGTCGATGACGTTGAACTGAATGTGATGGCCGTCCATGTTGAAATAAGAGCGCACCAAATGGACGAATTTCTGGATGCCGGTTTCGTTATCCAATAGCTGCGGGGTGAACTTCTGGTTGAGCAGCGTGCCACCCGTGCGGATGTGGTCCATTTTGGCCGCCGATTTGATCACCCCGGTGGGCCCTTTGCGGTCGGCACCCTGCACAGGGGAGATGCCCTCCGAGAGCGGCTGACCGGCCTTGCGCCCGTCGGGCATGGCGCCCATCACCGCACCAAAATAGACGTGCACCGTGGTGGGCAGCAGGTTGATCTGGTAGTGGCCGCCCTTGGTGTTGGGCCGACCGGTGACGGCGTCAAAATACAACTCGAAGACATTCCGCATGATGGTGTCGGGGTAGTCATCGTCGTTGCCATATTTGGGGGTCTTGTTGACCAGGGTCAGACGCAATTTCTCATGCCCCTCGAAATCTACGTCCATAGCATCCAGTAGTGCTGCCATGGTAAACGTTTTTTCGTCGAAAACATGATACTTGATCGCTGTGAGTGCATCTGTGATCGAGCCGGTGCCGACACCCTGGATATACGTAGTGTTGTAGCGGGCCCCGCCATTGTGATAATCCAGCCCGGTGGCGATGCAATCATCAATGATCAATGAAAGGAAAGGCACCGGCAAATATTTGGCGTACAGCCGCTCGATAACGTTGTTGCCGCGTACTTTGATATCAATGAAATAGTGCAATTGCTTCTCAAAGGCTTCCGAAAGCTCTTCATAAGACTTGAAGTTGCGCGGGTCACCCGTTTTAGGGCCGATCCGTTTGCCTGTGCGTGGATCATTGCCATCATGCAAGGCCAGTTCCAACATTTTGGGGATGTTGAAATAGCCGGTCAGGTTGTAGTTCTCTTTGCCGAATGCGCCGGTCTCCACACAGCCGCTGGTGCCGCCGTCGCGGGCGTCTTCGACGGATTTGCCCGCTCGAACCATCTCCTGCACAACGACGTCAGCGTTGAAGATGGACGGCTGTCCAAAGCCGGTGCGGATGATTTCGGCCGCCTTTTTGACAAAGCGGTCCGGGTTCATCTTGCTGAGCTGTAGGTTGGAACTGGGCTGCAACAATCGCATTTCTTTGATCACATCCAGGATTAAGTAAGTGACATCATTGACCGCATCAGAGCCATCGGCTTTCAACCCACCGTTGTTGATATTGGCAAAGTCGGTGTAGGTGCCGCTTTCCTGGGCAGTCACGCCTACTTTAGCCGTGGCGGGGTGGTTGTTGAATTTGACCCAGAAGCACTGCAGCAATTCCTGGGCTTTTTCACGGGTCAAGGTGCCATCAGCTAGCCCTACTTCATAAAATGGCTCCAGATGCTGGTCCAGGCGCCCGGGGGTGAAAGCATCCCAGGGATTGAGTTCAGTGATCACGCCCAGATGCACGAACCAGTAATACTGCAGCGCCTCCCAAAAATTCGTCGGGGCGTGAGCGGGTACGCGCTGACAGACTCGAGCAATTTCTTCCAACTCGGCTTTGCGGGCGGGGTTGCTTTCATTTTGAGCCCGTTCGAGAGCGTTCTCGACATGACGTTCGGCGAAGCGGATTAGCGCATTGGCGCAGATGTCCATAGCTTTAAGTTCTTCGGCTTTGTCGAAGGCACGCGCATCGTTATAATAGTCCAATCCTTCCAGGCTGGCCTTGATATCAGCCTTGAAATCCAGCATGCCTGTTTTGTAGATTTTGCCATCCAGCACCGTATGGCCGGGGGCACGCTGCTCCATGAACTCCGTGAAAATTCCGCTCTCGAATGCAGCGATCCATTCCGGGGTCATTTCACTCAAAAGTTTTGGACGCATGGCCTTTTCCGTCCAAAAGGGTATGATCTCGTCCTGGTAGATCTGTTTGGTTTGCGAATCGACTTTATAGGATGTCAGCGGGCGCGTATCGAGTGTGTCCAAATCCTGGATAGTGTGACAGCAGATTTCCGGGTAAGTTGGCGTGGCCTTGGGGGCCGGGCCGCGCTCGCCAACTATTAACTCGCCCTCAAGAATGGGGATAGATTTGTTCTCCAAAATATAGGCAAAGGCTTTGGCCCTTTGTACCGGGATAGAACTAAATCCATTCTCAGACGCATAGAACTCGGTCAGCAGTTGGGCGCGTTCGGCGGTGATGGTGGGGATGGCGTCCAGGCTTTGTTGGCGCAATTTTTTTACTCGTTCATTCATCGCGAACTCCACGAAAAAAAATTATGAGGAACCAGGTACGCAGGAAGATGAGGAGATTAATCTTGGTTTCCTAATGTTTCTACCCCCCAATTGTAACGGTAAACCCGGCCGTGCGGAATTGGTTGGCGATCGTTTCCATCTCTTCGCTGCTGGGCGGCTGTATCTCTTTTAGTTGATATTCGCTTTCCATGCGCCGGTACTTATCGCTGGCGATGCGATGATACGGGAGAATGTCAATATTTTGGATGCCTCCCAGGGATGACAGGAAAGTGCTCGTCTCAGCGATATTCTCGGGGTGATCATTGATGCCCGGAATGACAGGAACACGCACAACGATATATTTTCCTGCCTCGATTAGCTTTTCCAAGTTATCCAGAATCAACCTGTTGGATGCTCCGGTGAACTCCTTGTGCCGGTCATCATCCATAATTTTGAGATCAAAAAGAAATAGATCGGTAAAGGGGATGATCTCTTGATAATTTTTCCAGGGGGAAAGACCGCTGGTGTCGACCGCGGTGTGGATTTTGAGTTCTTTACATTTCTTTAAAAGAGCGTTCAGGAAACTGGTCTGGTTGAGGGGCTCGCCGCCCGAGAAGGTGACACCGCCCCCAGACTGATCGTAATAAATGTTGTCCTTTTCAATTTCGGCTATGACTTCGGGGATACTCATCGATTTGCCGATCAACTGCACAGTTTCAGCAGGACAGATGCCAGCGCAGCGGCCGCAACGAGTACAGATTTCTCGATCCCAAAGCCGCAAATCACCCTGGAAGCTGACTGCCGATTCGGGGCAAGCATCGACGCACTCCCCGCAAGCGATGCAGCGCTGTTCCCAGAGATGGATTTCAGGAAGGGGGGAAATTCCCTCGGGGTTATGGCACCAGGCGCACTGTAATGGGCAGCCTTTCAGAAAGATGGTCGTGCGGATGCCAGGGCCATCATGGATGGAAAATTTCTTGATGTCAAAAACAATACCAGAATTTTGATTATTGCTCATTCAATTTTTACTGATAAGAAGCGCAGAGTCTCAGAGATTAGAGAAATTTTGGTTGTTTTTCAATGCAGGTCACAAAAGCAATTTGAAAATTCACACCTGAGCTCTTTGCGCCTTTGCGTTAGGTTCTGTTAATCATCGTCAAGTTCCACATAAATGCGCTTATTAATGGCACCTTTACTTTTGTAATCGACAACACGAATTTGTCCGACTTCGGAGGTGTTGCGAACGTGGGTGCCGCCATCTGCCTGCAAATCGAGCCCTTCGATTTCGACCACGCGTACTTCTTTGATGAACTCAGGCAGCAGGTTGATCTTGGTGCGGATCAGATCGGGGATCTGGAAGGCTTCTTCGCGGGGCAGTTCTCGCCAACTCACCGGGCGAGCATTGATGACCTCGGCGTTGATAGCCGTATTGATTTCATCGACCAGCTCCTTGCGCATGGTCTCGAATTCGAAATCCATGCGACCTTTGAGCGGCTGCATATTGCCACCTGTGACTGAAGCCCCGTAATCTCGGAATATAACGCCACATAAGATGTGCATGGCGGTGTGCGTGCGCATGATCTTATAGCGCAATTCCCAATCGATTTTGCCTTTGACCTTTGTACTTACTGCAGGCAGAACAATTTCTTTGTCAAGCTGGTGGACGGCCTTGCCTTTGATATTGCGAGCGCGCTTGATGTTGATGGTCTGGTCACCAGTTGTGAGTGTCCCTGTATCGGCAGGCTGACCGCCGCCACCAGGAAAGAATGCGGTCTGATCAAGAATAACTCCATGATTTTCTTCATCGACACCAGTAATCGTGGCTTCGAATTCTTTAAGATAGCTATCATCATGGTACAGGGCTGTGGTCATTGTTCCTCCAGGCGGGGTTGTCGATTTGTCGAACATAAGAAACTTTTTTCACCGCAGAGTACACAGAGTATTCCTAGGTTTTTGTGAGAGTAAAGATTAGCGTGAACATTTTTTATCACGAATTTTCTTTTGTGATCTTTCCTGATTATTTCCCAAAATATTCGTGGAATACGAGCCATTCGACTCCATTCGTAATTGTTCTCGTTCGGATAAGTTGTTCAATCTTCTTTGTCTAATTCGGTTTCTCCGAAATTCACTTCTTTGCGAGAGTATTTTACCAGCAGTCGCCTGGTTTCAAATGATTGACTGGTACAATGAGAAAAGAACTATTTGGTTGTGAAAGGAATTGCCATGCAGCAAGTTCAAGATTTTGTCCATCGGGTTATTGACAATGTCGAAACGGTCATCGTTGGCAAACGGGCACCAATTGAGATGATCATGGTGGCCTTGCTTTGTGAGGGGCATATCTTGCTAGAAGATGTTCCGGGATTAGGGAAAACCATGCTAGCACGAGCCCTGGCCATTAGCTTGGGCAGCAATTTCAAGCGTTTGCAATGCACACCTGATTTACTACCCAACGATGTTACCGGGGTTTCTGTCTTCAATCAAAAAACGGGCGATTTCGAGTTTCGGCAGGGACCTATTTTTGTCAATGTGATGCTGGCCGATGAGATCAACCGCGCTACGCCGCGCACTCAATCGGCTCTATTGGAAGCGATGCAGGAGCAGCAAGTCACCATCGATGGCGTTACCCGAGAACTTGAGCGTCCGTTCATTCTGCTGGCCACGCAGAATCCTATCGAATATGAAGGCACGTTCCCTTTGCCGGAAGCCCAATTAGATCGCTTTTTGATGCGCGTTTCCTTGGGTTATCCCGAACCGGGAGATGAACGGCAAATTCTGGTTAACTTGCGGCGTGAGCACCCAATCCACCAAATTGAATCTGTTGTTGATGGGGGTCAGCTTCTCGAATTTCAAAAACTGATTTGGGATGTGCATGTCGATGAAACGTTGCAAGCTTATATTGTTGATTTGGTGAATGCCACCCGCAAACACAATGATCTCGCATTAGGCGTTAGTCCTCGGGGCAGCCTGGCATTATACAAAACCGCACAGGCCCTGGCTGCGGTTCGTGGTCGAGATCATGTCGTCCCTGATGATGTCAAGTATCTGGTACCCTTCACGCTGCCGCATCGCTTGATCATCAAACCGGAAGCAGAATTGCGCGGACGCACCGCAACGAGTATTCTTGGTGATGTATTGGAAAAAACACCCCTTGATTTAGGGGATGTAAATGATTGAAAAGGAAATTCCTGTGTTTGGTGTTTTTCTTGTTCATTTGTGATAACCAATGATCCGCAAGTATATTCCTCTTATCATTCTACTTATCATCACAGCCGCGTTACTGCGCGATGACTTTGCCTTTACGCTGTTGTATTTTTTCATCTGTATGTACGCGGTGAGCATCTGGTGGAGCACTAGATCATTATCCAGGCTGAAGTATTCTCGCAAGTGTGAATCCCACGCTTTCCTGGGAGAAGAAGTAACCGTCCAATTGGAAGTGATCAACCAGGGGTGGCTGCCATTGCCCTGGCTGCGCATTCATGAGGGACTGCCTGTCGAGTTGCGGGGCACGCGGGCGTTTCAGCAAGTTTTTGGATTGGGTCCTTTTGCCAATAAGAAATTCAACTATCAGTTCGAAACCCGAAAACGCGGTTATTTTCCTGTTGGGCCGTTATTCATATCATCCAGTGATATCTTCGGCTTTTCTTCCGGGGACCAGCAACGTGAATTTGCGCCGAATCACCTGACGGTATTTCCTCGAATCGTACCTTTGGCGAATTTAGATATTCCTTCCCGCTCTCCGATGGGTACATTGCGACATAAACTCCCAATTTTCGCAGATCCTACTCGGGTGATCGGTAAACGCGATTATGTGGCCGGTGATTCTTTGCGTTGGGTGGATTGGAAAACGACCGCAGCAACAGGCAACATGCAGGTCAGAATTTTTGAGCCGTCCATCGCTCTGGAAGCAATGATCTTTCTGAATCTCAATGCCGAAGATTACGACTACAAAATTGTGTTTGATGCCAGTGAATTGGCCATTGTGATTGCATCTTCTATTGCGAATTGGGTGAACAACAAACAACAAGCCGTAGGTTTGTGCGTCAATGGCAGAGATCCCTTCATTGAAACAGGAGCCCCTCCGAGTTTGTTACCCCGAAAGGGGCGTTCCCACTTGTTGCAGATCTTAGAAATCCTGGCAAGGATCGAAGTGGCCGAATCGCCCTCTTTTGATACCGTAATTCGTGAACAGCGCGTCCAATTTCCTTTTGGGACATCGTTAATCGTGATAAGTGGCTACGTCGATGATGCGTTGCTGGATGAACTTAGTCAAGCTCGCCGGGCAGGGTTGAACGCCAGTATTATTATGCCGGGCATGGTGCCCAAGGCTCAAGAGATAACTCAAAAAGCGGGATATTATGGGATTGGTGTGACCGCCATTGCTCGCGAACGTGATCTGGATGTCTGGCGGCAATAGGTATAACGATGAGCGTGTCAGACGTGAAGGATTACAAATTCAACGAACGCACCTTTCGATTGGTGAGTTATGCATTGATTTGCATGATGATGGCGGCTGTCGGGTACACGGTGGCGACTTTTATTCACACAGTCTACGATCCCTGGCTGATGAAATACTTGCCGCTCGTTTTTTTGATGATCGCCATGGAACGTTTCCTGCTGAATCAAAAATTTAAAGAAGCCCGCTTTGATGCCCGAGAATGGGGAATGATGTTTGCCGGGCAGTGGCTGGTCATCTTGGTGGTTTTGAAACTCATTGTAACTTTTTCATCTGGATTGCAGGTGGGATTGGAAGAGCTAGAGTATTTATCAGGCAACTTGCTAAGTGGATTTTTCAGCAACCAATTCCTGATTGCTTTGGTTTTGTGTTTTGCGGTTTGGCTTGAATGTGGCAGTCTGGCAGACTTGCTGGATGAAATTGGGCTGGAAGCCGACCTCATCCTACATGAACCGGCCATCTACGAAGCGGCCGATAAACCCCCGGCGCGCCAGCAACTGACCAACCACATCATCACGCTGGGATTTTTGCTGGTTATGCTGACCGGGTTGATGCGCATCGACCTGCGCAAGGCATTGTCGGATACGATGCGCTTCCGTCTGGTGCAAGTGAATTTCTTTGAGGCGGGGGGGGCCAGTACCCTGCTATATTTTATCTTTGGCACGGCACTTTTCAGTCAAATCCATCTCATTCATTTGATTACCCGCTGGCGCGGGATGAAAATCCCGATCAGCCGTACCATTGTGCATAATTGGGCCTATTTTAGCCTGGCTTTTTTGATTGTGTTAGCAGCCCTGGTAATATTTTTGCCGACCGATTTTTCATTGGGTTTTCTGCAGCTCTTGGGCATAATCTTGTATTATTTCTTTTTGGTTCTTGCGATTATTTTTCAGCTTGTTTGGATTCTATTGATTTTCTTGTTCAGTATTCCAATAAACTGGCTTTTCAAAAATGATCCCATAAGCGCACCGCGGCCTGCAAATCCTCTTTTGCGGCTGGAAGAACCTCCGCCAGATTTTGCCAACCCGGCAATGCCCCTGGCAGAAATCATCAAATCGATTGTCTTTTGGGGTGTTTTCTTGGGTGTGATTATTTTTGCCATTGTGCAGTATGCACGCCAACACGAAGATGTGGCCGCTTCCCTGAAAAGTTATGGGTTTATACGATGGCTGATCAAATTGTGGAATTGGCTAGTAGGGATTTTCACGGGCGCCGGTCAGCAAATTGTAACTTCTGTGAGAAGTGGGTACCGTCGTTTACGATCACCGAGGAAATGGACGCGCTCATCACGATCTGGTCGGTTTCTTGGATTAAGCCGCTTGAATCCGCGACAGCGCGTGATTTTCTATTTCCTGGCATTGGTACGTCGCAGTGGAGAGCAGGGACTCCCTCGTGCGGGGTCGCAGACTCCCAATGAATATGCTAACTTTATGAGAGAATCTCTGCCAGAAGTAGACGCTGACCTTACAGGAATGGCCGAATCCTTTAATGAAGCTCGTTACAGCCAGCGCCAAATTGACCCTGATCGCGTTGGCTTTGTCAAAGCCCAATGGGAGCGTATTCGCCAGGCATTGCGTGTAAAGGAAGGCTAAGTGCTTTGTTAAGTTAGAATTTGGATACATGTACTTTCGTAAGGTATCCAGCTTTTCTTACCCTCACTCCTCGCCCTCTGGGACGCGACAGGCGGGAAACCGGAAAGGAGCGATGGTGGGGTGAGGGAGAAAAAATTAATATCAACTTAAATGAGCACCAGGTGGTCATCCAAGAAAAATCCTTGGAGAAGTTGAACTTCTAACTGGAAAATTATTTTGACATTTACTCATCTGAAAGGTTACTATGCACGAACTTGTTTATTATTACCCCGAAGGTCATGAAGCCCACTTCGAGATGGGCCACCCCGAGCGGCCCGACCGTGTTGAATCCATGGTTAATGCCCTGAAAAAAGCGGGCTGGTGGGTTTCATATCCTAAACTTGGGCCAGATGCAATCTCGCAGGACGTACTGACGGGAGTTCACTCGCCAGAATTTCTGCGTCAGTTAGAAGCGGTGTGTTTACGGGGACAGCGCTTCGATATGGATACCTACACCACAACTGATTCCTGGCAAATTGCCAGCCATACTGCCGGTGGCGCGTTAGCCGTCACTCGTTCGGTCTGGGATCGGGAGGCAAGGCATGGATTCGCCCTGACACGTCCGCCGGGGCATCACGCCACCCCAGACCGGGCCATGGGCTTCTGCTTGCTTAATAATGTCGCCATCGCAGCCGAGTATTTGCTTCAGGAGCGAGATGCCAAGCGATTAGCGATCATCGACCTCGATCAACATCACGGCAATGGCACGCAGGATATTTTCTGGGCGCGTGGCGATGTGTTTTATGTATCTACGCACCAATATCCACATTACCCTGGAACGGGTGCGGTGCGGGAGACAGGGATCGGAGCAGGGGAAGGCACGACGGCCAATTTCCCGCTGCCGCCTTTTACTGGCGATCAGGCATTTTTGACCATCATGGATGAAGCCATTCTTCCGTTGATGGATCGCTTCAATCCGGAAATGCTGCTAATCAGTTACGGCTTCGACCCTCATTGGCGCGATCCGCTGGGTAATTTGATGCTCACCGCAGGAGGCTATGGCGTCTTGATCTCAAGGTTAGCTGATTGGGCGAATGAACACTGTGACGGTCGTATCGCCCTTTATTTAGAAGGTGGCTATGATTTGGAAGCTGCCGAAGCCTGCGCGCAAGGTGTGGTTGCGGCGTTGTTGGGCCAGGATTGGCAAGATAACCTGGGCGCTCCAAATCAACCCGAATCATCGGCCTGGCAGTCCATGCTCGACGAGGCCACACAAATTTGGAGATTATGACTCCACGCAGGACATCAAGGAACACAAATTTAACCTTTAGGGTCACTTCGTGCACCTTCGTGGATAATTTTAGGAGAAGAAATGAAAACCGCTTCAATTCATATTACAGCAGCAGAATTCCAGACCCGCCTTGAAAAATTGCTGGAACATCTTCAGCAAGAAAAGCTTACTGGCGCGGTCATATTCGACAGGGATTACATTCTCTACTACACCGGGTTTGCTTTCATCCCTACCGAGCGCCCAATTGTTTTTGTGGTCAACGCTAAAGGCACCAAAGCGTTATTTGTGCCGCGCCTGGAAGTGGAGCACGCCTCGGCTAATGCGCTGATCGATCGGGTTGATTATTATCTTGAGTACCCACATCAAGTTCATCCCATGGAGATCTTGAAGAATATTTTATCTGAAATGAAGGTTCAAGGCTCATTTGGGGCTGACCAGGATGGCTATCCCTGGATTTTCGGATACCGCGGTCCCTCGTTCAGTGAGTTGACTGGGTCGAAACCTGCTCCATTGGCTGGCTTTATCGAAGATCAAATGAAGATCAAAAGCGAAGCTGAGTTGAACCTGATCCGTGAAAGCGTCAAATGGGGTCACCTGGCGCATGTCTTGTTGCAGCGCTACACCAGGGTAGGGCTTACCGAAACCGAAGTAACTTTAAAAGCCAGCAGCGAAGCAACGCTGGCGATGCTGGATACGATCGGCCCAATATACCGCGCCCAAAGCTATTTCTCCAATGGCGCCCAGGCCGGGTATCGCGGCCAAATTGGTCGCAATGCTGCCATCCCGCATGCACTGGCCAGCAATATCACATTTCAGCCCGGGGATGTGTTGGTGACCGGCGCCAACGCGCCTGTTTGGGGCTACAACTCAGAATTGGAGCGCACTATGCTGATGGGACCGGCCAGCGATGACCAGAAACACATGTTTGATCATATGGTGGCATTACAGGATATTTCCTTTGAAGCCATGGGTCCTGGAATTCCCTGTGCAGAAGTTGACAAAGCCGTGCGAGCCTATTACGAGAAGCACGAATTGATGCCCTATTGGAAACATCATGTCGGTCACACCATTGGAATACGTTATCATGAGGGTCCATTCCTGGATATCGGTGACCCGACGTTGATGCAGCCAGGTATGGTTTTTACAGTAGAGCCGGGTTTGTACGTACCCGAATTGGGTGGTTTCCGGCACTCAGATACTGTCGCCATTACACAGAAAGGCATTGAAATCATGACTTATTACCCGCGCGATTTGGAAAATCTGACAATTCCAGTATAATTTTTGTATCAATCAGACAAAAGGAACATGACTTGGATGATCGACAGAAAGTCCTGACATTTGTGGCCAACCTGATGTTTTCAACGCGCATAGAAAGCGTTGTCGAGCAAAAGGGATTGGAATATCTGGAATTTCACTCAGTTGATAAATTGGTCGGAGAGGAATCAGGGGGGATAAAAGAATCATTTTTGAACAGGATCACGCGAATCGGTCCGTCATTGATAATATTTGATCTTGGCTTAGATGATATTCCTTGGGAGCAGTGGATCCTATGGTTGAAGGATTCATCTGTTTCCAGACAGATTCCAGTGATCTGTTTCGGCTCTCATGTGGAGGTAGATACACTGAAATTGGCCCGACAAGCTGGCGCGGATGAGGTCATGGCCCGCTCGCGCTTTGTATCGGCATTACCAGCCCTGATTGATAAGAATCTCGAAAAATAGTTGATGTTGAGGGATGAATGTGAAGGATCAAGGTGCAAAATTGACAGCTTTGCTTGATCATCTGATTGAAACCGTTACGCGCCAATCCACTGGAGCAACCTCCGCGGCTGATATAGAAATGCTCTTGCATCAAACGTATTCAGAACTTAGCTCAAACCTGGATGAAGAAACGCGAGAAAAGATATTTCGTAAAGCCCAGGCTGAGTTGATAGGACTTGGCCCGATTCAACCTTTGGTGGATGATGACTCAATCAGCGAAATCATGGTTTATGGGGCAAAACAAATCTACGTGGAACGGAATGGCGAACTGCTGGATACGAATTTAACATTTAAAGATGATGAGCATGTGCTGCGCATCATTGATCGCATTTTGCATCCATTGGGCTTACAGGTTAATCGAGATTCTCCACTGGCCGATGCACGCTTGCCAGATGGTTCGCGGGTCAACGTCGCCATCCCTCCGGTTGTGTTGGATGGACCGGTGATCACCATTCGGAAATTCCTTCGTAATCTCTTCAGTGCGCAGCAATTCGTCGAAATGGGGTCTTTGACCCGGTTTATGGCGGAATTTCTGGAAGCCTGTGTTGTTTCTCGCCTGAATATCATAATCACGGGGAATACCAGTTCGGGGAAAACCACCTTACTAAATATTCTTACAGGATTTATCCCTGGTGTCGAAAGAATCATCACAATCGAAGACGCCGCTGAACTGCAGTTGCAGCAGAAATATATAGTTCGAATGGAATCCCGGGCTCCCAACGTCGATGGGATTGGAGGAGTCACCACGCGGGATTTGGTTCGTAATGCCCTCCGGATGCGACCAGATCGGATTGTTATTGGGGAAGTTCGCAGCGGTGAGGCTATGGATATGCTCCAGGCGCTGAATACCGGCCATGAGGGTTCGCTGACCACCTTACACGCCAATTCTCCCCGTGATGCGATTGCGCGTCTGGAAACCATGGCCATGATGGCCGAACTAGAAGTGCCTCTGCAGGCCATTCGGAAACAGATTGTCTCGGCAATTGATTTGATCGTGCATATGCAACGGCTCAGTGATGGCACCCGAAAAATCGTTCAGATCAGCGAATTGCCTCGTATGGAAGGGGATGTGGCAACCTTATCGGATATTTTTGCTTTCGAGAAAACGGGCACCAGTTCCGATGGGAAAATTTTGGGAAATATGCGTGCTACCGGTTTGCGGCCAGTTTTCACCCCGCGCCTTGAGGCGGCTGGTTTCAATTTGGGTGGAGAGATTTTTGGGGCTTGACGTGTATAATTGGTAGTATACGAGTGAATGAGGTAGTTCGATGACGAATAATAGCACAAAACCATTTGATTTTGATGATACTCCATCTCTGAAAGAATATCTGATTGATGTTGTTACCCAGCAAATTGAAAGCTTTCCGCCCTCCTCGGCGGAATACAGCTTTCGGATTGCCGATTGGGTGGAGCGTGCTTTGTTGGGTACCGATCATGAGCTTGATGATCCCCAGCGTCAAATCCTGATAAAAGAAGTTTTGGCGGAGCTGGTTGGTTATGGGCCCATTCAACCCCTTTTGGACGACCCGACAATCAATGAAATTATGGTTGTGGGTCCCAATCAGGTATACATCGAACGGGAAGGCAAATTACTTGATTCGAATATTACCTTCGAAGACGAGGCCCATGTCATCCGAGTAATAAATCGCATGCTGCATCCGGTTGGCCGCCAGGTAAGTATCGATTCGCCTACCGCAGATGCCCGTTTGCCAGATGGTTCCCGCGTGAATGTTGTCATCCCCCCAGTTTCTGTGCACGGCCCTTGTATCACCGTGCGGAGATTTCTTTCTAGCCATTTATCGGTCAAAAAATTGATTGAACGGGGCTCAATGACACCTCACATGGCGGAGTTTCTAAAAGCCTGCGTGGCAGCGCGCATGAATATCATTGTTAGCGGGAATACAAGTTCAGGGAAAACTACCTTGCTCAATGTTCTTTCCGGATTTGTACCGGGTGATGAGCGTGTCATTGCAATCGAAGATGCGGCTGAACTTCAGCTACAGCAAAAATATGTTGTCAGTCTAGAAACAAAACCGCAAAATTCGGATGGCTTAGGATCGGTGACAACTCGAGACTTGGTTCGTAATGCTTTGCGTATGCGCCCAGATCGGATCATTGTAGGAGAGGTGAGAACGGGTGAAGCCCTCGATATGCTCCAAGCGATGAATACCGGCCACGATGGTTCGATGACAACCTTGCATGCAAACTCTCCGAGAGACGCGATTGCTCGGTTAGAAACGATTGCTCTTATGGGCGGGGTGGAAATTCCTATTTTGGCCGTACGCACGCAAATTGCCAATGCTATCGATTTGATCGTCCATATGGACCGGCTTACGGATGGGTCCCGAAAAATTGTGAATATTACTGAAATCCCGCGCATGGAAGGTGAGTTGGTTACCATGGTGGACATCTTCCGCTTCGAGCAGACCGGCATCGATCAAAATGGCAAAATTTTGGGTAACCTGGTTTCCACGGGCATGCGCCCCACGTTTTCTGAGCGGGTCGAAATGGCTGGGTATCGTTTGCGCAGCGAGTTATTCACACAACCCCAGAGAGGGCGCCGGAGATAAAAAAATCGGTTGGCTTAGCATTTGGATTGTGGTATTATCCTGCCCTATTGTACGGACAGGAGCACTCTTCCTGGCAAAAACGCTAAAGGAGCGATAATGAAGAAAACAATTTCCAAAAATGGCAAAACATGCCGGGTGACTTTCGAGCTCCCGGCTGAGGCCGGTGCAAAGGATGTGTTTGTCGCTGGTGAGTTCAATGAATGGGACAAAACTGCTCATCCGCTTACTGCTCGTAAGGGAGGACGCTTTTCTTGTACTATCTCATTACCGGTTGGTTCAGAATTTCGGTTCCGTTATTGGGTTGATGGTGAACGTTGGGAAAATGATTGGGATGCCGATAAATACGTTCCAAATGAGTTTGGGACGGAAGATTCCATGATTGTAACATGACAATCAAATCGCAAAAGCTAAAACCGGCCTGAATGAAGCAACAGGTCGGTTTTTTTGTGCAACCTGATTATGATTAACACGTATGTTATTCTTGAAAGTGATCTAATACCTTTACTAAGGAGAAATATAGATGAAAAATTCAACACGATCGAGTTTGATTTTTGGAATAATCTTCATATTGATCGGTGCCTGGTTTTTGGCCGTGCAACTTGTTCCCGGCTTAGATTGGTTTTGGCGAATCATAACCTGGCCAGTCATTGTCATTATTGTCGGTGTATTCTTGTTGGTGCTAGGATTGATTTTGCGGGCACCGGGCATGGCTATTCCCGCAAGCATTGTTAGCGGTATTGGCGGTATGCTGTATTGGATGAATGCGACCGGCAATTGGGAAAGTTGGGCATATTCCTGGCCGCTGGTACCTTGTTTTGTTGGTGTTGGACTCATGTTAATGTCCATTCTCGGTGAAGGCGGACGCAATACATTTCGCGTAGGTGCCTGGATGAGCATCATCAGCCTGATTGTATTTGCTCTCTTTGGTGCATTTTTTGGGGCCAGGGTGTTGGGTACCTACTGGCCTATTCTGTTGATCATCTTCGGACTATGGGTTTTAGTTCAACCTTTGTTCAGGCGAAAAGCAGCGCCTGTGTCTGAGAAAATTGAGCCGATTGAAAAAGTTGAACCTGCTGAAATTGCTGATTCTATGGAAGCTGATACTGTTGAAGCCAATACTGATGAAGGAATTAAATCAATCGAGCCAGAAGATATAGGAGAAGACCTGTGAACCAAAGTCGATTTTTCTGGGGTGTAGTGTTTGTTGTTTTCGGTGGCTTGTTATTGCTGAATAATTTTGATTTTCTACCGTTTAATGTTTGGCAAATTTTCTGGCCTCTGATCGTGATATTGTTAGGGCTTTGGATATTGTGGCAAACACAATATGGTGGTGAAAATCTCGAATCTGAATCTGCTTCTATTCCCCTGGCTGAGGCTACAGAAGCGAAAATTACCTTTCACCATGGAGCGGGTGAACTGAAGGTAAACGGAGGCGCGGAAAGCAATGATTTGCTTGCCGGTTCGTTTACCGGCGGTGTAAATCAATCGTCCAACCCGAGTGGCGAGCGCCTGGACGCGATCCTGAAGGTCCCGACCGAAGGGTTCCCGTTCATGCTGGCCCCCTGGTTTTGGGGATCAGGAAATCGCATCCGTTGGGATGTTCAACTCAATTCTGAAGTTCCGATTTCGATGGAAATTAATAGCGGCGCCAGCGACACTCAATTAAACCTGCGTGAAACTTTGGTGAAGGAATTGGTCATTAAAACAGGAGCCAGCGCAACTACAGTCACAACTCCAGCTCGAGCTGGCTACACCTATGTCAAAGTCGAAGCCGGTGCAGCTTCCGTGAAGATCAATGTCCCAGAAGATGTGGCTGCAAAAGTTGAAGTAGAAGGTGGACTGTTAGGCGTTGACGTTGACAAAAACCGCTTCCCTAAAGAGGGGAAGTATTACCAGTCCCCCGAATATGATTCGGCTGCGAACCAACTTGAAATCAAAGTTGAAGCAGGTGCTGGTTCGTTGTTTGTCGGTTAGTTTTTTTTGAAGGGAATGTTGACATGAAGAAATTTGATCTTCGAATGCTGTGGGGCGTGCTGTTGATTTTGGCCGGTGCCCTTTTCATGGCTCAGAATTTAAGAATAATCCCCAACGCCTGGGGAATCATTTGGGGCATATTCTTTGGGATCGCCGGAGCTGCCTTTCTTTACGCATACAGCACAGACAGCTCTCAATGGTGGGCTCTGATCCCCGGTATGGCGCTATTTGGATTGATGGTTCTCGTTATTGGCGATAGTCTGTTTCCGAGATTCATCAATTATTTGGGTGGGAGCATATTCCTAGCAGCGATCGGGCTGAGTTTTTGGGCTGTTTATTTTGTGAATCGGGAAATGTGGTGGGCCGTCATACCCGCTGGTGTTTTAACTTCACTGGCAATTGTGGCGGGTATCGATCCTTTTGTCCGGGATAGTGGCTGGTTATTCCTGGTGGGTTTAGGCCTTACCTTTGCCCTGGTAGGGATTTTGCCAACACCTAGTGGCCGCATGACCTGGGCCTTTATTCCCGCTGCAGTTTTGTTGGTTTTAGGGATATTCACATCTGCAGCAATGATGAGTTATCTAAATTTTGCCTGGCCAGTTGCATTAATTTTGCTAGGCGCATATTTCATTTTTCGCACATTTCGTGCTTGAGTTTGTAGGAGAGCAAAATGGAGAATAAACTTTATCGTAGTCAAACGGACCGCATGTTGGGTGGGGTTTGCGGTGGTTTAGGTGAGTTTTTGAATATTGATGCTACCTTGATTCGGCTGGGATTTTTCTTGCTGCTGTTTGGTGGCGGAGTGGGATTTTGGGTTTACCTAGTTTTGTGGGTGCTCATCCCCGAGCAAGACACAGAGGCAGGGGATATCAAGGAGCGAATTCGTGGCGTGGGTGATGATTTTGTCACGGCTTTCAACCAGCCTCATCCCAAATCAGGCCTGATTATCGGAGGTGGTTTGGTGATTCTTGGGGTAGTCTGGCTCCTGGAAGCGGTAGGAATTGGATGGCTTTGGTGGTTTGATTTCGACTATCTTTGGCCGGCGTTGCTTATCCTGGCTGGGGTAGTCATGATTTTCCGATGGAAGCGTTAAAGGACTTACCATGAATGATAATCAACAAAGACGATCATATCGTGGTGGGTTGTTTTGGCCTGTCATCCTAATCGCGGTTGGGGTTGTATTTCTGCTAAAAAACCTGGGCTTCATCGATTCGCTCACCTGGAATTCCATTTGGAGATTGTGGCCCTTAATTTTTATCGTTATCGCTTTCGATGGCCTTATTCGTCGCAAAGAAATTGTTGGGCCGGTGATAATGTTTTGTCTGGCCGGGGCTTTCATGGTAAGTGGTTTTGGTTGGGGCTGGGCCGCCTGGAATTCTATTTGGCGTTATTGGCCTGTACTTGTGATTGCGGCTGGACTTGAGATTATGGTTGGTCGCCGTTCCATTTGGCTCTCTGCCCTTTCTGTATTGATTGTCCTTGGCTTGCTCGGAGGCTTACTTTGGCTGGGCGGATTTAGCTTCGAGCAAATCTCTGGTCAATCAGTGGTCGGTGAGAGTATCAGCCAGGAAATTGGCGACACAAACAAAGCTGATGTCGATATAGCTATGGCTGCCGGAGAGATGAACATTGGCGTGTTGGATGATTCTAATGCCTTGATCGCTGGTGAAGTTTCTGTGGGAACCTGGCAAGAAATTCGCAGTGAATACAAAATCCAGGGTTCAACGGGCTACTATTTTTTACGAAGTCTAAATCCAGTGTTTTATCCTGGTAATGATTGGACCTGGAATTTGGGGTTGACACCTGATATTCCCCTGGATTTAGATGCCTCTATGGGTGCCGGGGAGATGGAGCTCGAGTTACGGGAAGTCGCCGTTGCATCTTTGGATGCCAGCCAGGGAGTGGGAGAATTAAAGGTCATTTTGCCTGAAGGCGTTTCCATGGATGGTGACATCAGCCAGGCTATTGGCGAGATTGTGATCTTCGTGCCCGAAGGTGTGGCTGTTCGTGTGGAAGTCAGCAAAGCTATCTCGAACCTGGATGTTCCTGGTGACTTTGAAAAACGTGGAGATTACTATTATTCTCCCGACTATGAAACTGCCGATGAAAAGATCGACCTGGACGTCAGCCAGGCAATTGGCAATATCGAAGTTCGATACGGGAAATAGAACAACCAAATAGCCAAATTCAATATAACATACGCAGAGTCACTTTGATAAGTGACTCTGCGTATTGCATTATGAAAGGTGGCATATGAAGAAATTGTGTCCGAAAATCATTCTCGAAGGTACCAGGCTCACGCACAAAACCGAGATTGCCTTCGAACTTAATGAGCATCCGCGCATCGTGGGGCCGCGCAAATACCGCTATCACTCCCCGCTGATATCCGCTGAGTGGTGTGGTTTTACCAATTTCCCTTGGGGTCGTGGGCCCATCAACTTCAATCCTCATGAAGAAGCCCTGGCGATGGAAACTTATCATACCTGGGTGCGTCTGTTTGAATTGCAGCGCTACTATTCCTGGATCATCGACCGTTTTCATCTTTCGACGCGGCTCTATCAGTTGCAGAATCATGGGGTTGATTATCGTTTTCATTGGCTCGAACAGCGTCTCGATGACCTGGGATTTCGATCGGTCTTTGTTAACCGGTCGCCAGATTCGTTTGAAAATGCACGGGAGCAGAGATTGTTAGTTTCAGGCAATCCCGCCCAATACGATGATCTGAATATTTTTATCCAAGAACAACAGCTTTGGCGCAAACTCATCTCGGAATCAATTCTGCCCACATTTGAATTGGATATTTCTGACAATGATATTCCGGCAGCCGCAGAAAAAATTGCCGACTGGTTGGAAGAAACAGGAGGCTTATGGGCGAAATAAAGAAAAATAAAATTGTAGTGTTGATATCTGCTGATATCGAGTGGCAAGTGATCCAGGAAATATTTCCTGGTGAAGATTTGCAAGAATCACCAATGGGAGAGTGGTTCTTATTTGACCATTCAATAATCTTTTTCCACGGGGGTTGGGGGAAAATCTCGGCAGCTGCTTCAACGCAATATGTCATCGGCCGCTGGCGACCCGATTTGATTGTAAACTTGGGGACATGTGGTGGAATTGCGGGTGAAATTGAAAAAGGCGAGATTATTCTTGTTGAGCGGACGATTATTTATGACATTATTGAGCAAATGGGGGACTGGGATGAGCACATTGCTCACTACTCAACTGAGTTAAATTTATCCTGGCTGGATGGTGAATTTCCTAGCTTAGTGAAACGGACGTTGATGGTTTCTGGAGATAGGGATCTTCTCGTGGAGGATATCCCTGAGCTAAGGGCTAAATTCGGCGCGGTTGCTGGAGATTGGGAGAGTGGCGCGATTGCCTGGGTTGCCAGCCGAAATGGCCTTCGTTGTCTTATTCTGCGGGCAGTCACGGATGTCGTTGGCACGGACGGGAGCCCTGCATATGGTAACCTGGATTACTTCATTCAAGGAACAAATGAAGTAATGGGAACCCTAATAGATATATTTTTTGATTGGTTGGATTAGTAACCCTACTATTTGTCTTTATCTTTTTTGTCTTTCTTTTCTTTATCGTCATTTCCATGGCCGGCATTGCCATCGCCAGCACTGCCATCTTTATCATCATTTGGGTTCCCCCCCCCAGCATTGTTTTCGCCACCACTATCGTCGCCGCTGTCGCCACCGCCCGTGTCGCCGCCACCCGCTCAAAGACCGACGACCTGGAATTCGCCGGGA
>CAZVPR010000065.1:0-26172 GCA_964629085.1 uncultured Anaerolineales bacterium
TGGATGAAATGTCTCTTTGTGCCATTAAGATTTCATAAATTCATTACGTAAATTGTAACTCAATCGCGCCATAGTTTTTCTTGCTTGGGTATAATTGCCCTGACACCGAATTCCTGATAACAAATACCGAGGTTAAAATGACTTCTTCATTAATTGAATGCGTCCCAAATTTCTCCGATGCTCGCCGCCCAGAAGTGATCCAGGCCATCAGCCAAACAATTGCCAGCGTGAATGGAGTTCACGTACTGGACCATCACTCTGATAACGATCATAACCGCACCGTGATTACCTATGTCGGTTCCCCTGCGGGCGTGGAGGAAGCGGCATTCCAGGCGATTGCCAAAGCCGCCGAACTGATCGACATGACCCAGCACACTGGCGAGCATCCCCGCATCGGAGCGACGGATGTGTTCCCCTTCATACCTATCTCCGGGGCGACGATGAAAGATTGTGTCGAGATCGCTCAAAGGGTAGGAAAACGCGTCGGTGAGGAACTCAATATTCCAACATTCCTTTACGAGGAAGCCGCCTTAAGACCAGACCGCACCCGTTTGGAGGTAATCCGCAAAGGGCAGTATGAAACCCTCAAGGAAGTCATTGCCACCGATCCCTTCCGTGCCCCCGATTTTGGACCCAAAGAATTGGGCACGCCGGGGGCAACCGTCATCGGGGCGCGCGAATTCCTGATCGCCTACAATGTCTACCTGACCACCGACGATGTCGAAATCGCCAAAAAGATCGGCAAGACCATCCGGCACTCTTCGGGCGGCCTGCGATACGTCAAAGGTATGGGCCTCCTGGTCGATGGCCGGGCCCAGGTTTCGATGAACCTGACCAATTTCCGCAAAACACCGCTGGCCTTAGTGGTCGAGACTATTCGCCGCGAGGCGGAGCGTTACGGCGTCGGAATCCATCATAGCGAGCTGGTTGGGCTGATCCCACAAGATGCGCTGGTTGATGCCGCGGTCTGGTACACACAGATGGACCAATTCGAGCCGGAGCAGGTGTTGGAAAAGAAATTATTTGCAGCCATGGAAACAACCGAGAGCACGGAGCCGGGAGCTGAAAGCGAGCAGCGGTTAGAGACTTCATTCCTGGATAATCTTGCTGACGGCAACCCCACACCCGGCGGCGGTTCAGCAGCCGCTCACGCCGGGGCCATGGCAGCCGGGCTGGTCGCCATGGTGGCACGATTGACCATCGGCAAAAAGAAATATGCAGAGGTTGAAGCTCAGATGAAGGAAATCCTCGCTGAAGCCGAAGATTTGCGCTCTGAGCTAACCATAGCCGTGGAGCGCGATGCCCAGGCTTTCGAAGCCATCATGAACGCTTTCAGGCTTTCGAAGGATAACCCTCAGCGAGCAATCCAGATCGAGGAAGCTACTTTACATGCAGCCGAGATTCCTCTTGAAGTTGCCAGCCAGGCCTTCCGCGTCATGGAATTAGCTCTGCAAGTCGCCAGTTTTGGCAACGCTAATGCCATCACCGATGCCGCCTCAGGCGCGGCCATGGCCCAGGCAGCCGTCACCAGTTCTGGATACAACGTGCGCATCAATGCGCTTAGCTTGAAGGATATAGAAGCCGTCAACACCTTACTGAACATGCTTGTATCCATCGATGAAGGAGCAGCCCAGTTACAAGAGCAGATCAAGGGACAACTCATTGAGCGAGGAGGGTTGAAGCTGTAATGGGATCGAGGACCGAGGATGGGGGACGGGGAAATATTTTGCGATTCTTGCTAATCATTGGAATTGGCTTGGGATTATTCGCCTGTTCTCCACAAGCGGAAAGTGGGAAGTTGACATTGGATAGTGAAGTATCTTCCGAAAGCACTACTCAATCTCCAATACCCAGCATCACCCCTTCTCCCCTGCCCACCGACACCCCTGCCCCCACACCCACAAGCACATCCTCTCCAACGCCGCTGCCGCCAACCCCTACGCCCTGTGCGCCAGATGTTTGCGCTTTTCAGGGCCACTTTCTTTTGGCAAGACCTATCTCACCTGATTTTGTCGATGTGATTGACCCTACCTATCGCTATGGCAGCAATCAGAGCGGGGCTCGCAAAACCCACCACGGTGTTGAATTTGTCAACTCACAAGGCACCCCTGTTTTGGCCGCGGCGGAGGGTGTCGTCATTGTTGCCGGAAACGACCATCAAACCCCCTTTGCCGATTTCCCGGTGTTCTATGGTAATCTGGTGATCATCGAACACACTTTACCCGGAATCGCTGATCCCGTTTTTACCGTTTATGGGCATCTCTTCGAAGTACAAACAGAAGTCGGACAGCAAGTCAGCACGGGAGAACAAATCGGCCTGGTCGGTTTCACCGGGGCTGCCATCGGTGAACACTTGCATTTTGAGGTACGCTACGGCGAGAATAGCTATCGCACCACGCGCAACCCCGAACTCTGGCTGCAACCAAACAGCGATGCAAACGGCCAACCGTATGGCATCATTGCCGGCAAAATTTTGGATGAGTTTGGCTCGCCAATTTCAATCCCCTCGATCACCATCGAACGACTTACTGAAGATGGAGAACAAACCCTGGAAACCTATTATGTCGATAGCTACGCCGATTGGACGGTCAACGGCGATGACCAGTTGGGCGAAAATTTTGCCATTGCTGACCTTCCCCCCGGAAAATATCGCGTCAGCTTTGTGGCGCGCGGCCTGCAGACGTATGAAGTCGATGTATTGCCAGGTATGATTACGCTGATCACATTCGATGCGCGTCAGCTCGAGGGGTGATGGTGATGAGGTTATGGGCGCGAGGCAGCACATTTATCATCCTAATACTATGCGTCCAATCAGTCCTTTCTTCCTGTGTTAAACCTGCTCCCGTTCAATCACCCTTACCTCCTGGCTCCCTGGCTGCGACAAATACGCCCTTTCAACCGATCTTCGATACCGCCACGCCGGTGCCCCCCACGGTCACGCCCAGCCCAACAGCGTCGCCATACAGCCTGTGGGGGGAACCCTATTTGATCGACATTTTAGATGGACATCTTGCTCTCCCGGATCTTTGGGGATTTGCAAATGACCCGGCAAACGCTTCTCTTCAGCTTAGCGTAGGGAAAGATAATATCACCAGTCAATGGGTATTTGCATTGGTAGCTCCATTTCCTACTATTACGGATAATATCTCAGCTCAGGATTTGCATCGTGTGTGGAAAGGAGAAACAAACGAGGTTTGGGGTGGCGCGCCGCTTTTGATGGCAGAATCCACCCTGGAGGCAATCTCTGCATATTGGGGTGCGGCCGCCTCGGGGTCGGTCCAAGTTGTAGGCGCCGCTGAACTTCTGGATAAGGCCTGGGATCAACGACCCTCTTGGGCCATTATCCCATTCGAACAATTACAGCCACGCTGGAAAGTCATCGCTATCGATGGCATTTCTCCCTTGCACAAAGATTTCGACATCAGTGATTACGAATTGGTGATCCCCATTTCGCTGACAGGCGGAAATCCGCCCGATGGATTCCACATCCCTAACAACAATCGCAATCCCGAAAAATTGACCACGGTGGCCTTGACAGGCGTAACTGCCCTGGTAAGGGCGACGGCCTACACCATGGAAATTCGCAGCATCACTTACCCAGGCGAGGATATTGCACACTGGCTGACGGGGGCGGACATTGCCCACATCAGCAATGAAGTGCCGTTTGCCAGGGACTGTCCTTTTCCCAATCCAGTACAAGAGGGCATGCGTTTCTGCAGCGCAGACAGCTATATCGAACTGCTCAAATACGTGGGAACGGACATCGTCGAATTGACCGGCGACCATTTCAGTGATTGGGGTGCAGAGGCCATGCTGCACACGCTTAATCTGTATAAAAAAGAAAGCTGGCCGGTTTACGGCGGAGGAGAAACCCTGGATGAGGGTCATAAGCCTGTCCTGATTGAGCACAACGGCAACCGTTTGGCTTTTATCGGCTGCAATGCTAAGGGCGGCGGCTTTGCCCAGGCCAGTTCATCCAATCCCGGCGCGGTGGCCTGCGACTTCAGTTGGATGCAGTTAGAAGTCGAACGTCTTCGATCCGATGGCTACCTACCCATCGTAACATTCCAGCACTTCGAATACTACACATATGCCGCCCAGCCGGACCAAATCCGCGATGGAAGAGCGATGACTTCTGCTGGAGCAGTAATTGTCAGCGGCAGCCAGGCACATCATCCTCAGGGCTTAGAATTTTCTGATGGTGGCTTGATCCACCACGGTTTAGGCAACTTGTTCTTTGATCAATACGATGTCAGCTTTGGAACCATCCAGGGCTTCATCGACCGACATGTTTTTTATAACAATAAACATATCAGCACAGAACTACTTACGATTCAATTTGTTGATTATGCCAAACCACGCCCAATGACCATAGAAGAGCGCACCGATTTGTTGACCGCGGTGTTTCAAGCAAGCGGATGGTAGAAAAAAGATATTGGGTATCAGGTAATCAGGTATCGGGTACCCAAAACCTGATTCACGAAAACCTTTTTAACTAGGAGTAGACAATGGGACTCAAACCCGACCACTGGATTCGCAAAATGGCCCTGGAACAGAATATGATCGACCCTTTCGAGCCGGGACAGGTTCGTGATGGCATGATCAGTTATGGAGTTTCTTCTTATGGGTATGATATTCGTGTAACAGATGAGTTCAAGATCTTCACCAATGTACATTCAGCCATCGTAGACCCCAAGAAGTTCGACACAAAATCAATGGTCGATTATAAAGGGGATGTTTGTGTAATCCCTCCTAATTCATTCGCCTTGGCTCGTACTGTGGAATACTTTCGCATCCCGCGTGGCGTGTTGACTGTTTGTTTGGGAAAAAGCACCTATGCACGCTGCGGAATTATCGTCAATGTAACTCCTTTCGAGCCCGAGTGGGAGGGTTTTGTCACCCTGGAGATTTCAAATACAACTCCGCTCCCTGCAAAAATATACTCGAACGAAGGCATCGCCCAGGTTCTTTTCTTCGAAGCTGATGAGGAATGCGAGGTTTCTTACGCGGATAAGAAGGGCAAATATCAAAAACAACAATCTATTGTGTTACCAAAATTATAAAAATACTATAAATTTTCATGCTTTTCAGGCAATTTTTCTGCCACTTTACTGTATAATGATCTTGGTGAGGTTATTGTGCTCATGGATTTGCACAATAATTTTGTTGTGTGTTATCCACAATTGTACAAACTTCACAATCAAATCATCGATCTTATCAACATCGATACTATACATTTAGTAGCTTACAGGAGGTGAGGCCAAATCGAGTGTATTTATGATGAATTCCACAAACTACCATCCAAAATATACTTATCGCCCGCATTAGGGGCTTGTTGCTGGGAGACAAAGACTAAGTAATTGGGTGGTAACCCTCTATATCGTAAGTTAAAACCTACCAAAGGAGAAATGAGACATGTCCCGAAAGTTAATTTCAATTCTACTCGTATTAACCTTTCTATTTGCTGTTGCCGTTCCAGCAGCCTTTGCCCAAGAAGGTGGCGGTGGTGAGATCATCGATCGTGTGAAAGAACGCGGCAAGGTCGTTTGCGGTGGCCGCACGGATCTGGCTGGATTCGGTATGCTCGATGAAGCCGGCAACAACATGGGCTTCGACATTGATCTTTGTCGCGCCGTTGCCACGGCTGTTTTGGGTGATCCCGAAGCCATTGAGGTTGTTCCTCTGACTGCTGCTGACCGTGGTCCTGCCCTGCAGACCGCCGAAGTTGACCTGCTTTCCCGTAACGTCACCTGGACCGCCAGCCGTGACTCCCAGTGGGGTAACTTCACCACCATCATGTTCTACGATGGACAGGGCTTCATGATCCGCGAAGACAGCGGCATCACCTCCACAGATGAGTTCGATGGTGCTACCGTCTGTGTAACCAGCGGCACTACCACCGAGCAGAACCTGGCTGACTTCTTCCGCCAGAACGGCATGGAATATGAGGCCGTGATCTTCGAAGACACTGCCGCCGTTTACAGTGCCTATGAAGAAGGCCGTTGTGATGTCACCACCAGTGACAAATCCCAGTTGGCTTCCGTGCGCTCCGGTTTCGCCGAGCCCGATGCTCACATCATTCTCGACATCACCATTTCTAAAGAACCGCTCACTCCGGCCGTTCCTCACGGTGATGACACCTGGTTTGACATTGTCAAGATCGTCATGTGGTCACTGGTCAACGCCGAGGAACTGGGCGTAACTCAGGCTAATGTCGAAGAAATGAAGGGCAGCGACAATATCAACGTGTTACGCTTGCTCGGTCAAGAGGGTGACTGGGGTTACTCCGACCTGGGAGTTGATGCTGAAGCGCTGGCTAATGCCATCGCCGCCGTCGGCAACTATGGCGAAGTTTATGACCGCTACATGGGCCCCGAAGGTCTTGCCTTCACACTGCCTCGCGGTCCAAATCAACTCTGGACAAACGGTGGTTTAATCTACGCCCCGCCCATCAAATAAGTTTTCCATCCATTCATGAATTAGTGAGGATGCGGTCGCAGTTTGACCGCATCCTTGCACGAAAAGGAAGGATTGAATGACAACTAGTCAGCCTTCTGCACACCAACACACCAGCATTCCTTTTTATCGTGATGAAAGAGTCATCCGAGGCTTTGCGCAAACCGTATCTGCAATACTGATCATCGGATTTGTGATTTGGGCAATACTTAACTTTCTGGATGCCGCCAGAGCCCGCAATATGACTCTGACTTTTGGATTCTTGGATGAAGCTGCCGGATTCCCCATCAGCAATCCACCCATCGAATATGAGCCTTCGATGACCTTTGGCCGGGCCTTCTTTGTGGGGCTGGTGAACACGCTCATCGTTTCAGTAACAGGGATCATCACAGCCACAATTTTAGGAACGATGCTGGCCCTGGCTCGCCTTTCGTCGAACTGGCTGCTCAGCCGCATCGCATTAGCATACATTGAATTCCACCGTAATATTCCTTTGCTGGTTTTGCTCTTTATCTGGTATTTCAGCGCTTTCAACAATCTTCCGGTCGTGAAAGAAAGCATTCAATGGCCTGGACCGATATTCATCAACAAGCGCGGTTTTTACCTGACCTGGCCTCGATTGAATGAAACAGGCACGCCCTTTTTAGTTGCTACAATCATTGGAATTCTGCTTGCAATTATCGTCTATACTATTTTGCGCCGCCGCCGCGCAACTACCGGGAAAGAAACCTATTACATGCCCATCAGCATTGGCATCCTGGTAGTCTTCCCGATCATTGGTTGGTTTATTTCAGGTGGCTCCCCGTTTTACCTGGATATTCCTTACTTGAAAGGCTTCAACTACCAGGGAGGGCTGCGCCTGACTCCTGAGTTCGCAGGGTTGTACGTCAGCCTGAGCATGTACACAGCCGCCTTTATCGCCGAAGTTGTGCGTGCTGGTATCCAGGCTGTCGACAAGGGTCAGATCGAAGCTGCCAGGGCAGTTGGCCTCTCTACACTGCAAGTACTCAGTCTGGTGATAATGCCTCAGGCCTTGAGGGTCATCATCCCGCCGATGATTAGCCAGTACTTGAATCTGACCAAAAACTCCAGCTTGGCATTGGCGATCGGTTTCCAGGAGGTCTTCAGTGTTGGCAAAATAGCCATCAACCAGGCCGGGCGAGCAGTGCCTGTGTTCGCCCTGGTGATGATCACCTACATGTCGTTGAGCTTGTTCACATCGCTTGTGCTCAACTTCTATAACCGCCGTATCCAATTTGTGTCGAGGTGAATATGACTGCAAAAGAAATTGCTCAAGAAGAAATTCGCCCGCCACAGCCACCAGGTGTGATCAAATGGATTCGCGATAACCTATTCAACAGTTGGTTCAACACCATCCTAACCCTGGTATTTTTACCCGTGTCATTCTATACCGTGATAGGCATGATCTCATGGGTGTTCGTCCAGGCTGATTGGCGCGCAGTAGCCCAATTCCCAATGCTGTATGCTGTCGGCCAGTATCCCCGTGAAGAAGTCTGGCGAGTGGGGGTCGGCTTATCCTTGATGATTTTCTTATTAGGTGCCAGTTGGGGTAATTGGGGTGGCTTGCTGCGCTCGATCTCGATAACCTTTGGGATTGCCTTTGCAGTTTTGGCACTTTTGCCCTTTCAACATGATCAGCTTGATCTGGGCATGCGTCTTTATCTTGGGGGCAATGTGCTGCTAACTTTCATTGGTTTTCTATTGGGACGTTTAGAGAAGGTCAAAGGAAGTTACATCATCATTGGATGGTTGCTGGTGCCCTTTATCAGCATTCTGTTTTTGAATGGATTCGCAAACAATGATTTTATCCCCAACGTTTCCACAACCTTTTGGGGCGGGCTATTGGTAACGTTTATTCTTTCCGCGGGTGGGATTTTGTTATCCTTCCCCATCGGCGTTGCCTTAGCCCTGGGTCGCAGATCCACGCTCCCGGTAGTGCGAGCTTTTTCGACGATTTTCATCGAGGGCATCCGCGGGGTTCCGCTGATCACAATCCTTTTCATGTTCTCGATCATCCTGGCGTTGTTCCTTCCGGCCGAATCACGCATTGATCGCCTTGTACGCGCTCTGATGGCTGTGACCTTCTTTAGTGCAGCCTATACCGCCGAGAATGTGCGTGGTGGATTACAGGCCGTTCCTCTTGGTCAAATCGAAGCCGCCAAAGCCGTCGGCATGAACGGATTGCAAACGATGGTTTTCATCGTGCTGCCGCAGGCCATCCGTGCGGTACTTCCGGCCATTGTTGGGCAATTTATCGCCTTATTCAAGGACACCACCCTGGTCGTCATCGTTGGCATCAATGACCTCTTGGGGATTGGAAAATCGATTATCAATTCAGATCCCGAATTCGTGCAATTGCAACTGGAAGTGTATATCTTTATCGCAGTTGTTTACTGGGTCTTTAGCTATTTGATGTCCGAAGCCAGCCGACGCTTAGAATCCGCGCTGGGTGTGAGCACGGAATTGTAGGAGAAAAAACCATGACAGAAAACAATAACGAACCCATCATCATTTGCGAGGACGTTCATAAATGGTTCGACGATTTCCACGCCTTATGCGGCATCGATATGGTTGTGAAACAAGGTGAAGTGATCGTTATCTTTGGCCCTTCCGGCTCGGGAAAATCAACTTTTATTCGCACCCTCAACCGGCTGGAGGAACACCAACGCGGTCACATCGTGGTCGATGGCATCGAACTCTCGCATGACGTGCGCAATATCGAGCGCATCCGCATGGAAACTGGTATGGTCTTCCAGCAGTTCAACCTGTTCCCTCATCTCAGCGTGATGCAAAATATTTCCTTAGCCCCTATTTGGGTGCGCAAGTGGTCGCGGGATAAAGCTGAAGAAGTGGCCATGCAGCTATTGGAGCGCGTCGGCATCCCCGAGCAGGCCCAGAAATTCCCTGGACAACTTTCGGGGGGGCAGCAGCAACGAGTAGCAATTGCCCGTGCCCTGGCGATGCAACCCAAGATCATGCTCTTCGACGAGCCTACATCAGCACTCGATCCTGAAATGATCAAAGAAGTTCTTGACGTAATGGTTGAACTGGCTCAAAGCGGTATGACCATGCTTGTGGTAACCCACGAGATGGGCTTCGCCCGCGCCGTAGCTGACCGAATGTATTTCTTCGATGAAGGTCTGATCGTCGAAAGCGGCACGCCTCACGAGATTTTCCATGAACCCAAAGAGGACCGCACGAAATTGTTCCTTTCCCAAATATTGCAGCATTAATTTTTTGGGAAGTTAGTAACAGGTAGACAGGAAATCGTCTGCCTGTTTTTGATTCCAAATATTCGGCAATAGTGGAGAATTCTGGGGATTCACAGAACATTCTTAACTTAGAACCCATTTCCAATTCAATTATTTTGTATTATCGGAATAATACAAAATTTTTATTGACTTTCGGGCGCATTTATCTTATATTATTAACCAGCTATGGATATAGACGCACTAGATAAATCAATACTAAAAGAACTTCAAAAGGACGCTCGCATCAGCAACGTTGAACTTGCTCGGCGGGTCAATCTTTCTCCGCCCGCGACACTAACACGAGTGCGCCGCTTGGAAGAAAATGGCTTCATCGAAGGCTATGCCATGCTCGTCAACCGGCAGCAGGCTGGCTACGACATGCTGTGCATCGTGCGGGTTCAACTGCAGTTACACGATACCGAACAGGTTGAGGGCTTTCACCAGGCTGTCCAACAGATGCCCGAAGTGCTGGAATGTCACTTTGTCACTGGTGACCATGACTATCTTCTCAAAGTGGTCGCTCACAACTCGGAGGATCTGGAAGATTTCCTGGTCAAGCGTCTGACCCCCATTTCAGGCGTTGCTCAAATCCATACCAGCCTGGTTCTTAGAGAAGTAAAAAATTCAACCAATATCCCCTTGAAATAATCACAATCCAATCAGGAGGCAAATAAATGTCCGATTCAAAATTCCAAACTATGGGTCAGCAATTTGGTCGCCGTTCTTGGGCCGAGCCTTGGAAAATTAAGATGGTCGAACCCATCGAAATGATCACCGCTGAAGAACGACTGAAGGCTTGCCAGGAAGCCGGTTACAACACATTCCTAATGCGCTCTGAGGATGTCTATATCGACCTTTTGACCGATAGCGGCACCAGCGCCATGAGCGACCGCCAGTGGGCTGGCATCATGCTCGGCGATGAAGCTTACGCCGGCAGCCGTAATTTCTATAATCTGGAAAATGCTATTCGAACGTATTACGGATACAAATATATCGTTCCAACCCACCAGGGGCGCGGTGCTGAACATCTCATCAGCCAGGCCATCATCAAACAAGGCGACTATATTCCGGGCAACATGTACTTCACCACCACGCGTCTGCACCAGGAGTTAGCTGGTGGCACTTTTGTGGATGTGATCCTCGATGAAGCCCACGATCCCACCGACCAGCATCCCTTCAAAGGCAATGTCGACCTCGATAAGATGCAAGCTTTGGTAGATAAAGTTGGCGCTGACAAAATTCCCTACGTCAGCCTGGCGGGCACTGTAAACATGGCCGGTGGGCAGCCGGTCAGCATGGCCAATGTCAAAGCTTTGCGCACATTTTGCGATAAACATGGCATCCGCATATATCTAGACGCCACCCGCATGTACGAAAACGCCTTCTTCATTCAGGAGCGCGAGGAAGGTTATGCCGAGAAAACCATCGCCCAAATTTTATTGGAGTTCTGCGGCTACACGGACGGCGCCTGGATGAGCGCCAAGAAAGATAACCTGGTCAATATTGGCGGTTGGCTGGCGGTCAACCACGAAGGTGTGGCGGAGAAAGCCCGCAATATGGTTGTAGTTTATGAAGGGTTGCATACCTATGGCGGCATGGCTGGTCGCGATATGGAAGCCCTGGCTCGCGGCATCGTCGAAGGTGTACATGACGACCACGTGGCCTCGCGTGTGCGCCAGGTGCGTTACCTGGGCAAACTGCTGCTCGACTGGGATATCCCCATCATGGAGCCGGTTGGTGGGCACGCTATTTTTGTCGATGCCAAACGTTTCTATCCGCACATCCCTCAAGATCAGTTCCCCGCTCAAATGTTGGCTTCCCAGCTCTATCTCGACTCCGGCGTGCGATCCATGGAACGCGGCAATGTCAGCGCTGGCCGCGACCCGGAAACCGGCGATCATCGCTACCCGGCCCTGGAATTAACTCGCCTGACCATCCCACGGCGTGTCTACACCCAGGCCCACATGGACGTGGTCGCAGAAAGTTTGAAGGCAGTTTTCGACCAACGTGAAGAAACCAAGGGATTGAAGATGGTTTACGAACCTGAATATTTGCGCTTCTTCCAGGCACGGTTTGAGCCTGCTTAGCTATTAGGTATTAAGTCGTAAGGAAACAGGTAGGCAGGTAATTGTCTACCTGTTTTTCTTCAGCACTCACAACTATCAACTTCTATCCCTTAATAACCGCCAGCGGCCTCAAGCGCGCTACTTTTTTGGCAATCCCTGCCCCCGAAACCGAATCAACAACCGAATCAACATCTTTGTATGCGGCCGGGGCCTCTTCAGCCAGACCTGCCATCGAGCCGGCGCGAATGTGAATCCCATCCCTTTCCAATTCTTTGCGCAAATCTTCTCCCCAAACGGTCTTTTTGGCTTTGCTGCGGCTCATTGTACGGCCGGCACCGTGACAGCTAGAACCAAAGGAACGCTGCATACTGCCCTCTGTACCAACCAACACCCAGGATGCCGTACCCATACTGCCCGGCACCAACACCGGCTGACCAATTTCCTGGTATTCTTCCGGCAAACCTTTATAGCCCGGCCCAAAAGCACGTGTGGCACCTTTGCGATGAACACAGACCTTCATCTGCTTACCATCAATATTGTGCGTCTCAATCTTGCCCATATTGTGGGCGATATCATAAATTTGATGCAGGTTGGCATTACGCACCCGACGGCCCAATACTTCATCGAAGGCTTCTCTAGCCCAATGCGCCAGCACCTGTCGATTGACGAAAGCATAATTGGCCGCACAGCGCATGGCGGCCAGGTAGGCCTCGCCCTCAGGGGAATCCATCGGCGCGCAGACAAGTTCACGGTCAGGCAGCTTGATGCCGTAACGCTTGACGGCCGCCTGGAAAGTGCGCACATAATCTGAGCAAATCTGATGCCCAAAGCCGCGCGAGCCGCAATGGATTTGTAAAACAAGATTCCCCTTTGCCAAACCCATAATCTCGGCTGCATATTGGTCGTAAACTTCTTCGATGAGATCGATTTCTATGAAGTGATTTCCTGCGCCCAAAGTTCCAATCTGAGGGCGGCCGCGTTTCTTGGCGCGCTCGCTGACATTGCTAACATCGGCACCTTTTAAGCGTCCATTCTCCTCCGTGCGACGAAGATCGTCCTGGGTAGCATACCCCTTCTGCAAAGCCCAATTAGAACCTTCGACACATAAGCGGTTCAGTTCTTTTTCACTCAACCGTAATTGGCCGCCTTTGCCGACACCGCTAGGACAATTACGATCCAGCACGGTGGCAAGCTCATCGAGGTATGGGCCGGCTTCTTCGTAAGCTATCTGTGACCCGAGCAAACGCACGCCGCAATTGATATCATAACCGATCGCTCCAGGTGAGATCACACCCTGCGGATAGCGCGTAGCAGCCACACCGCCGATAGGAAAGCCATAACCCTGATGCATATCCGGCATGACCAGCACATGCCCAACCAGGCCGGGCAGCGTGGCTGCGTTGACGGCCTGTTCCAAAGATTTATCGCGCATGGCATCATTGAGCAATTGCTCGGAAACAAAAACTCGCACTGGAACCTGCATATCACCCCGAAAGGATTTGGGGATTTCCCACTCAAAATCGCTAATCTTCTTCAAATCAGATATCGCTACCATCACACACCTCTTTCAAACGTCAAACACAATCTGCACTTCTAAACCGAAATCTGTATTACGGACTTCCAAACAATGATAAGTAACTGCCTTTATTTCTTTGGCTTGAGATTCAATTGGCGCGCCATTAATGCGAGCTAGCAGCTTATTATCCTGGATTTTGAGTTGATAGCCATCGAAAGCCAGTTTCTGCTCTTCAGCATAATACAATAATTCCGCCAGAAAATCGACCAGCAAAGATTCTCGGTCAATAATTTCTAATTCGAACTCTTCGGTAACCTTCTGATCTGCACTGAGTCGAATTTGGGATAATTCCAACATTCCAAGTGCTGCCTGGATCAACAACCCAGCCAAATCCTCAGCCCAAACGTGCAACTGCCAATCGGCGGTATGCTCAATTTCGCGGAATCCGGCCTGTTTTCCACTCATATCTCTGAGTATACCGCATCAGCAAACTCCACACATGGCTATTTAATGTCCGCCTCAATACGACACATTTGTCACCCTGAGGCAACGCCACAGGCGGAAGTGTCTAGCGAAGCGTAATTCACGCTGCGCTACGCGTAGGCGCCCCCCAGCGTGATTCACTCGCCTTCAGCGTCAGCATGACAAAAACTATATTCAAAGAAAGCCCTAAAACTCCACACTTGCTCTCTGCCATAGCCTCTTCTATAATTGCAGACATCAATACCATGAATGCACTCACGAACAAACTCGACCAACTTGAAGCCAGGTTGCAAGCCCTGATCGAGGGGCACATCGCTCGCTTGCTCCCTGTTCACCTGTCAAGAGATTCACTCATTCGCCATATGGTCACCGCCATGGAAGCTGGTGCTATTCAGGGGAACGGGGACTCTTTGCTGGCACCGGATATTTTCCATATCCAGATGAACCCGTTGCACTCCGGCAGTTTTGCAGACCTGGAACGATTACTGACCGAACTGGCAGAGATGATCTATCAGGCTGGGGATCAGGCCGGGTTTCAATTTCTGAACTTCCCGACAGTAAATCTGACCTCTGACCCAGACATTGCGCCCAATAACATCGCCATTATGGCCCAGGTCCGACAAGATTTCCCCAGCGATACCCTGGCCCATGAAGTGGAGGTCAGCGCCAATGCAGGAAACATCCCCCCGAATGCCTTTCTGATCATTGATGGCAAGCAAGTTTTCAATCTCGAAGAAACAAGCATCAACATCGGTCGTCGCGCTGACAATGATTTAATCGTCGATGATCCCCGTGTCTCACGACAACATGCTGTTCTACGCGCCGTGAACGGACGCTATATCCTCTTCGATCTTGATTCAACCGGCGGCACGCTGGTCAATGGGGAGCAGATATCGCAAAGAACCCTGGACCCTGGTGATGTAATTTCTTTGGCCGGGGTTCCCCTGGTTTACGCGCAAGATGATGCAGCAAACCTTGATCAAACCCAAAAATACACTCATCCTTCTCCGCACGATGACCACGACACAACTAGGGGGGGCACTTTGTGAGTGGAATTATTCTGCTAGTGTTGCGGAGTATTCTAGTAATCGCATTATATGTTTTTTTGGGATTGGCACTTTGGATTCTTTGGCAAGACCTGAAGCAACAGAGCAAAAAAATCGAACATAATCAACAACCACCATTAAAACTCAATGTGCAAATCAGGGAAAACACACAGGAATTAGAATTCAAATCGGCGGAAATCACCATTGGGCGTGATTCTAATTGTGATTGTTATATTAACTCGAAGACTGTTTCTACTCATCATGCCTTATTGAGTTTCAATCAAAACCAATGGTGGTTGCAAGATTTAGAATCGACCAATGGTACCTTGCTAAACCAAGAACCGATAACTTCCCAAACGGTCATCGCCACAGGGGATAAGATCCAATGCGGTGAAGCCCTTTTAACCGTCAAGCAAACAATTTAGTCTTTACCGTAAAGACGACCAACCGGGTCGTTTTTACGCCGCATCTTTCCCACATAAGCCAATCTTTTTAGGGGGTCGATTCAAAAAATTCCAAAATAATCTCCGTGGCATTGATTCGCCGCACAACCCCACCTACGCCCTCGTAGGTGGGCGATCCTAGCCATTGGTGACCACCATCTCCGACAGTATACAATGTGACTGCAACATCCCCATCACAGCCCACCCAACTTGCTCCTAAAATACCATCCTGATCGAAAATCACTTCGGGTTTATCCTGACATTTGTTGCGCTTGGCCCAGGCTTCTGCCCATTCAGGAATAGATGGTTGTATATTATCGCCCTCATAGGGCACGAAATAATCCAGCGTCCCGTGGAAGGCGATCACGGATAATGGAGCAGCAGGTTCACAATTTTCATGAACTGGATAAGACCCTGCTACCGCGGCAATCCCGGCAATTTTGCCAGCCAGGGCACAACCCACTCGATGAGCCATCCCGCCGCCATTAGAAAATCCCGCTACGAAAATTCGCTCTGGGTCCGCGCTAAGGTTATCGATGGCATATGTGATTGCATCCCAAATAAAAGATAGATCTTCCAGGCTGCCGGCACCGGTGACAACCATCCAGGTGCGGTTTTCCCAAATCGCTTGAGGATACATCACGATAAAGCCTTCTTGATCAGCCCCGGCATTAAAACCAGTATACTCGGCCATATCGGAGGAGGTACCTCCACGTCCGTGCAGGGCAACCAACAGAGGATACTTTTTGCCATCCTGATACCCCTTGGGAATATGCAACAACAAATCGCGTTCTAACCCTGCAGATAGAATTTCGATTTGATGATCTCCGGGCTCAATTTGAAGTGATGAGCGCGTTTGAGAAAGCTCCGTTATCGGAGCGGGCTCGGTTGAGCCTAGGTTGCAGGCCGCGACAATCAAGCCAAGAACAAATAGAATCAAGAATGAGAAAATGCGCATTTCACACTTCAAAATCATCATAATTTCAGAAACTCGGAATCCTTGGTTAATTCGCACATTCGATATTCTAACGGACAGAAACCGGGTTTCTCTGCATAATTTTCCATAGGAAATTTGTCCATTCGCTTGGTGACAGTCTCAGCTGTACTGCATGGTAGAATTCAACCGTATTACAATAGTAAACTCACCGCGGTTCAATGAGCCGCGGTGATTCGTCTCAAATCATCAAGATTTCTGAATTTCAGAAACCCAGTTTCTTTGGTTATTTCGCACATTCGATATTCTAACGGACAGAAACCGGGTTTCTCAGGAGAATAAATTAATGTGCGGCATTTTTGGCATCGTAACTAAAGCGAAGCAACAACTCGGCCCTACCTTGATCGAGGCCGGGCACAGTTTATCCTACCGGGGTTATGACACAGTTGGGGCTGCAACGATCCCCTTCGGGGGAGAAATTGATCTACGCAAAGATGTAGGCAAAGTTCAAGAAGTAGCCGACCGCCTCAATTTCACCGAAATGTCCGGTGACCGCGCCATCCTGCAACTACGCTGGGCAACATTTGGCGCGCCATCCTACACCAATGCCCAGCCACACCTGGATTCCAATGGCGATATGGTCGGCGCGCACAATGGCAATATCGTTAACAATGTCGAACTGCGTCAGCAATTTATGGACGAGGGCATGACTGTGCGCTCCGAAAATGACGGTGAAAGCTGTGTCCACGCGGTGGAACGGCATATTGATCAAGGCTTCGAGATGGTCGAGGCCATTCGGCGCGCATATAACGACTTGGAAGGGGACTATGCCTTTGTGATCGGCGTTAAAGGCGAAGACCGCCTTTATGCTATCAAAAAGGGCTCCGGGTTGGTGGCAGGCGTCGCCGAGGATGCTACCTGCATCGCATCTGATTTGCCCTCTGTGCTGCCCATCACTCGCCAGATCGTGCGTCTGAACGACGGCGAAATCATCACGTTTTGGGCAGATGGCTATGAAATTCATAATGCTGAGAATGGAGAACGAATCGAGCGAGAGCCCGAACTGGTCGAGGAGAGCATGGAGGTCGCCCAAAAAAGTGGTTATGACCACTTCATGCTCAAAGAAATTCATGAACAGCCCCAGGTAGCACGTGAGCTGTTACATCTGATGGAAAGTGATCCCGAACTGGATGCCATGCTAGATCGCCTGAAAAAAGCGCCCAACTTGTTTATCGTAGCTTGCGGCACCAGTTATCACGCCGGATTGCTGGGTTCAGTTTATTTCAGCCGCCTGGCCGGCCGGGTTAGCATCCCAGTCATCGCTCCACAGTTTATCGCCCAATATGCGCCGGCAGCAAGCCCCGAGGATGTAGGCATCTTCGTCAGCCAAAGCGGCGAGACCAAAGATGTACTCAATGCCATCCAGGCAGCTGAAGCCCGCCAGATGGGCGTACTGGGCGTGGTCAATGTCGTCGGCTCGACGCTGATGCGCGAAAGCGAATACCACGTACCTCTGGCCTGTGGATATGAAATCAGTGTCCCGGCCACGAAGACTTTCTTGAACCAGGCCGTTGCCTTTTTATATCTGGCCTTACGGATGGGTGGCCATGAGACCGCTTTCCTGGAAAACCTGCCCGCCTGGATCGAAGAAACCATCGCAGACGTTGAGGAACAAATCCCTGAGGTGGAGGGGAAAATTTCGCCCTGGGATGATCTCTACTGTTTGGGGTATGGTCTGACCTATCCTATCGCTTTGGAGGGGGCCCTGAAACTCAAAGAAATCACCTACGCTCATTGCGAAGGCATGCTCTCCACTGAATTCAAGCACGGCCCTCTCTCCGCAGTGACCGAGGGCTACCCTGTGATCTTCTCCGCAGGGCCGGAGGACATCTCACTGATTGTCAGCGGCATCAACGAAGTCACCTGCCGCGGCGGTCGTGCAATTGCCATCGGCGAGGAAGATGCTCGTCTGCGCGCCAATGCCGATGATCTGATTGTGATCCCCAGTGTGGATGCGCCCGATGAAATTCGCCCAGCAATCAGTGCGCTGTTGAGCGTGCTGCCGCTGCAGCTACTCTCCTATCGCATTAGCCTGGCACGTGGGTACGATCCAGATTTCCCCCGTAATCTCAGCAAAACACTGACTGTAGATTAGCAACAACCAACCTATAAGCAAGCCCGGTTTTGATCCCTATTACCGGGCTTTTTTGCTATTTGTTAGAAATTTTGGTTGTTCCTTGTGCTTTTCAACTCTTTATGGTTCAATTTTATCGATACCAACCAAAACCAGGAGGAGATTGTGAAAAGAGTTGTTTTGAGCATAGCATTGGTCATAATCCTGACAGCTTGTGGAAGTGTCACCCAAACACTGGAAAGCGAATTGCCATTCCTAACAGACCTGGAAGCACCGCTACCCTTCGAAGGAGGAGACTTGCCTGCAGACCGCGGCGACTATTTTGCTTCCTCAGGCACCTGCGTTACCTGCCATAAAGACATGAGCGATGCGGATGGAAACGACGTCTCGATGGGAGAGTTCTGGCGCGGCACAATGATGGCCAACGCCGCTCGCGATCCCTATTGGCAGGCCGCCCTCCGGGCCGAAACGCTTGCGACTCCAGGCCTGTCTGCCGAAATCGAAGACACGTGCACAAAATGCCATATGCCCATGGCTCGCACCACCTCCAGCTTTGTAGGTGAAATGGGCCAGGCCCTTGATGAGGAGGGCTATTTCAAGACAGAGCACTCCTTGAATGTACTGGGGATTGAGGGAGTCTCCTGCACGCTTTGCCACCAGATCGAAGATCAGCATTTAGGAGATGAAGAAAGCTTCGACGGGGGATATGTTATCGATTCCGACCTGCCCTCCGGTGAGCGCGTCAATTATGGCCCTTATAAGCCCGCCGATGTGGACATCACCATCATGCAATCCGGTTCTGGCTATATTCCGGTGCAAGGAACTCATCTCCAATCGGCAGAAGCATGCGCCACATGCCATACTCTTTATACCCCCACTGTAGATGCCGATGGTAAAGTTGTGGGCATCTTCCCCGAACAGATGCCGTATGAGGAGTGGCTGGCCAGCAACTATGCTGATGAGACAAGCTGTCAGGATTGCCATATGCCGGAAGCTGAGGGAGATATTTCTCTTTCAGTCACCGGAAGTACCCCCCGAGCACCCTTCTCGAAGCATTCTTTTGTAGGTGGAAACACCTACGCTCTGACATTGCTGCGCACATTTGGTTCAGAGATCGGCCTGACCGCTAATAGCGATCATTTAGATGCTGCACTGGCGCGGGCCGTGGATCAGCTTAAAAATGAAAGTGGGCAAATCGAAATTACTGACATGCAAATTAATGATAATGTCCTTGATGTCACTGTGCAAATAAAAAACCAGGTTGGTCATAAATTCCCCTCAGGATATCCTTCACGAAGAGTTTGGATACATCTCCTTGTTCAGGATCACGCCGGAACGGTGATATTCGAATCGGGTGGCTGGACGTCCTCAGGGGCTATTCACGGAAATGCCAATGACGTGGACCCATTATCCTTTGAACCCCATTACCAAACGATCACGGCACCAGATCAAGCACAAATTTATGAGGCCATCTTTGTGGATACGGATGGAGATATCACCACCACTCTATTGCGAGGCAAGGCGTATATCAAAGATAACCGCATGCTGCCTGCTGGTTTCGATAAAGATATTGTGCCTGAGGATATTGCAGTTGTTGGGCAGGCAAAAGGGGATGTTGATTTCATAGCGCAAAGCGACACGCTACAATATCAGATCCCTTTGACCGAAGATGAGGGGCCCTTCACGGTGATGGCTGAGTTGGTATATCAATCCATTGGGTATCAATGGGCGGAAAAGATGAAAGAGTATGATGCCCCTGAAACGAAGCAATTTAGCGCCTTTGCAGAGCAAGTATCTAATTTGCCGGTGTTGGTCAGTCGGACCGTCCAAGAAATCAAGCCATAGCTCAAACTGAAAAACTGAGGATTGGGTATCAGGTAGCAGAAGCCTGATCACCTGATATCCAATACCTAATTACCTAAATACCTAAATCTCTAATCGATACACCTGCCAACGTTTATAGATTTCTGCCCCCATGTGCTCGGCTAGAATTATCGTATTGGGATTATCCGCCCCTGTGATCGACAAATCCGTCCAGGTGTAGCCCCGGGCCATGGCTCGTTTGACCATCTCGTCAAAAAGCAAAACACCCACGCCCGTATTCCAATATTCTGGCAAAACCAATACAGATTTGATTGTCAGGCTGCGGACTTTCTGGAATTTCATACGCCATAAGAGCTGCAGATAATTCCAGGGATGTCGCAATCCATCGACATGCCGAAAGATCTCATTTAAATCAGGGATGCCAGGTAAAAAACCGACCGTCTCACCACGCACATCGGCAAACAAGATCAATTCCGGATCAGCGATTTGTTTGAAAGGCTGCACAAGTGCTTCGACTGAGTCACGCTGCCAGCCAACATGGTCATCGAGATGGGCTAATGCTAAATTGAGCAGTTTGTGAAGATTATCGATTTCATCTTCCCAACGACTGAAATCGGCCGTACGAATTGTAATCCAATCCTTTTTGCGAACCCGGTCAGCAATGCGCGCCAATCTTCGAATTTGGTCCGTTTCGCCAAGATCAGCACCTATAGCCACATTTTGAGCCCTGGCTTTTTGGAAGCCAAAATCTTGCATGAAATCCAGATAATATGGTGGGGTGTGGCCACACATCATCACGGGCCGACGATCACGACCTTCAACTAACACACCATAGCTATCTTCGTAATCTAAATTCCAGGGCCCATACAGGGTGTCCAATCCTTTTGTCCGACCCCAGTCCGAAGCAGTTTCAACCAGAGCTCGAAAAACTTCTCGATCCTGAATGTATTCAAAGAAGCCAAAGATACACTCTTTTTTGCCGCGCCGCTGATTGGTGGGTGGATCTTCAGCTGCGCAGATCGTACCAACCGGCTCGCCATCGCGCCAGGCAATAAAGAAATCACCGCGACCGCGTTTGAGGATCGTGCCTTTCGAAGGATCGATAACTTTGGCGCGTTCCGGCAATAAGGGCTGCACCCATAAAGGCTCATTCTGGTAAATTTTCCAGGGGAAGGTCAGGAATATCTGGCGTTCTTGGTGGGAGCGAACAGGGCGAACTTCGATTGTGGACATAGTATGGTTGGGTGGGTGATTGGTTGGTTAGTTTCAAGGTTCAGGTGTCAGGTGTCGGCAAATAAGAAGCGTTCACTGAACACTGACTACTGATTACTGATCTTGACCTGCTACCTTTCGACGCAAGGTCAATTCCTTTACAATGCTGGCAAATTGCTCTCGGTCGAGGGGATATTTGAAGGCAAAAACAATCCCAACTGCTAAGAGAACGGCCGGGATTGGGCCTATGGCAACGCGAATGCCCAGTAAGGCGTTGGGTTCCTGTTGGGCGACATTGGGCTGGTAACCTGTGGCTTCGAGCAACACCAACACCAGCGGCAAAGCTATCGATGTAGCAACCTTCTTCGTCAGCGTGGTCAGGCTATAGAACATGCCTTCATGCCGTTCTCCAGTCTGATATTCATCCCACTCAATAGCATCTGGCAGGATGGCCCAGGGCAGCACATGCGCAGCCGCCACCCCAATGCCAGCCAACGCGCAAAGGAACAGAATCGCGCCCAAACTTGTGCTCGGATTCAGTGTGATCAACACCAACTGCACGACCGCCCAAAAAGCGATCCCCCAAATATAAGCCCAGCGTTTGCTCCAGCGTCGGGAAACATAATCCCAGATTGGCAAGGCGAAAATAGCGATCACAAAAATAGTCGCCATGATGACATCATTCTGTGATTCGCGCTGGATGACGTATTTGATAAAAAACAGAAGCGAAGATTGCAGAATATCTACAGAAATCCAGGTTGCCAGAAAGATGGCCAACCCAAAAAGAAAAGGTCTGTTCTTTAGGGCCGAACCAATCGATTTGCGCAACGTAGGTTTGGCCTGCTCCATATAATCCTGACGCTCGCGCGTCCCAAAGAATACCAGCAGCATAGGCAGCGCCGAAACAATGCCGAACGTCAACCCCATAGTCACAACTCGATCCGCATTTTCCGGTGTGAAACTGCCCACCATCATCAGGGGGATAATAAACGCAACCAAGCTGCCTAAAATCGAAAAGAACATTCGGTAGGTCGTCAGCGAGGTGCGCTCATCGTAATCCGAAGTTAGTTCAGGGGTCAGCGCGAAATATGGCATGTACAGCAAGGTATTGGCCGCTTCAAACAGAATATAAGCTACGGCGTAGTACGCGGCCAAAGCGATGGTACCCTCCCACGGCGGACGCCACCACAACATCGTAAAGGTGATGGCCAACGGCAGCGTACCAAATAATAAAAAGGGTCTTCGGCGGCCCCATCGGGTGCGGGTGCGGTCAGAAAGATGCCCAAAGAGGGGATCATTGACATAATCCCAACTGCGGCCGATAAAAATCGCAATTGCCGCAATCCCCGGGCGGATTCCCACCACGTCGGTCAGGAAAATCGCAAAAAAGGCCCCCAGAATGGTTGTCGATAAACTGAAGCCAATATCCCCCACACCGTACATAAGTTTGTCGCGCCGGGAAAGTTTTTCCGCCATGAGCATCACTCCTAAAAAAACGCTTCTATTTGCTCCAGGTTTCCGAAGTTTCAACTCTTTTATAGTCTCGAATTCTATAATAACTTCGGAAATCTCCGCTATGAATAACCCCGCTTATCCCCTCAAGACGCGCTACTCTTCTTTGTATTTTCCGGTCAGATCGAACCCGCAGCGCTGGAACTGTTGCAACAAATTTGGTGGGAATAAATTCTGGCCCCACTTCCGACAAATGTGCTCCGTCCAACCATAGGTGTCATAATCGAATGTTTCTTCCCGGTCGCCTTTCAATTCGATCATCGCTTTAAGATTGCGATAGTAATCCTGGGCCTGAAAGCCTTCGTCCATCACATCCATCGAGCGTTGGACAAGCTCATCATCCAATTCGGGGTATTCATCTTCGAAGAGCACAAATTCCATTGGATAGCGTGGCCGCGGCAGTGGATCATTGGCTGGATATCCAATCGTCAACCCTACCATGGGGAAAACACGCGGCGGCAATTTAAAATCTTGGATGATCTCTTCAGAGTGGAAAGGAATCCCCCCCAAGAAACAACTCCCCAACCCAAAACTTTCAGCCGCCATGACCATGTTCTCGGCCATCAGCGCGGCATCCTGCATCCCCAGGAGCATCAGCAGCATATCATCAGCGACCATAGTCCAATTACGGCGCGCCATAATGCGTTCCCACTTATAAGAATCCACACACACAATAAAAAAGAGTGGCGCTTGGAAGGGGTTAGTTTCTTGATCTCGCTTGAGCAACAAACTGGCTAACTGAGAGGCAAAGGGTGCCTGCTGCCCGGCGCGCGCAATAGTTTCGATGACATCATCGGAAGGCGCCTCAGCAGTGTAACTGCGGATGGATTTGCGATTGAGCATGGCCTGGATGATGGGATTATCAATCATGAGCTTCTCCTCTTCTGTGCAAACTGTCCGCATTATTGTATACCAAAAACCGTTGATTAAGAGAAATTCACCAACCAGAAGCAACATACGAAGGAACGCTGTTCATCTCTGAGTTATACAAACGAATCGGCGTTCTATCAAAACGATTCGCCGATTCATTAAAACAAAACACCGTTTAACTCACCCGAATACTATTACAATGCCAGAAATGTAATAGTAAACTCGGTTCCCTGTCCGGGTTCACTGGTAACGCTAATTTCTCCCCCGTGATTTTGCACCAATTGGCGGGCGATCGCCAAACCCAAACCGCTGCCACTCCCCGCAGTGCGGGCGCGGGATCGATCCCCCTTCCAGAAACGATCAAAAATAAATTGTAAATCCTCGGGAGGAATACCCTCCCCGGTGTCCCGCACCGAAATAACGATTCCCTCAGGCGTGCCAGCCGCTTTCAAGTTGATCCTGCCTCCGGGCGGAGTATGCCGCAGGGCGTTGACCACCAGATTGGTCAAAACCTGATCCAATCGATCCGCATCACCTTCAACGAGCAGGCTTTTCGCACCATTTACGACTTCCACACTGAATTCTACCTGCGCGATTTCAGCCTGTCCGCTGAAGCTGGTGTGCACATCAGCCAGTAGTTCAGTGATATCCACTGCTTCACTGCGCATGGGCAGTTCACCCGCTTCTGCCAATGATAAAGTTTGCAAATCTTCAACTAAACGAGCCAGAAGATGGGTTTCATCTAAAGTTGCCTCAATATGCTCCTGATCGGCTTGATACACGCCATCCAGCGCCCCTTCGAGGTTGCCCTGAATGATATGTAGCGGCGTACGCAGTTCGTGGGCCACATCGGCTGTCAGGTTTCGGCGCTGACGCTCAGCATGATCCAACTCCTCCGTCATGCGATTGAATGACTTTGCCAAACGACGAAATTCGCCTGGGCCATGGCTTGGTTCTGGAACTCGAACGCTAAAATCGCCTTCAGCAACAGCATCCGCCGCTGCCATCACATCCGCGATGGGGTTGGTGATACCGCGGAAAACGCGCATGCCAACCGCTCCCGCCAACAAGGGTAAAAACATCGAAAGCAAACAACCGCCAATCCACACCAGGCCTGCCATCTTACCCCCGCCCTCAAATAAATGTGCAAGCAAAAAGGCAAAGGCAGCCATACCGCCTAATACTAGCAACGTGATGAAACCAAAGGCCCCCACGAAACGCATAAAAAATAAACCGCGCTTACGGCGGGACATGCGCGGCCAGCGTGGAGGATCGTAAATACTATGTTCGAAATTGCCCCAATCATGTCTCATCATACGACGACGCATGCGGTGATATTTATCGTGTTTCAATCTCCATCCTCATCTGTGAAACGATAGCCGATGCCATACACTGTGAGAATGTACTTGGGTTCAGCCAGGTCTGGTTCAATTTTTCGGCGAATGTTTTTAATATGGGAGTCGATGCTGCGATCATATCCATCGTAGGCCACGCCGTGCAAATTCTCCAATAATTGGGCCCGTGAAAAGGTCTGCCCGGGGTGCTGAGCAAGCACACTCAACAACTTAAACTCATTGCGAGTCAGATCAATGGGTTCATCTGCCAAAAAGGCGCGGTGCCCATCGATATCGATTTGCAAATCATCGGCATGCAAGACACTTGGCCGTCGAATACCACCCTGGGTGCGGCGCAAAACGGCCCGCACACGTGCCACCAATGCTCTGGGAGAAAAGGGCTTGGTGATGTAATCATCAGCGCCCAACTCCAGCCCGACCAGTTGATCTGCCTCCTCGGCGCGGGCTGTCAGCATAATGATGGGCACGTCCAAATCACGCCGGATCGCCCGGCAGACATCCAGGCCATCCATCCCTTGCAACATCAAATCGAGCACAACCAGATCAGGTTTCTCTCGACGGGTCATGGCCAGGGCTGTGTCACCATCACCAGCAGATATTACTCGAAAACCGCTCTTCTCCAGGTAATCGCGGGCTAATTTGACAATCTTGGGCTCATCATCTACGACCAGGATGGTGTTGGGCATTAATTCACTCCATGCCTGTTTCTACCATGAACAGAGGGAGAAATCAAATCTAGATCCAGCGCCTGACCCTAAAAGTGTATTCTATCCAGGCGCGGCCAAACTGTTTTTCCATCATCTGCTCCTCAAAGTTGATGAAAACCTGGTTGATCAGGATGATGAAAACTGGAATTACAAAAAATGGGGTAAACGAACCCAACAAAATAGCAACTCCCAATAGCAATAAAACCATCCCTAGATACATTGGGTTGCGGCTGAAACGAAACACGCCACTTGAAACCAATTGAGTCGGCTTGCCAAAGGAATTGATTGTGGTCTGCGCACTTTCAAATATTCGTGCCGCCTGCAGGTTGATCCAGATACCCA
>CAZVPR010000066.1:0-26083 GCA_964629085.1 uncultured Anaerolineales bacterium
CTGTTTGTATGTTTGAAAATACACGGGACGGGAAGTAACTGATTTGCATCCATGAAAATGTTGAATAACCGCAATCTAAAATTTATTTATTGCATTCTAATGCTAATTGTCCTGGCTTGTGCGCGCCCAGTCGACCTAACTCTGCCTAATTCCACTCAGTTAGCTCTGGGCGAAAGTACTCACCTACTCAGCTATGATGGTCTCGATCGCAGTTACATCCTTTACGCTCCTGATATGGTCAATTGGGACCAACCTGTTCCAATAGTGCTGGTCTTTCATGGCGGTACGGGAAACGCTGAGAGTGCAAAACGAATGAGTGGATTTAATAAAGTGGCTGATCAAAACGGGTTTCTTGTCATTTACCCAAACGGAACAGGGCGCTTGCGTGATGATAAATTTTTAACATGGAACGGCGGTGCCTGTTGCGGATACGCCCAAGAGAAAAACATAGATGACGTTGGTTTTGTTCGTGCCATTATTGCCGATTTGCAAACAAAGGTGAACGTAGATGTTGACCGTATCTATGCCGCGGGAATTTCGAATGGTGGAATCTTATCGTATAGGTTAGCTTGTGAAGCGGCTGATCTTGTAGCGGCTGTGGCGCCTGTGGCTGGAACGCTCAACTTCACCCCTTGCAATCCCTCCAGCACTGTGTCAGTTATTGAATTTCACGGTACAGAAGACCAGCATATTCTCTATGAAGGTGGAAATGGTCCTGAGGCATTGGTGAATGTTGATTTTGCATCAGTCAAGGACTCGGTAGAATTTTGGGTATCAGCAAATGAGTGCAATCCCCAACCACAAACGGATTCATTTGATGATATTGAGCATGAAACCTGGTCGGGCTGCAATAACTCTGCGACTGTGGAACTATATACCATCATTGGCGGTGGGCATTCTTGGCCAGGAGGACAAATTGGCCGGGTGGGCGCTGATCGACCTACCCAAACCATTTCTGCATCGCAATTGATTTGGGATTTCTTTGATGCACATTCCCAGCAATAAAATGTGAACCCCGTTTGCACAAGACTTGCCCGCGCCCGAGATGCCAGCTTGCCAGGCTTACGCCCTTCGAAGTTCGGGGATGCTCCGCATAAGCGGAACAATGAAACCCCTGTGAGCCAGCCATGCCAGAGGTAAAATCAGAAGGCATTTTTTATAATTGAACGGAGGCTATTACTATGGAAAACGAGAAATTTATACCTCTGAAATTCATCGAGAAAAGAGCGGACGAAATGGTCGCAGTTTCTCAAGATTTTTATAATTCAATCAAGGATCGCCGCACGGTTCGTGAATTCTCTGATCGACCAGTTCCTGATGAAGTGATTCGAAATGCATTGAGGGCAGCGGGAACAGCACCGAGTGGAGCGAATTTGCAGCCATGGCATTTTGTGGTTGTGACTAATACTGAGACAAAATGCAGGATTCGAGAAGCGGCGGAGAATGAGGAAAAGGCATTCTATCAAAGCCGTGCGTCGGAAGATTGTTTAAAGCATTGGAGCCCTTAGGAACAGATGAAAACAAGCCATTTTTAGAAATTGCACCTTGTTTAATCGCAATATTTCTAAAGAAAACGACTACCGATGAGAATGGGATAGAGCGTAAGAATTACTATATTTCCGAATCGGTTGGGATCGCAACAGGTATGCTAATTACGGCTTTGCATTTATCTGGATTGGTGACTTTGACCCATACGCCGAGTCCCATGAAATTCTTAAACGAGATCCTTGGGCGACCGAAATCAGAGCGACCATTTCTGTTGTTGGTAGTAGGATTTCCGAGCGAAGATGCAAAGGTGCCGGTAATTGATAAATATTCATTGGATGAGATTTCCACATTTGTGTGAATTAGAATCTAATGAAGCTCCTGTTGGGTAGAGCCAATTTAGAAAGGCAGTCAATACGAATCAATAAATCGGATCTGTTCAGTAAATACTGATTTTATATGATTAGGTTTCGGCAAGCCAGGATTTGATGGGGTTGCACCATTCCCAGCTGAGGTTAGATTTTCCATTGAAACAGCCAAGAAATTGCCACGTATTGTAAAGTATTGATCAATGCTCGTTTGAATGAAAGGTATTACCGCTTTGGTGTCTCTATCAGCGTTGACGGTGGCGTCAGTTTCATTCTATACTTGACTTGAGGAGTGATAGTATGAATACAGGCACAATCCAAAACCTGATCGGGGTACTAGAACAGGCCTTTGAGAAGGCAAAAATCGAAATTTCTGGCCAGGAAATTGAAGAGCTGGCCGTGGATATTCATCGTGTTTTGTCTTTGGAAACCAGAAGTTTTCATACCCTAGAGCATGTTCTCTCGCTTACCGATCGAAATGCCCCCATTCGCACTCTGGCTGCTGTGTTTCATGATCTGGTCTATTACCAGGTTGATCAGGGAATTCCTGCACCGATTTTTGCCATCGTCGCTCCATATTTGCAGGAAACTGATCAAGGAACCTTTCTTGTAGAATCAACTTCCAATGTTGATCGAACCTTTGAGTTGATCCGCGATTTGTTTACTATATCATCCGATCAAGACATATCCAACACGACGGGGATCAACGAGTTTTTGAGTGCTTTAGTAGCCTGGAAAAAGCTGGAGCATCTTCTCCCTGACACTATGTTGCTGAAAATTGCCGTTCATATTGAAGCGACGATTCCTTTCCGGGGCCCAGTAAAAAACCATGGGGGGTATTTTTATGCCCTGGCGGAGAGGCTAAAGCGCCTTAGTTTGAATTACGAACTCCCGTTATCCGATGAAGACATAGATGAAACAATCCAGAGCACGGTAGCATTGGCTAACCAGGATGTGCTCGGTTTCGCTCAACCTGATCCAGCGGTATTCCTGGATAATACCTGGAAGCTGCTCCCTGAGATTAATGCTGAATTACGTTCAGGAAAGATTTACTCCATTCGTGAGTATCGGCAGGCACTACAGAAGATGGAAGCATTTATTGCCTGGCTTGAACCCCAGAATATCTTTCATTGCTATAAAGATTTCCCAAATAAGCAAGATCTTGAGCAATTGACCACAGCAGCCCATCGAAATATTGAGGTCGCGCGTGAATATCTGGGCGTGAAATTACTTGCAATCGCAGTTCTCGAAGCGCTCGCGGAAATCACCGGGGGTGATACGCCCCTGGGACTGTTTATGGGGGATATTCAAGAGCAAGACGAAGGTCACCCGCGCCTGGAAATGTATCTCCCGGAGGTTTTGCCGCTAACTACATTTAACCTTGATCCAACGGTTAGCCGGTTGATGTCGGAAGGCAGGTCCGGTCAATCAGTGTTTGATCTTCAAAATGCCCCCTTGGCTTTGTATTTTTATAAATGTTTTGGCAGCGAAGGTTGTAGGGTACTACTTCCGTTTGCACAGGATATGTTTGCAGGGAACCGGGCCTCGGATGATTTTCTCACATCCATTGATCCGACTGTGATTTCGGATATTGCTCAGGCTTGTGCACAGATGGCGCCCACGCGCAAAGATTTGCTGCTTCAATTTGCGTCCACCATAACACATGGATGACCGGATTTTTAGTAACTGGAAAACTACTTGGGAGATGGAAGGAGAAATCGAATGAAAGAGGATTCTTTAATGGATGGTGAATTCAACGAGTCCGATTACAACTCGTATGAAAGAGGCCAATTTGAGCGCAATCTGGTTTTCATGGTTATGCCGTTCGGGGAAGACATGAACCATGAGTACAGTGTAATGGTTGCGGCCTGCGAAAACTTGGGGTTGCGTACTCACCGCGCTGATGAAAGCTCTGATTCTGGATTCTTATTGCGCGAACTTACAAAATTTATCGAGAGAGCGGAATTTATTATATTTGATTTATCGCATGACAGCCCCAATGTTTATTATGAGTTAGGGTATGCGCATGGCGTTGGCAATGAAGCCTATGACATTTTGCTGGTTGCAAAAGCAGGGTCAAAGCTTCACTTTGATATAACCCCTCTTCAGGTACATTACTACGAAAACGAAAATGAGTTAAAAGAAATCGTGACCAAGAATCTTAAGCAAATGATCAAAATGACCCGATAGGGTTTAGATCGAAAAAATGGTTTGGGAAAGGAAGAGGGTTGAGGATAATTTTCTTTAGAATTGTAGAGACGCCATGCCGTGGCGTCTCTACTCAAAACTATTCAATAAGAAAGCATGCTGCCTGATGATTGTCTCCCACGCTTTGATATTGCGGCACAATCTTTGCGCAGCGCGGTTCCGCCTGTGGACAGCGGGGGTGGCAGCGGCGTTCTGAAGGCAGGTCGATGGGATTGGGTGTCTCCCCTTGAGCACGATGCGCTTCTTGCGGCGCTGGGGATTTGGCGCAGGGATAACTGACATCAGCGATTTGGTATAGGGGTGTTGGGGATTTCTAAGCACATCTCGCGCTAGATCAACGACACGCGCCGGGTGGTCTGGCTTTTGCCCGAGGTCGGTGGTCGACCACGTGCTCCAGGCTTGGGAGAATTTGGAAAGTGATGTTGAATACGCTGCCACAATTCATCGGGAACTTGAAAGTAATCAATATTTTTGGGCTTAGTAATGGTATCCTTCATTGGGGCTCATCTCCAGTGTGATTGCTTTTTGGCGAAACAATCTTACACCAGATGTGCCCCTTTTGATTTTACGGATAGAGACTAAGTTTTAAATGCTACGAAAAAATTCGTGCTCTTGGTGTCCTTCGTAGATTCTTTCATAAGTTCAGTAAAACATCCTCGATGCGCTCCAAGGCCCAATCCAGGTCGTCCTTGGTGACGATCAGCGGTGGGGCAAAGCGGATGACGTGCTCATGGGTCTCCTTGCAGAGCAGCCCCTTGCTCATCAAGGCTTCACAGAAACGCCTGGCACCATCGGCCTCGGGGTGCAGTTCCACGCCAATGAGCAAACCTTTGCCGCGCACTTCCTTGACATATGGGCTCTCGATTTCGCCCAGGCTGCTCATCATGTAATTGCCCATCTTAGCCGAATTCTCGATCATGCCCTCCTCGACGAGGACCTTCATCGCCATGCGGGCCGCGGCGATACCCAAGGGATTACCGCCGAACGTACTGCCGTGATCACCAGGCTGAAAAGTGCCCAACACAGCCGTGTTCGAGAGCACCGCCGATACCGGGTAGAATCCACCGGAAAGCGCCTTGCCAATCAAGGTCAGGTCGGCTTCGACGCCATCGTGCTCTTCAGCCAGCATCTTGCCCGTGCGGCCCAGGCCGGTCTGGATCTCATCGGTGATCATGACGATATTGTGTTGCGTGCAGATGCGGCGCACGTCCCGCAAATATCCATCGGGGGGCACGATGATCCCGGCCTCCCCCTGGATCGGTTCCACCAGGAAACCAACCGTATTGGGGCTTATGGCTGCTTCCAGTGCCTGTGAATCCCCAAAGGGAATCACCTTGAACCCAGGTGTGAAGGGCCCGAATCCGTCGCGATATTGCGCTTCGGTGCTGAATCCCACAATGGTGACCGTTCTGCCGTGGAAGTTTTCCTCGCAGACGATGATTTCGGCCTGTTCGGTGGGAACACCTTTTTCATAGTAGCCCCATTTACGCACAGCTTTGATGGCCGACTCAACCGCCTCTGCGCCACTGTTCATTGGCAGGACCATGTGCGAGTTGGTCAGCTCACACAGCTCTCGGTAGAACAGTCCCAATTGATCGTTGCGAAATGCGCGCGAGGTCAGGGTGATCTTATCGAGCTGTTCTTTCATCGCCGCGGCGATCTTGGGGTGACAGTGACCCTGGTTGACGGCCGAATAGGCGCTCAGGCAGTCCATATATCGAACCCCCTCTACATCCTTAACCCAGATGCCCTGGCCCTTAGCGATGACGACATCCAGGGGCGCATAGTTGCTGGCCCCATATTGCTTCTCTAAATCAATGTAACTTTGTGTTTTCAAGCGTTTACCTCCAAGATGAATTTATTGGTTTTTACCGCGAAGACGCGCAGAACGCAAAGTGCTCTGAAATGCTGGACGATGTCATATTTCCTCTCACCCCACAGTTGCTTTGCTCCTGTTTCCCGCCTGTGGCGTCCCAGTGGTAGAGGGGGCGCCACAGGCGTGCATGCAAGGGGTGAGGGCAAAATAGTCTACTAAAGTTCAGTGCGTTCGACCTGAAATGGCGTGCTATCCGTAACATCTTCTTCGAATTCGCGCGCGGCCAAGTGACCGGAGAAGACGGCCCGGGCGATGAGATGAGGTGCTTCGGCATCTCCGATGACGCGCAGGCTTTGCAGCTGAGTATTCTTTAGGGCAGGTTTTAGTTCGTGATAGATTTCATCCTTGGGAAGGCGATCGGTGACCAAGAGGACCGCATCCGCTGGCAATTCCAACGTTTGAGCGGCTTCTGCACGAGCGAGCTGTACTACTCCCGATCGGATCTCAGTGAGTATTGATTGGGTCAAGATTTTTGCACCCGATTTGGCCAATCGCTGCTGGATCTGGGCCTGCTCAAGCGTGTTTTGGGACCAATATGCCACCAAGGGTGCGGGCGTGGCCACAGTCACCTGACAACCATGCTGAAGCAGCAGTTCGGCCAGGACGCTGCCCATGTAATAATGATCATCATCGTAGATCAACACACGCCCTGCGGGGATTTTGCTAGCCATCAAATCATCGGGCGTGAACACATGGGGTGAATCATGTCCTTCTATTGGCCGCCCCTGGGTTCGTCCGACGCCGTCTTTTTGCCAACGAGCGCCCGTCGCGATGATCACATGTTTGAAATCCGTCTCGAGGATGTCTGCCAGGGTCATGGGACTGCCTGGAAAAGTCGAAACATTTTCCATCTTCTCGATCTGGCCGAGTCGCCAATCGATCACCCGACGCCATTCGATCAACCCAGGCAGTTCGGACTCCAGCGCCACGCGCCCGCCGAATTCGCGGCGAGCATCTACCAGGGTGATTTGGTAGCCGCGCGCTCCCAGGGCACGCGCACACTCCAGGCCCGCCGGACCCCCCCCAATTACAAGAATCTCCTGGTCGCTTTCCTTGGGTGGGAATTGCTCGGGATGCCAGCCGCGCCGCCACTCTTCCCCCATTGTCGGGTTCTGTGTGCAGCGGATGGGGATACCCAGTTGGTCTGCACTGGCGCAGATATTACAGCCGATACACTCGCGGATGTCTTCGATGCGGCCTTCTTTGATCTTCTGAGGTAGATAGGGGTCAGCAATCGACGGCCGGGCGGCGCCAATTAAATCCACAACGCCCTCTTGAACAGCAGCAAGCATGGCCTCGGCCGTAGTATATCTTCCCACGCCAACCACGGGCTTGCTGGTCAGCGCTCGGACAAAGGAAATATACTTCTCCTGGAATCCTTCCTTTTTGAACCGGGCGGTAGCAGAATCATTCTCCCAGGCGCTGATATTGACATCCCACAGATCAGGGAGTTCAGCCAGCATGGCGACAATGTCATGTCCCTCACCCTGATAGGTAAGCCCTTCTTCCCCCATCAGCTCATCCACGGCCAGGCGCACAGCCACCGCGCAGGTATCCCCCACCACATCTTTGGTATCTTCGATCAATTCCCGCAGAAACCGAGCTCGATTCTCCAGGTTGCCGCCGTATTCGTCGGTGCGATCGTTGTAGCGCTTCAATAGGAAATGCATCGCCAAAGCTAAATTATGACCGGCGTAGACATACACGATATCGAAACCGGCTTCCCGGGCGCGCAGCGCGGCCTGGCGGTGCCAGCGGCGAATATCCCGAATATCTTCTTTTTCCAATCGGCGGGTCTGGCCAGGGGTGTAGCCGTCAAAGCTCATCGATCGGGGGGCAAAGCTGGTCGAGCGCGAGAACAAATTGTGGGCGTGATGGCCGCCATAGGTTAGCTCGATGCCAGCCAACGCGCCGTGCTGATGTACGGCGTCGGCCATCAATGCCAGGGCTGGGATATCGGCATCGTCCCAGATGCGCCCTTCGATATTGGGAGCCAAATCGCTGCTGTGATGGATCTCCACTTCTTCGGTGCAAACCACCCCCCAGCCGCCATCGGCTTTAATGCGGCGCATCTCTGCCAGCGCTTTGGGCATTCGGTAGCCCATGCCGTTGCAGTGGGACACCTGGAAAAATCGGTTCGGCGCTACGACCGGACCGATTTTGACAGGCTCAAAGAGAATGGAGAAGCGATCTTCCATAATGGTTTACAGAGTTAAAAATAAGATTTGAGTTTGCCACGTCGGCGGATGTCAACAGTCGCGCAGTGCAAGCCGCCAGCAATGGATTCAAAGTGATAGAAATTGCACTCGATGGGCTTGAAGCCCCAGTCCATGAAGGCGCGAATCAAGTTGTCTTCGCCTTTGGATACGATGACCCGCTCCTCATCCAGCATAACCACATTCATGCTCAACCATTTGCTGCAGGTGTACATGGGGTGGCTGTCCGGCATGTTAGGCTCTGGACATTCCAGGATATCCCACCCGCTCTTGGTAAAAATCTCGGGAACTTTTCTAACCCGCTCGGGGTTAATCAACAGTTTGCCCGGAGCCAGGGGGTAAAAGGTGGCATCGATGTGCATGGGGTGGGTGTCGAAGACTTCTACTTCATGAACCGTATAGGTATCGCCCAGGTGGCGCTGGAGCCAATCAATCCCCGTGCGATTGCAGCAGCTGCTCTGAGCGACAAAGATATCTTTACCACACTTGATCACATCGGCAGCATCGAAGAGAGGCTCGAACTCCGTGAGGATGGTGCGCATGGGCTCGTCTTCTTCGGGAGGCACAAAACCCTGTTTAAAAGAGGCCTCGCTCAATTGCGGCCTGGGCGCGGAGACCCAACGAGCTCCCTGTCGAAAATACTCTTTGCACAAACCTTTATAGGCGTGGCTCTCGTGATAGCGGGAGCGCCAGCCCATGGGGGCTTCGATGATTTGATCACCAATCACAAGAAGCACGTCGCGCGGCATCAGCGCGCCGCAGCTGCTCTGGATCTCGAAATCCGGTGTTGAGAAAGGCTTCTCCGTCTCATATATCGTCGGTCGGCGAACGGTTACGCCCTCCGCTTCCAGAATGTGGACGAACTCGTCGATATCTTTTTGGGCGGCATCCAGCAAGTCCTGGGCCCAGGGCTTGCCCCCGTTCTGGCGATAGAAGTCCAGCAGGTGCTCATGATGTACAACAGCCGGGGTAGCGGTCTCCCAGGGTGGCACTGTAGCCCCATCGACGATGCCGACAATGATCTCTTCCAACGGGTCCCATTCATTATGTGTATTGACGACCGGATATTGTTTCATCATAAGAATCCTAGTTTACGTTTTTGCTGCTATACAAATGGATTATAACCACAGATGAATTCGATAAATTTGATGAGAAAATATAAATCTGTGTTGTTCTTGTGTAAATCATAAAATTTTTCTAAAGTTGTTGTCATTGCCAGCGAAGCAATCTGAAACCTTGAAACCAGGTCGGGGCTGCAGATCCAGGGCTCTCCATTGAACCAGGAAATTTCCCTGGCCGGTAATCCGAACGGTGCAGAACTAATAGCCATCGCGGTCTTACGCTTCCAGGAGGATACCATACCGTCGAACAGCCGCCAGCCCTCGATCATTTCCAGGGCACAGTTTCAGATGACAAAAAGGGGTTGCACTTGTTGGCCGCATACTTACCCGATGAAGGTATTGTCTTGATGCAAATGCCAGTGGAAAACCATGTAAACGAGATCCCAGTGGCTCCAAAATTGCTCCAATGCCTTGATTTGCGGGAGAAAGTGGTCATAGGAGATGCCCTGCATACCCAAAGAAACATTTCTGTGCAAATCGTGGTCGCTGGTGGTGACTACATCTGGTTTGCAAAAGGCAATCAGTCAAGCATGGAAGATGACATCTGCTTATGGTTTGGCCCCGATGCAGAACCCATTCCTGGGATGAGCTATCCACCTAAAGACTTCGAGCACGCAACCACCGTTGACAAAGGGCATGGGCGCATTGAAAAACGCACGATCACAGTTAGCAGCCAATTGAAGGATTTCTTTGATTGGCCCTACCTTGAACAGGTTTTCAAGCTCGAACGTTGCTTCACCAATACCAAAACAGGAGAAATTCAGGAGCACATCGTCTACGGCTTTACCAGCTTGCCCCGTGATGCCGTATCACCAGGTCGGCTGATGAAGATGATCCGTTCCTATTGGCGTATCGAAAACAGCTTGCACTATCGCAGAGATGTGTCTTTGCTCGAAGATCGTACTCGCATGACCAAAGGCCAAGCAGCGCGTGTGATGGCCGGCATCAACAATCTGGTTTTGGGTGTCTTTTCTAAACAAGATAAGTTTCGATACTTACCATCCGCTCGAAGGTATTTCGATGCCCATCCCCTCTCAGCCCTTGGTGTTATTACCCGACTTATAAGAAAGCCCTGCCCTTATAGCGTCGTAGGGTTGACATTGGATAAATAATTTGATATTGTTATATGACACCGATGTCAGAATGATGTCGAATTTTTTTGTCCCAATATGACACCGATGTCATATTGATTTATGATCACTATCGTGGAAAGGCAGGACTGTGGCACGCAGAGTTACGATCAAAGATGTAGCCAAAGAGGCCGGTGTTTCCGTCAAAACCGTTTCTCGCTTTATCAATAATGAGCCTTATGTCAGCGATGATATCAAAAAAAAGCTGGTCAAGGCCATCGATAAGCTGGGTTATGTTGTCAGTTTGCCGGCCAAACGTTTGTCATCCGGACAATCGTATAGCATCGGATTGATTTTCCATAATGCCAGCTGGCATTATATTCAAGACGTCCAAAAGGGAGTGTTAGAAACTGCCAAAGAACACGGTTACAACACATTGATGCACCCCTGCAATTTAGCATGTGATAAAGACAGCCAGGAAATATTGAATCTGGTTTTACAGCACCTTGTGGATGGGTTTATTTTTACGCCACCTGCTGACAATGCTCAACACCTGTTGGAAAAACTCATTCAACGCGATATCCCCTTCGTGCGTCTGACGCCCAGTGATCGCCAAAGCCCTTTGCCGTATGTGACCGCCACAGATCGGCAAGGGGCTTTTGATATGACCAAGTATCTCATCGAATTGGGGCATCGACGAATAGCCTATATCCATGGACCGCAAGAACAGAGGGCTGCCCATGATCGATTTGCCGGGTATAAATGCGCTCTACAAGAAGCGGGTGTCGAGGTTGACGAAACAATGATCGAGTATGGCGATGATCATTTTCAGTCAGGATATCAGGCCGCTTTGAACTTGATCAATCGAACACCCATACCCACAGCCATATTTTGTAATAATGATGAAATGGCCGCGGGTGCCAGTTCTGCTATTTTCAACTGTGGATTGAAAGTGCCCAACGACATTTCCGTGGCCGGATTCGATGATATCCCTCTATCCAGACAGCTGCATCCTGCCCTGACCACCGTACATCAGCCGATTTATGAGATTGCTCAAAAAGCCACCAACCTGTTGATGAAAATGTGTAAGGTTGAAGAATTGGGCAAGTTGGAATATGAGTTTCCCACTGAGATTATTATCAGGCAATCTACAGCCAGATTTGAATCTAAGAAATGATCGACCCCTTGTTTCAAAGATTTTTGCAGGAATAATTGGTGAATTATGCCAGTAGTTACACCATCTAAAAAAATGAATCAAGTAAATAATATGGGGTTATCACGAGGCAGAACTGTAGGACTGTTGACCCAGGGCGCAGTGGACCCGAACAACCGCTCCATTTGGGCGGGAGCTGTCGCGGCGGCAAAAGACGCCGGAGTAAATCTAGTTTGTTTCCCAGGGCGCACTTTGCACTCTCCATTTGAGTTTGAGGCACAGAGCAATGTCATCTATGATCTGGTCGATTCTCACAATGTCGACGGAATCGTAATCTGGTTGGCGGGATTAAATTCATGGATCTCTCAAAAAGAGAATAAGACTTTTCTCGAGCGCTTCAAAGGCATACCTGTAGTTACGGTAGGTATTCTTGTTGATGGCTTCCCTGGCGTGGTGGTTGATAATTATCGCGGCATGTGTGATGTTGTCTCTCATATGATCAAGGTGCATCAGAAATCACGCATCGCCTTTATTCGTGGACCCAAGCGCCATCAGGAAGCCAAGGATCGATACCGGGCATACAAGGATATGCTGAAGCAGCACAAGATTAAGAAAAACCCGCAATTGATCGTGATGGGAGATTTTAAGGAAAGTGGCGGAGAATTTGCGGTGAAGGAACTTTTGGATGATCGCAAAGCGTCATTCGATGCTCTGATTGCCGCTAGTGATAATATGGCGATTGGGGCGATGAAAACGCTCCAATCCCGAGGTGTTCGCGTTCCCTCTGATGTGGCCATTGCAGGGTTGAACGGGGAATCTCAAGGATTGGTTGTCACGCCTCCCCTTACGACCAGCCCGCTCCATTTTGATGAGCAAACTTACCAGGCAACCCAAATGGTTTTGACAATGTTGGATGGTGGACAGGTATCTCACAAAGTGGTGTTGCCAACTGAACTTGTTATCCGGCAATCCTGTGGATGCCCAGATCCTTTGATTGAACGATCTCGGGTTTTTCCGCAGAAAGACCAATACCAATCGTATGCCAGTGAAATTCGACAATTGAATAACCTGGTGTTTGGCAATGTGGACCTGGCCTTGGATATTACCGAGGATGACCCGATTTCTGATGTTTTTCCCAATCTTCTCAAGGCCTTTATCGCCGGTGCTCGAGATCAGGAAAGTCATGATTTTGTTGCCGAATTGGTTGAAAGCTTACAGCAAACGATCCTCACAGCGGATGAATTTCGGCGCTGGCACGAGATACTCTCGCTTTTGCGTCAATTTGCCCTTACGCAACTGGAAGACCCTGAAGATCGTATGCGGACGGAGAACTTGATCCAACAGGCCAGAATTGCCATTGGCGAGTCCTCCCGGCGGTGGCAAGCCTATCAGACCCTGCAGTTGGATGATAAGCTGCACATTCTCGGTGAAATCAATCAGCGGCTGAGTGTCACAAACACCATTACAGAATTGACCGATGTGTTGGAACGCACGCTGCCTCAGTTGAACATTTCGAGTTGTTACGTATCCATGTATGAAGACCCTAAAAACCCAGAGGGGCAATCGCGCCTTATTTTTGGTATGTCTGGAAATCAGCGCCTCGAACTCGATGCGGATGGCGGCGTATTCCCTTCGCGCAAGCTGCTGCCTGATAAGTGCTGGCAGGAGGAAAGCTCTCACAGCGTGGTAATCACACCGCTGTATTTCCGAGAAGACCAGCTTGGTTACGCGATCTTCACGGCTGATCCTGAAGAAGAGGCCATCTATGAAATCTTGGGTGGTCAAATCAGTGGCGCACTTAAACGCACCATTCTGACGGAACGCAATATTCGCTTATTCAACGAAGCTGTCGAGGCCAGGAATCAGGCGGAAGAAGCCAACCTATTGAAAAGTCGTTTCCTTTCGATGGTCAGCCATGAATTACGAACCCCCCTTTCCCTGATCGTTGGGACTATTGAAATGATGTTGCGGGAAGAGAAGACCGGCTGTATCCCTCAATTGCCAGAAATGTATCGTAAGGATATGGACAGCATCCAAACCAGCGCACAGCATTTGTATCGCCTGATCGGTGATGTGCTTGATCTGGCCAGTAATCAGGCCGGTGAATTGCGTTTGGTCAGTGAACAGTTGAATATTTCGAATTTGCTGAATGATGCTGTAATTTTAGGCAAGACTATGGCCAGGGAGAAGGGTTTAGTGTGGAATGACCAGATTCCCGCGGATTTGCCAATGGTTTTGGCTGATCGAACCCGGCTGAGGCAGGTAATGCTCAATCTGGTCAGCAACGCGATAAAGTTCACTGAAGAAGGTGAAGTTTCTCTATGTGTTGAATTCGATGATGACGAAATCCTTGTCAAAGTCAGCGATTCGGGGATTGGTATCCCTGAAAGTGAGCAGGACACGATATTTGGGGAGTTCCGCCGCTCGGAGCGCAGCGTGGAACGCGGATATGGCGGCATTGGTTTGGGTCTGGCCATTAGCCGGCGCCTGATTCAACTGCATGGCGGGCAAATTGGCGTGCGTTCTAGCGGTGTCGAGGGGACCGGTTCGACGTTCTATTATTCGCTCCCCATTCTGATAGAAGTATCCGAGGGCAGTGTAGCTCGGGTGGATGATCGCAGCAATACTGTGCTGCTATTGGCTGAGAAGTGCGAAGATCCAGAACTGCTCGCCAATCACCTGACCGAAAAGGGCTTCGAGGTAGAAGTGGTTGAGGTGCAGAACAACCCTCAATGGTTGGCTCAATTAATCGCCTCCCCCCCGGGAGCAGTAGTGCTCGATTACCAGCCAGCCACTGAAAAGGGGTGGGAGTTAATCCGACTCTTAAAACAGGACGCTGTGTCTTCAGATATCCCCGTCATTTTCTATTCCTTATCTCAAGGCCAGCATTTGGGTGATATCTTAGAGATGGATTATTTGACCAAGCCCATTAACAGTAGCGATCTGGCCAAGGCCCTGGATCGAATTGGTATTCGTGCTGGCGATGGCAGACGGCGAGTTTTGGTCGTTGATGATGATCCCAATATTTTGAAAATGCATGTGCGTATGTTGGAAAGTCACCTGGAGGGGATTCAAACCTATCAGGCCAGTAATGGCAAAGAGGCTTTGGTGGTGTTGGAAAAGCAAGCGGTTGATTTGATTTTGCTGGATTTGATGATGCCCGAAATGGACGGTTTCGAAGTTATCGAAGTGATCCGGGAAAATGAACAGCTCAGGTCGGTGCCCGTGATTGTGCTGACGGCCCAAATCCTGACCAGCCACGACATGGAACGTTTGCAAAATGGGGTTGCGACGGTGTTGGGTAAGGGATTATTCCAGGCTGAAGAGGTTCTGACCCATATAGAGCAGGCCCTGTCGCATCACAAAAACCTGGGCAATGAGGCGGCCAGGATCACGCGCCAGGCCATGGGTATCATCCACGAGCGGTATCAGGGCGAACTCACCCGCCCATACCTGGCGAGTGAGTTGTCGGTCAGCGAGCGCCACCTGACACGCTGTTTTCAGCATGAGTTAGGCATATCTCCGATCAGCTATTTGAATCGTTACCGCATCCAACGCGCCAAAGCTCTCTTAGATCAGGGAATTTCCAATATCACGGAGGTTGCTTTTGCGGTCGGATTTTCGAGCAGTAATTATTTCGGCCGCGTTTTCAAGGATGAAATTGGGAGAACTCCCCGAGAGTATCTGAAAAATGGTACTCTGGAATCTTGATGAGTCCAGCGGTTCCTTTTGTACGAGAGGTTGACCCTTTTGTACGAGACTTGCGAGGTGAAATTATGTAAAGTATTAACGCACTCCATTTTCTATGTTCGACAATTTTTCGAGATCACTTTATGTGTCACATTTGCATTGTCGCCGAGGCCGATCCATTTATCGCAAAATTGTTGCTTCGCTTCAACGAAGAATGTGGCTTCCGTGCAACACATACTCAAATTGGTAAGGAGATCATAAATTTGGTTCGCAATGACACACCGGATGTGATCATTCTCGATCCGGAATTACCAGGGACATTGAGGGGATGGGATGTCATTGAGAATTTAAAGAAGGATTCCCTAACTTCAGATATACCGATTATTCTTTGTTCCTGGTTAGAGGAAAATGAGGTTGCGCGACGAGTGGGGGAGCTGGGGGGATATTTACAAAAGCCGGACCTGCATTTTGACGATTTTAAGAATGAAATCTTACGACTTGGGTTGAAGCCCAATTGTTAATATGTTTAAAATGTCTAGGTTTTATGCCCTCAGATTGGAGGATATTTTGTGAAAGATAAGCATGCATTACTCAGTGTAGAAGGAATATCCAAAGCTTTCCCTGGTGTCCAGGCACTTTCGGATTTAACGATGGACGTCCACGAGGGAGAGATTCTGGCGCTGGTTGGAGAAAATGGGGCTGGCAAATCGACGCTGATCAAGATCTTGTCTGGTGTGTATCAATCTGACGAAGGTGTGATCAAGATCGATGGAGAGCCGGTGCAATTCCGTACACCGATCGAGGCCGTTGAGGCGGGAGTCAGTGTGGTTTATCAGGAATTGAGCCTGGTGCCTAACCTGTCGGTGACGGAGAATGTTTTTTCGGGCCGCCCGCCCACCGGGGCTTTGGGGATGATGGACCTGGGCGAAATGAGAGACAGAACCCGTCAGATGTTAGATCTCTTTCAGGTTGATTTTGGCACACGTACACAGGTTGGATCGTTATCCCTAGGGAATCAGCAATTGGTGGAGATCATCAAAGCTCTTTCGGTCAATGCGAAAATATTAATTCTGGACGAACCCACTTCTTCCCTTTCGCTGCAGGAGGCCCAAATCCTGTTCGAGCGGCTTGCCCGCCTCAAGGAACGCGACATCACCATCATCTATGTCTCCCACCATCTCGAAGAGGTCTTTGAGATCTCCGATCGCATCGCTGTATTGCGCGATGGTGAATATATCGGGACCAAGGTGACCAGCGAGACGAATGAGAACGAAATTGTGGGGATGATGGTTGGAAGGGCGCTGGATGATATGGGTGTCCTTAGCGGGGACGGTGAGCATGGTGATGAATTGCTGAGAGTTGAGAATTTTGCCCGCAAAGGTGAATTCTCTGATATTGAGTTCACCCTGCATAAAGGCGAAATTCTGACCTTTTTCGGTTTGGTTGGCGCCGGGCGAACCGAGATCGCCCAATCCCTGATCGGTTTGGAGAGTCCCACTGAGGGAAAGGTGTATTTACGCGGTGAAGAAGTTCGCATTTCCAATCCTGGCGCGGCCATGGAAAAAGGTATGGCGTACCTCTCGGAGGATCGCAAAAACGAGGGTCTTTTCCTGGATAAATCGGTCAAAGAAAATTTCCTGGCCACCAATTTGCGTCAGGTCTCCCCTGGCGGTTGGTTGAATTGGGGGATTTTGCAGACCATTACCCAAGACTATGTCGATAGGCTCGGTGTGCTTACCCCCAGCCTGGACCAGAAACTCAACAATCTGTCCGGAGGTAACCAGCAAAAAGTCTTGCTGGGCGAATGGCTGGCCACTGAACCTGAAATGCTGATCGTCGATGAGCCTACTCGGGGCATCGATGTCGGTACCAAACAAGATATTCACCGCTTGCTGCGTGATCTGGCGGACCAGGGCAAGGGCATTATGGTGATTTCATCTGATTTGCCGGAAGCCTTGCGCATTAGCGATCGTATTGCCGTGATGCGAAAAGGGAAGCTGTTGAAAATCCTTCCCTGTGAGGCATGTACTGAAGAGACAATCATGGAGCTGGCTGCCGGTGTAGGAAATGGCAATAATCAAAAGGAGAAAAACTAGTATGAGCGCGATCGACAAACCCTCATCTGTAGAGAACGAAAGAACGATTAAAAAGGATTCTTGGATCAAAATCCTCTTCCAGCAGCGCGAGGTCAGTATCTTCCTTACTGTTGTGGGATTGATGGTATTGCTGGCCATCGCATCCCCCAATTTCACCAACAAAGGAAACTTGCTGACCTTATTGGTTGGGATGTCCTTCGACATGATCGTTGCCGTGGGTATGACCGTTTTGATGGTATCGGGAGGCTTTGATCTTTCGGTTGGTTCCTGTCTGGCCTTGGCTGGCGCTGTGGCCGGGTATTCGATGACCAAATTCGGCACTCCGGTCTGGATGGGGTTCTCGCTCGGTTTGCTGACCGGTGTCTTGGTCGGCGTTGTCAACGGTCTCCTGGTAACGAAGGTGCGTGTCAACCCGCTGATTGCCACCTTGGGCATGATGCAGGTGGTGCGCGGTATCGTTTTCCTGCTGACTGCCGGTCTGGGTATCCCCAACTTGCCTGATGCCTTCAACTATTTTGGTCAAGAGAAGTGGTTAGGATTGCAGATCCCGGTTTATATTATGCTATTTCTTGTGATCCTGGGTGAGTTATTGTTGCGCCGTTCGAGTTATTTCCGCCAGAGCTATTTTGTGGGCGGCAATGAGCGCAGCGCCCGTCTATCCGGCATCAATGTCGATTTTGTCAAAATCATGAATTATGTCATTGCCGGTGCCATGGCGGCTGTTTCGGGTTTGTTGTTAGCTGGACGCATGGGAACGGCTTCGGTATCGGCTGGTTTGGGCGTGGAACTGCGTGTGGTTTCGGCGGTCGTCATCGGTGGCGCAAGTTTGGCGGGAGGTGAGGGTTCGGTGCTGGGTGCCCTCTTTGGGGTCATCCTGATGAACCTGATCTCCAACGGTTTGAATATCTTAGGCATCAATGTTTATTGGCAAAATGTGGTCATTGGCAGCGTGCTGATCATCGCCGTAGCCGCCGACTCCTTATCTCGCAGAAATAAATCTTAGTCTATTCGTGGGTTGAACTTGTCCACATGGAATTTGATTTATTGACTTTCGTGAAGTTTATCGGTGATCTAGTGAATCAAGCAATTATGTATGAAAGGAGGCCGCCGGAGAAAAGAGATCACAAGTTATTGCACAGAAAGACCTTGAAACCTATTCAAATGTATTAAGGAGAAACCTAATGAAAAAATCTATTCATTCGTTGCTAGTGGTCCTTGTGATCGCTTCTATGCTGGTAGCTTTTGCCCCGCTCGAACAGCTTGCAATTGAACCTGATGTTCGGGTCAAAGAAGCCCAGGACGATGAAGATCCGGACGTTTATTATGAGGTCAACGCCCTTATCAACCTGCCCTACTTCATCGATCACCGCTTGGGTCTAGAATTTGCCGGCTATGTATTTGGTGAAGAGGTCAAATACGTCGGTCCGGTGGATTATGACATGACTCAAATGATCAATGCATTTGAGCAGGCCATTGCCGAAGACCCGGCTGGTATCAATGTGGTCGGATTTGACCCGGCCTTGAAACCATCCATTAATGCGGCCATCGAAGCGGGTATCCCTGTGATGACCTTAGACGCTGAAGTCTATGGGTCGGATCGCTACACCTTCCTGGGCACTGGTAATTATAACGCCGGTCGCGTGGGCGCACAAACCCTGGCTGAAGCTATTGGTGGCGAAGGCAAAGTGGCCCTGCTCACAAAAGTCGGTCAATCCAACCTGGAAGAGCGCCTCCAGGGTTATAGAGACGAGTTCGCCGAGAATTTCCCTGGCGTCGAGATCGTCCAGATCGTTGATACCCAATCCGATTCCGCCCTGGCTGCGGATGGCTTGAAGGCTGTCTTGCAGCGTGAGCCCGATCTGGCGGGTGTGGGTTGTGTGGAAGCTGCCGGTGGTGTTGGCGCTGCCACAGCTGTCAAAGAGTTGGATCTCGTGGATCAGGTTCAGATCGTCTCCATGGATCGCGATGATGGCACGCTCAAATTCATCGAAGATGGTGTGATCTATGCCTCCATCGCCCAGAAGACCGGTCTGATGACCTTCATTGGCACCATGCTGATGCACGGTTACGAAAACAACCCGGTTCCGATTGTGGTTGACAACGAGGCCGCGGATGTAATTCCGCTGCCCGAGGCCGTGGATACGGGTGTTGTGGTGATCAATGCTGAGAATGCTCCCTTCTTCTATCACGCCGACGATCCCTATGATTTCAGTGGCATCGAAGTGACCGGGCCTGAAGAAGGTGAAACCTATGTCGAGGTTTTGGCTCTCATCAACCTGCCTTACTTCATTGACCATCGCCTTGGATTGGAATTCGCTGGTGAAGAACTTGGTGTCAAAACCAAATTCGTCGGTCCGGTGGATTATGACATGACGGCCATGATCAACACTTTCGAACAGATTATTGCCGAAGAACCGGCCGGAATTTTGGTTGTCGGCTTCGATCCTGCTCTGAAACCCTCCATCGACGCGGCCATTGAAGCGGGTATCCCTGTTGTGACCCTGGATGCCGAAGTCTATGGCTCCAAGCGCCACATTTTCCTGGGTACCGGCAACTACAACGCTGGACGTCAAGGTGCCCAAACCCTGGCCGAGGCCATTGACGGTGAAGGCAAAGTGGCCCTGCTTACCAAAGTCGGTCAATCCAATCTGGAAGAGCGCATCCAGGGTTATAGAGACGAGTTCGCCGAGAATTTCCCTGGCATCGAGATCGTCCAGATCGTTGATACCCAATCCGATTCCGCTTTGGCTGCGGATGGCTTGAAGGCCGTGTTGCAGCGTGAACCGGACCTGGTCGGTGTGGGTTGTGTGGAAGCCGCCGGTGGAGTTGGCGCTGCTACAGCTGTCAAAGAGTTGGATCTGGTCGGTCAGGTCCAGATCGTTTCAATGGATCGAGACGATGGCACCCTGAAGTTCATCGAAGATGGCGTTATCCATGCTTCGATTGCTCAGAAAACGGCCCTGATGTCCTACTTGGGCACCAAGCTGTTGTATTACTACAACCATGCCCCTGTGCCTGTTGTACCCGATAATGCGGCCGCAGGCATTATTCCTTTGCCTGAATCTGTTGATACCGGCACCATCATTATCACTCAAGAGAATGCGAGCTTCTTCTATCACGAATAGTTAAGCTCTTCTCCTTCTAAGTGGATAAGGCGGGCAATTCCTCCTTGCCCGCCTTATCCGATCTCAGAATTTGCCCTCTGAATTAATTGCATATCCATTTCAGCACTTATTATTTATTATTGCCGGTTTTGAATCAAAAAACAGCAACTTTACAAATATTCAATAGCAGATTGTACCCTTATCATTCAACCTGCCATCAGTTGCTGTAAATCACAGAGGACTACTATGAATTCACGGGAACGAGTATTAACAGCCTTAAACCACAAAGAGCCCGATCGTGTGCCCTTTGATATGGGTGGGACGGTAGTTACGGGAATACAAGCCAAAGCCTACCGTGACTTACGTGATTATTTGGGATTGCCCGAACGAGAAATCAAAATCATCGATACGTTTCAACAGCTTGCCCAGGTAGATGATGATGTTATGGAACAATTGGGTGTTGATGTGCGCAATGTTTCGCCTCGTTCGACGGCAAGCTTCAAAATTGAGATCACGGATTCATCGGAGGGTAAATATACCCAATTTTATGATGAATATGGCATAGGTTGGAAAATGCCCAAAGATGGAGGGCTGTACTACGACATGTTTGATCACCCCCTGAGTGGTGAGATTACAAAAGACGATGTCGAGGGATTTAAACTCCCCGACCCCCTGGATCCTTCGCGCTTTTCTGGGATTAGAGAAGCAGCCCAAAAGGTTTTACATGAGGAAAAGCGAGCGTTGATGGTTGGGAATATGTCAGCCGGTATTTTCGAATTGTATATGTGGATTCGAGGCTTCGAAGATGGATACGCCGATTGGGCTGGAAATCAACCCTTAGCCCAGAAGATGTTGCACAGTTATATGGACTTGCAGATGGCCTATTGGGAGAAAATGTTCGAGACTTTGGATGGGATTCCCATTGATATTGTGCAAATGGCTGATGATCTGGCTGGTCAGAAGGGCATGTTGATCTCCCCCCGCTCCTATCGGAACCACCTGAAACCACTGCATAAAGAGATGTTTGACTATATCCATTCCAAGAGCGATGCCAAGATTTTCTTCCATTCCTGCGGGGGCATCCGAACCGTGATCCCAGACTTGATCGAAGTTGGCGTGGATATCCTCAATCCTGTTCAGGTCAGCGCCACGGATATGGATTCAAAATCCTTGAAGGAGGAATTTGGTAAGGATGTTTCCTTCTGGGGTGGCGGTGTAGATACTCAGAATGCATTCGACGAACGCTTTACTCCCGAGCAAGTCAAAACGGATGTCCGCAAACGTTTAGAAGATTTTATGCCGGGTGGTGGTTTCATCTTTAACACCGTCCACAATATTCAAGGTAATGTGCCGCCTGAAAATATCATGGCCATGTGGGAAACGCTAAATGAATACGGTAAGTATTAGCCATGTTTAGGAAAACCCAGCCAATAATTTTTGGAGAACACAGGTAAGTTAGTATTTGGAAAATTAAAAATTTCAAACAAATATATTCTAATCTTACCCTCACCGCCTTTGGCGAACCCCTCTCCTACTGGGACGCCACAGGCGGGAACCATAGCGAAGCGAAGGTGGGGTGAGGGAGAAAAATACGAAAACCAACCAAAAAAATACTTAGGAGATAATCATGGATGAAATGTTGAAAACGATCTTTGAAGGTATTGTCAATGGCGATGCCAACGCAGTCAAAGAAAACGTAGGGAAAGCTGTCGAGGCAGGTTTATCTGCCGAAGATATTCTCAAAAAAGGTTTGGTGCCAGCCATGGCTGAAGTAGGGGACTTATTCGAACGGAGCGAATTCTTCGTGCCCGAAATGCTGATCGCGGCCCGGGCTATGCAGGGCGGCCTGGCCATTCTGAAACCCTTACTGGCCAGTTCAGACGTTCAAAGTGCTGGCACAGTAGTTATTGCTACAGTAGCGGGAGACCTGCACGATATTGGAAAAAACTTGGTGGGAATGATGATGGAAGGTGCCGGATTTGAGATTGTTGACCTGGGAACCGATGCTTCACCTGAGCAGTTTGTGGATGCTGTGAAAGAACATAGCCCAGAGATTGTCGCTATGTCCGCGTTGCTGACAACCACAATGCCCTCGATGCAAAACACGATCCTGGCCTTAGAAGAAGCCGGATTACGCGATCAGGTAAAGGTTATCATCGGTGGCGCGCCTTTGACCGATGATTTTGCCAGCGATATCGGTGCCGATGGCTTTGCTATGGACGCCAGCCGTGCCGCAACCCTTGCCAAGAAACTGGTCGAGTAGTTCTCACAACAGCCAGCCCAGATGGGTTATGAGGAAAGGGTATTGATGAAAAACCAAATGACGTCCATCGAGCGGGTACAGGCGGCAATTGATCTGAAGAAGCCTGACCGTGTTCCCGTCGATTTGCACAACTTTCAACCTGCTGCGTACGCAACCGGCATGCCCCTCAGCGAAGTATTTCAGGATGGCGAACTGTTAGCACAAGCCATGTTAGATGCTTGGCGCGAGTTCGGTCATGACATGATCCTGTTGGAGAATGGCACCGCCTGCAACGCCCAAGCATGTGGCGTAGATGTCTCCTATCGGGATGATGCCGCTCCGGCTGCCCATAAACCATTCCTGGGTTCCTTGGAAGATGTGGCGGATTTAGAAGTGCCTGATCCATACACGGCTTTCCCAATGAATGAAATTCTCAAGGCAACCAGGATCCTCTCTAAAGAAATTGGGGATAAAGTCTGGATCTGCGCCAGGGCTGATCAAGGCCCTATGGATTTATCCGCGCAGTTACGCGGGCTCACCGAATTGATGATGGATATTGCCCTCCAGGAGCAGGTCGAGTTAATCCATGCCTTGCTAGATTACTCTCGACAAGTGGCCACGCGCTATGCCTACGCCCTGATTGAGTGCGGCGGTCATTCCACATCGATTGGAGAACCCATCGCTGGACCCGATCTTCTTTCTCCAGCACATTACAAAAAATATCCCTGGAAACATGAACAGCGCATGGTGTCGGAATTGAAAGAGAATGGCATCATTCTGCACAACCATATCTGCGGCAATACGATACCTATCGTTGATGAATTTATCGCCACCGGTGCGCAGGTTCTTGAAGTTGACCATAAGACTGATCCCGCAAAGATCAAAGATGCAGCCCGGCATAAGACCTGTTTGTTGGGCAATATCGATACCGGCATTATGGCCAATGGTACCTCAGATGAAGTCGATCAGGTCTGCAAGGACCTGATTGAGGTTTGGATGCCCGATAGCGGTTTTATCCTCGGACCGGGCTGTGCGTTGGGAACAAAAACGCCTGCGGAAAATATTCATGCGCTGGTTGAATCGGCGAAGAAATATGGCATATACAACTGAACAGGAGTCAGATATGTGGACTTTAGAACCCCTTTCATCAGAAGAACAAGAAGATTTCCAGCAGCTATTTGAGAAGCGCCTGGAAAAAGTCAAGGCCAAGACCAATGATCTCTTTGCCTTCAAGCCCGTCAAGGAACCGCCGTTTATTGTCAATAGCTCGCTCTATTGGGTCTTTGGCCTGGAAATGGATACATTCCCGGAAGATTATTACGATCCCGTCACCATGACCACCTTCCAGGAACGTACCTATTACGAACAGATTAAAGAAATCGATGACGACTTCGTGCCCTATCTGATGCCCTGGTTTGGAACCATTGTGGCTGCTTCTGCTTTTGGCTGCGAGATAAGCTGGCCGCACAAACAAGACCCGGCTTCCAACCCGCGCTACTACCCGGTCAAGACAGTCGAGGATATCAAGAACCTGCAAATCCCAGACCCTGAGAAGGATGGGCTCATGCCTCGGGTGCTGGAATTCCTCAAATATATGAAAGAAAACAGCTTCCTCCCGGTTGGGATCACCGATTTTCAAGGACCCCTTACAACGGCCAACCAACTCATGGGCTATGATAAGCTGATCTATCTGATGTACGATCACCCGGATGCCATGCACGAGTTGATGTCCAAAGTGACCGAGGGTCTGATCCGCTGGGTCAAAGCGCAAAAAGTGGTCATCGGTGAACCGCTGGATTGGTGCATTTCCGATCAGCAGGTCTATACCGGTAAACATGCCGGTGTCTGGTTCTCAGATGATGATGCTGTCCTGATGTCCGAAGCCACATACAAGGACTTTGTCGTACCCTACAACTCTCGTATTCTGGAAGCATTTGGCGGCGGCTGCGTACATTATTGTGGCAATGCTACCCATCACGCAGAGAACTTCTTGCAGACGAAAGGTCTGAAAGCACTCAATATCTACAACTTGTATAACATCCCTTCGGTTGCTGAACTCCAGCAAAAACTGCAAGACAAGATCGTCTTGATGGTGTGCGATTTTACCCCGGTTGATCATGAAGCCTATTTCACGGAAATGCTTTCGACCCTGGATTACCGCGGCATGACCATATGCTCGCAGTTTTCTCCAGTGGTTGGTTTGCTGAAAGGCGGCAAATATAACGCAGAGGTGCGAGACCGCAAAACCGGCCGCAAGGCGGTTTATGATTTCATCAAAGGTTACCTGGCGGAACACGCCCATAAACTTCAATTACAAGACGATCTCAGAGGAACATGAATCAACACCATTTCCCGATCCCAATAACCATTTTGGGTGGCTTCTTGGGGTCGGGGAAAACCACATTGTTGAACCGGATTCTAGAAGAAAGTCACGGAATCCGGTTTGCTGTTTTGGTGAACGATTATGGGGAGATCAATATCGATGCCAAGTTTCTTAAGGACAATGATCCCGATGATCTGATTGACTTGCCTAACGGCTGTATTTGTTGTTCATTGGCGCGCGGCCTGCTGGAGGTGGTCGAAAATCTGGTCCACGCTGAAAAGCCTCCCGAGCAGATTATCATCGAAGCCAGCGGCATCTCTTCACCCGACCAGATTAGGACCATTCTCTCCACGGACAAACTCAATTCCAAAATAATCATCCAGCGAGTGGTTACCCTGGTAGATGCCGTCAACGCTAAAAAACTCGCCCCCATGGTTACGTTCATTGAAAATCAAATCAAGTACGCTGATCTTTTGTTGTTGAACAAAATTGATTTGGTTGAAGAAGATGATCTTGAAGATGCCATCTACTGGCTGCGGAAACTTTCGCCCAAAACGTCCATAATAAAAACGCAGTACGCTCAAGTGCCATTGGATCTCATATTTAGTGATAATAAAGGGCTTCCCCAGCGTCAAATTGACCCTGCTGAGGTGGATTTCGCACACGCCAATATATTTGAGTCCCTGACCTTCACTTTAGAAGAACCACTCTCAAAACCACTTTTCGATGCAATCATTCCTGACATCATCTCGACCGTATATCGAGCGAAAGGAGTGCTTCAGTTTGGTGAAGATCCCGAAAAGCGTTTTGTGTTCCAAGCCGTGAATGGTGAGTTTGAGATAAAATCGGAGGGAGATTGGCAGGACACCCAACCCAATTCTACGCTGGTCTTTATAGGATATGAAGGCCGGATCCAGGAATTGGAGATTGAAAAACGCTTACGCTCCTGCACATTTGACTGATTCACTGACACCCTAAGCATTCTGTACGTTGGGTTTCATTGAAAATAGTTATCCATTTATCATAGAGTGAAGAACCGCGGGGGCACGAAGACCCAAAGAAATCCGAAAAAATTACTAGTAGTCAGTCAATCGTGAATCTTAGGATATAAACGTTTCAATTTGATACGAG
>CAZVPR010000067.1:0-25210 GCA_964629085.1 uncultured Anaerolineales bacterium
GTAGTTTCCATCTGCAAAATACGATTGGATGTTATTGCAAGGTGTAGTGTGTTTGGAGATTTCGATAACTACCTCATTTCCGATATGAAGTTGATCACCGGGGGCAATTTCAGCCCAATCGAGGCCTGCTAAGGTCAAGTTTTCACCCATCGCTCCTGGGAATATGGAATTCCCTTCAGCCTGGAATGCCAGGATGTGTTCTAATGAATAGAGACAGAGAGCTCTTTCTTTGCCCCCATGCTCTTTGGTATTTTTCTGCCGATCGCCTTCAATCCCAAAGGGAGTGACATTCGCAGAGGAGATGGGCAATTTGGGAACTCCACCGTTGGAAATATTGATTTGAAAAATATGAGCCATTAGCTATCCTTAAAAAATGAAAGCACGCCAGGGCGTACCTCCACAACGATATTAGCTAGCAAGCCCTTCTGGGAGTACAAGCGATGCACACACCACCTGTATCACAGATAAGACTTTGTCTCGATGTTTGCTCACCGGTTTTCAGCGAATATCTTGTTTGGAAGGGAGAAACGAAGCCCGTGATCAGGCTTCAGAGGCATCCGCTGATTGTTTCGATTTTCCCCAGCAACCTTGGATGCCGGGGTTAGCGCTCCCGTGAGGGAGGTACCTCCACCTCGTAACCCAAAAATTTGGGCCCAGCTGCTAGCTCTCCTATATCCAATTATTTCCGCAGACAGGTGGTATCCTAACAAAGTGGGAATTGCTTGTCAAGGAACCCTGATTTGGCCAAATCTAGAAATCAACTTAACTGAGGCAGCACGCCATTTGCCAAAGCTTCAAGACCGTCAATGTCATCCAGATCGAGCCACTGCAACATAATCCGCTGTAAACCAGCTTCAGCCAGTTCGCTTAATTGATCAACGATCTCGTTGGCCGTGCCGACCATGAGACCACGCTTATGTAATTCTATTGGTGATAATTTGCCTTTGGTACGGGTCTTGACCTTCTTTTTGACCTCAGATTTGTTATTGCCAAACTCGCAACCGGTCATCATCGAACGCCGCACATCTTCGGGTTTGCGACCTGATTGAGTTAGCATTTCATCGAGTTGTTGGTTAAGCTCACTAAACTTTTCCACAGGGATATAGAGCGAATTCCATTCGGTCGCAAAACGAGAAACCAGTGGTAAGGTCAGCTTGGGGCCATTGCCACCGATCAAAATGGGTGGCCCGCCCAAACGGCGGGGGCGTGGCAAGAGAATCCCTTCCTGAATGCTGTAATACTTCCCTGAGAAATCTGAAGGTTCATCATTTCGAAGCAACCGGCTGATGATTTCAATGCCCTCTTCAAAGCGAGCAAATCGGCTGTGGATATCCAATAAATCCCATCCATAGTTAGTGTGCTCGCGTTCTTGCCAGCCGGCTCCCAGCCCTAGAATCAGTCTGCCTTCCGAGAGATCGTCAACAGCCGCGGCCATGCGAGCCGTCATGGTTGGGTCTCGGAAAGATAGGGGTGTGACCATAGGGCCAAATTCGATTCTACTTGTGTGACTCGCCAGCCAGGTCAGCGATGTCCAAAGTTCCAATGAATCCTTGTCTGGCGGGTTGGCATTTGTGTAGTGGTCTGATCGATATAGCCCGACAAATCCCAACTCTTCCACCGCTTTGCCCCAACGCTGCCAGTGCGCCCAGTTCAAACCATTTTGCCCTTCTAACATGATAGCAACTTCGACCATGATTTCCTCCAAATTTGATTATGCGTTTTTTTCGTTGAACTCGAAATTAAACTGTCGTTTGGCCTTGGCGAATTCTCTAGCAATTCGTTGGCGACTAAGCCCCATGGCCCTCAATGAGTATTTATGCTTGCTCTTAAAAGATTTGGCTTTCTCAGATTCGGCCTTCAAGATTTGTGCGTATTCCGGTGAAATATCCATCCCGAATTGGGTGTAGATACGCTCAATGGTTGCCTTGGGATCATTGACCAACTCCTTGTAATTGACCAACACATATTTGTCTGATGGTAATCGTTTTAGCGATCGATGGGGGTAGAGATACCAGTGCTTGCTGTGCTCGATAACCGTGTCTTGGAGCGCGTAATCCGTCTCTGGGTCTCCATATGCTTTGAAATGGGCGGAAAATAAGCTTACCGAAGAGGGCACCACCCGCAGTGGATTGCGCACAATGTTGATGAATTTTGCATCAGGGAACTTTCTGAGCAGGGCGCGGACTTTCGGTGAGTTGGTTGGCGTTTTCGATACCATTCGCTTGCCGCCCGAAGCGTAAACATGACGCCGGAGAACATCGTGATAATACCCCATGTCACGGGCTTTATCTTCAGATGAAACCAACTGGTCGTAATATATGTACTTTTTGAGCAGTTTTGGAAACGGGAAAAAAGCAATCAGGTCGTAAGTTGACCAGATGTGCAACAGGACCTGTGAATCCTCTTCGGGTTCGTTGAGCTTGATCGAATGAATATGGGAATAAGCTGCAAGAATTTTTTCGACGAAAGTGATCAACCTGCCGATTGGATTTCCGATTATTCGGTTCAACCTCATGATAAGCAAGTAAAACCGCCTCTGAATTATTGAAGGAGCCAAGTAAATTTCCCAGGCTTTCATGCTGGTTGATTTTGAATCTTCTGTCAATAGGCGGTGTAACAGAGTTGTCCCGGAGCGGAAATTTCCAATAATAAATATTGGCTGCGAGATGTCTTGTTCTTGGTGCTCGGGATAAAAGAGATTATCAAGTCCATAGGCCACCCGAATGCTGAAATGCCAGATAGGGTATCCCAGGAAAATTATGCACATGGTTAGGAACCTTTTGGGCGATAACCTGCCTGGGGTTCCTTGGGATTTGAAGAAGCTGTAATAAAAATGTTGGGCATACAATTTTAGATTGAGTTTCATGGTAATTTTCCTGGTGATGATTCGAGAGCTAAACGAAAAATTGCATGGCGCACAACGTTTGCCCCGGAAATACATTTGTCCCAATTCGTAATTTCGCCTGGAGCGTGAGCGATCCCATCAATCGGTGGAATGAAAATCATTCCGGTTGGGCATACGGGTGCTAACGATTGAGCGTGATGCCCTGTATAGGATACCAGAGGGGTTGATTCTAGTCCTAACGTATTTGCTGCCACTTTTATCGCCGTTTGGGTGGTTGAGGGCAATTGGACGGGGGATTTGCTTCCAAGCGTTTGCAAATCAATTTCTTGCCCAAAGTGATCTGTTTCCATTCTGGCTTTTTCGAGCAAAGCTATCTCCTAATCGCCAAATGTCTCTGAATCGGGTGCGCGATATTCCAGCGCTACTCTTACGGATTCGGGGATGATGTAGAAAACTCCCGGAGAAAAATGCATCTGACCGACAATTGCGACACAATTAGGGAATTCTTCGCTGATGGGTAATGATGTCGTTTCCATATTTATTGATCATTTAGTTTGCATCCAGGTAAACTACGGGTCCATGACCAGGACAGATGATGTCGGGGTGGAGAACCCTTTGCGTTTGAGCTGATTTTAAGGCAAGTCCTTCATCCCAGGTGCTGGTGCCTTGGGACGATTTTATTATTCCACCAGTTTTTGATCTCATCGAATCCCCGGCAAAAAGCAATTTGTGTTTTTTAGCAAAAAGCGAGATATGCCCTGGAGTGTGACCCGGCGTATGGATAACACGCAGCCCGCCAAACGTTGCAACGATCTCTCCGTCTGTAACCAGGTGATCCACTTCAACGGGTTTCGGTCTGAAAAATTGAAACATTACTTTGAACAGAAGATTCCAGATCCCCCTGAGTTTCAACGGTCGGGATTGTTTTCCAATCTTCATCGCATCAGCCTCGATAGGGTGGGCGTAAGTTTTAGCTCCGCTGGCCGCGACGATCTCGCTGAGACATCCATAATGGTCACCATCAGCATGTGTGATAATCACGCGCTGAATGTCTTTGGGTTGGTAACCCAATTTTGAGATGTATGCGAAAAGGATTTTGTGGTTTTGGGGGAGGCCGGTATCGATCAGGCTGAGACCGCTGGGTTCGATGATCAGGTAACAATTCGTTTTGCGTCCTTTGATGAGTTGAAGCCCGGGGATGATTTGCATTGTATTCTCCGCACCCATTATTATATCGGATACTGGCATTCATATGACTCCATGATAGAATTTTTTTATGGATTATAAAACACTCATTTCTCCCGCTGACTTGCATTCTCATTTGAATGATCCCAATTGGGTTATCGTTGATTGCCGCTTTTGGCTGGATGACACCGAGAAGGGACGCCGTGATTATCTGGAAGCTCACATACCCGGTGCGTTGTATGCCCATGTAGACGAAGACCTCTCAGCCCCTGTGGTGCCAGGTGAAACCGGAAGACATCCTTTGCCTCCAGTGGATGATTTTTCTGCAAAGCTCGGTTCTTGGGGTATTGATAGCGAGGTTCAGGTGGTTGTCTACGACGACAAAGGAGGCGCCATTGCCTCGCGATTATGGTGGATGTTAAAGTGGATGGGCCACGGCGCGGCGGCAGTCTTGGACGGTGGCTGGCCGGCCTGGCTGCGAGAAGAATTGCCAACGACAAATAAAGTCCAGGCTACCAAAAAACGCACCTTTGATCCCGACGTACGCGCCGAGTTGGTCGTAGATGCTGATGAGATTTTGGCCCACTTTGGCGATCCATCCTACCGATTGATTGATTCCCGGTCTCCTGAACGCTACTCTGGCGAAGAAGAACTCATCGACACGGTTGGCGGCCATATTCCGGGTGCTGTCTCGTATCCATTCCAGCGCAACCTCGATATTGATGAAAATTTCATCGTCAAAGAATTTCTCAAAGGCCGCTTCCATGTCGTTTTGGATGGCGTTCCGGCAGTGAGAACGATATTCTATTGCGGCTCGGGCGTAACCGCCGCGCAAAACATCCTGGCTGTGACACATGCTGGATTGGGAATGCCGCGCCTGTATGCCGGTTCGTGGAGCGATTGGATTACGGACCCCGAGCGGCCAATTGCTACCGGAGAGTGAATCCACGAAGGGCACTAAGATTACAAATGTAATTGTCCATGCCTCGTAATTTTCGTGTTCCTTCGTGTCCTTAGTGGATAAATGAATCTTAAGATTTCGCTAGCCCAAATGGCCTTTGAGTTCGGCAACGTCGAAGCCAATTTCGAACGTGCAGCCCAATGGATCGCCCAGGCTGCGGCGAATGGCTCCGATATTGTGCTTCTGCCTGAGTTGTGGGCCAGTGGATACGATCTCCCAAATTGGAAGAAATATGCCGCGCCGTTGGATGAGGGCATATTTTCAAAATTGTCAACATTGGCTCAGAAGCACCAGATTGCTATCAGTGGCTCATTATTAGAATCTAAGGACAATAAAGCATTCAATACCTTTGTGCTGTTTGGGGCTGATGGGGAGCGGTTAGGCGTATATCGGAAAATTCATCTTTTTCGGTTATTAGAAGAAGAAAAATATCTTGCTGCGGGCGACAGTGCTCAAATTGTGGATGCTCCTTGGGGGAAAACCGGACTGACGATTTGTTATGATTTGCGCTTTCCAGAGATATTCAGGTCTTATGCACTTGACGAAGCAAAATTAGTTTTGGTCGCCGCCGAATGGCCTGATACCCGCATTGAGCATTGGCGGAAATTGCTCGTGGCGCGGGCCATCGAAAATCAATGTTTCGTGGCTGCTGTCAATAAGGTTGGGGAAAGCCAGGGTGTTCAATTGGGCGGTAGGAGTGCGCTCATCGATCCCTGGGGTGCGCCGCTGGTTGAAGGCGGTCAGAGTGAAACGCTGTTGACGGCTGAGATCAATTTCAAAGAAGTCGACAAAGCCCGCCGATTTATTCCCGTGTTCAAAGATCGCCGGGAAGATATCTATGGGAAGGTGAACCAGTGATTGGGTATCAAGTGCCAGGTGTCAGGATTTTACCCTAATACCCAATATCCGATACCAATATATTGAAACATGATCGAAATCGATGGTTCTTTTGGTGAAGGTGGGGGGCAGGTGCTGCGTTCTTCCCTGACGCTTTCCGTTCTGACGGGTCACGCAATGCGCATAGTCAATGTGCGCGCCGGACGTAAGAAACCGGGTTTGAGGCCGCAACACTTGCAATCTGTGGAAGCGGCGGCCAAAATTTCAGGGGCTTCTGTGGTTGGCGCAAAAATCGGTTCTACTCAAATTACATTTCAGCCTGGGGACATCAAACCCGGAAATTATCACTTCGATATTGGTACGGCTGGATCAACTTCACTTGTGCTTCAAACCATATTATTGCCACTATGCAAAGCTGACAGAAAATCTATGGTAACGGTTACCGGGGGAACGCACGTTCCCTCGAGTCCCTGTTTTCATTATTTGGATTTGCACTGGTTGCATTATTTGCGGCAAGTTGGCTTGGACATTGATTTAAGGATAGAGCAAGCGGGGTTCTACCCTCAGGGTGGCGGCAGAGTTCGAGCAGCCATTCGACCGATTGATCAAACCCAACCTTTGCAGATAACCAAGCGTGGCAAGTTGAAGCAGATTCGTGGTATTTCGGCGGTGGCTAATTTGCCCAAGGATATCGCTAAACGTCAGCGTCAAAGAGTAGTCAATCGCCTGGGATCAAAGTATCCCCTCAACGATATTCGCACTGTTCAACTGCCTTCTCGATTCAAAGGGACGGTCATGCTCTTGCTGGCCGAATTCGAACACAGTCAATGCTGCTATTTCGGACTTGGGGCACCGGGAAAGCGCGCCGAATTTGTCGCCGATGAAGCTATCGATGCATTCGATGAATTCATGACCGGAGACGGAGCCATCGACCAATTTCTGGCCGACCAATTGCTATTGCCACTTGCTTTCGTTCCAGGGGAATCTACTTTGCGAACGTCGAAAGTGACTCAACATTTGCTCACCAATGCTGAAATAATAAAATTATTCTTGCCTGTGGAAATTTCCACAGAGGGGCAACTCAATGCTCCAGGTATGGTAACGATTACGACAGATGAACATTCCCAGGTATCTGATACTTAATACCTAATGCCAAATTACACCACCATGCCTCAAGCAACTTTTCGTTTCTACGCCGAATTGAATGATTTTCTGCCAAGAAACCAGCAGAAAGTGGATTTCGTCTACCAATTCGGTGGCCATGAAACTGTCAAACATATCATTGAATCCCTTGGCGTACCGCATACCGAGGTGGACTTGATCCTGGTAAATGGAGAATCAGTCGATTTCGGGTCCAAGATGCGCGACCAGGACCGGGTAAGCGTTTATCCCGTGTTCGAATCCCTGAATATTGAGCAGGTTTCGCAGGTCCGACCGAAACCATTGCGCGAGCCGCGTTTTGTCCTGGACAACCACCTTGGCAAACTGGCAGGTTATTTGCGCCATTTAGGTTTCGATACCCTGTATCGCAACGATTTTGATGATCCAGAATTGGCCGAGATTTCTAGTGAACGTGGGCGAATTCTATTGACACGGGACCGTGGTTTGCTTAAAAGGAGCCTGGTAACCCACGGTTATTGTGTGCGCTCGAAACATCCCCGGAAGCAAATAAAAGAAGTTATGGATCGTTTTGACCTGGTCAGCCTGGCTGCACCCTTCTCTCGCTGTGCACGCTGTAATGGCTTATTGCATCCTGTCCCTAAAGCGGAAGTTTTTGATCGTTTGGAATCGAAGACGAAGCTCTATTTTGATGAATTTCGCATCTGCGAAGATTGCGAGCAAATATACTGGAAGGGTTCACATTTTTACCTTATGAAACGGTTCATCGATCAAATTTTAGGGCATGAGAACCCTAATGGAGAATCATTGTCTCGATGAATTTTCCAACTCTCTTGCCCGCAGAATTCGTCCATCGGGATAATCGATTTCGAGCAACGGTAAGACTTGATGGACGAAATGCTGGGGTGCATGTTGCCAATTCAGGACGTTTGACGGATTTGTTCCAACCGGGGTCTAAGGTTTGGGTTTCTGAAGCGGAAAATCCAAACCGCAAAACCAAGTATGATCTGCTCCTGGTTGAGGATCGGGGAGAGTTGGTTTCAGTTGACGCACGTTTGCCAAATTCGCTGTTTGAAGAATATATAAGGTCGGGGACTTCGGATGATTTTGGTAAAATCCGAAGGGTAAAACGTGAGGTTGTTCTGGGGGAAAGTCGATTGGATTTTTGTCTTGACACATCTGACGGGAATAGTTGGGTGGAAACCAAATCTGTGACGCTGGTAGAGGGCGGGGTGGCACGTTTTCCAGATGCACCTACCTCCCGGGGGCGTAGGCATCTGCTCACTTTAGCAGAAGCAGCCCAAAACGGAGATTTTGCGGCCGTGGTTTTTATCGTACAGCGGCCTGATGCCAGTAAATTTACCCCCAATGACCAGGTTGATCCAGAATTCGCACAAACGCTGCGAGAAGTATCCAAAAAAGGGGTGAAAGTACTGGCATACAAATGTCAGGTATCATTCGTGAAAATATTCATAAACAAAAAAATATTATGTGAGCTATAATAAGGCAAGTTTGCTATTAACTAGATACCGATAGTAAGAAGCTGGATTGATTACCGATCCTGTTTTAGAATTTATTGGCGAGAAACATCATAGATTACAATTATGTCGCCCTCTAGGGCTTTCAATTCCCCAACTATTATCTGGTAGCTAGAACAATTTAGAGGAATGCTGCATGTTAAAACCCTTTTTTGAACCGTCTTCAGTGGCGGTTATTGGCGCGTCGCGAGACACGGATAAGTTGGGCTATGCGGTGCTTCACAACCTGGTTGAAGGTGGGTATGTGCAAGCCGGCAAAGTTTTTCCTATCAATCCCAAGGCTGATGAAATATTGGGATATCCGACTTATGCCTCTGTTCTTGATGTGCCAGACCCCATTGATTTGGCTGTGATCGTGATCCCATATCCGTATGTGCCCGAAGCGTTGCGGATTTGTGGACAAAAAGATATCCCAGCTGCAATAGTCATCAGCGCCGGTTTCCGTGAAGCCGGTATGGAGGGACTGGAACGTGAGCGTGAGCTCATTTCCATTGCCAAAGAGTGCAATATTCGTCTGATTGGGCCGAATTGCTTGGGCGTCATCGACACAATTACACCGATGAACGCCTCCTTCTCGGCGGGAACGCCGCCCACCGGGCCGATGGCTTTCATGTCTCAGTCGGGTGCCCTGGGTACCGCAATCCTCGATTGGGCGCAAGCCGGCCGCTTGGGTCTGGCGAAATTCGTCAGTCTGGGGAATAAGGCCGATGTCAGCGAAATCGACTTGATGGCAGCTTGGGCGGAAGATCCGGCAACCAAAGTCATTATGATGTACAGCGAGGGACTGCCCAATGGGCAGGAATTCATTCGCGTTGCCCGTGATGTAACTCGCAAAAAACCAGTTGTTGCCATCAAATCCGGTGTCACCCAATCAGGATCTCGGGCGGTGTCATCCCATACAGGGTCATTGGCCGGTTCTGAGCAGGCCTACCAGGCAGCCTTCCGACAGGCCGGTGTGCTGCGAGCTGAGTCAATGCAAGAATTGTTCGATATCGCCCTTGCTCTGGGCTATCAGCCCTTATTGAAGGGTAATCGTATAGGCATTATCACCAATGCTGGTGGTCCGGGTATTTTGGCAACCGATGCGCTGGAACGTGCCGGGATGAGTCTGGCTAGCTTTGAACTTGAGACCCGTCAGTCGATGGAAGAGTTCCTTCCTGGAGCGGCCAGCGCGGCCAACCCTGTCGATGTGCTCGGTGATGCACGTGCGGATCGTTATTGTTTCGCCCTTGAAAAAGTTGCCGCAGATCCCAACGTTGATGGGTTGCTGGTGGTATTGACCCCCCAGGCGATGACTGAAGTCGAAGATACGGCGCGTGCTGTTGGAGAACTTTCGCAATCAATAGATAAACCCGTTTTCGCTTGCTTCATGGGCGAGGCATCGATAAACGAAGGATTGGATATCCTGGCAGAATTTGATGTGCCGAATTATGCCTTCCCGGAATTGGCAGCCAGGGCTTTCAAAGCCATGTCGCGTTATCGGGAAATTCAAACTCGCCCGCTCTCAGAATTTGCCAGTTTCGACGTCGAAAAACCGGTTGTCGATGATCTCTTTACGCAAGTGCGCTCAGAAGAGCGTTTGAGCATCGGTGATGCAGAAGCCCAAGCGATTCTAAAAGCCTATGGTATGAAGACGCCCGCTTCTGAATTAGCGGCCACTCCTGAGGATGCAATAAAAATCGCCGCGGATATTGGTTTTCCCGTGGTGCTCAAGATTGCCTCCCCAGATATTTTGCACAAGACGGATGTTGGCGGTGTTAAAGTCGGATTACGCAATTCGGAAGAAGTGCGCGATTCCTTTGAACTGATGACCTACCGAGCAGAACGGTATTTGCCCGAAGCCCGCTTGTGGGGCTGCCAGGTGCAGGAAATGGCGCCCCCCGGTGGTCTCGAAGTATTGGTGGGTATGAATCGTGACCCACAATTTGGCCCACTGGTTACCTTTGGCTTAGGCGGTATTTATGTTGAAGCGTTGAAAGATGTCACCTTCCGCGTGGCTCCTTTCACCGTGCGTGATGCTGAAAACATGTTGAACGAAATTCGAGCGAAAGCATTGTTAGATGGTGTCCGTGGTCAACCACCGGTGGATAAGGATGCAATTATTGATACTTTGCTACGCATTTGTCAATTGGTGACTGAATACCCTGAAATCACTGAATTGGATATCAATCCCCTGATCGTTTATCCCAAGGGACAGGGCGCGATTGCTATCGATATGCGTTTGGTTTTAGCAGAATAAAAAAGCATATTGCTTTTAGGAGAAACCCATGAAATCTTTATATATTACTTCCGTTGATCGATATTCAGGCAAGACGGCTCTATGCTTGGCATTGGGAAAACGCCTGATTGATGATGGTAATAAAGTTGGTTATTTAAAACCACTCAGTTTACAACCCTGGCGCGTGGGTGGTGAATTGGTGGATGAGGATGCAGCCTTTGTAAAACAAGCTTTAGGATTGGCTGTTGCCCCGGTGGATTTGTCGCCTGTTGTCGTCACTGCTGATCTTTTGGAAGAGCATTTGACTGGTGCCGGGGTGGGTGACTTGATGCCCAAAGTTCGTGCTGCTGCCGAGGCGGCCGGAAAAGGCCAGGACATCCTGTTGATGGAAGGTGGCGGTTGTTTGCGAGAAGGCTATGTGATGGGATTGCCCACACCGCAGGTTGCCACTGAATTGGGGAGCCGCGTTTTGGTTGTGGTCAAGTACCGTGACAGTGTCCATTTGTTGGATGATATTATGGCAGCTCAATTCCGCCTGGGCGAGGCCATGTGTGGTGTCATCATTAATCGAGTTCCAGCCACAAAGCGAGAATTCGTCGAAGAAACCGCACGACCTTACCTTGAAAAGAATAATATTCCGGTTTTCGGCGTTCTGCCGGAAGTGAGCGGATTGGCAGCCCTCACCGTTGAAGAGCTCATTGAAGAACTCGATGCTGAAGTAGTCACCGAAACCAAAACCACAGATGCCGTTATCGAGAATCTGACCATTGGTGCCATGACTGCTGAAGCCGCTCTCAGCCGCATGCGCAAACAGCGAAATAAGGCTGTGATCACAGGTGGTGACCGCACCGATATTCAGTTGGCCGCCTTGGAGACCTCTACAACCTGCCTGGTGCTGACCGGAAACTTGAAACCCAGCCCGTTGATCATCAAACAAGCTGATCAGATGGGTGTTCCTGTTTTGATGGTCGCCGAAAATACCATGGAAGCCATCGAACGTATCGACCGCATCTTTGGAAAGACTCGCTTGGGTCAGACAGCCAAACTGGAACAGTTCCAATCCCTGCTGACTGAACATGTTGATTTAAAGCGTTTATATGATTGCATAGGTGTTTAGGTCTCCCTGAGGGAATAAAAAACCTCGAAGGTTGATGTACTCCTTCGAGGTTTTTTGTAAGAATTATCTGGAATGAAAGCTGATTGTAAATTATGGAGTTCGTTTTATTGGTACAATAATCCCTGGTTAGGTAGACGATGACTCAAATGGATGTGAAAATGAACGACAAATTCAAAACTATCTTTGCTATTATATTCTTCTTCTTATCGCTTACTTTGCCTGTCACCGCGCTGTTATATGGCGTTGGCCGGTGGGATGCCCTGACGATTCTCTTGGCGATGGGAGCAATTTTCGTTGTCTTGTTTGCTGGTGGAGTTTTCGTTTTAGCTTCGGTTCAAGATATTACTCGTCTGACAGCTAGCCTCCCCTTTCTCTTCAGTGGCTTTTACACAATATTGCCGGATGTGCCGGGGTCGATTGATGATACCGCAGTCACTACCGCCGGGGCTTTGATCACCTATTTCTTTGCCCTTCGGAGAAATCAAAATACCCCCAAATGGATCTTGATCCCCTTATTGGTGGCGGCTGTTTATACATTTTTTGGAAGCGTCATTCCCGGCCCAGTTGATGAAGTTGTGGTAGATGTCGTTTCTTTGTTGATTGCAGGCTATGGCATGAGATCTGCTGATAAAGAAGCTGAACAAACGGTTTCTGCAGAATAGTCGCGATTCAGTCGAATTTCGATGACTTCAAATATTGTCAGCGTATCATGGGGAGATCATCTAGTCTTTGGGGAGGGCGATGGGCGCCTGGCCTCATCAAAATCAATATCCCACCGCATGAAAATCTGGCGAAAGGAATTAGGCGCAGAAGCGCTTCATTGGCGAGTGCCAAAAACGGCATTACCAGGGGAATACCAAAAAGCACTCGATTATCCCGAAACGATTGAGAAAAGAACCGGCGCCAGGGTCAATTTCTTTCAGGTAGTACCAGAGTTAGCCCACAAAAATGGGATGCGGGCTTTCCTTTACGTCTCGCTTTTCGATGATGGGTTTCCCCTGGCCTCACCTGAAGAACGCGCGCTGAGTTTTCACAATTCCATGCATGGGCAGCATATCACCTGGCAAAGTGGTTTTAGTGAAAGACACCCTGAATATGCCCTGGTTGACCGTACAGGGGAAATGCGTCAATGGGGTGTACTTTGCCTGGCTTATCCCCAGGTGCGAGAACACTTCATCCGGCGATTCCGTGGTTTGTTGGAGAGAGGGGATTGGGACGGATTGTTTGTTTGCCTGCGCTCCCAATCCAGACCACCTGACTTTGCCGACCAGTTTGGATTCAATGAACCTATTCGACAGGAATTCTTTACTCGCTACGGCCGAGATATCATCAATGAAGATTTTGATATTCAATATTGGCGAGATTTACGCAGCGAGTATCTCACTCAAATGGTTTGCGACTTAAGAGCTTTGACTGATGATTTGAGTCTCTACTTGGCCATGGGTATTCCACGGGGTGATATTCTCGGTCCACCTTTGGACAACCGGGAATTAGCCTGGCGCGAGTGGGTCAGAGAAGGATACATTGACGATTTGGTCATCAATCAGAACTCATCTGTTTGCCCATCGATGTGGCATAATCTCTGGCCGATGCACCGGGGCTATGGCTTTTTGCAAAACTATTTGGACGGATACAATCTGCCTCCGCTGGTCGAGCAGATCAGCCGGACATATTCGCCGGTGATTTCCAGAGATGGACGCACGCGATTGTGTGTTGCTCGCCAGTGGGACCAACGGTCTAAGGTGGATGAACAACGATTACTTGCTCACCCAACCGTCAGCGGGTTGGTATTCAGCTCTTTCCGTTTTGATAATCCTACGGCTGTTGAACGCGGCGATTGGGTGGCATAGGAATCCCGTACACAAATTATGATAAAAACTCGTTATAGAAGAATCGTTAATTATTTTGCGCGCGTCATCATCAGCCTATTATGGTGGGATGTGATACTGGTGCGATTTGGATTTCGACGTTTGGCGGGGCGCAACCGAGAGAAGCGCCTGCTACGCATTGCAGCGAGTTACCGTGCCCTGGCTGTCGATATGGGCGGTGTGCTCATCAAGGCTGGACAATTCCTCTCGGCCCGCGTGGATGTGCTCCCACAAGTGGTGACTGACGAATTGGCCGGGTTGCAGGATGAAGTCCCTGCCGAGGATATCGAAGAGATCCGTCGATTGGCTGAAGCTGAGTTAGGGGCCTCACTGGACCAACGATTTGTGTATTTTGATGAAGAGCCCATGGCTGCGGCCTCTTTGGGACAAGTCCATCGCGCCTCGCTGCGAATCACCCCACCCCCCGATCCTGAATCTGATGAAGACAAGTCTGGGGATGATGGCATCAAAAATGTCGTTGTCAAAGTTCAACGTCCAAATATCGAAAATATTATTCGGACAGATTTGGCGGCGCTGACGACGGTTGGTAAATGGCTCAAGCGCTATAAACCCATCAGCAAGCGCGCCGACGTGCCTTCATTGCTGAATGAGTTTTCGCGCATCCTCTTTGAAGAGATAGATTATTTGGCCGAAGGACGCAACGCCGAGACCTTCCGGGCCAATTTCGCCGGACGCAGCGATGTGCGCGTGCCGGCCGTCGTCTGGTCGCATACCTCGCAACGGGTGCTCACATTAGAGAATGTTTTTGGGATCAAGATCACGGACTATGATGCCATCACAGATGCCGGGATCGACCGCAAACAGGTAGCCCGGCGACTCTTCGACACCTATCTGGAGCAAATTTTCAACCACGAATTTTTCCACGCCGATCCTCACCCTGGGAATTTGTTCGTCGAGAAGCTGCCGGAAGGCGAAGTTTGGCGATTGACCTTTGTGGACTTTGGCATGGTAGGACGGGTGCCGCAGAACGTACGCGCCGGATTGCGGGAGGCGGTCATCGGAATTGGGACACAAGATACTCGACGTGTGGTGGAATCGTATCGGTTATTGGGGGTCTTACTACCGGGTGCGGATTTGCGCCTGATCGAGCAGGCAGAAGCAGCCATGTTCGAACGCTTTTGGGGCAAGTCGATGAGTGAACTGTTGGATATCGATTTCGACGAGATGCACGAGTTCGCCAAGGAATTTCGTGAACTGATCTATGATATGCCCTTCCAGATGCCCCAGGATTTGATCTTGTTGGGGCGCTGTGTGGCCATTCTTTCGGGTATGTGCACTGGGCTGGATCCTGATTTCAACATCTGGGAGGCGATTATGCCCTTTGCCCAAACCCTGTTGAAGGAAGAAGTCACCGGAGGTTGGGATTTTTGGAGTACTGAAGCTGTCGACCTGGTGAAAACGACCGTTTTCTTGCCTCGTCGATTGGACCGGACGTTGGATTTGATGGAACGGGGGAAAATGGAAGTGCGTTTGCCGGAATTAACCGCCCATCTCAAACGCCTGGAGAGGGTTATGCGTCGCTTGAACAGCGCGCTGATTTTCGCTGCTTTGTTGATGGGTGGTGTGCAGCTTTACGTATCAGATAGAATCGTTTTGGGGGGTGTATTGCTCGGGGGCGCAACGCTGACTCTGATAGGGAGTTTTGTCAGCAGTATCCGAAGAAGATGATAATATGAGAAACCCGGTTTTATGAAATTCCGGGTTTCTTTTTTGCATTAGACATCGACGCGCTCGAGAGCCGCGTTGATCAGGCTACGGGCTGCCATGAGCATTTCTTTGTGGGCCGCGCGCCGATGCGAAACAAAATCGGGGGGGAGCAGGGATTCGACGCTTTTACGCATTTCTGAACGGGCGGATTTGATGTGTTCCCGGGTTTCTTCGGGGACTGGACATTCAATAGATTTCTTTTTTTCGGTCATGGGTTTCTCCTGATAATTTGGCTGCCGTTTTCATTATTGCACGAGAGCTATTTTGCGTCAAGATATAGCCTTTCAAGTTCGGACAAGAGTTCGGACATTAATGCGCCTATGGCGTGAGAACCCCTGAGCTGGCCCGCCCGTCGAAGACGTGCCTACGGCAAGGCCCACCTGCTCGTAGAGCCGCATAGCGTAGTGTGCGCGCCGCTGGTGGGGGTGAAGCAATCTAAAACTGAGGATGAGATTGCCACGCTTGCCGAAGGCACGCCTCTGGCGCGCTCGCAATGACAGATAAATTGAGAGTTTTCTTGGATTTGCTCTATTTGTGAGTTCCCGTAAATTGTCCACTGGGGAATGGATAAAGCCCCCGTCAGGCGCTAGTTTGTGAATGGCTGTTTGAACTTCTCGGCGAATAGATTCTAGAAACCGGTTTTTTCCAGGAAATTTGCTCAAGCCTGGCATTTTGGCAAGAGTATTTATCCAAATTGCTTGAGATTTACCCAAAAAAACCGGTTTCTAAGGTATATCGTGCTAATTGAAAAAGCTAAAGTGACCCATTGCAAAATCGACAACAGGAGCGCTGGTTGGTTGCTCCGTGGCCTGCCAACTCTTCTTTTCAATTAGGTTAAGGCAACAGTTACTGGAATCTCTATTGTTCGAAAAAAACATCAGTGGGCATGCCAGGTTTGAGCTTTCCTTCGGGGTCTTCGACGGAAAGTTCGATAGCGTAAACCGTTGTCTGACGCTCTTCCTGCGTTTGGACGTTGCGGGGAGTATACTCAGCCTGATCGGCGATGCGAGTCACCATGGCGGAGAAGGTTTCAAAGGGGAAGGAGTCGACTTTTAGTTCAGCCGAATCACCCAAATTGATCTGGCCATATTGATTCTCGGAAATATACACAGTAACCGTCAACTCATCCAACTGGCTGATGGTCATGGCGGCCGCACCGGGTTGGATCAATTCGCCGGGTTCCACGTTTCGGGTTGTCACTACGCCGTTGATGGGGGTGGTCACAATTAATTTGTCGATCAACACCTGCACAGCCTCCAGGTTGGTTCGGGCGGAGTCAACCTGCGCCTGGGCCACGCCCAGTTGTTCAGGTGTTGGGTCTTCTGCCTCTGCTAAGGCAAGTTGCGCCTTGGCGAATTCAATTTGGGCCTCGGCCAGGGCGACGTCGTCGGGATCGGGACCATTGAACAGGATGGCATAATCCTTCTCTGCCGAGGCAAGTTGCGCCTGAGCAAATGCCAAGTCAGCTTCTGCAACAGCGATATCGATGTCATTGCCGCCCTTGAGCAGGCTGTTGTAGTGACGAACGGCAGAGTCATAATCTTTCTGGGCCTGGGCTTGCACGCTGAAATAGGTGGCCCACACCTCGGTGTTGTGGATCTGTTTATTTTCGCCATAATCGCGGTAATCATCCTGGGCATCCTCGAGTTCTTCCAGGGCGAGCACCATGTTGGCGTAGGCCTGGTCGATATCTGCCTGGGGGGCCTGGTGGGTGTAATTTCGCAGGCGTCGTTCGGCATCATCGATCAGTTTTTGCGCGCCAGCGATGGTTTGCTGCATCAATGCCAGGGCGATATCGTTATCTTCGTAAAGGGAGTCTAGCGCCTGCTGCGCTGATAGAAGCTCCAATTTGGCGGCGGAGATGGCAGCCTGTTTCTGTTCGGTGGTCATCCCGGCTGCCACCAGATCATAATTTGCTTGGGCCACAGCCAGTGCCGACTCGGCCTGGTGAAGCTGGGATTCCAGGATTTTGTCCTCCAACCGGAACATGGGTTCATTCAGTTCAACTCGTTGACCTTCATCTACATGGACTTCGGCCACACGCCCGCCCTCTTCGGATGAGATTACCACCTCCACGGCCTCGACAGTGCCCGAGGCTCGAATGACATTCTCGTCTTCGGTTGTATCCAGTAATTGATTTACATCGGGCAATGTGCATCCGGAAATTGTCATGGCCAAAATTACCAGGAATAAGATAATGTGTTTTTTCGTCATTTTCGACTCCAATTTATTTACGCATACTGGCGATAAAAACATCTTCTAAAGATGGTTCAATGATTTCCATTTGTTCGATGGAAATATCTGCTTGCTCTAATTCTTGCTCGATCTTGCTTTTGTGATCGACCATGTTTGGAGCTACAACGTGCACCAGAGAGCCATAGAGCTCCACTTCTTCGAGGGGCATCTGCGCAGATTTTTGGGCAGCCCGCAAAACTTTCACTGCTTTGATCGCATCGGAGGGCACAATCTCTAAAACCTGTCCCAACATTTTTTCGCTTTTGATCTCTTCGGGTGAGCCGTAGGCGATGATATTCCCTCGTTGAATGAAAGCCAGTCGATGGCAGTGTTCGGCTTCATCCATATAGTGGGTAGTTACAAAAACAGTGATCCCTTCGGCAACTAACTGATAAAGCAAATCCCAAAAAGCTCGCCGAGAGACCGGGTCAACACCGGCAGTGGGTTCATCTAAAAAGAGCACTTCTGGCTTGTGGAGGATCGCGGCACTCAAAGCCAACCGTTGACGCCATCCCCCAGATAGCGCCTTGGTCTGGATGTTTTCACGCCCAACCAATCCAGACATTTCCAGGGCATTGGCGATTCGTTCTATCATCAAACCTTTTTTAAGCCCGTAGGCTTTGCCGTAGAATTCCAGATTTTGAATGACGGTCAGATCATTATAGAGACTGAATCGCTGGGACATGTAGCCCACTCGCGAGCTGATATCGCGAGTACCGCGCCTGACGCGCGTGCCCATTACTTCTATTGTTCCCGAGGTTGATTCCAATAAACCGAGCATCATGCGAATGGTGGTTGTTTTGCCCGAGCCGTTAGGCCCCAGGAAGCCAAAGATTTCACCCTTGAAAACCTCGAAGTTGATCCCGTTAACTGCGACGAAATCGTCGAATTTTTTGGTCAGATCGCTAACATGAATTGCTGGTTCTGCTGTTTTCATGATTCCCAATTAATCCAGGTTGCGGCGAACGAAGCGGAATGAGAATGTGCCGATCACCAGTCCAATTGCCGCCAAGGCAGCAACATGCGGCCAGAGTACATCCATTCCGGCCCCTTTGAGCAGGATGCCGCGCACAATGGATAGCCAATGATGGGCCGGTACGATATTAGCGAAAAGCTGCGCTGCCCGGGGCATACCTTCAACGGGGGCGGCATAGCCAGTGAACATGAAATCTGCCATGCCAATCAGCATGACCATCAAAAAAGCCTGGTGCTGGGAGCGTGACATCACCGATATGATCATGCCTTTGCTCAATTCGACCATCAAATAACCCAACGCCAGGATCAGCAGCAAGGGCAATGAGCCGCGCACCGGTACCTTGAAGGCGAAGTGCACCATGGCTAACATGAGCACAAAATCGAAGAATCCCACAATGATGACTGGTATCGCTTTGCCGATCATGATTTCTAGCGAAGTGAAGGGCATCACCAGCAATTGTTCCAGCGTACCCAATTCCCGCTCGCGAGAAAATGACAATGCTGCAAACAAGAGTACCGTAAATTCCAGCATCAAGCCCAATTCCGCGGGGGTAGTGTAAAGGGCCTCACTGAGCGCCTCGTTGAACCAGACCCTGAGACTGAAATCGAATCCGGCAAACGTGTCCGGGTCCATGCCCAATCGTTGGATGATAATCTTCTCCCCTAGATTGCGGGTAACTCCTTCTATGGCGCGCAATGCCTCCTTAGCCGGGATGCTCTCGGCGCCGTTCAAAATGACGGCCAAATTGGGTTGCCCATGGATTGAAGCGATCTCTCCGGAATAATCGGGCGGAATGATTATGGCGGCATTGATCTGCCCGCGAACGAGGGCATACTCGATGGTATCCATATCCTCGACCTGATCTTCAAGGGCAAAGGTGCCTGTATTCTCAAGCGCCCTGACAACTGCCCGGCTGGCTGCGGATTTATCCTGATCCCAGACCATCAAAGGTAAATTGGTCATGGGGCGGGATGTCGCCCAGCCGACCAAAAGCAACTCCAAAGCACCGCCAAAGAGCATGAAGGCTGGCATCCACCAGTCGTTGCGCAGGTGTATGAATTCTTTCTTTACCAGGGAGAGGATGCGTCGGATCATGGTTTTAGAAGTTGAAAGTTAGCGGGTGTACAAGTGGGTAAGTTTGCAAGAGTGTGAGTTGGCTATCCATATTATTTTTGATTATATTGACGCTGCTTGGTTATGTTTGGAGCGATCATGGCGATGATCTCGCTTAGCATTCGATTTTTGCCCTGATGGACCCAACACTACGAATCAATTGACGAGCAATTTCTCTGCCACGTGGATCAGTTAACAGTTGCTCACAATCATTCCAAGCCAAGTCAAATGCGTACAAAGCTTTCGGGTACACATTGAATTTCCACAAGGGATCACCTTTTATCTTTTCATGAACTTGCGTAAGCCAAGTTTCATAATCGGAAATCGACTCGCTCATACGTAATCCTAAAAACTGGCTCACTTTCTACACATTTCTCGCAACGTGAAACTTTCCACTTGTTCCTTTTACCCTAATTTCTTCTTGAAGAACAACGCCGCAATCGCTGTGAAGCCAAATCCTAAACCGACCAGCATCACAGCGTAGGGCCAGAGAACATCTAAACCCACACCAGGGAGGAAGACTCCTCTGGTAATAATGGCATAATGCGTTCCAGGCAATCCCAGAGATTCCAGACGCATAATTTCGGGCATCGATGCGATGGGGAAGAATATCCCGGTCAAGAAAAAACCGGGGAAGAAAATTACCAGGAATGATAGCGCTAAGGCTGCCGCCTGGGTGGGCATGAAAACACCAACGATAATGCCCATGCTTAAAATGGCAAACAAGAAAATGGCTGACAGAATGAAAAATAGCACAAAGTTGCCATTAAATGGAATCCGGAACCAGGCCATGGCGATCAGGGGAATTACGATCACATTGACCAATCCGACGACAATATAAGGGATCATTTTGCCGATGAGCAGTTCGGCGCGGCCGATGGGCGTGGCCATCAATTGTTCCAGAGTGCCGTGTTCGCGCTCGTGTGCCAAAGTTAAAGCCACGGATAGCGCCGGGAAGCCCAACACCATCGAGATCAATCCGGGGATCAGGTCATTTCTCTCTTTCAGGCTGGGGTTGAACCAGGTGCGAATGCGCAGATCGATGGGTTGCAGCGACTCGACTTGAACGCCCCTGGCCTGAATCTGGCTGGCGACAGCATTGTTGATGAATTCCTCAGCGCGCCAGGCAATATGATCGACGGCAAAAACACCACTCTCTGGTTCAGTGCCATCGATGATGACCTGCAGCGGCAGACCCTTGATTGCAAGCAGATCTTTTGAAAATGTGGGCGAAAGGATCAAGGCTGCTTTGATCTCCCCATGCATAAGCATTTCTTCGATGTCGCTGACGGAATCTACTTGGGCGTAAAGTTCCAAATCTTCACCAGCGGTGATCTGCTGGGCAAATGCGCGCGACAGCGAACTGCGATCATAATCCAGTATCGCAATGGGCACATGTTGAATGTCAACCGTCAGGGCATAGGCCATCAACAAGAGCAGCGCTGTGGGCGTGATCAAAACCAAAAACAGTGTGCTGCGATCTCGGAAAATATGTTGGAATTCTTTGCGGGTAACGGCCCAGATGTGACGGATAGACATGGCAAATTATTGGCGAAATTCGATTGATGAATTATGGAATTACGGATTTTCTTCCAGGCGGCGAATGAGCGAGATGAAGGCTTCTTCCATGCGGGTCGGTGCTAGCCGAATACCTTTGTAAGAGATATCGTTTTCATCAAGCACCTTTTCAATGAGAGAAAGCTGTTTTTCTCCGTCATCGACCAGCAGGTGCAGCGCTTCGCCATAGGTTTGAACTTCCAGAACGCCTGGCAAGGTCAGCGCCAGATTGTGTGCGGCTTGCCAATCGTTTGGTAAAACTTCAATAAGGTCACCCTCGATTTGAGCTCGAATTTGTTTGGGAGAATCACAAATCACAAGACGGCCCTCATACATCAAGCCTACTCTTGAGCAGCGGTCGGCCTCATCCATATAAGGTGTGCTGACGATGATGGTTGTTCCTTCGAGATGTAATTCGGTAAGGATATTCCAGAATTCTCGCCGGGAAACGGGGTCAACCCCGGTGGTTGGTTCGTCTAGAAGCAGGATGGGAGGTTGGTGGATCAGCGTGCAAGCTAAGGCCAGTTTTTTCTGCATCCCGCCCGATAGGTGCACAGCGCGACGTTCTTTGAATTCGCTCAAACCGGCGAAATCCAGCAGACGTTCGGTGCGCTCCTGGCGTTCCTTTCTGTTGACATCATAGAGCTCGGCAAAGAAGTTTAAGTTCTCCAGCACACTTAGTTTGGCGTAAAGGCTGAACTCCTGAGCCATGTAACCGATCTGCTTTTTGATGGCTTCGGGTTGGGTCTTTAAATCAAAACCAGCGATGGTGGCAGAGCCCTCACTGATGAAAAGCAGACCGGCCAGCAAGCGCAGTGTGGTGGTTTTCCCGGCCCCATCCGGTCCGACCAATCCAAACAATTCACCGGGCTGGATTTCCAATTCCAAATTATTTACGGCCCGGTTTTCTTTGTAAAGACGGGTCAATCCTTGCGTGGTGATCAGCGCAGTCATCAGTGGTCGTCGTCGGGCTTAATAAGTATTTTCCGGAGCAATTTACTGTTTTTTGGCGACGCGGATGATCCAAAGAATTGCTAAAGCGCCCAGGGCTGGTTCGATTGCAAGACCAACATTTCTTAGGGTGTCACTGAAGCCCATCGCCGGGATTACGTACCAATCCAGCAACCCGATCAGGATGGCTGATACGATCGCGACAATGAAGTCTCCACCCACACCGATAGGACGATTATCCTTCCAGATCAGCCCTGCCACCAGGCCGACGATCAGGCCAACGACGAGCATTGCGACAACGATATAAATGATAGTCATTTTATGCCTCCATGAAATGTTTGCGTGTCATTACCAATGGCAATAACACCAGGATAAAAATTATCGAGTTGAATATTGCGTTGAAGATTACACCAAAATATAAAGAAATTGCCGAATCAACGAGGTACCAGGTGATCAAGGCAATTGCGACAGCTTTCCAGGCCCATTTTTCACGCTTAAAAAAGGCATTTTTTGTAATATAAATCAATACGATTCCCCAGCCGCCCATCGTGGCTCCGAGAACACCATAAATCCAGGACTGAAATTGGAAGATTCCGTTTGGGGGTGATTCTGTTCCCCAAAAACTGCTGTCCACCCGAACGTTGAAAACTGAATCAAACAGCGCAGTCTGGTTGAAAAAGGCCATCCCAAATCCAAAAGCCATAATGATAACTGTCATCACTAAAAGCCATTTGTACCAGAATGGAAAAGCATCCATACGGACCTCAACGGTTCACTTTGAAATAATATACCGACTGGTCAGTCAGTTATTATGATAATCCTTTTTGATGCTTTGTCAAGTGTTTTGCACTGATATTCGGACGAGAATTCGGACATGTCATCGCGAACCCCTGAGCTGGTCCGCCCGTTGAAGACATGCCTACGGCAAGACGAACCTGCTCGTAGAGCCGCATAGCGTGGTGTGCACGTCGTTGGCAGGGGTGAAGCAATCTGAAACTCAGGATGAGATTGCCACGCTTGCCGAAGGCACGCCTCTGGCGTGCTCGCAATGACAGAAAAATATAGAGTTTTCTGGGATTTGTCCGATCTCTTGCCCGAGCTTGAGTATTGCATACTACTAATCACATTTCTGGACATGATTGAAAACAACACGCACTATTGTTGCCAACTTTTACAAACAGAGGCAAACTAAACCTAACAGAATCTACAAGCATCTGTTGGTAGAATGCAGTTAGTTTATTTATACATTCTTCTTGAGACATCAATCTAATCATCGATCTGGAGGCTACAATGTTATCACTAAAAAAGAAGAGTTTACGACTATTCGTTTTGGCGATTTTGTTGTTCGTCATTGCAGGTACCACCTATGCTTTCGCTGACACCAATACCATCGTTGGTGGTGAAATCAAGATGGGTGAAGGATATGCAGCCATTTCTGGTTATGAAGTAACCGTGGATTATACGGTCAGCTTAGCGGACCCAAGTTTAATTACAGCAGTTGATCTATCTTTGGCATCAGGTGGATCGCCCGCTACTGCAACTGAAGTTCACGTTTCATTTGATCCTGGTAGTTCTTGGACTACATGTACGGGCGGGCCTACTTCATGGAGCTGCACTGTAAGTGTAGCGGTAGAAGACGCTGACGAAATCACCGTTTATGCAGCGGGAGGCGATTACGCTCCATAACCCAAATTAGGCTAGGCCAAGGTCAGATGTTCTATCTAACCCACTACAATTACATTGATACCCTTTGATAGGAATCTGACAATTTGTCCAGGCGTGGCCACCAGTGCCACGCCTTTTTTGTAAACGATGAGAGCAACCCTAAGAAACCATCGAACATCGCCCCCTGTAACCATGATTCTTATCCTGGTGCTGTTGGGTTTGGTATTTCTACTGATTGCACCGGTGCAATTGGGCGGACGGGTATCCTATGTTGTCATTTCGGGGAATAGCATGGAACCCACTTTTCGCCTTGGTGATCTGGTGCTTGCAATAAAAGCGGCCCATTATCGAGTTGGAGATGTCGTTGTTTATCAGCATCCTGAGGGAGGCCATGTTTTCCATCGTATTATTGAAGAAAATGACAACCGGTTTAGATTTCAGGGTGACAATAATACTTGGGCAGATTCGCACCAACTTGGACATAATGAAATATTGGGAAAACTATGGATACACATCCCCTTTGGTGGTAAAGCCATTCTGGCCTTGAAAACCCCTAGAAATTTGACATTATTGGTTGTTGTCATTATGCTCACCCTTTCGACCGGATCAAACAGCAAACAAATCCACAGGTCGAATAGTCGACAATATGCGAAGCGGCAGAAAGAGGCGATTGAACCGAAAGCCTCAGTCAGCAGCCATTTTGAAGGCATCATTGTGTTGGGAGTAATTGCCCTTGTTGCTTCATTCTTGGGGCTTATTTCCTTTACCAAACCTACAACAATCGGCGAAACGAATAGTATTCAATACAGTCATGTGGGTGTTTTGCTCTATAATGCTGACGATCCCCAGGATCTCTATGATGCGGAATCCGTACAAACGGGTGAACCAGTTTTCTTGCAATTGGTTTGTGATTTAAAGTTGTATTATGGGTATAAATTCGTTTCAACAGCACTTTTACCCCCTGATTCAGAACAATTTGCAGGCACTTATCGAATAACTGCTGAAATAAGCGATCCGAATGGGTGGAATCGAACATTTGAGTTAGCGCCACTTACAGAATTTCCGGGATCCGAATTTACTAAAGGTGTGAATTTAGATCTGTGTCATATCGGTAATTTGATCACGGAAATGGAGGAAAAATCAGGCGCTAAAAATTCATGGTACCACCTGACAATTTATCCCAACGCATATATTGTGGGCAGCATTGCTGGTCGTCCCCTGGAAGATAGTTTCTCTCCCAAAATTAGTTTTGAAATTAATAAATTCTTGATGCGTTTGCCGCGCGATATTTCCGGTG
>CAZVPR010000068.1:0-24970 GCA_964629085.1 uncultured Anaerolineales bacterium
TGGCAGGTTGTAGCTCAGGTCCCAGGGGCTGTCGAGCACATCCAGGCTGGCGACGTGATTGTCAGCGTCCAGCACCAGGCGACATTTGGCCATGGGGAAGGCACCGGTCGCGCCGCCGAAGCGCACCGAGAAAGGGATGCGGGCGTTGTAGAACTGCAGGCCCTTGAAGCGCTTTTGCAGGTCGAAGTTTAGCCGCTCCTGGCTGACCGGATCGGGGACCTTAATTTGGAGCACCATACGAAGACCTTTGAAGAGATCGCGTTTGAAGCTGTAGATCATCTCGGGGGGGTGTGCCCGGCTCATCAGAAAGGAATAGACGCCGTGCAGGCGGCTGAAATCGCGCCCGGCCAGGTAAAAGGTGGTTGGAAATGGATAGACCAGGCGGTGGCGGGCGCCATCTTCGGCTATCAGCCAGATCACGGCGCCATCCTGCCGGTCGGGATAAACCGAGAAGAGCCAACCAATTAGTTGTGCACTGCGTGCATCAAGTGGAGGTGACATAATCCGGATAGAGTAGTTCGAGTAGTTCGGCGCGCAGGCCTGATTTGAGTTCTTCGATCTCCCAACGCAGGCTCTCGATTTCGCCCTTAAGAAGAACCTTCTCGGTCTCCCCGTCCTTGAGTTTGGCTTCAAGTTGTTGGATGCGCTCGCTTTGCACCAGGGCCTTGCCCTCCAACTGGTAGAGGGCTTTCTCCTGCTCCAGGTTCATGGTCAGCAGGATGCTGGTGATCGGCAGGGGGTGCTTGGCCTTTTCGGCGGCCGGAACGTAGAACTCGGCTTTATTCCAGAGGTCGTCGAATAAGGCTTTATCATCGCGCAGCAGCAAGGCGCGGCGCATCTCGGAGAAGGTGGCACGCTCGTGCTTGAATTGGTGTGAGAAAGGGGGCAGTGTGTGGCCCATGGTTATCTCCTTATTTGTTGGGACGCGGACGGACGTGGATTTTCACGGATGGTTTTTAACCTTTCTTTTATCCGTGTCTCTCCGTGTGATCCGTGTTCAGAAAATTCTATTGGATGGGTGATGCGGTTGAGGGCGTGCCAAAAGCGCTCATGGGGTGGGCGCTGCTTAGCGCTGATGAAGACCAGCGCGCTTTGGCTCAGGCGCTGCAACTCGACCTGGCACTGGAAGAACAAGTTGTCGACCTGGCGCTCATCTTCGTCGCTGAAACGGGATAAGAAATCGCTGACAATCAGGGGAGTGGGATCGGATTCTAGCTCACAGAGAAAATCGACCAGCTGGATGCAGGTCTCGGCGCGTGAGAAGAAGATCTGCTCCCTGAGAATGCGCTCGTAATGCTGGCCGACGCGGCGGGCCAGTTCGTAGGCGATATCGTAGAAAGGCAGGCGGTTGCCGCAGACTAACAGGCGCAGGCTACCTTCCAACGCCAGCTCGACGGTCAGATCAAAAGTATATTCGCGGGGGATGAGAAAAAGCTGCCCTTTGGAGTGTTGGTTTCGTGCATCCATGCCCCCAACTTACCAGAAACATTTGTTCTAGTCTATCGTCCATGGGGGGATTTAACGGATGATTCGCGGATTAATCCGGTGGACGATGCATATTTAGGGGATGATTGGGTCAAGCGACCCAAATATGGGGATTAGGAGAAGCGTTTTTTGTCATCGTAGCTGCTGAAGTCCCACCTTCTGAGCATATATCGCAGCTGGTGACGGCCGCGCACATCGAACTTGCGCAAGATATCGCGGATATGGGTCTTGACGGTGCCCAAGGAAATGTCCAATTTGGTGACAATTTCAGAGTTGGTGTAGCCCAAGCAGGCCAGCGCAGCGACTTCCTTCTGACGTTCGGAGAGTTCCTCCCAGCGACGCAGGTTCTTGTTCTTGGTGCGATAGTGCTCGATGACCGCCAGGCGCAGGATCATGCCCCCCAGTTCCTCGGCGCTGTACTCTTCGCCATCAGCCATCTCCTCCAGCATGATCAGGATATCCTCCTCAGCGGGCAGTTCGATGGTCGCAGATGCCTTCTTGCGAGAGGGGAACAGGCTGTCGATGATGTAGTGGAAGCCGGTAGTCATAGTGGAGACACCTTATTATGATAGGTGAAAAATTAGAACATAAGTTCTATTATAGCATCTCTTTTGCGTATAGGTATAGGAAGAGAGTACTGTTTCAGACGGCGGGGAAGGTGGCGGCTATGATATACTTTTGAAGGAAAATTCATGAACATTGCTTAGGTTTGGGAGAAGTCCTCGCGTTGTTGCGATGCATTGAAAACACAATCCTCCGAAGGGGACTACCTGATGCGAGGGGAACGAAAGACAAGCAAACTAGCTTGTTCAATACACGAGATAAAAATTGCACGGACGGTAAATAATGAGCATTCAATCCTATGCAAATAACGATAACCAAATACAGAGATTTCTAGTAGTTCCAGATATAAACTCAGGAAAATGTGCGTCAATCGCGTAATAAAATGATTTTTGATATAGATTTCCTTTCATTTAAGTATATTCTCCAACTTCAATTAATTATTGCCCGCGCTGGACAAAAGGATAGTCTGCGTTGGTGGGAGGATGATTCTCTAACGGAAGCCGGAGCTTATTTGTTGGAACGAATTTTTCCTTTCGCGCCCCATATCCAAGGGAGAAAACTTGCACTACGAGCAGCGAAGAACAGACACGAAGCTGCATTGAGAATCGAAACTCCAAACTTTCATCTTTTTAAGATCGGTCATGATGATGAACGTGATCCAGAAAAACCAGTGATCGACCTGGTAGATTTCGAATTGCTCGATGGGCCAATTAGTTCTATGGGAGAACTGGAGCAACATTTGTCCCAATTCATCGAAACACCACCTGCCCCAATAAATCATGGCTCCCCAGGAGCGAACGGACGCTTGTTGATTGAGATACCACCAAATAGCAGCACTATTGAAGCAGTCAATCATTTGGCCTGGACCTATTTGCAGGCTGAACCTGGAAAACCCGTTTTCCCTCATTTCAAATTGAACTAACGGTATGCAAAACTACAACTTATGACCGAAGCTATTTACACTTCACGAATTATCAAAGCCAGCGCGCTGATTGCGGATACCAAAATGTTACTTTCCGCTTGGGAATTAGAAAAAAGCGTTTCAGATAATCTGGATAACGCCCGGCATTCAAATATCTTTGGAAAAGCGTCACGAATGCGAATGAAAGAAGTGTTGGCAATTTTCCGCCAGCGCTATTTCGATGAACCAGATGTGGGCGAGGCGCTGGTGACATTGGTGCAAAGGGGAGCGCCTACCAACTGGATTGATCCACTGCTGTATTACTTTGCAGCCCAAAATGACCGCACCTTGCGGGATATTGTACTAGAAGTGGTGTATCCACGTAGAATGTCTGGATATACCGATCTAAACAAAGAACATATCCAGCGTACGCTACGCGAATGGGTCTCTGAGGAAAAGACAACCAATCGTTGGAGTGATAACACACTTGAGCGAGTCGCGCGCAATTCCCAAGCTGCCCTACGTGATTTCGGTATACTTCAAGGGAAAGTCAAGAAATCTATTGCTCCCTTATATTTGCCGATTGAATCTTTCGCCTTCATTGCCCTGGATTTACTGAACCGCACCGGTTCTGGGCAGCAGGTGCTGCAAACCGAAGAATGGAAGTTGTTCTTCTTACCAGTCGAAGGGGTAGAACGCTTTTTCCTGGAGGCACACCAGGAACAATTACTCTCATATTTTGCCGCCGGGTCGGTGATCCGGTTGGAGTTCCCGATCCCACAACCCTACAAACTAACGGATTATGCCCATGTTCTCTTTGAAAGATCGCTTTCATAGCCTCGAAGCTGATCTGCGTGCCACACCGATGCGCCATCATGTCTATCATGATTTACCCTTCGCCATATTTTGTTACCCACCAGAGCAGGAATGGACTCTACGGCGGGAGATGCGCTTGCTGAAGACTCGCCTGGAGACTGATCAAGTGCGGCGGGTGGTGTACATCTCATTGGCGGATTTGCTGTGGCAGGCAATTGATGAATCGGAAGGGATGGGAGCAGTACAAGTTCTGGAAGCCAGCGACGGGTTCGAAGCCTCTCAATTCCAGATCCAGGATTATCTTTCGGACCCGGATTGGCGGCCGCTACCTGATTTACTGGCAGAGCAGCTTGCCAGCCTGGATGCTGACAAAGACCTGGCTTTCATCTGGAGATCCGGAGCGCTGGCACCTAACCTGTACCGGGTTTCCACGCTGCTGGATCAAATGAAGGGTCGCACAAAAGTACCCTGTGTGCTCTTCATGCCCGCCACCATCGAAGGCAGTACGTTGCGCTTTATGGGCATTGCTGAAAACGAGGGACGGGGCAGTTACCATACCAAAGTGTATATGGAGTGAGCGTCCAGGATTGAATTCAAGTAAGCCCATCATGCAAGGAGACGGAAGAATGGGTGGGATTTTCGAAGACAATTTACTCAACGATCAGGTACGCGGGGCCATTCACGATTTTGCCCTGGAAGCCCGGCGTATCTTGATGAACGAAGCTCGCGATTTGTTGGAGGGTGTTTATGGGGTGCATACTTCTGGGAAGTTCGAGCCACCCCAAAACCTGCCTGCGTTATCTAACCCAGAAAACCGGGCGATTTATGAGCGCCTGATCCATTTCTTAGAAGAAGAAATCCAGGCTGGGTTAGATCGTCCCGAAGCCGTTGAAAAACTGCGCAAAGAGATCGCCTTTACTCATTTAAATCGCCTGGTAGCCTTCAAAATGATGGAACGGCGCAAGTTGATTCGTGAAGCCGTGGGACGCGGGACCAAATCCACCGGCTTTTTGTTTTACCTAGCCGACCATCCAGATGACCAGGCTTTGTGGCAAGCCGGGCAGGCAGAGCTGGCCTACCAGCATTTTCTCACCTGGCAAGCCAGGCAGATTGCCCAGGAGATTAAGGTACTCTTCGACCCGGAGAGCCTGCCCTCCAGGCTATTCCCGCGCGGGCAGGTCCTGGAAGCGGTTTTAGCGCTGCTCAACGCCGCGGAGATCACCCCCGCATGGAATACCGAAGAGGCAATTGGCTGGGTTTATCAGTATTTCAACGAACCCGAATTGCAGGCGGCGTTTTCCGCAGTTTCGGATGGCGCCAAATTCGAAGCTGAGGATATCCCTTCGGCAACACAATTATTCACCATTCGTTGGATTGTGCGTTATCTGGTGGAGAATACCCTGGGACGCTTGTGGTTGGAAATGCATCCGGATTCAGCGTTAAAGGACAAATTGCGCTACCTGGTGCCGGACCCCTATGAAAACGGCGAAAGTGGAACAGCGGTGGCGCTCAAGGCAGTCAGTGAGATCACCCTGTTGGATCCGGCCTGCGGGACGATGCACTTTGGCGTACTGGCCTTCGATTTGTTCGCCGAGATGTACCGCGAAGAGCTGCAGCACGCCGGGGAACCGGGTTGGCCGGAAAGCCCTTCGGTGGCGGCAGAAGCCGAGATTCCGGCGGCAATATTGGCAAATAACTTGTACGGGATCGATATCGACCTGCGGGCGGTGCAATTGGCTGCGCTGGCGCTGTATCTCAAAGCCAAAAGCCTGAACGAAGAGGTCACGATCACCCGGCATAACCTAGTCTCCGCCGATGTACTCACTCTGAACGGCAAGCGCCTCGGGGTTTTCCTCAAAGAAGCACAATTCAGCCGCCCGATTTACGAGCGCCTGATCCGCGCTCTGTGGGAGAAGCTAGAAGACATCAACCAGTTGGGATCGCTACTGCGGCTGGAGCAGGAAGTGGAAGGCCTGATCGCTGATGAACGCGCCCGCTACGAGCGCGAGGGCCGCCAGATCGATATGTTTGTGGACCGCAGCGACGAGTTCGAAGCCGCGGCGGCCCAAGAGGAGTATTGGGCCATCCTCGGCGGGCAAATCATTCAAGCAATCGACCATTTTGCCAAGGCCCAGGCCGAAGCTGGGGCTGACCAGAGTTTTTTCGCCGGGGAAGCGATCAAGGGCATGCAGGTGCTGGATTTGATGCTGCGGGAATACGATGTGGTGGTTACAAACCCACCGTATTTATCACGTCGTAAGATGAATACCGAGTTGGCGAAGCTACTTGACCAAAACTACCCGGAAGGCAAGAGCGATTTATTCGCTGCCTTCATCCTGCGCTGCCTGGAATTTGCCGGAAAAACGGGCTACGTGGGCATGCTGACGATGCACTCGTTTATGTTCATCTCTTCATATGAAGATTTACGAGCCCATGTCCGAAAGGGTAGTTTGATCAAATCCATGGCCCATCTCGGCCCGGGCTTATTCGCTACGGGCAATCCCGGCACGCTGCAAACTACCGCTTTCGTTTTTCGACACGAACAAAACCCCATCCAACGCTTCAACCATACCGGCACTTATTTCCGCTTGGTGCATGAAGCAGATGCGGAGGCTAAACAAGTAGCCTTCGAGCAGATGGTCGCCAGACTAAATAACGTAGAAGAACTAGCAGGCATATATCGGGTAGCCCAGGGACGTTTTGATGCTATTCCAGGAAATCCGTGGGTGTATTGGATAAGCGAAGATATTAGACGTATTTTTGAAACATTACCGAGTTTGGATCAGATTGCTCTACCAAGACAGGGGGCAGCAACATCAGATAATTTTCGATTTTTAAATTTTTGGTGGGAAGTTGGAATTGATAATGTCAAGCTTGGAATATCAAGTCTAGAGGAAGCCCAAAAGACAAGATATCGATGGTTCCCCTATGTAAAGGGAGAAGGTTTCCGACGTTGGTTTGGCGAAAATGTAAATGTTGTAAATTGGTTCAATGATGGAATTGAAATGAAAGAATTGGCCAATGCCAAAAGAAAGAAATATTCGCCGAATGCTACTGGAGATTTGTGGGCTGCCTGGATAAATAGCTCTGATTATTACTTTAACGAAGGGATTACTTATTCATATTTGTCTTCAGGACGATTTAGTGTTAGATATCTGCCACCTGGAGCTATTTTCGATGTTGCAGGATCGTGCATTTTTCCCTTTGAAGAAACTAATAATTTTCATTTGTTGGCAGTACTAAATTCAAGATTTGCGGGATATGCACTGAACCTTATAAATCCAACTATTAATTTCCAAGTAGGAGACTTAAAACGTATTCCCATTGCTATTTCGAATGCAGGTATAGAGTTTAATAATACGATCCGATTAGCAATTCAAGCAAAAGTATTAGGGGGAACTCAAGATGAGAAAAGCTTTTTGTTTGTTCAACCAATATCCAGAAATGCTAATAGCATTTTGACCGACTTCTTCATTGGAATAGATCAAAAAATTAACAACTATGTTTATGATCTCTATAAACTAAATGATCACGATCGGACTGCCATCGAAGCTGAATTGAGTGGTGAATTGGTTAATCCGGATGATTCAGAATCAATTCCATTTGAGATCCAGACTAGAGAAGATGAAAACGAAATTCTGCTTACAGACTTAGAACTTGCCGTTCACTGGATATCGTATTCGGTGGGAATTGCAGTAGGCCATTTCCTACCTGGAATAGCTGGAAAATTAGGGCGAGCAATCTACCACCCTGATGATTTTGCCATCGGCTCGCTACCTGCTCCGGAAAAAGGTGAATTTGAAGAATTAGTAGGGCCGCCAGAACAGTTTGCCTATATTGATGATGCGGGAGGGCGGCATGTCTTCACTGCCGAAGTCGAGCAGGCCTTGCGCGATCTAGCCCTACCGGATGGCATCGCTGTTCTGGATGATGGTCACCCGAGAGATTTGGCTGCCAGGGTCGAGAAAGCACTAGTTCTGATGCTAGGCGAGGCCCAGGCCAAGGAAGTCATTCAGGAAGCTACTGGCGATTCATCTACTACCAGCCTGCGTAAGTTCCTGGAGCGCGATTTCCTCACCAAATGGCACATGAAGTGGTACAAAAAACGCCCGATCTACTGGCCGATTCAGAGCCCCAACCGTAGTTACGGCTTTGTCATTTTCCACGAGAAGATCACCAAAGATACATTCTACGAAATCCAGCGCAAACCCTACCTGGAAGCCAAAATCAACGCCGTTCGCTATCAGTTGGAAGAGATCGAAGGTCAGCTGGGCAGCGCTCAAGGGGCAAGGCGCAGGTCGCTGGAAAAGCAGCTTGATCAGACCCGCAAATTGCTCGACGAGCTGGCCGAATTCGCCCAAACCCTGGAGCGTATCACCCTGGGTTCCGATGGCTTGCCCGGCTATACCCCGGAAGAGAACTGGATCGACGATGGTGTCATCCTGCGCATAGCACCTCTTTGGGAAGTGATACCCATTTGGAAATCCGAGCCTAAGAAATTCTGGGAACGCTTGCAAGATGGGCAATATGACTGGAGCCATATCGCCATGCACTACTGGCCCAATCGCTGTCTGGAGCAGTGCAGGACCAACAAGTCCTATGCGATTGCGCATGGACTGGAAGAGCTATATGAGGGTAAATGAAATGATCAACCTATATTGGAAAACTGATGGTCAGAATCGCAACCAGATCCCCAAACCCTTCAAATTCGAAAATGAGTTCGAGAAATATATTTTCAACAACCAAGACTTGCTTGGGGATGTCTATATCATTCACCGGCAAATTCGCACTGGGAGCAAACAGGGTATTCCTGATATGCTCGGAGTGGACAAGGATGCCCGTGTGTGCATCATCGAGATGAAGAATGAACAGGCCAATGAAGATGTGCTTCCCCAAGTGCTCGAATACGCGATTTGGGCTGAAACCCAACCCGACTCGATCAAAGCGATCTGGCTAGAATCGGCAAACAAACCGGATGACATCGAACTGGATTTTGATAATTTGGAAATCCGCATTTTGGTCATTGCCCCCTCTTTTCGTGAGACAGCCCCCCGCATGACAGGAAAAATCGGTTATCCGATCGATCTTGTGCAGGTTCAACGCTTTTCTTTTGAACAGAATGAATTCATACTGGTAGACGTGTTAGATGAAACTCCTCAGCCAAAAACAAGCACAACTAAGGTAATGAAAGATTGGGATTGGGCTTTTTACGAAGAAGAACACGGTAAAAAAGTGACAAATCAGTTCCGCACGACTGTAGAAGGTCTGGATACACTTGTCACCAAGCTTGTTTTGGATATCTCTTTCAATCTTAACAAACACTACACTGGCTTCAAATTGGGAAACAAGGTGGTTTTTGCGGTAGCATGGCACGGCACCCATGCCTGGAAAGTGGAAATGAAAATCCCGGAAGAACAAGCGAAAGAATTTAAGGGGAAGGCCTGGGAGATTCAGCGTTTTGATGATCGTTGGGGGAATGCCATTTTCCGTCCACTTGATCCAAACAACGCTGATGTTTCTGAGCTTGAGCCAGTGCTTTTAGCAGCCTACAAGAATATTTCTGGGACAAAATAACGAGGTAAGAAATGCAAACAATCGGCCAATTACTATCAAGGGACCTTTCCCAAACCATCCAAGAAGTCATCAAACTTGACCAGCACGATGAGGAAACCGTTTACAACGAAATCGTTGAATACATCGCCACGGAGCGTATTAAAGACCAATTCAAAACCATCCTGCAGGCGATCGCTGATGGGCCAGGTGACCCATCCGAGGCTGTCGGTGTCTGGGTTTCTGGGTTCTTCGGTTCGGGTAAATCTTCATTTGCCAAAAACTTGGGGTATGTGCTAGCAAATAGAGAACTAAAGGGTACACCTGCGGCAGAGTTATTTATCCAAGAATTGAAAAAACAGACCCCGGATGATGATCAGGTTGATCGGCTCAAAGATTTGCTGGATTTCATAGACGCCCGATTTGATTCGCATGTGATCATGTTTGATGTCCAGGTTGATCGGGCAGTGAAGCGAGCCAACGAACCTATCGCGGAGATTATGTATTCGGTATTATTACGCGAATTAGATTACGCCCTGGATGTAGATGTGGCGTCTTTGGAGATGGAACTTGAAGCCGAGGGGCGTTTGGTGGATTTCGTGCACAAATGTGCAGAACTTTACCGGGATGAGATAGGTGATAACCTTTCAATTCCGGATGCAGTTCCATTAACCTTGGAAAATATTACCGATGAAGACTACGCGGTTTGGCAGCGGGTGCGCAAAGGCGCTCAAAAAGTCCAGCGTGCAAGCACAATACTGCACCATATCGATTCTCAAACCTATCCCAATCCTGAATCCTGGGCACAATCAATTAAATCGACAACCGAAATTACAATTCGAACGCTGGTCGATCAAACGTTTGAATTAGGTAATCGTCGCCGCCCAAATCACGCCATCATCTTTATCATCGATGAAGTTGGTCAGTATGTTGCTCGGAGTGCTGATAAAATCGAAAACTTACGTGCCGTGGTTGAGCATTTTGGGCAGGAGAGCAAAAACCGTGTTTTAGCCAATAAGGCGGTTGCGCCTGTATGGGTGATTGTGACCTCGCAAGAAAAACTGGATGAAGTGGTTGCGGCTATTGACGACAAACGTGTAGAACTGGCGAAGTTGCAAGATCGCTTCCGCCACCGCATCGATATGGCTCCCGCTGACATCCGCGAAGTTGCTACCAAGCGTGTACTAGCGAAAGAACCGGAAGCAGATAAATATCTGCGCCAGATGTTTGATGATGCAAAAGGACAGCTCAGGTCCCATATTAAACCCGAGCGATCTACGAAGATCAAATTTGACATCAGTGAAGATGATTTTGTTCAGTTTTATCCTTACTTACCCCATTTCGTAGAGCTCTCGATCGATATTGTTTCGGGTATGCGTTTGCAAGCTGGAGCACCCCGACACATTGGTGGTAGCAACCGTACAATCATCAAGCAAACATACGAGATGCTGGTCAGTGATCGTACACGGTTGGCAGATGCACCCGTTGGAATATTGGTGACGATTGACAAAATCTACGAACTAGTAGATGGAAACCTGCCATCCGAACGTCAACGCGACATTACTACGATCATGGAAACCTGGTCGGAAGATCCCTGGCCTGCCCGGGTTGCCAAGGCTATTACACTATTAGAATATGTCCGTGGGCTTCCCAGAACGGAGAAAAATCTGGCTGCACTACTATATGATTCATTGGATGCCAGTTCTCCCCTGCAAGATGTCCAGAAAGCAATCGATCTATTGGATGGAGAATTTATCCGACAAACAGAAGATGGATGGAAGTTGCTCACAGCCCAAGAAAAAAGCTGGACAGCAGAACGAGATAGCCTCAACCCAACGCCGAAAGAACGCCACGACATCTGGGAGAACAACTTGCGAGATATGTTTTTGGATGCCAAGATGAGCAGCTATCGCTATAAAGATCAAACCTTTAAGATTGGAGTAACTTGGAGTGGAAGGACGATATCCGCTGGCCAAGAGATTCCCTTGGATTTGCATGTCAGTGATGACCCTGAAAGTTTCAATGAAGATTGTGAGGAAGTTCGCACAGACAGTCGTAAGGCCAAGCAGCAGATTTTTTGGGTTTTGACGTCAAACGACGAAATCGACGATCTGGTAGCTGAGATCTATCGATCCAGGCAGATGGTGGCGAAATATGACCAGCTTCGTGCTCAAGCTAAAATCACGGCGGATGAATCTGCCAGTTTAGCCAGCGAAAAGCTCGTCGTAATTCGCCAGGAAGACCGATTAAAACGCTTTATAAGTGATGCTTTTCTACAAGGTTCAGGATTTTATGATGGGAATGCAAAACCCGGCCCTGATTTCGGCAAAACTGCCCCTGAAATCCTGAAAGGGATGCTCGATTACACCGTTCCTAGGTTGTATCCTAAGCTTGACATGGGGATTTACTCTTTGAAAGGAAAAGAAGCAGAAGAAATCTTGAAAGCTGCCAACTTGAATGGTTTATCGAATGTTTTTTATAAGGCAAATGGGGGGATGGGATTAGTGACTTTCGAAGGTAATAAGCCCGTGATTAATTTGCAGACAGATCTCGTTCGAGAGGTAGTGGGATATCTGCATCAAGAGCATTCTTATGGAAATAAAGTTACGGGAAGAGCATTGGAAAACCATTTTAAAAACATTCCATATGGCTGGGACCGTCTAGTCGTTGTCGTGGTTATGGCCAGTTTACTCCGAGCCGGGGCTATTGAAGTCACCTACCAGGGTCGCCGTTTTCGCAACCACCTTGATCCCCAAGTGCGCGGCGTCTTTGATGGTACCAATGCGTTTCGTTCATCTTCTTTCGCGCCGAGAAAAGCACCGGACCTGAAAACATTGGTTGATGCTGTCCGTCGATACGAAGATTTAACTGGTGAAGAAGTCGATGTCGATGAAACCGCTATTGCTCAAGCTTTTCAAAATCTTGCACGAGAAGAAATGGATGGCTTGAAATCTGTGATGGCTATTGGGATGGCAAATCAGGTGCCCCAGCCCATATTGGATATTCTTAGCGAGTACCAAAACACATTACTCGCAATTATCCAGGGTGCTTCAGATGACGTTGTCAATATTCTGGCAGGTGAAGGAGAAAGTTTCAAACAAATTCGCAACCAGGTTTCGCAGATTAGGGGAGCACTGGACGAGAAAGGGTTGGAGCGACTTCGCAAAGCTCGATTTGCCATCAGCCAGGTTTGGCCAATGGTTAGAGAACGGATAGGAGAAGAAATCGGAGAACTGCAAGATCAGGCAACGTCCATCGAAGATCTGCTCTTTGATGGTTCTTACTACCGTTTTCCCACTCAACTTGATGCTGCTATTTCCATCATTAGTCAAGCATACAAGGACATTTATGTAAAGCGCCACAAAGATAGACTAGCTATTTATCAAGATACTCTAGATTATATAAGAGGCTTACCTGACTGGTCCACATTGGCAAACGAACTTATCGCAGAAAATGGTGAAGAAATCGGAAACGGGTTGCTAGCGGAAGTGATCGAGCCCATCTCTTCGCGTTTATGTGAAAACAATGATTTTGCTGAAGCACTGAAAACAGGGCTTCCTTGTGAAGTTTGTGGTTCGAGCATCCCAATTATCGAAGCTGATTTGATCGCTGTGGAAGGAATTAGAAACCAAGTCATCCGCCAAATCCAGAAAATGCTGGAACCGGAAGATAAAATTGAGCGCGTCCGGGTTGCAGAGGTAGCCAGTTCTTACCAAGCCTTGGCAACACCTGAAGATGTGGATAAAGCACTTGAAAAATTGAGGGAACACCTTCTTAAGTTGATTGACTCTGGTGTTCGAATTATTTTGGAGTAATGCGATGCCAAGTCCAAGACAGACCTTCGAAAACAATATACGCCCAGCCCAACTTTTACTCCAGGTTTATCAATTATTGGATACGGATGACAAGATACTAACTGAAGGAGATTTAGTCAATAGTTTAAAATCAGTGGTTGATGCAAAAGATACAGAATATATCTTGGTAATTGCTAATGAACTCTTCCTTGGTTTAGTTCGGGAGGCTGCTCAATTGCATCCTACAACACTGCGACGCGCAACCTTGTCTCATCTTCTACGCCAGGCTGTTGTTATATCAAGCACTGCATTGGAAACCTTTCTTCCAGCAATTCTCAGAGAAAATTTACCCACCGTGATACAGGCAATAGGAAGAGATTTTATTCCATTAGGGGACAAAGCATTAATGGAATATTTTCAAGATCTAACTTTCTCACTCGATGAAACACTCCGCCTTATTGCTGATGAAAATTCAGCAATTTACATTTCTAACAAAATCATCGGGTTAACCAGCTTTAAGTATCTAAGCTCGCGGAAGGGCGTATTCGTCGTTGCAAAGTTATTAGGATTATCAAATCCATGGGAAGAAATTGCTGAACACTTAGGGCGTGACAGGAAGGAATTGATGAATTTAATGGAAGATGCAGTCAACCGACGGAATGATATTGTTCACCGCGCTGACCGAAGCCGCACTGACTTGGAAGGCGATCCTCAAGAAATTAACTATCCCTGGACAAAACAAGCGGTGGATACAATCCAACATATATGCCTTGCTTTGGATGAATTGGTTGCTAAGCGCATGACTGAATATGAAAATTTGATTGATCCAGAAGCGGTAATCGCCCCCTAAATAATGGATAAATCATTACGCAATTCCCTTCGATTGGCCATCACTAATTGCAGAAAATTGCTAGAAGACGAATACGCGCGTCAATTAGAAGGGAAATTCGGTGTTCATGCAAACGGGAAGATCGAAACCTTTGAAAAATTGCCCCTTCTAGGGCAAAAAGGCAAAGTTGAAAGACAAGTTATCGAAGCCACCTTATTACATGAAGAAACGAGCGGGATTACCTTGCCCGAAGCAATAGAACGATATATCAGAGAAAGTGCCTTTACAACCCTGAACCGTTTTTTTGCGCTCAAACTAATGGAACATCCAAATCGCAAGTTGATACAGGAATCCATCAGCAAAGGAAATCAATCGAAGGGATTTCAACAATTTGCGATGGTTTCTCCTGCTGCATTCCAAGGTGAGGCTGATGGGGGCTACCGGTTTTATTTGAAGTTATTGATTGACGATCTCTCAAATGGAGTTGGGGTGTTATTTGATAATGAACAACTTCAGTCGATTCTATTTCCCAGCAGCACATGTTTACTACCAATATTAGAGATTCTCAACGATCCAGAGCTGGAATCAATATGGGGCGAGGATGAAACGATCGGTTGGATGTATCAATTTTTCACGCCCCCCGAACTCCGAGACCAGGCTCGAAAAGCATCAGCAGCGCCGCGCAATAGTTACGAGCTTTCTTTCCGAAATCAGTTTTATACGCCTCGCTATGTTGTTGAATTTCTGGCAGATAATACTTTGGGGCGTATTTGGTATGAGATGCGACAAGGAAACACAACATTAATAGACCAATGCGGGTATTTGATTCATCCACTTGATCAATCCATTCCCCATCGAGAAAAACATGACCCTAGAACATTGCGAATATTGGACCCTGCTGGCGGTAGCGGCCATTTCTTGATTTACTGCTTTGATTTACTGGAAAACATCTATCGTGAAGCTTACGAGGATGAAAACTTAGGTCCAACTTTACAAAGGGATTATCCGGATCAAGCCACTTTTATCAATGATGTACCGCGCTTGATCGTGGAGCAAAACCTTTTTGGAATCGACATTGATTTGCGGGCTACCCAAATTGCATCCCTGGCGATCTGGTTGCGAGCACAACGAGCTTTTTCCGAGCAGAAAATTCCGATTAGGAAACGACCCATAATCACCAAAACGAATATCGTCTGCGCAGAACCTATGCCTGGAAATTTCTCTATGCTGGGTGAATTCTTACGGAATTTGAAACCAAGGATTCTCGGAAATCTTGTCCGCCAGGTTTGGGAACAAATGGAGCTTGCCGGGGAGGCGGGAAGCTTATTAAAGGTGGAACAAACCCTGAGGGGAGCAATCCGGGAAACACATCAAGCCTGGCAACGAATGCCTGAACCCCAACAGCTCAGCCTGTTTGGCGAACAATCTAAGCCGGTTCAGATAGCTTTAGAACTGTTAGAGATTAAAGATGAAGCATTTTGGGATGAAGTCGAAGCACGTGTACTTGATTCGCTACGCACATATACACTACGAGCTTCCGGGATGGAAAAAGTCTCGCGCCGATTGTTCGCGCACGATGCTGAACAGGGATTTGCCTTTCTCGACCTCTTGCAAGAACCGTTTGATGTTATTTTAATGAACCCCCCTTTTGGTGCCGCCAGTATCAACAGCAAAGATTACATCAAGAAAAACTACCCTCGCACGAAAAACGATCTCTACGCTGCTTTTGTAGAGCGTGGGCTGGAATTGTTGTGTCCGGGTGGTTTATTAGGTGCGATCACCAGCAGAACAGGATTTTTCCTGAAATCCTTCCAGAAATGGCGCGAGGAAATTTTGCTCCAAGAATCGCAGTTTATTTCTATGGCCGATCTGGGGTACGGCGTGCTGGACACAGCGATGGTCGAAACGGCGGCGTATGTGATTGAAAAGAAGGAAGTTGAATTATGACACTCTCATCCGATACCCAAAACGAAATCCAAGTAATTCTTCAGGGAGGGATAAACTTACCACCTCGATATGCTTCTTTTTTGTTGAAATGGTCAGCATACAACCGAACCTATAACGAAATAGAAACTAAAATTGATGGCGATAAAAACAAAGCCATAGCTCGAGCAGAGAAATTTAATCATCATTGGAATGAGATAGAGGATCTTGCTCGCGAGCTGGTATCTCTAGAATGTATCGGTGGCAAAAGAGTTCAAAACTCTGACCTGCTACAGCCAATACCTGAGGTTAAAGCAGCTACGCATTTTCTCAGAGAGCAGCTTGGGCTAGATGCCCATATCGATCCAACAAATTGCCAATTTAATGGTTGCGCACGAGCTGAGAAAAGAAATCTTTGCAACCAAGTACCCGTTCAGCCTTGGAACAAGAACAATATGGCTGCTCTAATGCGACTTGTTTACCAAGTACGTTGTAGTCTGGTGCATGGCGATAAGCAATTAGGCAGAATGAATTATCAAACCAATCGGGATCGGGAACTAGTTCGCGTTGCAGATGAAATCATGCCATACTTTTTGACTTGGATTAACAATGAGCTCACTTGACGCTCTCTTCTTCCGCATCCAGCAGCCTGACCCGGATGATAAAGGCGATGCTTTGCGCCAGGCTATTGCCAACACCAACCGTGGCGAATCGAACGAAGAAACCTTCCAGGCTAAGCCAAATGATTTTTCGGCTGTTCCTGGTTCCCCATTTGCGTATTGGGCTTCCCAGAAAATACTAAATTTATTTACTATCCATCCACAATTCGAGCAGGATGGGCGTATAGCTCGTGTAGGCGATCATCCCGGTGAACAGGACAGATTTATTCGATTGTTTTGGGAAGTACCACCTCAAAAAAGAAGTTTTGATCGTCAATGGGTACCATATCAAAAAGGTGGTACTTTCTCAAAATATTATGCTGATATCCATTTGCTAGTTGATTGGGATTTTGAGCGAAATACATATTACGGTTTTTATGGAAGAAAAGGACGGTCAAGTGAGCACCCTTCAAATTACAAATTTTTCTTTCGAGCAGGATTGACTTGGCCAAGAAGAACAAATTTATTAAGTATTCGAATACTTCCAGAAGGTTGTATTTTTGCTGATAAAGGTCCTGGAATTTTTGTGGAAAATGACGATCCAAAAACTTTATATATGCTGAATGGTTTGTTAAACTCATTACCATTCCTTCAATTAATCAAGATTCAGCTTGCTCGTACAGAATTAGCAAGGTCTTATGAAGTTGGGGTTATCCAGAACACTCCAATCCCTGACTGTTTCGAAGATAATGCTGATGCTATCTACACCTTATCGTTTCAAGCTCACGAATTGGTTAGAGAGTATGCATCACAAGATGAGATTACTCACGCATTTAAGCTCCCTAAATTATTGCAAAAAACAGAATCAGATACTTTGAATAGGCGATTAAACGAGTTCATTAAGTTTGAAATTCAACGTTTAAATCTCGTCGAAACTATTCAGACCGATATTGACAATCGTGTGGCCGAGTTTTATGGAGTACAAGAACTACTAAAAGTGGTGGATGCTGAACCCAACCAGTGTAAAAACCATGAAACGTCTCAGGATGAGGATGAAAAAGATGCTTGGGAAATCATCGCAGATACGCCACAAGACTTGGTCGCCGATCTGCTGATGTGGTGCGTAGGGGCAGCCTTTAGCCGCTGGGATGTGCGCTTCGCCATCGACCAAAGCTTGCTACCCGAGCTGCAAGGCCCCTTCGATCCACTGCCGGTTTGTGCACCAGGTGCCTTGGTCAGTCCCGATGGATTGCCTGCCAAACCTGACTGTATCGTCAGTGAAGCCTGGTTGCGTGCCCGTCCCAACCTGATCAGCTTGCCGGAAGACTTCCAGGGCGTGACTACAATTCAGGATGAAGAGTATCCCCTTCCCGTTGCCTGGTCGGGGATTTTGATCGATGAATCCTCGCATTCCTGGGATATCGTCACCGCGGTCCGCCGGGTCTTGCAATTGATCTGGGGTGATCAAGCTACTGATATCGAAAACGAAGCCTGCCGAATCTTGGAATATGACAGCCTGCGGGATTGGTTTCGCGATCCCAATAAAGGCTTCTATAATTTTCACATCAAGCGCTATTCCAAGAGCCGCCGTAAAGCCCCCATATACTGGCTATTACAATCAGCCAAACGGAATTACAGCTTGTTCCTCTTCTACCATCGCTTGACTAAAGACACCTATTTCCTTGCCGGGCGAGAATTTGTCGATGCCAAAATCAAGCTCGAAGAAAATCGCCTGGATGAAATGCGCCAAAGTACTACTTCCAAATCGGGGAGCGCCCTCAAAGCCCACGAGAAAGCGATCGCTGACCAGGTCGACCTAGTCGAGGAAATCAAAGCGTTTGGCAAAGCTCTCGATGTCACTGCTTTGTTGGAACTCAATCCTGATCTTAACGATGGCGTGGTACTCAACATCGCGCCTTTGTATGAACTCACCCCCTGGAAAGAAGCCCAAAAATACTGGGACGAATTACTTAAAGGCAAATATACCTGGAGCACTATCAGCCAGCAACTGCTCCAAAAAGGATACCGCAAAAGGATGAAGAACGAATAATTATGGCAATCGTCACTGCACATCTTGTCAAAATGCTTCAGGATCAGGTCGAACATCACGGCACGGTGATCTGGTTCGACTCAGAAAATCAATACGCCCACGTTGCTCAAAAACTGGAAATTCCAGGTACAAAGGTCTTTCTATACGATCCAAACAAAGGCTTTCTCAGCTTACGACGTAAGCTGGAACCCCTATGGGTAAATGAGACACCTCCAAAACTGGTCATCTACATCCCCATTACCCTGCAAGACAGTGGCCAGGCCTTGATTGAATATACCACCGCAGGGGTGGTCATGCGCCCTGGCCAACAGCCGCCGGAGCGCAACACACGCTTACCTGTGGTGGCTCGCAAAGCTCTTGAAGGAATTTGTCCTCAGGTTATATTGGATCAGTATATTGCTGATGCTGAAGCAGGAAAACTCAATCTTTTGGAATTGGATGAACTGGCCGAAAATTGTGCTGAGGGACAGATTGGCACTATTTCTTTGATTTTCGATAATGGCAATCCAGAAGAGATAGCTCTCTCTTTTTTAGCGGATCAACATTTCGATCAAGCAGTTGTGGAGAAAGATGCTGCAGAGGATTTAGCCACTATGTTTTCAAATACTTTCGGAGTGGATTTCGCCTCTTACAGCAAGGATTTACCCGCTCTCAGAGCACAGTTGGCCCGTTTCATTCTAGGGAATGAATTACGCGCAACTCTGCAGGGTGATCTCCCAGAAATTTTGAGTGGGATCCCCAAACCAAAAAACAAGCCAGCCCGCGAGAGTGCTTTGCGTGTGGCACAATTTTGGCGACAACGTACCGATCGGGTTGCAAGCTATATTCAAGCTGCTGGATATGTTGAAGTTGAATTTGGTTTGGGTAGACTGACCTGGACAATCGATGCAATTCAAGATTGCTATACTTTTGCACGCCTTGAAACCCAATTACAAGCGCTTATTGAAGAACATCTCATTGAAACCCCAAACGAATCAACCACCAAACTGGCTAAAACGCGCCTCGAAGGATTCTGGGCTACCCAAAAACCCGAGATCCGTTTGAGGTGGGAAATAATTTGTCATGCCGGAGATGTGCAGATAGGGGCACAAAAACTGGAAGAGGCCCTCAAATCGAACAAATTATCCGCTGCCAAATTGATCCAAGACTATACAACCGCAAAAGCCCCTTGGTGCCAGCTCGATGCCAACTATCGCCATCTCGACCGCGATTTTCATTATTTTGACACAGACGAAAATACTCATGATAGCCTGATCCGCCTCTTGTCACTGGCCAGGAAAAACTACATCAAGGCGATTGGACAACTAACAGAAAAGTTCATTTGTGCTTACGAGGCACAAAGTTTTGAATTACACGGAGTCCTTCATCAGGTTGAAGTGTTCCATGACTTTGTCGACCCTGCCATTCAGGAAGGGAAGACAGCCTATTTTCTGGTGGATGCTCTGCGGTATGAGATGGCAAAAGAATTACAGGAACAGTTTATGGAAGAATGGGATACTTCCATTTCCCCTGCCCTGGCTACGCCACCAACCATCACAGAAATTGGCATGGCTGCGCTGATGCCTGGCGCAGAAAAAGGTTTGTCGATCGAATCAGCAGGTCCCAGTAAGTTGGCGGCAATTGTATCCGGTACAACCCTGAAAGAACGCGCCGATCGGGTAAAACATTTGAAGAGTCAGGAAAATTTCACCACTGAGGTGATTTACCTTGATCAAATTGCGCCGTTAAAAGGCAAGAAAATTCGTAAAAATTTAGAGGATGCGAATTTAATTGTCGTCACCGCTACCGATGAAATCGATGGCATATGGGAGAAAAACCCCCACATGGCGCGCCGTATGCAAGATGATGTATTCAGTCAACTTCAGCGCGGTATTCGAGCTTTATTCGGGCTGGGTATTATAAAAGTAATCATCACGGCTGATCATGGTTACCTTATTGGGGATAAGCTGGAACCCGGTGAGGGGGTTGATCCTCCTGGTGGACAAACCGCTGATCTCCATCGGCGCGTGTGGATCGGTAAAGGTGGAGCGACTATTCCTGGCTCACTGCGAAAATCAATTTCTTTATTTGGGATCAGTGGAGACTTTGAATTAGTCACTCCTTATAATTTGGCATGCTACAAAGCGCCAGGGGGTTCCATGGAATATTTTCATGGTGGGTTATCCCTTCAAGAATTGGTAATTCCTGTTTTAGTGATTTCCCCTGGAAAACAGCCTACCAGTACTCAGGAGCGAATGTTTACCTGGGAGATCAAACCTGGAAGTCAGAAAATTACCTCCCGATTTTTCTCTGTGAATATCGAAGGTGTCTCACAAGCATTATTCGAAGATGCTCCCAATATTCGCGTAGAGCTTCGTGAAGGGAGTAAAATTATTTCGCAGCCAGTTTCTGCCAGCTATGGTTTCAACCCAGTCACACGCGATGTTGCTTTAGAATTTAATCCTGAAGAGCAGAGCAAGCTGCAAGAAAACACGGTTACACTCCACATAACAGAACAACTTGCAGTTAAGTCTGTTAAACTATTTGTTCTGGATGCCGAAACAGGAATTAGCCTGGTAGAACCTGTAGAAATCGAAGTGGATCTGCTTATTTAGGAGGCGATATGCCCCAATTAGATAGCAAAGCAACGGATATCTTTGCTGGACGCGTAGTCCGCAAAGATCTTGTACGGCAAGTCAAAGTGGGTGTGAATGCCCCAGTTTATGTTTTGGAATACCTTTTAGGAAAATATTGTGCCACTAGCGATCCCGCTGCCATTGATGCGGGCTTAAAGCTGGTTGATACCATATTGTCGGAGAGTATTATTCGTCCAGATGAAGCCATGAAAGCCCAATCAAGGGTTAAAGAGGCATATATTCAGACATTTATTGATAAAGTAATCGTTCGGCTAGATGGTACCAAGTATTGGGCTGAACTGGTTAATTTTAGCCATCAATTCGTGCATATTCCAGATGAATATGTGCGCAAATATGACCGCCTTCTCGAGGGAGGTGTTTGGGCACAGGTTAAGATTGAGTTTCGGGCCGATGAAGAAATGGGGGGAAAAGTACGCCCCTTCTTTATTACAGAACTGCAACCCATTCAGTTAGCATCATTTCAACTGGATGATTACATTCAAAGAAGATCGGAATTCACCACCGATGATTGGCTGGATTTAATGATCCGCAGTATTGGGTTGGAGCCATCTCATTTTGAGCGTCGGGTAAAACTGATGATGCTTGTTCGCCTGATCCCAATGGTTGAACGAAATTTTAATTTGATCGAACTAGGTCCGCGCGGCACTGGAAAATCATTTGTTTACCGAGATCTCTCCCCTTATGCCATTCTGATATCGGGCGGAAAAACCACTGTCGCAAACTTATTTTACAATCTGAGTACGCGTAAGGTTGGTTTAGTAGGCATGTGGGATGTGGTTGCTTTTGACGAGGTAGCCGGAATCAAGTTTGGGGATAAGACGGCAATCCAGATATTAAAAGACTATATGGAAAGTGGCAGTTTCAGCCGCGGGCGGGAAGAAATTCCCGCTGAAGCATCGATGGTGTTTGCTGGGAATATCAATCAACCTGTGGATATTTTGGTGCGCACCAGCACACTATTTCATCCTTTGCCCGAAGAAATGCAAGATATGGCCTTGATAGACCGTCTCCATTTCTATCTTCCTGGCTGGGAAATGCCTAAAATGCATAATGAATTTCTCTCTAACCATTATGGCTTTGTGGTAGATTACTTGGCTGAAGCTTTCCGTGAATTGCGTCGAAGGAATTTTACTACAATCTTAGATCAATATTTTTCTCTTGGAACAGATCTCAATACGCGAGATGCAAAAGCTGTTCGTCGATCTGTTTCTGGAATAACTAAGTTAATGCATCCAGGGGGTGATCCTACCAAAGAAGAACTCCAAGAATATGTTGAATTAGCCATTGAGGGACGAAGGCGAGTAAAAGAACAACTAAAGAAAATGGGCTCCTTTGAATATTATCAAACCTCGTTTTCGTACATTGATACGGAAAATATGCATGAATCATTTGTGGGAGTTCCTGAAGAGGGAGGCCGCGCCCTCATCAGCCAGGATCCATTGCCCCCAGGGAGTGTCTACTCAGCTGCAATGACAGACAGGGACACCGTCGCGCTTCATCGGATAGAAATTAGTCGAATGAGTGGATCAGGAAAACTCCGAATCACGGGGAATCCCGATCGATCACTTAAGGAATCCATCACAACTGCTTATGACTACATGCGAGCAAATAAGAACCAGCTTGGAATAGAACGAGACATTGGAAGCTATGATTATCATGTTCAAGTAGTCGATTTGATGCAATCAAAAGATGGCGCTCAAGGAGGAGTAGCTTTCTTTGTGGCGTTATACTCTCTACTCCAGGACAAACCGCCTCTAGCCGGATTTGTTGTTTTGGGAGAAATGACCATCCAAGGGAATATTATGGCAGTACGATCATTACTGGAGCCATTGCAGCTAGTTATGGATAATGGGGGCAAGAAGGTTCTGATTCCAATTAGCAACAAACGGCAATTATTTGAAGTTCCAGGTGATCTTCTTGAACGGGTCGATCCAGTGTTTTACTCTGAACCGCTAGCTGCAGCTTTGAAGGCGATTGGGGTTTCGTAGCTGAAAATTTAGCCACAATAATTCACTTTAAATATTCTTGGCTTGATTGTGTTTCGATAGATTCATAAACAAATGCTTGGTCAGAAGATAATGTCTTGATATGGAAAAATGAATAATGTTATAAACTCCTTATTAAAACCTGAAATACTCTGGTCGCGAGATGATGTTCTATCAAATCCTTGTCCAGTACCAACCAATCCTGGAATTTATGCCTGGTATTTCAAAACAATGCATCCGAAGGTTCCCATCACAAGGTGTCATTCCTGGCAAGGGATGACATTGCTCTATGTTGGAATATCACCGAAAAGCGAAAGCAGTATGCAGAACCTGGCCAAGCGAATTCGGCAGCATTACACTGGAAATGCCTATGGATCCACGTTGAGGAAGAGTTTAGGTTGTTTGCTTAGCAAAAATCTGGGCATAGGCTTGCGTCGTGTTGGAGATAGCGGTAAGCGTATTCATTTCGGTGAAGGTGAAAAAATCTTATCTGAATGGATGAGGGAAAACGCCTTTGTTACCTGGACAATCGTTATAAATCCTTGGGAAGTAGAAGATCAGCTGATCAGCCAAATGAATTTACCGCTGAACCTAAGAGGAAACAAACACCATCCCTTTCATTCAATTCTATCATCTGTCCGAAAAGAATGTATGCAAATTAAATGAAAGATTCAAGCTGGAATTTTCCCCGTCATATTCATTACGAGCGAGCCTTACGCGTGGTCTCTGCGAATTGGTTTTCAAATAAAGGCTATCCTGTTAGACAAAAGATGAAATACATCTTGGCTAGCGGGGATGATTGGCGCAGGAATATAATTTTGCCTGAAGTCGCCGCTTACATCGATGATCAGAAAGCCAAACACGAGCAGGCCAAGTTGAGTTACCCGTTACACAGGTATCTCCATCATGGCTTGAGCAGCCAGGCGATGTTATTCAATTTGATCGGCCCGCTGATCGTGAGAAATGACTTGAAACCAATAAAATCATCAATAGAGGAAATTGGTCTTGAGTGGTCTGATGGTGATGTCAAAGCGGCGTTTGAGTATGAAAATCGAGATGTGTTCCAAGAGTATCGGGGCCAGCCAACGTCGATTGATCTAGTAATCGGCGACAATTTAGAGAAGCCGAACATTTTCATAGAGTCCAAGTTTGTAGAGAAGGAGTTTGGGGGATGTTCGCTGTTTGAAAAGGGCGATTGCGATGGGCGGAATCCAGCTCCAGGTTTCTCTGGCTGTTATCTGCACCATATTGGGCGTCAATACTGGGTCTTGATGGAGAAACACGGTCTTCTCGATGGGCCACTAGCAAAAGAAGCTGCCTGCATCATGGCGGGTTATTACCAGTTCTTCAGGGAAGTCTTGATGGCACTTGAGCTGGGGGGAGTTTTTGTCCTTCTATGTGATTCACGCTCTCCGACGTTTGCTTATCAGGATCGAAGCACAAGTAGGGGACTGATGCCTTTTTTGCTATCCCTGATACCTGGCCATCTACATTCGAAGATCAAGATTTTATATATCCAGGAGGTAGTAGAAGCAATCCGAGAATTAGGTCGGCATGAGTGGGTAGGGGAATTTGAGAAAAAGTATGGCTTTATGTAGAGCAGTGGATATTATATTTGTGGTATGGTTTATACTTTTATCCGCAAAAAAATCGAGAAGCGCACCATGCGGCGCGCTTCTCCGTTCAGGCGGGTGGCCTGAGGGGGTTCAGATCATTCCTCGACGTAATCGAGAAACTGGAAGTCTTCGACAGCAATTTCCCACCAATCGCGGGTCTTGCCATCCTCGTCTTCCCAGCGGTTGTTGCGCATCTCGCCTTCGATGTACACCAGGCGGCCT
>CAZVPR010000069.1:0-24921 GCA_964629085.1 uncultured Anaerolineales bacterium
TAACACAAAAGTGCTATTAAAATAATAGCCTATCCTTGAAATCTGTCTGTCAGGTTACTTTGACATTTCTTGTCATAAATTTTGGATTTTGATTTTGTTTATCCCCGATTATCAGTAGTGATCAAATTATGCTCTATGGCAAATTTGATCAGATCGCCAATGTCCTTTGTCCCCAATTTTTTCATCAATCGGCTTCTATATGTGCTTACAGTACTTACTGAGAGGTGCAGAATCGTCGAAACTTCCGCGGTACTCTTTCCTTCAACAATCAATTGCATGACTTCCCGCTCGCGCTCACTTAATCGAAAAATAGGACTGGTTTCAACGGAGCTGCTCCTTTGGGTAACATAGTCATCAATTACTGTTTCTGCAATCACTCGGCTGAGATAGCGATTGCCTACCACAACTTCTCTTATTGCTTCCACAACTTCTGCTCCCGAAGTTTCCTTCAACAGGTAACCTTTTGCACCGGCCTTCAAAGCCTGAAATATATGCTCCTTTGTGGCATGCATCGAGAGAATAACTACTTGAACCCCAGATTTTTCATTTAATATTTTACGAGTTGCTTCGATGCCATTTAATTGCGGCATATGAATATCCATCAAAACAACATGAGGGTTGTGTTTGCGAGTAAGCTTGATGGCTTCAAAGCCATCAGCAGATTCTGCTACCACTAAAAAATCATCCTCTCGCTCAAGGATTGCGCGAAGACCATCACGAACTACCCTGTGGTCATCAGCTAACAGTACTTTAATCATAGATTATTTTGGAATTTTCACTTTAATTAGAGATCCGCGGCCAGGTTTTGTTATTAATTTAAATATACCACCGACAGATTCAGCTCTCTCACGCATATTGACCAAACCCCAACCACGCCGTTCCTCTGGGGATACAGACTCAGCCACTTCAAACCCAGAACCATCATCATTTATCTCCAAAACTACAGCCTTTTTTGTTTCTTCGAGGGAAATCTTCACATGATTTGCTTTTGCGTGACGGGCAACGTTAATCAATGCTTCTTGGGCAATCCGAAAAACCGCATTTTCTTTTTGTGGTGACAAACGTATCGCGAATTCTTCGCCTTCAACGGAAATTTTTATTCCCGTTCGCTCGCTATATCGATCTGCAAACCAAAATAATGCGGCAACTAATCCATAATCATCCAACACCGAAGGACGCAAGTCATCCATGACATCACGAATGCCTTGGGAAATTTCGTTCACCATGGAGATAGCATCAGCTAATTGATTGTCAACCTTTTCGTTTTCTGAATCAACTGCATGCCCCTTGATGATATTCAAATTGAAGTTCAGCAAAGCGAGAGACTGTCCAACCTGGTCGTGCAGTTCACGTGCCAGTCGGCGACGTTCTGTCTCTTCCACTTCATTTAACCTGTTCGTCAGATTCTTTAACTCATCCCCACGCTGTTTTAAATCCTTTTGTGCTTGCGCATTCTTTAACGCAATGGCTACATGTTCAGCGAAAGCTGCCAATCGTTCGATATGCTTTTGCTCAAAGAAGTCAGGGGTTGAGTGATCGAGGTTGATAAATCCAATTACCTGGTCATTTTCAACGACAATCGGAGTTGAAGCATAGGATCGAATCCATTCCCCTCCTTCAATATTCTTCCATTTTGAGGATTTTTGGGTGTCATTGATAAGTATCGGCTTTCCAGTGGCGAACATCCGATTCAAATTCGGTCGATCGGTAATATTAATTTCCGAATTATTCAAAATTTGGTTATCTCTTCCTTTGTATCCCCTGTGACGCGCAATGACTACCATTTCGTTTTCGACAAGCATAAGATTTGCTGCATCGGCAGAAACGACACTCCAAATATTGTCGAGAATACGATCCAAAACCTGTTCAAACTCCAGGGTACTACTGAGGGCCATGGCGGTATCACGAAGAGCTTGAGCCAATTCCAGCAATTCCTTTTCTTGCTGTTCGGCTTTCTTGCGCTCGGTAATGTCTTGCGAAATAATTTGAGCAGCATAAACTTTGCCCTGCGCATCTAGAAGAGGTTGAACATTAGTAAGCAGCCACCGCTTACCATGTTTGAACTTTACTTCGTCTTCGTAATTTTTGGATTTTTTATGATCGATCACTTCCTGGATTCGACGAATATACTCAGGGGCTTCTTCAGGATGAAGATCGCCATATGGTTTTCCAATAAAATCATCAGGTTTCCCGCCAAATAATCCCGCAACGATTCGATTCATCAACAGACATGTTCCGGCATGATCGTAGATCGAGATCAACACATCGGCATGATCAAAAAGCAAACGGTACCGCTCCTCACTTTCCCGGAGCGCTTCTTGGGCCTTTTGCCGTTCGGCCCGTAAGAGCTGAGCTTCTAATGCAGAATTAATTGTATGGGGTAACCGGCGGATATGTTGTGGTGATTTAATGACATAATCAGCCGCACCACGCTTGATCGCTTCGGCAGCAATTTCTTCGGATCCAGTGCCGGTAACAATAATCACTGGAATATCAGGAGATTTCTTCTGAACGGTTTCCAACACCTGTAAACCCGTAAACCCTAGAATATTGAAATCGCTTAATACTAAATCGAAATCTTCATAAGTGATCAGCCTCTCAAATTCCTGGCGCGAATCGGCCTCCACTAATTCAAATCCAGATTCTTCCATTACCAACGCATCTCGCACCAATGCCCTGTCTAGCGGATAATCATCAACGTAGAGAATGCGGGTTGTACTCATAAAATCCGATTATTCATTGAATAATTCTTTCAAAATAGTTAATTCTCAATCGATCTCGCCCTGGTACAAAGGCATTTTAACCCAAAACGTGCTGCCAACATTTCTTGCAGAATCAACCCAAATTTCACCATTTAATAGTGTAACAGCCTTCTTCACTAGTGCCAAACCAATTCCAGTACCTGAATATTCACCATCATAATGCAATCGTTGAAACATATTAAAAATTGTTTCGTAGTAATCTTCTTCAATTCCAATTCCATTATCATTAATAGAAATAATAGCATACTCGGAATCTTCTTGACTGGAAATGGAAATTTCAGGTGTGCTATTTTTTCCTTGATAAATCAGCGCATTTTCAATTAAGTTCAAGAATACTTGTTTTAACAATATATGGTTTGCTTCTATTGTTGGCAATTCATCGGTTATTATGACTTTCGCTTGAGAATCCTGAATTTGATTTTGCAGATCATTGAGTACTTCATCAAAAACCAATTGGGTATCAATCATTCGAGTCTGTACAGCCCTGCGACCCAAACGGGAATATTGCAACAAATCATCAATTAGATGCCCCATTTGTATACTGGCTTCAACCACATACTCAATGTACTGCTTGCCCTGGTCATCCAGGTCTTGACTGTGCCTCTCAGTTAAAATTTGGGCAAAACCACTTATGCTTCGTAAGGGAGCTCGCAAATCATGGGAAACCGAGTAGGCAAAGTTTTCTAGCTCGGTATTAGCAATTGACAGTTTTCTTGCTGCTGCGGCAGTGCGCTGGTTGGCAATTTGCAAATCCTGCATCAGGTTTACCATCCCCTTGTTCAACTGTTCTACGTGCCGCATTCGTTCTGCAAGTTCGGCGGTTCGCTCATTGACAAAATGTTCAAGATTGTTCTGTTTCTGGATCAACTCTTCTTCAGCTTTCTTTCTGGTAGTAATATCCTGAACAGTACCAGAAATTTGAACAACATCTCCTTTTTCATTTTCATGACCCATGGATGTGGATACAACGTGGCGAACCGAACCATCTGGCCAAATTATCCTGGCCTCGAATTCATAATATCCTTGGCTTTTTCTTATATTTTCAAGAACTTCTTCATGCTTTTGTCGGTCATCTGGATGGAACAATTCCATCACAGAATCGATATTTGGATCAAAATTTTCTGATGAAACACCATAGATATCATAAACTTCTCTTGACCAATTTACTTTGCCATTCGGGATTTCCCAGTCCCAAGTGCCCAATTGAGCCATGCGTTGAGCATTCGCTAAAAAGCTATCACTTTTCCTCAACGCTTCTTCGGTTTGAATACGTTCTGAAATATCCTCTCCAAGGCTGGTAATGCCGATGATGTTACCATCCAAATCACGGAATAAGCTGTTATTCCATGAAATTGTACGCCGACGGCCATCGCGGGTAATGATCTCATTTGTATTATGTGAAGTGATTTCCCCCTCATCAAAGGTTTTCATAATAATGGATTCAAACAGTTTTTGTCTAATTTCGGGAGGGACAAATAATTCAAACCAACTCTGCTCAATTACTTCATCATACCTCCATCCAGTTAAGTTTAACAAGAAAGAATTACAATATGTAATCGACCCAGTACTATCCAAGGAAACTGCAATCATTTCAACATTGTCCAACATCATTCTGTAGCGTTGTCGAAATTCGCGCAGTGCCTGTTCAACACGTTTCCGCTCCGTAATATCGTGGACGATGTAATAAAGCAATTTTTGGCTTTCAATCTGAATGGGAGTAATAAAGACTTCAACCTCCCTGATTTCCACGTTAGCCAATTGGTGCTTCTCTACAAAGAAATTTCGCCCACCCTCATGGGCTTTATCAATCTCAGCCTCAATATCATTCGCGGGCATAACATTGATCTTGGTAATCTTTTTTTTCTTGAGTTCAGCACGGGTCCAACCATAAAACTTACTCGCAGCTTCATTTGCCTCAATGATAAATGCAGTTTCAGGATCTACAATTAACATCACAGAAAAGCTATCATTAAAAAGGGCTCGATATTGAGCATCGCTCTCTTGGAAATATTTTTCTTCAAGGAGAGATTTTTCTAGACCTTGCATTAAAACGATTGATAGCCAAGAAGCTGCAGGATAGACGATAAGCACTGGTAATGCAACCTTTTTCAAGATTTCTGCAGCCGTTCCCGGTGACCATGCAAAAATACCAAGAATCATGCACAAATGTACCAGTACTCCAAAAACGTACACATAAATTGGGTGTGCAAATCGAGGATATTTTTGACAAAGATAACGATATCCAACGCCAATTAATGCATATCCAAAGATGCCCACAATACCTATCCACGAGCCAACACCACCTTGCATTAATCGCCAGGCGGAAGCAATAACGGCAGCAATTCCAGCAGGATACCAGCCCCCAATGAAACCTGCCGCGCTAAGCACGATCGAACGCCCATCAAAAAGTAATCCTTCATCATATTCATAAGGGTACAACATTCCTGCAATCGCAATCGCACCAAATAACACACCCCCAACCAGCAAACGCATTTTCTCGGGAATTCTCCGAAAACGGTATAGTTGGCTATAAAGAGTGAATAGAGAAAGCGATAAAGCGAAATTAAATATCAGATGAGAAATATTCATTCATCATCAACCTTTAAAAAAGAGGCTCATTTAGGGGATCATCGGCAATGGGATCAATACCAGCATCAATAAGCTGGTAACGAAGTAGTTTGATCACTTTTTTCAACTCAGCCATCCTTACTTCTCGGCCAACCATTGAATCGACCAATATCTGTAGTTCAGCAGTTCGTTCTCCAACTGCGGCTTCCATTTCATTGGCATGCTTCTGAATCTGCTGAAACAACCGTGTATTTTGAATTGCAATAGCAGCATTATTTGCTAAGGTCATTAACAAATCAAGATCAGTAGAAGTAAATTTTTCACCTTTTGAATCTCGCAAAACATGAATAACACCTTCAACCTGAGCTTGCCAGGAGATGGGCGCGCTTAGAATTGCCTGGAAATCCTGCTCTTTTTTATAAACATCCGCTCGTCCTGCCCAAAGACGATAATCTTCTATTTCTAATGGTTCTCCCGTCTCTGCAACCCGGCCGGCAGCGCCTTCCCCGTAATTTAGAATTGTACCCGCGTAATCTATCTCAGTGTTGTAACTGACAACGCAACGCACTTCCTGTTTTTGGGCATCGCAAAGATAGAGCCCCCCTGAACTACCACTTAATAACTCGGTCGCTTTGGCAACAATCGACTTAAGCATGGGCTGTAGTTCTGCAGATGATTTGAGGTCAACAGTAATGGCATGTAACGCTGCCAGTTCATCAGCACGGCCCCTCAAGATTCTCTCTGCCTTTTTTTGCGAGGTAATGTCTAAAGAAATCAGGAATACCCTACTCCAAGAATCTTCAAATCCAGGCGGGATCAATACCCGCACCATGCTGAATATTAATTCTCCCGCAAGATTTTTGGAAACAATTTCTCCCTCATAGAGGTTTTCACCCTCAGCAAATCCTATCAATTGGTCTCGAAATGAATCTAATGATTCAGTTATCAGCAAATCTGGCATTCTTTCTCTTAGGGAATCAAGGTTTTCAGCAGCGTTTTGATCGAGGGCTGTTTGGTTGACATTCAAGATTTCGATAAGCTTGTAACATTTTATAACTTCATCCGGAAACTGTCTGAAATGATCTCGAAAATCAGTGACCCCTGATTGCCTCAACGCATCAATATATTTTTTCAGTTTGGAGTGATCCTGTTCCCAAAGTTCAATTGGTGAATCCAGGAAGAGGCTGCGATAGCGTGCTTCGCTTTCCATTAACGTTTGTTCGATCTTTTTTCGTTCAGTAATATCCGTTGCAATTTGAATTTTGACCAGTCGTTCATCATGCCAATATATTGCTCGGTCATGGTTTTCATACCAACGCTTTGTGATCGGATTTTCCGTTTCCCAAACATGCACTCCACTTGGGTTTCCTCGACTATCCATTAATCTATCATTTGAGCAGTGACTACAAGAAGTCTGCTCATTTCTAAAAGCCTGGTAGCATAGGTGACCTGTCAAATCTGCACCAAATGCGTCTTGCATATTCTTATTCATGTAAAGAATCTTGAATGAGTGCATGTCTGAGACATAGATATGAGCATCGATACTTTCTAGAACCGTTGTCAGTGTATCAAAAACTCCCCGGCGATCCCCTTCAGCTTGTTTTCGCAGTGAAATATCCCGGTAAATGCAAAAAAACAAATCGCCGCCTTCTCTTTCAAACCTTGATATTCGCAATTCTATCGAAATACGTTTGCCATCATTCCGTATATTTTGAACTTCAAATATTGTATTTTCAAAGCGTTCAAATTCTGAAGTTACTATCTTTCCATCTTCACCGCGATTTTCCGGAGCCTGCAAATCTATTACTTTCATTGATAAGAGTTCCTCGCGGCTGTACCCCATCATTTCGCACATCTTCGGGTTGACATCCAGGATGTTATCATTTGCATCGACCACTCCGATTGCATCTCCAGCATTCTGAAAAATTTCCCGAAACCGTTTTTCGCTCTCCTGCAATTTGAACTGGGTATTTTTTCGTTCGGTGATTTCGGTCAATGTCCCGGAAACTGCAATTGTTTTATCTTCCACAACTAACGGAGATTCGCGGACTTCGACCCAAATATGGGCTCCGGATTTATGCCTGAGTTGTAACTCATAGGGAGGTTGGGGTTCACAAGTATCGATAGCACGCTGAGTAATTTCAAATCCTTTTTGATTTATCGGATGATCAGTGGCCAGATGGGTCCATTTGATCATGGCCTCTTTGGGTTCGTAACCCAGAATATTTTTTATCTGGGGACTTACATAAGTAAGTACGTGATTGACATCATGAGCATAGAACACGTTAGTACTAAATTCAATTATGTTGCGATAATTGATCTTGGTTTCCCTAAAATCATCCCCATTATGCATTTTTTCGGCAATTTTCGATTTTTCCATACATCTCCGGCGGGGGTCTTCTTTACAGTATGAGACCCCAAATTACCAGTTATTCAATGTCTTCAACCAAGGGGTCATTTGCAACCGGATCCAGTCCAGATTCCATGAGTTGATGACGCAGTTTCAAAATTACCTTTTTCAAGTCTGCCATACGAACCTCGCGGCCGGCCATTAAGTTTATCGTGGTTTGTAACTCATCGGTTCGGTCAGACACCCTTTGTTCCAATTGATCTGCTAATAGAATATAATTTTGCTCGCTTTTTTGCAGTGATTTCTGAGTTGCGATCTGAGTAGAAATATCTGTTGCGATATGGATAATTTTCTCAATCTGACCCACTTCATTTAACATCGGTGTACATGAAACCAAATAAGTTCTATTTAACGCCTCAATCAACATTTCACTGGTACTCCCCTCATCAGCGGATAACCGATCTATGGGACAGCAATCGGCCGGAGCATTCGCGTTATCAAAAATCCAATTGCACTTCTTTCCCTTCAATTCATTCTCTGATTTCCCAAATGCAATTTCGGTTGCTCGATTGACTTCAAGGATCGAGTAATCGGGACCCAAAATCATCGTGGGATGACCAATTGCCTGGAAAATTTCTTGCCATTCACGTCTGGTCTGGCGTATTTCAGCCTCCGCTCTGGCTCGTTCGATTTCTGCAGAAATTCTATCGCTAAAAATCCGCAACATAGAAAGCGCAACATCTCCATTTTGCAATGGTTGACAATGGAGTAAGGTAATCAATCCAAGCGGGTTGCCTTTGCTGTCAAAAACTGGATAACCAATGTATGCTTGGGCTCCCATCTCAACAAGCGCCGTATCTTCAGGAAATAATGTTTGGATGCTGGAGAGGTAAAAACAAGGCTCCCTTCCAAGCACCGTTTCACATGGAGTACCAGCCAGTTCATATTCAAATGGCTCAATTCCACCTTCTTTACCAAAGGCACCTACAACTTGGATCGACAGTCCATATTGCTGAATTTCACCGATAAACGCATAATCAAAGTTTAGGGATTCCACCAAATGTTTAGCCACATTATTAAAGAGCTCATCTCCACTGAGCGCAGTGAATGTGGTTGCAAGAGCCTGAAGCGCTTGTTCCACTTTCACTTTTTCTTGATCACTGCGATCAAATCGTCTTTTTGCTATGGCAATCGCTATGGTAACAAGCCCCCAAACTGCCAGATGGCCAAACCAAATTACCTTGTTTTGTGAATCCTGGATTCTCAAAAGGGGTTCCATGGGGATGGCAACACTGATCCCTCCCCGAATATCTCCTATCTGATACCCTTGTCCCTCATGACAACTCAAGCATTCAGGCTCTGTAACCAGCGGTCTCATCAGTCGCAGATAACTCATACTATCGATAGTTTCAATAGAACTGATTTCAGTTTCGCCATTCTCAAAGGCCAATAATGCTGAAGTTTCCCACTCGTCTGCTTTGTTTTGAGGTCGGATGGGGTCTAAGCTGGTAATATGCCCCAGGACCCCGAATTCGCTTTGCTGTAGTTCATGAACCTGACGGGTCATAAAGGCAGGGTTCATCAGGGTTAAAATCACACCTGAGGGGGTAGTAAAGTCACGATCCAGAAAATCAATCAAATAGGGATTAGGTTGAGTATCTTCCGATAAAGGAACATAAACTCCGCCATGACCAGCATTCCATCGCCGATAGATGACATCTTTTTCATATGCCACTCGAGCCTGAATTCTGGCTGATTCGAGAGTATTAGTCCGCAATTGCCTGATATTTAATCCAATCGATGCAGCAATCACTAACGTCCAGAATGCTGCTAATATCCAGGCGAATGGGGTTGAATCAGTATAAGATTTCTGCTCAATCAAAGTTTCTGTCATAATTCCAGTTGTCGGTTATATTGAGTATATCTGAAAATTCATCTGATCAATGAAATATGACCCCAAAACTATCGAATTCGATAGCTGTAAACTTCTAAACCGATCCACCGAGGCCTTGATGATGGAAAAAATTTCACCTCAGGGATCTTCGGAATATCTTCCAATGAAACTTGGCGTTGAATATTTTTGATTACTTCGTTTCCACTGTGCTTATGTGATATCGGACAAAGATTCTAGAAACCGGTTTCTTTAGGGTGCAACGTTTGGAAATATTTTTGGCTAACCCGCACCCTTCGACGCCTTTAGCTGCGCAGGATGCTACATTTTTATAAGTCGATTTGGAAAACATTTTTCAAATGATGTTTTTTACACAATATTGAAGTTGCTCCTACAAACTCCAGGGAGTGGTCGAAATCATGGTGATTTTGTGGTGGGAAAAAACCAGCATTCTGAGCGCGCGGATTCTGTCATACTGGCCCCCTTCTATATAGGTTGGTTATTCACCTATTGAATGTAATCCGAGAAAGGTGCGAAACCAAATAAAATTCATAAAATATGGACTGAATGCACTTTATCGTATAAGCATCGCGTCTCCAAAGGAATAAAACCGGTAATTCTGCACCTTGGCAGTTTCGTAGGCGGCCAAAACCCGCTCACGCCCGGCAAAGGCGCTGATCATCATAATCAGGGTGGAGCGCGGCAGGTGGAAATTGGTAATGATGGCATCCACCGCCTTGAAATTATAACCCGGCAAGATAAACAGATCTGTGGGGCCTTCAAAGGGAGAAACGCGCTTTCCAGGCTTGGCTAATCGAACAGCAGATTCCAGAGTCCGAGCGCTGGTCGTACCCACAGCGATGACACGACCTCCCGCGTGGCGCGCCGCGTTGATGGCTTCTGCCGTCTCCGAAGAGAGCTGGCACCACTCGGAATGGATTTCGTGCTGGCGAGGGTCATCCTCATTTACTGGTGCAAAGGTGTCCAGACCAACATGCAAGGTTACCGAAGCGAAAAGGGCACCTTGCTCCCGGAGCTGATCGATCAAGCCGGGTGTAAAATGCAACCCGGCCGTCGGAGCTGCCGCCGATCCCGGTTGCCTGGCATAGACAGTTTGGTACCGTTCGGGCTCGTCCAATTTGGCATGGATATAGGGGGGCAACGGCACATTGCCAATCTGATCGAGATAGGGGGATAAGGGCTCGGCAAAGTGTAATAACCGCCGCGGCCCTCCTAAATCTTCGATCACTTCGGCCAGGGGGCCCTCATCGAGTTGGATTTGTTTCCCTGGCACCAGCCCTTTGCCGCCAATCATCACTTCCCATGTTTGTAGTGTCTCTCTACGCAGTAATAATACTTCCACCTTGCCCCCGGTGGGAACCTTGCGCCCAAACAAGCGCGCTGGAATGACGCGCGTCTGATTGAGAACTAAGATATCGTTCGGGCGCAGGTAGCCCCCCAAATCACGAAAATGGGCATGCTCAACTTGCTCGGATGAACGGTCCAAAATCATTAACCGCGCTGAGTCACGCGGCTCGAGAGGCGTTTGAGCAATACATTCCTGAGGGAGATCGTAATCGAAATCTGAAGTTTTCATGCATTAAATAACCAAAGTAAGTGATAATGTCATGTTGAGGCTTGCAAGCCGTAGCACGTCACGGGCGGACACGGCGTAGCGTAGCGGACCAAAAAAAGGTTCACAAGCGTATTTGCGCTTTGCTAGACCCTTCGTCCATCCCTTCGGGACATCTCGGGGTGACAATTAGACTGCATCGTCACTTACAAGTTATCCGCTACTATCAAAAAGTTCAACACCTGGCAAATGTTGAACTTCAACATTATCTATTGACTATACGAAACAGAAAATTGAGGCCGAGGGTCAACAAGATCGATATTAATATCGAGGTCCCCAAGGCAAAAACACAACTAAAGTTCTCCCCCTGAATGCGAATATCGCCGGGTAAACGACCGATGGAAAAACCCAAGCGGTCAACCAGCCAAATCAAACCGCCAACAGCAGCCAGGCTTAAACCGAGAATTACCAACAATCGTGCCATGGGAGCAACGGACATGCTACAACAGTTTTGGCTGTTGGCCGCGGGGCGCTTCCAGGCCAAGGTGTTCGTAGGCCGCCGGAGTGGCTACCCTGCCCTGCGAGGTACGTTCCAGGAAACCTAACTGCATCAGGTAGGGCTCGACCACATCCATGATCGTATCTGCCTCTTCACTGATGGAGGCCGCAATTGTGGAGAGGCCCACCGGCCCACCGTTATACTTTTCGATCACCGATTGCAGTACGCGGCGGTCCATCTCGTCCAGGCCGCGAGCATCGATATTTAACAAATTCAGGGCTTGTATGGCAACATCGGCTGTGACTACCCCATCGGCACGCACCTGAGCAAAATCGCGCACCCGCCGCAGCAAACGCAAGGCCACACGCGGCGTCCCGCGCGCCCTCAACCCGATAGTCGCCACCCCCTCCGATTCAGCGGTCACTTCGAGCTTTTCGGCGGCTCGGGTGATGATCTCTTCCACCGCAGGTTGATCGTAAAAATCGAGTCGATAGGTGGCCCCAAAGCGAGCCCGCAGTGGTGCAGTGACCAACGCCAACCGGGTTGTGGCCCCAACCACGGTGAAACGCGGCAGTTTCAAGCGCACCGAGCGCGCCGATGGCCCCTTACCGATAACAATATCCAGAGCGTAATCTTCCATCGCCGGGTAGAGCACTTCCTCCACGACACGCCCCAAACGATGAATTTCATCGATGAACAGGATATCGCCAGCGCGCAGGTTGGTCAGAATTGCGGCTAAATCACCCGCTCGCTCAATGGCAGGCCCGGCTGTAACCTTGATGTTGACACCCATCTCATTGGCCAACACGTGGGCCAGAGTAGTCTTCCCTAAACCTGGTGGGCCGTAAAAAATTACATGGTCAAGGGCTTCCTCACGCTGCTGAGCCGCCTCGATGAGAATTTGCAAATTCTCTTTGATCTGATTCTGCCCTATTACGTCCACCAGTCGCGTTGGACGAAGGGCATGATCCAGGCGATCACCCGGTTTGGGATCGGGGTCGACAACTCGATTTTGGGATTCGCTCATAGGTTCTATTATACTTTATCCAGCCGATAGCGGGCAGCAAGAAGCTATCCGCTAATGGCTCGCTGCTCACGGCTCCCGCTGACTGCTCTCCCAAAGTCGTCTATAATAAAGGCGACACCAAATCCTGGAGGAAACCATGTCAAATGTATATGAATCCAAACATCCCCTGGTAGCACACAAAATTACTCGCATGCGCGAAAAAGACACCGTTTCAAAGAAATTCCGCGAACTTGTCCGAGAAGTCTCGATATTGATGGCCTATGAGGCCACCGCAGACCTATTGATTGCCTCCCGTGAAGTCGAAACGCCCCTGGCAAAAACGACCGGCGCACAATTGAAAGAACCGATAGGGTTGGTACCGATTCTTCGCTCGGGATTAGGCATGGTCGAAGGCATCTGGGAATTGATGCCCAGCGCCGAAGTTTGGCACATCGGCCTTTACCGTGATGAACGCACCCTGAAACCCGTCGCTTATTACAACAAACTGCCGCTTGCTCCTACTGTGGCAGTGTGCTTGATTCTGGATCCAATGCTGGCAACGGGCGGTTCAGCTGTCGCCACTGTCGATATTCTTAAAGAATGGGGAGTCACGAAAATAAAGTTTGTGGGGATCCTGGCCGCGCCCGAAGGGATTACCAGGCTCCATGAGGCACACCCGGACGTGCCCATTCACATCGCCACCATCGATGAAAAACTCAATGAGGTCGGTTACATCGTCCCAGGGTTGGGCGACGCAGGTGACCGTCAGTTTGGGACAGGATAAACTGATAAAGGTGACAAGCACTTTCAGGGAGTGATTGTCACCTTTATCAAACAATTTCGAGACGGAGTGCGCTGCTGAGCAGGCGGCGCACGAATAATGTGGGAATTAATACGATGAAGTGGACAATTCCACTAATGAGGAAAACTATAGTCAGAGAGTTTAAGAATTCATTGAAATAGGGGGCCAGATTTTCCAACATCCAGGGGCCTATTCCGGCGAGAATACCCAGGGCCAAAAGCAGGACAATGGCAATAATCACGGGAAGCCATTTTCGACGGTCACTGGAGGATGGGAACATAGTGCTGCTGACAGCCACAAGCAAATAGAACCAGATCCAGAAATCTGGTTGGCGATATACCACTCCCAGGCTTGCCATCGCAGTCGCTAAATCCAGGCCAAAAAACGAATCCCATAAGCCAACCATGTTCAAACGCACGCGACCGACATAAATGACAAACAAGCCCCCACTTATCAGGGGTGCCACGCCAATCAGAGAATCACGGAGAAAATCCGTGGGAGCAGTTTCAACATAACCGAGCAGGAGCCGGCCATCTTCCAGTTGCCGCGGCACTAATGAAAAATCGCCAGTGCGCACAAAAAGGATTTTTGCCATCACAAAGTGACTTAATTCATGCAGCAAAACCCCTGGCAGGAACAAAATCGAAAATATTACCAGAGCCACTTCCAGGCGGCGAGTCACAAGAAGAAAGACGGCCTGCAATTCTCGGTGTAATGCTCTCAGCAAAAATAGCAAAGGCAAGAGAGCAATCAGCACCCAGAGCAGGCCGTCTAGTAGTTTCAGAATAAGAATACTATCTATGTCAATCAGGCTTCAGCAGCAGCTTTGCAAATCGCGGTAAAGGAGTCCGCTTTCAAGGCGGCACCACCAACTAAAGCGCCATCAATATCGGATTGAGCGAAATATGCATCAGCATTTTCGGGCTTGACCGAACCCCCATACTGAATCTGGATTTTTTGAGCAGTCTCTTCACCGAACATTTCGGCCAAAGCCGCGCGCACCACGTCTTTGTGGATAGCATTGGCATCCTCGGGTGTAGCTGCCAGCCCGGTCCCAATGGCCCAGATGGGCTCGTATGCGATGACCAATTTGGCACCTTCTTCGGGCGACAGCCCGGCCAAGCCGCCGCGCACCTGCCGAGAAACAACTTCTGAGGTTTTGCCAGCCTGATTTTCCTCGAGGGATTCGCCGATGCAAACAATCGGGGTCAATCCGTGGGCCAAGGCCGCTTTGACCTTTTTATTGACGCTCTCGTCGGTTTCTCCGAAATACTGGCGTCGTTCAGAATGCCCAATGATTACATACTGGCATAATTCAGCCACCATCGCCGGGGCAACTTCACCGGTGTAAGCGCCTTTTTCTTCCCAAAACAAGTTTTGAGCTCCAAGCCCTATACCCGAATCTTCTAACAAGCTGGCAAGCATTGGCAAAGATGTGTAAGGCGGGCAAACGGCCCGGTCGATACCATCCATTGGCTTGAGGGAAAGGATCAATTCAGTCGTCAGTTGCCGGGCTTCGGCAACGGTGTTGTTCATTTTCCAGTTTCCAGCAACAAATTTTCTACGCATTATTGTTCACCTCATTGAGTAAATTTTTTCAAAAATATTTCCGCTTGTCTGGCAACCCAATCGGGTATGCCATCATCTTTGGTAAGTCTTTCTAATTGCTCAAGTGCTGTGCCTTCCGCGCCGAGATTGAAGAGGATTTCGGCTTCTAAAAGAAGCACTTCAGGTGCATCTGGATAGGATTCTTTCAACGCTGTAACATCCGTCAAAGCCTGTTCTCGGTCTTCAAAGTGTAAAGCATACCGAATTCGGGAAATCTCGACCAGGAATGGGTCAATATCGGCCTCATATTCCGTCACGTCACGGATGGATTCTTTATTCCCAGAGGCAAGAAACAAGGATTTCGCCAGCTTTTGGTATGTCTCTTCAGACATCGTCTGCGTATCATGATTTTCCGATAATATATACATCGCTGCCGCGAGGCCGTAAATATTGTGCCTCATGAATATGTCCCCCGCCTGTATGAAAATATCCGGGTTGTAATTCGCCAACTCTAGGGCTTTGGCTAGTTCGGGTTCGATCCCATCATAAGCCTCTTCATGCAGCATAGCTTCAACCAAATCTAAGCGAAGCCAGGGGTCATCTGGATTTTGCAAGACGGCAATTTTGGCATCTTCAAGGCTGGGCAGGTCAGCTCGTGTGTCGATCGCTGATCTTGAATATACAGTAGAACGGATATATTCTTTAATCCAGAACGGCGTCGTATCCTTGCTCATCAGCCCCTCAACAAATTCTCGGGCCAGGTCCGTTTGGTCATTGGCAAAATGGATTTCAGCCTGAACCAACTGAGCTGGGGGGAATTCTGGAAATTGTGCAAAAACGCCGTCTAAGATTTCCTGGGCTTGGGCAGGATCGGCCACAAAGAGTCGATTACGCGCTTTGAGCACTTGCTCGAAAAGTTCGTCCACCTCTTTGACCGCCTCGATGGGGATTTTCTCTTCGGCAATCTCCGTACCCGCAGCCATGAAGCCAGATTCCTGGAAGCGATTCAAAATTTGAGCATCCATTTGTTCGGGGTAAATTTTGGCGACAATCAAATATGTCTGAGTTGCGTGGATCCAAACTTCATTTTTGTGATATGTGTCAGCGACTTTCAAAAGGGTGTCAAAAGAGCTATTGCTCAACTCGATCGCTTTATCAAACGCTTCCACCGCGACTCGAAGTTGATTGCTCTCAAGGCTGGCAATACCCAATTCAATTTGAGCCTGGGGGTCTGACGGATTCTCAGCAACTTTGTCACGCGCAGCTGAGAGGGCCTCCGAAGTATCCACCACGGTGCTGTCATCAGGAACCACATCCAAAACAGCTGGCTGGGTGGCAAGACCACCTTCTGGTTGCGGCCGATTCTCGTTGATGATCGCCAAGGCAATCAAACAACAAAACACAGAGGCGATTGCAATCAATGCAATTTGCCACCAGCGTAAGCGTCGTTTCCGTTCTTTTTTTGGTTTCCGCTGTCGACGTTGGGGAGCGGCTTCAACAGCCGCGGGACGGCTTTCGGCAATTTTTTGCCCTAATATCGTGGGGTCGATTACACTTGGGGGGGCTTCCGTGGGTACAACTCCGGTCAAAGTTTCCGTTTCGGATAACGACTTCCTGAAAGCATCCACCAGTGATGATATATCATCATAGCGATCGGCGCGCTCTTTGGCCAATGCTTTGAGCAAAACGCGTTCAATGCTTTCAGGGACACTGTCATTAATCTGCTGCGGCATCGGCAATGGCGTGTAGATATGATCGTGGATGATCGAAAAAGGCGTATCAGCACTGAAAGGCACCTGACCAACCACGAGCTCATAGAGCATGACACCGAAAGAGTAAATATCCGTGCCTTCATCCAATTCCTGAGCGCCCATAGCCTGTTCAGGAGAGATGTATTGGGGAGTACCCAGCATCATGTCGCCTGAAAGGGTTGATTCCCCTGCCTGAGCGATACGCGCTAAGCCAAAATCAGCTAAATATATGCGGTTGTCATTTGCCAGGAGCACATTGGAGGGTTTGACATCGCGGTGCAAAATTCCCTGCCCGTGTGCATAGGTCAGCGCTTCACCCACCGCTTTAACAATCACGACAATCTGGTCATCAGGGATACCATCACGCACCAGTCTGGCCTTCAAAGTTTCCCCCTCGATAAATTTCATCACCAGGTATGGGCGGTCTTCATACTCAGCAAAATCATAAATCGGGACAATGTTGGGGTGCTCGAGTTTGGCTACCACCCGCGCTTCACGCTGGAAACGTGCCAGAAAATTTGGATCCTCCATAAAGGCTGGATGCAAAGCCTTGATTGCTACATAGCGATCCAACGCAGCATGGTAAGCTTTGAATACCGTCGCCATTCCCCCACGGCCAAGTTGTTCCATTATTCGATATGGACCGACATTTTCTCCGACGACAAAAGGCATAATCACGCTCCTGATCTATCTAGCTCGATTATAGCCTTGGAGAGGAACATCGTAAAGCGCGCATCCGAATTGTAATGATTTCGCAAAGTCAATTTCCCAATGAATCAAGTAGAGACGTAGCCTACTACGTCACACGGGGGAATGAATATTTTATCTAGTACGGCTTAAGAGAAATCCGATATAGATTCTAGAAACCGGGTTTTTTTAGTAAATCTCAAGCAATTTGGATAAATACGCTTGCTAAAATGATCGAATTCACATAAAGCTCTAGTTGTCTTCCAGCGCAACCAAACCAGGCAAAGCTTCGCCTTCCAGCATTTGCAGTGATGCACCGCCACCAGTCGATACGTGGGTGACTGTTTCCGCCAAGCCCGATTGCTTGATGGCCGCGGCTGAATCACCACCACCAATGATTGATTCGGCCTGGCTTTGGGCGACTGCTTTGGCGAGGGCAAAAGTTCCTTCAGCAAAACGTTTGAACTCGAAGACACCCATGGGGCCGTTCCAAACAACAGCTCCGGCCTCGGAGACGACCTTACTGTAACTTGCAATCGTTTCAGGTCCGACATCCAGGATGCGCCAGCCATCTTCGATGGGTCCCATGTCCATCACCTTGCTCTGGGCATCGGCATTGAAGGCATCGGCCACAACCACATCAACGGGTAAACGCAATTTCGAACCACCCTCATCCAACAACTCACGAGCCACATCCAAGGCTCCTTCTTCAACCAACGAATCGCCTACGGGGTAACCTTGAGCCTTGAAGAACGTGTTGGCCATACCACCGCCGATCAGAATCTGGTCGGTGGTTTGAAGCAAGTTGCGAATAACGCCAATTTTGTCGCTGACTTTGGCGCCACCCAAAATAGCCACAAAGGGACGCTTGGGGTCCGCGATAGCCTGACCCAAATAGCGGATTTCTTTTTCTAGAAGAAAACCTGCGATGGCCGGCAAATGATCAGCCACACCGACATTCGAAGCGTGGGCGCGATGCGCAGTCCCGAAGGCATCGTTGACAAACACATCCGCCAATCCGGCCAACTCTTTGGCCATCTCGGGATCGTTTTTCTTTTCACCGGCATGGAAGCGTGTGTTTTCCAATACCAGCACCTGGCCGGCTTCAATAGCCTGGGAGGCAGCCTTAACCTCTGGGCCGATGCAATCATCCACAAAGGCGACCGTAGGTTCGATCAACTTATCGAGGTGATTGGCCACTGGGCGCAGAGACAACTCAGGTAACACCTGTCCTTTGGGTCGCCCCAAATGGGAACACAGGATCAAAGAGGCTTTCTGGTCCAGCAAATATTGAATTGTTGGCAGAGCCGCTTGAATGCGAGTATCATCGGCAACCTGACCGTTATCCAAAGGAACGTTGAAATCAACACGCACTAAAACGCGCTTACCGGCAAAATCAAAATCTTTGATTGTTTTTTTGTTGAACATTTCTTACTCCAGACGTGCAACGTGGTGCGCCGCATCAAACTGACGTGCGCACCACGCATCAATCAAGACGAATTCTTAAAGAGATTTTGCCACAAGAGCAGCCAAATCAACAGCCCGGCAGGAATAACCCCATTCGTTATCGTACCAGGTCACAACTTTGAGCAGGTTTTCGCCTATGACATTGGTGAGATCTGCGTCGACGATGGAGGAGCGCCTATCACCCTTGTAGTCCATGGATACCAACGGCTTGGTCTCGAAGCCCATAATGCCATTGAGCGCGCCTTTTGAGGCAGCTTCCAGGGCACCATTGACATCTTCAATGGTAACGGATTTTTCCAATTCAACAACAGTGTCAACGATTGATACTGTAGGGGTTGGAACGCGGATGGCATAGCCATCGATCTTACCTTCCAGCTCAGGCAAAACCAGGGCGATAGCTTTGGCAGCACCCGTGGTGGTGGGGATAATATTCAAGGCAGCTGCGCGAGCTCTGCGCAGGTCTTTCTTGGCCAAGTCGAGCACCGGCTGACTGGTGGTGTAAGCGTGAATGGTGGTCATCAAGCCTTTGACAATGCCAAAGTTATCGTTGATAACTTTCATTGGCGGAGCCAGACAGTTGGTGGTGCAGGAAGCATTCGAGAGAATGTGATGTTCGTCAGCTTTGTACCAATCATCATTGACACCCAAAACTACGGTCAGGTCAATCCCTTTTCCGGGAGCCGAAATAATGACTTTCTTCGCGCCGCCCTTTTCGATGTGGACCTGGGGGCCAATTTCTGCACTGGTATCGCGGAAAACGCCTGTGGCTTCAATGACGATTTCAACGCCCAAATCTTTCCAGGGCAGATCGCCGGGGTTTCGCTCAGAGAAGACCTGGATGGTCTTACCATCGACAACCAGATTGCCGTCAACGACCTCAACGGTTCCGGGATAAACACCATAATTTGAGTCATATTTGAACAAATGAGCATTGGTATCGGCAGGATACAGATCATTAACTGCAACAACTTCCAATTCATTTGGATAGAACTCACCAAATGCTTTCAACATTTGGCGGCCAATGCGGCCAAAACCATTTATACCTACTTTTGTTGTCATAACAATCCTCCAAAATTGAGAAATTTATTGGCTAACCAGGCACGCTGGTTCACCATTTATTGATGAAAATCCAAGCGTGAATTGTATCACATATCTAGACAACTCAATCGAGAAATTCAATGCTTCTAAAGGGCAAACACAAACTTTTTCCAAAAATTCCCCCAGCAAAATTCGGCTTCCTATTCCATCGTTAGCGGCCCGGTCCTAGCCTGATACAAATCCATAATTACCATAGCCAGCTTCTTCGAGTCGTGATGCCAGGGCTCGCTCTCATCTACAAGATCGATCATATACATGGGATATTCGAGATCCCTATCATCCCCCATCGTTACCCACTGCATATTGCCCAACAGGTCACCGGAATACTTATTATTGTGAACAACCAGATCGAACAACCCGTGACCGACATGCTCACTCAAAACACGGATATGATCGCCGCAGCTATACCCTTCGGTTTCTCCCGGTTGGGTAGCCACATTGCACACATATACTTTGAAAGCCTTGCTGGCACGAATGGAATCAGAAATATCCGGCACCAGTAGATTGGGTAATAAACTCGTGTAAAGGCTCCCTGGCCCTACCAGGATGATATCCGCGGATAAAATCGCTTGCACAACTTGAGGGAATGCGGGCGGCGAACTGGGTTCCAACCATACGCGATTGATGTGCCCTCCCACTTTGGGAATGCGGCTCTCGCCACGAATGCGCACTTCCTGGGTAGCGTGGGGAGGCAGGATATCAGCAATCAAACGAACATCCTGAAGCGAAGAGGGCAACACGCGTCCATGGACTGCGAGCACGCGGCCCGATTCAGCTACAGCTTCTTCGAAACTACCCGTAATTTCAGAAAGAGCAGTGATAAACAAGTTCCCAAAGGAATGACCATCCAACCCCCCGCCTCCATTGGCGAACCGGTATTGAAAAAGTTGTGTCAGCAAATCCTCGTCATTGGAAAGTGCCGCCAGGCAGTTGCGGATATCTCCTGGTGGCAAAATGCCCAGAGTCTGCCGCAAACGACCCGAGGAGCCGCCATCATCGGCTACTGTCACGACCGCAGTGATACGATAGGTATAATCCTTTAATCCTCTGAGCAGAGTAGCCAAACCATGTCCGCCCCCAATCACTACTACACGCGGCCCTGAGCGGCGACGTCGATGCGTAGCAATGGCTCCCACTTGATCATGCCCAGGTCGACGATACGGAATCATCAGGGCGCGATTGAGCGCCAGGATACCGCCCAAAACGATCAACAAGCCAATCCCACCGAAAATGATAAATCGCCAAGTCCTGGGCAATATTCGCAGCGATGCCCAAGATAAGACTGGCAGCCACCAGGTTTCTGGTGCAGTTCGGTAAATATCCAAAAGCAGGAAGGCAAAACCAACCCCCAAGAATGTGGTCCCCGCCAAAATCAACAAAATCCACCGCTTCACGCCCAGACCGGGCATCAGCCAGCGGAGGGATTTCAATACTCGCTGCAACATTCGCAGCGGCTTGGTTTTAATCTCTGTACTCATGCCGTTTGGATCATAGCAAGCTTTTGGGTGCAAGTCAACAAGCTGCTTCTAGCCTTCGGAAAAAAATCGAACATTCCTGCGCCCAAGGCGGGCGAACCCTGACATGGATGAAGCAATTTTTTAATTTGCACAGCTGCTTGACGATAATGATTTCCTTTTCTATACTCTCTTTCTAGATTATGCGCAACCAAAATAAATGGAAACCCAGCAAATTCATTTCCAAATATGGAAAGCTTTCGGCTTCGTACCATTCAGAAAAAATTCACCCTGGTTCAAGGCTTTACGCAACCCTTCTCGCTCGCTCTTATGATCTTGGGATAAGGAAGCATGCCAGTGGAAAATTAATCGACCTGGGCTGCGGGGATGTTCCGCTATTTCAAACATATCGCGATTTTGTCGATCAGGTTTTCTGTGTGGACTGGAACGATTCGATATACATTGACTTCAAGTGTGACCTTTCTCAAGCCCTGCCCCTGGTTTCAAACTTCTTCGATACTCTCATCCTCTCCGAAGTTCTCGAACATATTCCCACCCCAGAGCAGTTGTGGCCTGAAATGTCTCGTATCCTAAAACCAGGGGGCCGGCTATTCATAAGCGTGCCTTTTTACTATGGTATCCATGAAGCGCCGCATGATTACTATCGCTACACAGAACACGCACTGAGACGATTTGCTCACCAAGCCGGAATGAAAATCATCGTCTTAGAACCACTTGGTGGAACCCCTGAAATTTTAGCCGATTTACTTGCCAAACATATTACTGTTATCCCCCTTATTGGGATATTAATTTCAAAGTTGATACAGCGAATTGCCTTGACCTTTGTGCGCACAAGCATTGGGAAAAAGGTATCGAAAAAAACCAGCCCTCATTTCCCTTTAGGGTACTTCCTGGTAGCCGAAAAAAATCTCTGATCATGCTATACTTTGGTCCATGAGCATTTTCATCGCCATCGACATTGGTGGCACTCGCCTGCGGGCAGCAGCTTATCCAGATCAGGGGTACAAGCCCATCCAAATCGAACGAATCTCATCTCAAGGAGCAGGACCCACGCCTCAGGAGCGGTTGGTCCAACTCATCGAAAAGGTTTGTCCCGCGGGAGAAAAAATCACTTCCATCGGAGTCGCCGCGCCGGGGCCAGTCAATCCAAAGGCAGGCGTGGTGTACAACGCACCGAATATTGCTGCGCTGAGATATTTCCCATTAGTCGAATATCTTGAAGACAAAACCAACGTACCCGTATGCCTAGACAACGATGCCAACCTGGCTGCGGTCGGCGAATGGAAAGCTGGCGCCGCCATTGGCCATGACCATTTGATTTATTTGACCGTCAGCACAGGTATCGGGGGTGGTATTATCAGCGACGGATTGTTGATGCACGGTGTAAATGGTTTAGCCGCCGAAGTGGGGCATGTGACTGTCAAGCCAGAAGGCCCAATGTGCAGCTGCGGCAAAAGAGGCCATTTGGAAGCGTTAGCCTCTGGCCCCAATATCGCCAAATGGGTCAAAAGAGAATTGTCAAAAGGAGAGAAATCATCGATCCCCCTCAGCGAGGATATCACTGCCAAGCTCATCGCACAACACGCCCAAAAGGGCGACAACCTTGCGCTGGCTGCCTTCGATAGGGCAGGCTATTACCTCAGCATTGGGCTGGCAAACTTCCTGCACACCTTCAATCCCAGCATCATCGTATTTGGAGGGGGCGTATCCTTGAGCGGCGATTTGCTATTGAACCCTGTCAAAGCATCTTTGCAGGAACACGTCTTCGACCCCAAATATCTCGAAAATCTGGAGATCACTTCCGCATCACTGGGAGATGATGCCGGCCTGATTGGCGCCTTAATCATGGCCCGTAATGCAATTTCCAAATGAAAAAACCAATTAAACGATGGTATATCGCCACAACCATCACACCTGAAGCTGAAAAAGCGCTGCAGGGATATCCTCCAATCCTGCGCCAAATCTTGTTCAATCGCGGCTATGCCACGCATGATGCGGCCCGCAGATTTCTCCAAGCCAAGCCTCCCTTCGACACCGATCCCTTCCAACTGGCGGACATGCGCCTGGCTGTCGAACGCATTCAGAAAGCTCTCGAAAACAAGGAAAAAATCGTCATATATGGCGATTATGATGTTGACGGGGTTACAGCCAGCGCGCTTTTGGTTCAATTTTTACGCTCATTCAAAGCCAATGTGCGCGCATACATTCCCCATCGCTTTGCAGAAGGGTACGGTCTAAATACGGCAGCAATTCAATCATTGAATGAAGAAGGGGCAGATCTAATAATAACGGTTGATTGTGGAATCCGTTCTCTGCAGGAAACCAAACTGGCGCGGGAATTGGGCGTGGACCTGATCATTTGTGATCACCATACCACCGGAGAGATCCTACCTAGCGCCGTTGCTGTGATTGATCCTAAACGTGAAGATGATCAATACCCTGAGAAAAACTTGGCTGGCGTAGGCGTGGCTTACAAGCTGGCTTGCGCGCTGGACGCCACCCTCAAAAATCCCAGCCCCGGAGCGGCGGCTCCGATTGAATCCTATTTGGACCTGGTTGCCCTGGGCACCGTTGCGGACTTAGTTCCGCTCACTGGCGAAAACCGAATCCTGGTGCGAAAGGGGTTAGAAATCATCCGGTCAAAACGGCGCCAGGGATTGCTTTCATTGATCGGTGTATCGGGCTTGAAAGCAGAAAATGTCAACGCCATGGATATTGGCTTCGCCTTAGGGCCGCGCATCAACGCAGCCGGACGCCTGGAAAGCGCTTTAGATGCATTTGCCTTAATGACTACAACTGACGTTTCCGAGGCTGGACACATCGCCCAACAACTTGAAACCTTGAATCGCAAACGCCAAAGCATCACCCGCGAGATTCAGAAACAGGCCGAAGAAATTGCACTAGCCCAAGGTGACCATCCCATGCTGTTATTTGCGGCTCATCCCGACTTCAATGCGGGCGTCGTTGGTTTGGCTGCTTCTCGCCTGACCGAACAATATTACCGCCCTGCTATCGTTGGGCACTCAGACGAAGATTTTACACGTGCTTCCTGCCGCAGTATTGCCGAATTTCACATTACCGAAGCCTTGGACCAATGTTCAGACTTATTAGTCAAATATGGAGGCCATGCTGCCGCCGCAGGCTTTACAGTCCAAAACAGCAAGCTTTCCACATTGGTAGATCAACTGAACCGCATCGCAGAAGAACATCTTGCCGGGAAAGAATTGATTCCCACCCTGACCGCCGATGTTGAATTACCCCTCTCAGATTTGAAACCGGAAGTTCTTAAACACCTAAATTGGTTACAACCAACCGGATATGGCAATCCCCAACCGCAATTTGTCAGCCGCAAGCTGAAACCCATGAGCAGCCGGGCAGTCGGAAAAGATCAGTCCCATCTCAAATTAATCGTCGGTGACGGCCAGATCACTTACGACGCCATTG
>CAZVPR010000070.1:0-9309 GCA_964629085.1 uncultured Anaerolineales bacterium
ACTGATTGATATTCGAAAATAGACGAGGTATTTTGTGGAAAAATTTGATGTCGCAATTGTCGGAGCAGGACCTGCGGGAGCCACAGCAGCCTATCTATTAGCCAGGGCTGGCCTGCAAGTCGTTGTTATCGAACGAGGTCAGACTCCGGGCAGCAAAAATGTATCCGGTGGTTTGATTTTTTCTCAGATTTATGACGAAATATTCCCAAACTTCTGGGAGAATGCGCCCATTGAACGGGCCATCCGTGGGCATGGATTGCTCTTTTTGGGAAACGGCGCCTCTACGGCGCTTGATTTTCGCAGTGACCAGGCGCTTAGCCCTCCCTATAATGCTTTCAGCGTTCTCAGGGCAAAGTTCGATCCCTGGCTGGCCAATCAGGCCGAAGAAGCTGGCGCCATGGTTATCCCAGGCTACACGGTGGATGAACTGCTGCTAAACGATGGCCAGGTTTGGGGTGTTCGAGCTGGTGAGGATGAACTGCCTGCTGACGTTGTGATTGTTGCTGAAGGCACTCGCTCTCACCTGCTTAAAAAAGCGGGCCTGCGAAATGATATTCATGCCAGAGATGTTTCCTTGGGGATCAAAGAAATCATCCAGCTTCCCGAAGAAATCATCAATGAACGCTTCCAATGTGATCCGGGAGAGGGCATGGCCTACACCACTGTAGGGTCTACTGCCGGCGTCGATGGGGGTGGTTTCCTTTACACCAATAAAGATACCCTCTCCTTGGGTGTGGTAGTAAAAATCGAATCCATCTATAAAAGTGGGTTGCAGCCTCACCAGGTGCTGGATGAATTCAAAGCGCACCCCTCCATAGCTCGCATGATTTCCGCTGGCAAAGTGGTTGAATATTCCGCGCAAACCGTCCATCGGGGCGGATTCCATCTCATCCCGCAGCTCTATGGTGATGGTTATCTGGTAGCCGGAAGTGCCGCCCGCCTGCTGCTGAACAACGTCATGACGCTGCGTGGGATGGATTTAGCCGTAGCCTCGGCTGCCGCAGCGGCCAAAGCTATATTGTCAGCCAAGGAAAAAGGAGATTATTCATCCGCTTCCCTGGCATCCTATGAACGACATTTCCAGGAAACCTCTGTCTATAAAGATATGGAAACCTTCAAGGCCACTTTCCCATTAATGGAAAACAAGCGCCTTTTCAACACGTACCCCGATCTGATCTGCAATGTTTTGGAAGATATGTTTTCGGTAAAACCTTCCCCCAGCAAGAAAGCATTCAAATCTCTACGTGACAATATGAGTGATCAACTGACCTTCGTGGACATGGCTAAAGACTTGTTCCAAATTGGGAAAGGGATTGTGTTATGAGTACGCAAGTTTTGAGTTTAGATGCCCGTTTGGGATTGGATAAGTACGAAATCGACGAACAGAATAACCATATTGCCGTTGATCATGCCCTCTGTCAGTCCTGTGAGAACAAGCCTTGCCTGACAGTCTGCCCGGCGGAAGTATACCTTTGGGTGGACGATAAAGTCGCTGTTCGTTATGAAAATTGTTTAGAGTGTGGAACCTGCCAGATTTCGTGTGATACCGGGGGCAATCGTGCCATTGATTGGCAGCCTCCCCAAGGCGGATTCGGCATTATTTTCCGTTACGGATAAATCGAAAGGAATTTACCCAAATGAAAATTGTAGCTTGCATCAAATATTCACTGGACGTTTCTGAGATCAAAGTCGATCCCGAAACCGCAGTGTTGAGCCTGGCAGGTGTTCCCAAAAAGGTAGGCCATATCGACAAAAATGTATTGGAAGCTGCGATTAGCCTGGCCGAAGCCTATGGCGGCACAGTGCATGCGCTCACTTTTGGGCCCGCGGCTTCCAAAGAATCGTACCGTGAGGCGCTTGCCATGGGCCTCGAAGATGTGATCCTGGTTGAAGATCCTCTTGATGGCCAGGGCGGTCCGACGGTCACGGCGAGAGTATTGGCTGCGGCCATTGAGAAAATTGGCAATGTGGATCTCGTTCTCTGTGGTGAGGTAAGTGATGATGGGTTCACGTACCAGGTTCCACCGCGCCTGGCGGAACGGCTGGGGTTGCCCCAGGTATCCTTTGCTCGCCAGATCTCGGTTGAGGATGGCAACGTCCTCGTTGAACGAGAATTGGAAGATGGTTCTCAGACAGTAACAGCACCCTTACCGGCTCTCATCAGTGTCACCGAAGAGACCAACACCCCGCGTCGCCCCACGTTGATGGAGGCCATGAAGGCCAAACAAAAGCCCGTCCATATCTGGCAGATTGAATCTGAGCTTGGCTTGTCTCGAGAAGACCTGGCGAAATTATCCGGTTTCGAGATGATGGCCACCAAAGGTGTTGTGGTTCATCGCAAACAACAAGTCCTGAAAGGTGATGATATGGAAGCCATGGCTGGTCAATTGGTCGACCTATTGATTGAAGAGAATGTGATAGAAGGCGGTTCCTGATGTCTGAGCAAGATTTCAATATTTTAGTTTATTCTGAAGATCAAAACATCCTGCAGGAATTGCTGGGCAAGGCGCAGCAATCTGGGGCAGGCGTGGCAGCCGCTTTTGTGGGGGATACTGCTCCCGAAGTTGGTGATTACGGAGCCTGGGGAGCAGAATCCCTCTTTACCATCGTTGATCCCGCGTTGAAGGCGTTCAACCCCGAAACCTTTAGCGATGCCCTGGCGGGTATCATCTCCCAGTCCCAACCCGATTTAGTGATGGTCGGTGCCACTAAACAAGGTTTAGAGCTCTCTGCCCGGGTGGCCGAACGCCTGGAAATGAGCTGCGCCTCGTGGTGTGTGGATTTTGAACTGGAGGCTGAAAGCCAGCAATTCGTGGTCCAGTGCATGATCTACAGTGGCGTTGGCATCAATACTTATCGCTTACAAACTCGTCCGGCCATGGTCACAGTGGCAGGGGGGGCATTCACGGCTGTCGAGTCACCGGGCAACCAGGCTGAAGTCGTTCCCGTTTCTGTCGAAATTCAGGCGCCCAAGCTAACCGTTGTGGAACAAAAAGGCAAGCTGGCCGCAGGGCGGCGGTTGGAAGATGCCCCTGTCATCGTTGATGTTGGCCAGGGCTTTAAAGAACGTGAAGATGTCACCATGGCCGATGAATTAGCTGAGTTGTTGTGCGGCCAGGTTGCTTGCACGCGTCCAATTTCATCCGAGCGCGACTGGTTTCCTGAGTGGATCGGGTTGTCGGGGGCCCAGTTGTCACCAGAGTTATGTTTTACCATTGGAACATCAGGCGCCATCCAGCATATGATTGGCGTTCGAGATTCCCGAATTATCGTATCCATCAACAACGACGAATATTCCGGTTCCCATTACCAGGCCGATTATGGCGTAGTGGCTGATCTGTACGAATTTCTACCTGCGTTGATCAAAGTCATTAAAGACCGATCCGTAAGGTTAGCCGAGTAAGCCATATAAATAAACAAAAATCAAAAACCTAATAATATTTGGAGGATTTCAACATGGCAAAGAAAAAGGTAGGCATAATGGGGGGCGGCATCTTGGGAACATGCATTGCGCACTTCCTCAGCAAATACCCTGAAGCCGAAGTAACGCTCTTCGAGAAGAACACGATTGGTTCGGGAACAACCGCGAAATCAGCCGCCACCCACAGCCTCATTGACGATTCTGTCGCTCATGAGTTTTGGTCGGTGCGCTTGTTTGGTTATGAGTTTTTTATCAATCTTGAGAAGGAAAAGCCGGGTTCAGCCGGTTACGAGAATACCGGTACTTTGGTTGTCGCTCCCTATGAAGAGTACGAAGACTACATTCTTCAAGCCGTTGATCTGGCTACATCAGCTGGCTACCGGGCCGAATATTGGCGCGATCACGACAAAATCCATGAAATCATCCCCGACTTGAAACTGGATGGTATTTTGGGCGCAGGCTGGTGTCCGGATGATGGTTTCTTTGATGCCACCATGATCTCAAACACATTGGCCCGCAAAGCGCGCGAAGCAGGTGTGGAAGTGCTCATTGGCACCGAGGTGCAAGAAATCAATCTGACCAATGGCAAAGTCTCAAGCGTAGAAACCAATAAGGGTCATTTCGATCTCGATGTGCTGGTTGATGCCTCCGGTCCGTGGACGCGTTTCATGGGACGCAAAGTGGGCATCGAGTTGCCCATCTGGCATACCAAAGCCGAAGTATTCATTCTTAAACCTACAGAGAATTTGGGCTATAACTTCCCCGTACTCAAATACCCGCGTTTTTATGCCCGTAAAGACAAAGAAAACGTGTTTATTTGCAAAGCTCACCTGACGATGGATTTGAACAACCCCGATCATGCCGGTGTCTGGAATCCAGATGAATTGGCGATGACCGGTGGTACGGATCCGTATTTCTGGGATTTCTTGTCTGAAGAATTAATGCAGCACTATCCACGCTTGCTGGATTCTTCTCTGGATAACGATTGGGTTGGCTACCGCGCCGAGCCGGCAGATTATTTGCCCGTATTGGGCGAATCGCCTATCGAAGGCTATGTGTTGGCAATTGGCGCTGGCGGCAATGGCGTCATAGAAGGCCCTACCATTGGACGTGATATCGCAAAATTTGTCATGACAGGCGAAATTTCCTGGTATGTCAAACGCCTGCCCTTGAGCCGCTTTGGCGATGAGGTCGAAGTCAAAATGATGGGTTTGCAGAAATAAGCCATCATTTTCCAGTTCAGTTTTGTTCAGTATGCCAGTGAGGTATAGATCGCTATACCTCACTGGCTTTTAGGCAAGTCATCATGTGAATAAATTTTTTCTCGCAGAAATCGGCTAAGGAGAATACATATGAAAAGTGATTTGAAAAGAACAGAGCTATATCAGTGGCATGTTGACCACGACGGGCGCATGGTGCCTTTTGCTGGCTGGGAAATGCCGGTGCAGTATCCCAGTGGGCCGCTGAAAGAACATCAGGCGACTCGCCAAGCGGCGGGATTGTTTGATATTGATCATATGGGGCAAATTGAAGTCCGTGGCCCAGATGCAGAATCCTTTGTAAATTGGGTTGTCACCTATGATGTCAGCAAACTCAAAACTCTTGATGCCCATTACGCCCTGTTCTGCTATGCTGATGGGGGCACAATCGACGATCTATTTGTTTACCGGCTCCCAGACCCCGACCATCCTGGCAAGGATTATTTCTTCCTGGCAGTTAACGCTTCCAACAGAAGCAAAGATGTTGCCTGGGTGAAGACCCATGCCCAAGGATTTGATGTTCAGGTGGAAGACATCTCTGATGAAACTTATATGCTGGCGTTTCAAGGGCCTAAGGCGCCTGAAATAATGAACCGCCTGACTACGGCTGATCTCAGGCAGATGCCGCGTTTTACGGCTTTGCAGGAAACGATTTTGGATGATGTGCCTTTGCTGCTGGGACGCACCGGGTACACAGGCGAGGATGGCTTTGAACTCTTTTTCCCTGCAATAAATGCCCTTCGAGTCTGGGAAAAGATTTTAGAGGCTGGCAACGATGACGGTGTTTTGCCGGTTGGCTTGGCCGCTCGTGACAGCCTGCGTTTCGAACCCTGTATGCCGCTCTACGGGCATGAGCTTGGCCCTGATGTTTCTCCGGTTGAAGCGCGGTTGACATTTGCCGTCAGTTTCGATAAAGATTTCATCGGGCGAGATGCGCTGCTCAAACAGAAATTGGAGAAACCATCTCGGGTGTTGGTGGGTTTCGAGATGATTGAAAAAGCTGTGCCCCGTGAGGGGTATCCTGTTGCCATTGATGGGAAAAAAGTTGGCGTTGTCTCTACTGGGATGTTTTCTCCTACCCTGGCAGGCTATTTGGGAATGGCTTTTGTATCCAATGAATTCTCGAAGATCGGCACCGAAATCGAGGTTATGGTTCGCGGAAAGGCAAAAAAGGCCCAAATTGTAAAGAGACCATTCTATATTCCAGCCTATCGACGCTAATCAAAAATGATCCCTATCATATTCCAAGATAGGGATCAGCTTATTAATTTTTTGGCAGCAACTTTTGATGGAATGGTGAATATTGGCCTTGCAATCGATGAAAAGGTAGACGACCCGTTAGTGTTGCAAGATTTGGTTCAAGAATAGCTTGGTTCTTTCTTCTTCCGGATTATCAAAGAAAATATGGGGTGGTTTCTCCTCTACGATTTGACCCTCATCAAAGAAGATCACGCGATTGGCATCCCCGCGAGCAAACCCCATTTCGTGAGTTACAGCAACAATGGTCATGCCCGAATTCGCAAGATCAACCATAACATCCAATACTTCCTTGATCATTTCAGGATCAAGAGCGGAAGTCGGTTCGTCAAAAAGCATGATTTTGGGGTGCATTGCCAGGGAACGAGCAATTGCTACACGTTGCTGCTGCCCACCTGAAAGGTGGATGGGGTATTTGTCGGCCTGCTCTGGAATTTTTACTTTTTCCAGTTGTTGCATGGCAGCTTCATTGGCCTTTTTTCGGTCCATCTTCCTTACTCGCAATAATGCCAGGGTGATGTTTTCGAGCACAGTCAGGTGTGGGAAGAGGTTGAATTGCTGGAAAACCATACCCACTTCGGCACGAATTTCTCGAATATTCTTGGTGTTATCGGTTAATTCTGTGCCGTCTATTATGATCTGACCTTTTTGATGCTCTTCCAGACGATTTAGGGTGCGAATCCAGGTCGATTTTCCTGACCCAGAAGGTCCAATCACCACAACTACCTCGCGTTCTTTAACGGAGGTGGTGATCCCTTTTAGAGCATGAAATTCGCCATACCATTTGTGGACGTCTTTACAGATGATGATGTCTTTTCCTAGGTTGCTGGCCATATTCGTTTAAGTTCCTTAGCTAAAGACAATGTCCCTAGCCGTAATGATAGTTTTTTTCTGTTCTAGGAGTGGGAAGAATGAGCGGTGTTGAGATCGCTCATTCTTCCCATCAAAGGTATTGCCTTTTAGGTCGGCGTTATTTCCCTAGAAATTGGGGAATTCGGGCAGGGGCTCGCCAAACCATTTGGTGGAGAGTAGATCGAGATCTCCATTGAGGGTGTGGGAATAAATGAAAGCGTTGACCCAAGTCAATAATCCATTCTCTCCACGGCGTACGCCGATGTGGCAAGGAGATTGCTGGAGCACAAATTTGGATTCGACACCCATATCAGGATGCTCGGCGATAATGCCGGCGGCAATGGCATTGCCGGTAACAATCACCTCGACCTGACCGGTCAGGAAAGCCTGAACAGTTGTGGCCTGGTCATCAAAACGCTGGATGTTGTCGGCATCTTCGCCAGCGGCATCTGTATAGGCAATCTCTTCCAGGGTGCCCAGTGTTGCGCCTACTTTGTAGGCGGCGGCATCTTCGACGCTGCTGATATCCACATCTGCGGGAGCATACACGGCCCAGAAGAATGGTGCATAGGCATTGGAGAAGTCAATTACTTCAGCGCGCTCAGGTTTGACACCCATGCTGGAGATGACCAAATCCACTTTGCCGGAGGACAAATAGGGGATACGGTTGGCACTGGTTACTGGAACCAACTCGAGTTCTACGCCCATATCTTCGGCGATCAACTTGGCAACTTCGACATCGTAGCCTTCGTGTTCCCCATCGGCCCCAACAACACCGAACAACGGCGTATCTTGTGGAACGGCAATGCGGATGACACCTGCATTCTTAATTCTTTCGATGGGGTCTTCCTCTTCAGCTGCTCCAACAAAGCCTACAGCTAGAGCTGCAACAAGAAGAGTTGCCAGCAGAACTAAGGTGATACGAAATTTTTTACTCATTTTTTCTCCTTTTGGGAATAAATTTTGCCACTTCTTCATACATGTAGACCTTTCAGCCAGGAATGACGATCAACGAGCATCTACAGTCAACTCGGCTTCCAAACGTCTGCTGTACAGAGATAGTGGATAACAAACTAAAAAATAGATACAACCTACCATGGTGAAGATAATGAAAGGCTTGAAGGTGGCATTGTTCAATATCTGACCCCGACGGGTTAACTCGACGTATCCAATGATCGAAGTTAGCGAAGTGTTTTTGACAACCTGAACGAGAAATCCAATAGTGGGGGGAATTGATACTTTAACAGCTTGGGGTAAGATGACAAATCGGAATTGGTCTACCCAGGTCAGCCCTACCGATTTCCCAGCTTCCCACTGCGTTTTAGAAATCGATTCGACGCTGCCCCGCCATATGTCTGCCAGATAAGCTGAGGCGTAGAAAATCAGGGCAACACCGGCAGATACCAATGCCGGGACATCAAATCCTAAGACAATTGGTATTCCAAAAAAGATCAGGAATAATTGCATCAATAAGGGCGTTCCTTGGAAGAAATCGATATATGCTCTTGCAATATTATTAGCGATTTTGCTTCCAGAGATGCGCATCATAGTTAGAAGCAAGCCGATTATGCCGCCACCCGTAAACGCAATTAACGATAATACAATGGTCCATTGCAAGGCCTTGATAAGCGCCAACAATATTTGGAAGAAATTAAATTCACTCATGAATGTACCGGAGCTTTCCCAAAAATCAGCTTTGAAACCAATTGGAATGCCATACGAAATAGTTGTGCGATGATCAAATATGCAACAGTTATGAAGAGATAGATCTCAAAATTACGAAAAGTTCGAGAAGCGACATACTTAGCCTGATAGGCCAGTTCTTGCGCCGAGATAACAGAAATGACTGGGGAGTTCAAAACAAAGAGAATAAATTGACTTGTAAGGGCGGGATACACAGTCATTAATGCTGGTTTCAAGATCACATAAAGAAAGATTTGAAGGTCGGATAACCCTAGAGATCGCCCAGCTTCTATTTGCCCAAATGAAATTGCTTCAATACCTGCGCGAACAATTTCTGTTGCATATGCGCCTGTATTGATAGTTAGGGCGATTAAAGCTGCCTGCCATGCCGGGATCATTATCCCAATGGTGGGTAGGCCAAAGTAGACGAAAAATAACTGAACCAAGAAAGGGGTATTTCGGATAATTTCGATATAGGCCTGGATGATATTTGAGAGAATGCGATTTTTGACCAGTTGTAATCCCGCCATTATCGTGCCGACTAATATCCCCAACAGAGTTGCAATCCCGGTAATTCTAATCGTCATCAGGGCCCCTTCTAAAAAGAGGTCCCAGTTTTGCCAGATTACTCTAAATTCAAAATCATAATCCATATAAACCTCAATCATTTTCGAGGGGTATCTTTCTCCGTCAGACAATTAAAGTTTAAAAGAAATCCCCCCTAAGCACATCAGGATTAGGGGGGATTTTCAAGAACAACTTTTAGTGATTATTTTATCGGTCGGGTGGCGGATATTTGTATCGGTCAGGTGGTGGATATGCGTATCGGTCAGGTGG
>CAZVPR010000070.1:9409-24824 GCA_964629085.1 uncultured Anaerolineales bacterium
CGGGTGGCGGATATTTGTATCGGTCAGGTGGTGGATATGCGTATCGGTCAGGTGGCTAAGTTGCTGCGAATGGCCAAGGTAACAGCTTCAAGCCGATTGTCCACGCCAAGTTTGTCAAGAATATGGCTGACATGTGTTTTGACGGTTGACCGACTGATATTTAATTCTTCAGCAATTTTGGTGTTGCTTTTTCCCTCGACTAACAGTTTCAACACCTCGCGCTCGCGTTCAGTTAGGTTGTCGCCAAGAGAATCAGGTTGGGTGGTTTTGTATACCAAAATCCGCGTGGCTTCCGGTGCCAAGGTTGGTTGACCCACGTGAGCAGCCCTGATTGCGGATGCCAGATCATTTACGGAGACATTTTTAAACAGATATCCAATTGCGCCTGCCTGTAAGGCATTTTCCACCAATTTTTCTTCGCTAAAGCTTGTAAGAGCGATGGCTTGAATATTCGGATAGCGCTCACGGATTAGCTGAATTGCAGTGATGCCGTCCATGACTGGCATCATCAAATCCATCAAAACCACATCTGGTTGTAATTCAGCACATTTCTCTATGGCTTCCTCTCCATTGGAGGCTTCTCCAACCAGGACCAAATCGTCATAGCGGATCAAGAAAACGGCCAGGCCTCGCCGAACCATTATATGATCGTCAACGACTAATACTCGAATGGGAAATTGATCATTCATAAATTTATATATTTTTCACACGGAATTAGTTAAATTTGGATAAATATTCTTATTCTGGCCAAATGGCGATAATTGTTGAGCCTTGGCCGGGCTGGCTGGTGATGGTTAGTTCTGCTCCAATATTATCTGCTCGCTCGCGCATTATTTGCAAGCCCAAATGGCGGCCATTGACATTACTGGGATCGAAACCTTGGCCATCATCACAGATGCTCAAACGGATTCGTTTTTTTCGCTGTTCAAGAATAAGTTCTACATGGTGAGCATGGCTATGTTTTTCAATGTTGCTCAGTGCTTCTTGGGTAATTCGAAACAAGTTCTTTTTTACTTGGGTAGAAATATCGAATTTCCCTTGGATTTGAAGTGATATATTGAGTTCTGTACGACTTTTGATACCATCTACCAATTGATTTAGAAGATCCTCTAGCGCCGCATCGGCCATGGAGAAGGGTCGCAGTTCAAGCAACATAATCCTCATTTCTGCCAGGGCACCCCGGATCAACCGGTGCAAGTCATTTAAATTTTCTTGGACCAAAGTTGTATCTTGATCCAAGAAGTCTGGCAATGACTCTGCGATGATACTTGCCGAAAATAGGTTCTGGTTGACAGCATCATGTAAATCTCGCGCTAACCTTTGTCTATCTTCCATTACTGCGGTCTCTTCGGCTTTCTGGCGCAAGCGTACATTCTCTACAGCCAAACCAATATGATCTGCAATCGAGGATAGCAGAGTCATTTCTTCTAGACCGAATGGATACTCTGTTTCACTGAAGATGCTCAGGATGCCTATCAAGTCTCCACGCATATCTTGTATAGGAAGTCCTACATATGTGCATAGTTCGCTTGAACAAATGGATGAAGGCAGACGAGAATCGTTGTCCAGTTTGGAAATGATGTATGTAGAATTCTCTTCTAGCATGTCAATAAAATCACCCTGATCAGCAAAGATTTCTGCCAGAGCATTGGCAGTTTTATTGGTCACTCCTTTTTGCGCATACGTGTGGATTTGGGACGTTTCTTCATCCTGTAGTTGGATTATGCCGGCCTGACACCGCATAGCGGTTAGAGAACGGTCCAACAATCGGGTCAGTAATTCATCCAGGTTCATTACGTTGCTGGATATTGAAGTGACATCATAAAGAACGTCCAAGTCGCGAGTGCGGTCTTTGACCCGTATTTCGAGCTCTTCAGTATACTGCTGTACTTTCATTTGCAGACGTTCGCGTTCTGCAATTTCGGCATTCAGACCCCTATTGACTTGTGCTAGCTCATCGGTGCGTTTGGCCACTCGTTTTTCGAGATCGCGCTGCAACGCGACCAATTCTGTTGTACGCTCATCGACCAATTCCTCAAGATGTTCATGATAGGTAGCCAGTTCGGCCTCCGTTTGTTTGCGATTTGTTATGTCCAGAATCGAAACAAATACTTTTCCCCATGTTTCTTCATACCCAGGTGCAATGGCCACTCGGGTACCGGCCCAAAGCTTCTCTCCTTTGACAGTTTGCTGAATTGTTTCACAATCAAAATACGTTTTCCCTTCGGCAAAGGCAGATAATTGCTGGCCAAAGCTGATCAACGATTCTTCAGTGAAAATGTCATTTAGTCCCTGATACAAGCGCTCCTTTTTGCCCGTCTTAAATAACTCGAGGGTGTTTCGGTTCACATTGAGTACTTTCACTGCCTTCATGCAAGCAGATACAATTTCAGGATTTTTCTCTAAATGCGAGCGAATATCGTTTGCCCCATTTTTTCTTAATTGATCGATGATTTTCTTAGCCCCTGAAAAGTCCTCTTCTCGCAGTGAAATTGGTGAATCTTCGAAAATACTTCGATAGCGTGCTTCCCCTTCGCGTAATCCAATGTTTGCGTTATGCAGTTCGACTGTGCGATCTTGGACGCGGTTCTCTAACTCACGGTTGGATTGCAAGATGCGGTGATATAGTCCAAATACACCCATCAAAAGAACAATGACAATCAAAGCGTAGCAATAAGTGTAAACGTTTTTATTCAGCCAAATTGCTTCGATTTCACCAATGGTTTCCTCTTGGTAGGGAATATCTACAGATATTTCCACACGCCTTATGAGATTGAGGGCAATCAAGACATTGGTGAATGTATTATATTGATTGCTTTGTACATCGACAAAATCGATTCCATCACTTGTAATTACTCGAAAGCGTTCGTAATCTTGCTCAGCCGCGATCAGTGATAAATAGTCGATAGGTGCCTGCGGCTCGAAATGCCACAACGAGTTTGAAATTACTTTGGCATAAGATTCGACCGTATGACGCCGTTTATCACTGGTGTAGTTTTCGTATTCCAGAATAAATATTAAAAATGTGATGGTAAATCCTGCAATCAGGATAATTGAAAATTTCTTGTTGCTCGTGAGATTGCTCCTTTCAGAGATTTCAGCATATTGCGCAGAGGATAAAATTACTCTTCTGGTATTGCAATCATAGATTGATGAATAATGGCGTTGAGTTGTTCGATGATATCATTTTCAACATTCATGCTGCATAGGATGTAGCGTTTCTCTCCATCCGGGATATCTTGAAATATAACGAATTTAAAGTCTTCTAGATTATATTCTGAAGTCTCAATCAAGCCGTTCGCTTCTTCTGGAGCGATGAAGAAATAGTCAGCGTGACGAGCATGGATCATCTTCAGCATGGCATTATTTTCAACGGTGGTTTCAGTCAAGTTTGGGTTGGATTCTCGGATGATCTCGTCTAGAAAATCGCCATATGAATATCCGTCTTTGACCAGTAAGTTCAAATTAGGATTGGAAAGGATGTCTCTAACATTGCCACCTGAGTTGATTTTATCATTATCAGAACGGGCTAAGGCAATTTGGGGTTTATCTTGGTAAATAGGGAGGGTATATCGTGCATAGTTTTCCCGTTCAGCAATTTTAAACCAGCCTACCAGGCAATCTCGACCGCTATTCTGTTGCAATATATAGAGCTGGCGTTTGGAAGGGGTTTGTTCCCACTTGAATGGGAATTTACTCTCTTCAAAGGCGATTGTGGCAGGATCCCCAGTTAGCCCTTCTACGCCCTGGTTTGTGGTCACCAGATACGGTGGGCGTTCATTGTAATGAAGCGTGATCAGAATAGCGGAAGCCGCCGAGGTGGGTTCCGGTTCCACAGTTGGGGTTATGTTTGTTGTGGGCGCACATGAGACAATGAAGAAAAGAGTCAAAACGATATCAAAAATAATTCCCCCAAAATATGAAAAGTATTTGCCTCTCTTCTTTTGGTGAATATGTTGCCAATTCGAATGGTTCATATATTTGAATGCGCTGGACTGCAAATGATTTTAAATAACCGTATTCTTATTCCTTTTGAATAAATAAATGTGGTACTTCTTATACATAACATGATAGCATAGACATTCCCTCGTTGCATAAGCATAAGATAATGAAACCATTAAGATTAGTAGACTGAAAAAGAAACCCGGTTTCTAGAATCTATATCGGATTTCACATATGTTCAGTGGTAACGAAATAATTTAACATTATCATTCGCCCGAAAATGAGCTGCCCTTCCGAGTAAAGTTTCAGCACCCTGGGATCTATTGTTTGGAATCCCAAGACAGAATTGAGCAAAAACCACAATATATGACCAGAGTATAGACACAATTATCTGGTTTAATTCGATGATACCGTCGAATGAGCTATGGGTGAAATTATTGCTGAAATTGAGCTGCCAACATTGACAGGCGTGATCGTCTATTCACGAGTGGCGCCCTCAAATGTGATGGTATATCGGGTTCCTTCTGACCGATCGATAGAAATCTCCCCATGCAATTGGTGAACTAATGCGGTTACAAGATGATAGCCCAGGGTTTTCGTTTCGGTAAAATTAATGTCCTCAGACAAACCGATCCCGTCGTCCTGAACATGGAGTGAATACCCTTGTGAATTTTTGGAAAATAATATTTGAATGCACCCTCGCCTATCCTCCGGAAAGGCGTGTTTTAAGGCGTTGGAAACCAACTCATTTAAGATCAACCCGCATTGAATCGCCGTGTCGATATTTAGGAAAAGTTCCTCAATATCGACATCAAACCAGACCTGTTTTTTGAGCATGGTAGCAGTTTCTCGGAAGTGCCTGACCAGTTGTTGTACATAATCGTCAAACTTGACTTGGGCCAAATTCTTTGACTGATAGAGCATTTCATGGATCATGGCCATGGAATTGATGCGGCCTTGACTGGCGGTGACAAACTCAGATACGGCTGGATTGCTTGTCTGGTCAGATTGCAAATTGAGCATGCTCGAAATGATCTGAAGATTATTTTTGACCCGGTGATGAATCTCTTGGAGCAGAATCTCTTTTTCTAGTAAGGATTCTTTTATGGTTTGTTCTGCTTTTTTACGCTCGACTATTTCTTCCTGTGCCTGTTCAAGCAGGCGCGCATTTTCCAGAGCTACGGCCGCGCTCCTTGAAATATCAGTACATAGCCGAGTCTCTTCGGGCGTAAATTCTCTTTTATTGAGCGAATCCCAGATTTCAATGAAGCCGATCAGCTGCCCCTTCATGAGAAGAGGAACATAAAGGATGGATTTGGTTCCAAATGCTTGCATATGGGCAATTTCTTCTTCTCCCGAATCCAATTCGTCGATATGCGAGTAATCATGCAGTCCAATTTCCATCTTATTGATGAAACTTTCAGCATCATCCCAAATGGGATAAACCTTGCCAAGATCTGATTCCGAAGTGCCGGCTTCCGGGCTGAAATATTCAGCGATTACCGTTGCTGAGGTTTTTTCTTCATTGAATTCACATATATAAACGCTGGTTGCACGCGCTACCCCGCATACCTGTGCGGCAAGCTGAGATAAAATCACTTCCGATTTAACTTCGGAAACAATCACATTGCTGGCTTCACTTAGGGCTAATTGAGCTGACAATGAGCGTTGAGTTTGGTCGAAAAGGCGGGCGTTTTCAAACGCAATGGCAGCCTGATCGGTGGCGTGTTTCCAGAGTTGCAAGGTTTCTTTTGGGATCGGGCCATCATCGACTATTTTATAGATTTCCACCAAACCTAAAGTTCGGCCTTTTATCGTAATAGGCATTACGACCGTAATTTGCGAATTCCATTCATATAAATCTTCGAGTTCGGCAGGGATAATTCCTGTATCCTCCCTGGAAATAACACTCCACTGACTTTTTTGTAAAGCCTTGGTAGCGCTGGGCCATATATCTGCGTCATATTTGAGTCCCTGGAATCGTTCCCAGGACGAATGGGATACCGATGCAACTGTTTCAACCGTATTTTCTGAGCGATTCCATTTTGAGATAGCACATTCGTTGGCCTGAGTTTTAGTTAATACCTGTTCTGCCAGCTCAAGAACCCTTTCACCCGGTAAATTATCAAATGACATGAACAACGGAGCTGCTTCGGAGAGCAATGTCTCGCAAATTGAAAGGATATCCCCAGGATTTTGGCTGATCTCCCTGACATAGGAAACCTCCATATAGCCAATCGGCTGATGGTTTGCTCTTATTGGAATAATCCATGAATTTGAGTATCCCTCCGAATCAACATCTTCTGAATCATAAGTTCCAAAATAAGGTTCTCCGTTTTGAAGAACCGCCTTTTCTATGGGCCATTCATCAAGCGAATAAACATCGCTTCCATCTTCTGGCCAAAAGGCGCGACCATGCTCAATCAGAAGGAATAATTTATTGCTCTCTTCGTCCCACTCATAAACCTCACACAAATTGAAGTTTGATAACTTCAGCAATCTCTCAACCATGATGAGCAGTACTTCTTGAAAGTTGAGCGATGAGGATACAGCAGTGCTGATTTCTAATAATGCTGAGGTTTCTTGCAAGTACCTTTCTTGCTCGGTAATATCACTGAGGGCCAATATTTTGCCTGAGATTTGGCCCAGCCAATTCTGTTTCAGCGATAAATTCGTCTGATATGTTCGGATGTCACCATCAATGATCAGGGATATTTTTTGAGCACTGTCATTGGATGTGTTGGAGAGATCCAATTCGCCAGCATCAAAATCTACGATTTCATGAAGATATTTTTCTTGGGGGTGAGAGACAGATTTTTTGACAAGTTGCTGCCCCGAACGATTTAGATCCTCGACTTTATCATTTGCCCCAAGCAGAAATATGGCTGTGTTTAAGGACTCGAAAACGGAATCAAGAGAATATTTACTGAGGGAGGCTGATTGTCGCCTGGAGGCTGTCCAAATGAATACCGGGATCGATATCACTAAAGCTATGGGGGATAAATCAATTTCTGGCCAACCCTCGAAGCCAGTGGCATTATTCAAGAATGCGATGATCCAAGTCGCAATCACAAGCATTGCGACAAAAATGGCTTGCCAGAATTGGATCTTTTTTGAACGGATTAGTTTATAGAGTATTGCGAAAAACCCAAAGGCTAGAAGAATATAGCTGTAAATAACGTAAGCCCAACTGGCTGGGCCCAATGTCTTTTTGAACATGGGTATGGAAATGTCAACTTCCACCCAGGGCAGTTCATATAGGAATTGATGTCGTGCGTTAGTCAAAAAAAATATAAATACTATTGTCGGGACAATGCCAATTAAAAGCAAATGCCCCCAATTTTTCCACTGGATCCAATCATTGAAAAACAAACCATAAACTAACCAAATTGAAGGAACAATAGACCAACATACCCATTCCAGTCTCACCCACCATACTTGGATTTCAGCTGAAGGACTAACAAATTCACCGATGCTTGCGATTATCCACAATGTAGCTGCTGAGATGAGAAGAGACGCGCTGCGTGATCCAGGGAGTCTGCGTCGCACCCAGATTGTATGCATTCCCCAAGCAAAATTCAGCAAGGTGACGATCCCTAGCAGAATTGCGATTGTGCCTCTAATCGAAGCATCTGTTACCATAAAATTATCTTGCGATACTGTCCCAATCGCATCGCATTCATCAATATAATTGTAATTGATAAATTGATTGGTTCAATAAATCATTAGGATAATGAAAGGTTTTTAAGGGAATATTCTGGCGTATTCGGGAAGAAAGCAATGAACTTGTGGGGGAATGCAAAACGCCTGACGAATATGAATTCAGGCGCATAAATATTTACGAGAATTTCAACTTTTTGCGAAGCACTTCCGTTGGAAGCAGAGAGGTGGAACTTCTGCGTTGTATGTAGCATCCATGAACCACGCCAAACTTTCTGAGCGGATTCAGGGCTTGATGATTTTGTAGACTTTCTCGTAAAAACTTTGAATATGGTCTGCCATAATTTTGGCGGCCTGGCCTCCCTCTTTGTGTTTTATGGCCCCAACCAGTTCGATGTGTGTTTCGACCGCCGCCGGCAGGAATTCCAGTTCAGGGAGGGCCATAAACCAAAGCCGCTTGGATTGGCCATAAAAATCTTCCAGGATTTCTGCCAGGTATTGGTTACGGGCTGCGCGGGCGATGGCCTGGTGAAATTTGTGGTCCAGGTCGAAGAGGGCGTGTTTTTGGTCGCCAGGGATTTGGCTTTGTTGCTGGCACAAGGCTTCTAACACGATGATATCGTCAGCCGAGGCTCGTTCAGCGGCCTGTCGGGCGCAGAACGGCTCTAAGAGCAGGCGAATCTCGCTGATTTGCTGAAGATCGGTGTGATCCACTTTGGAGACAAACAAACCACCGAAAACAGTATCCACCAAATGGTCGTGTGTAAGCAAGTTTAACGCTTCCTGCACAGGTGCTAATCCCATTTGCAATTCTTTTGAGAGTCCGCCTTCGTCAATGGCTGATCCCGGCGCAAATTCCAGCGAGGTGATTTTATCCCGGATAATCTCGTAAGCCCGTTGGGTGTCAATTCGTACAAGTTCCATAATGCCTCCTGCGTTCCCCTTAAACCTTTGCCAGGCGTGGATTGCCCAGGGCCTGTGCGCGGATGCGGTAGGTATCTAAGCCGTCATTTGATTCATCGACCATGACTTGTGGGTTGGCAGCTCCCGATCGGATGGCCGCACTCAAGGCGCGTTCCCGGCTGAGTTGGCGGGCATATTCAAGGGCCTGCTCCAATTCTTCGTACTCCTGGCGCTCCTCGCCCGCCTGAACGTAATACCCAATCACGTCCAGCCCAGAGATTGACATGTGCGGGTAAACCAACATCTCTTCTGCGACCATCACGCTGCCGGCAATTGCGCCCACGGCGTTGGCCACAAAATAATGGTCAGGCAAAATCAACTCCGTGTGCAAGCGCTCAGCCACCTCGGGCAGCATGATCTCTGCCGGCGCGCCGATTCCGATGATCGGGTAGCGTAAACGAATTTGCGTTTCCAGGTGAGGGTGGTCCTGGTATTGGCTGTTGTGGAAAACCCAGGGGCCAAATTCTTGCGCATAGCTTTTGTAGGGGGGGATGTTTTTCTCGCTCAAGAACTCGACGATTGCTTTTACGATCTTGTCTGTTATGTGAGTCCAGACAAATTCGGTCAACCCAGGAATTTTCCAATTAAGGTGGTTGCTCAAAATCTGTAGGGCGAATTGCGAGGCCTGTTCATCCCAGAGTCGATAGCGTCCATCGACGTGCAGCAAATCGGTGGGTGTGAGACCGGCTTTGGCGATAATTTCCTGGCGCAGCAGCTCATCGCCGCCCAATTGATTGGTGTGGAACAGTCCCAATGATTCCAGAATTTCTGGAATCGCTTTGGGGCCGTTTTTTAGCAGGTTGACTAATTCCTTTTCGCGGGTGGATTTGAGTTGGTGTTTTTGGGGTTCACGCAACAGAAACCAATATTCCAACCATTTTGGTGAAGAAGGGGGCCAGGTTTTTTGGGTCTGGCTTTTGAGCCGGGGGCGGATATTTGGATATTGCTTCGCCAGATATGCCAGCGGTACGACACGCTGCGGGCCGATGGCCAGGTTGTTTTCCCGATCCAGTGAAATATGACTGTCGCCGCCCAGGCCGATGGAAAGCAAATTGGCTGCTTTGACCGAAGTTTTATACCCCGACACAGCCGCGCCCTCTTCACTTATCGTTACCTCCCCGCCTTGGATCAACGCCAGATCGGTGGTTGTGCCGCCAACATCCACGACCAGGGCATCATCTGTGCGCGAAAGGAATCTGCCGCCAATAGCGCTGGCAGCCGGTCCAGAATGAATGGTTTCTACCGGGGAGCGAGCCGCAAATTCATCACTCAACAGGGTGCCATCGCCGCGCACCACCATCAGAGGGGCCTCGATGCCGCGCCGCTCCATGGCGCGTCGCACTGCGATGATGAAATCTTGCAGCACCGCCAAAAGCGAGGCGTTTAGCGCCGCGGTTGTAGCACGTTCCACAGACCCTAATTTGGTTGATAGCTGGTGGCCCATCACCAGCGGCAAATCACATATTTGGGCGATGGCTTTCTGGGCGCGAATTTCGTGTTCGGGATTCAAGGGACTGAAGTAGCTGGAGATGGCGATGGCATCGATATCTGTTTTGATCTGGCTGACCCTTGTAACCATGGCGGAGAGGTCCAGTTGAGTTTTTTCTTGCCCGTGAAGATCGTGCCCGCCTTCGAAGTAATAAAAGATTGGCGTGGCGAAGTGTTGATCCAGCTCGAAAGCGGCTACAAGCTCGGGGTCATAGCCGATCAGCAGCAGAGCCACGCGTTTGCCCTTGCCCTCGGCAATGGCGTTGGTCGCCAGGGTGGTCGAGACTGAGACCATGCGAATGGCGGCCGGATCTTCTAACTCGATGCCATCGATGACATTCTCAATCCCGATGGAAAAGTCGCGTTTGGTGGTCAGGCTTTTATGGGCGGCCAGAATTTTGCGGGAATGATATTCTAAAAGGACACCGTCTGTGTAAGTTCCTCCGGTGTCAATGCCCAATACCAGGGCTTCAGATGTATCAGTTTTTGAAGACAATATTGCCTCTAAAATGTGCAGGACTTTCGTTCCCACTTGTGAGAACGAAAGTCCTAAATAAATTGGAGGATATAAGGATCAAGCTTTGGCGAACATGTCGAAATCGAGTTCTTCGCCTTTGTGTTTTTCGTCAGCCAGCTCACAAATCCGGCGCAGCTCTTTAAACATTTTCTCATCCATTAGCGGTTCTTCCTCCGCGTCCAGGATTTCAATGACGCGGTCATGAACGCGGTCGCGGAAGGTCTTGCTGCCGCCGGCTTCCCAATTTTCGTAAACCTGACGGTCGATCAGATCAGGACGCCAGATATCGGTCTTGAAGCGCGAGAAGGTGTGGTCATGATCCAGGTAGTGCCCGCCTGGGCCGACCTCGTCCATGACATGCAATCCAAGGGCCTCATCGCTGGTGTCAATGCCTTTTAGAATACGCTTGACCATGTCGATAATCTCGTTGGACGCGACCATCATCGCTGGGGAACTGGTCAGGCCTTGCTCCAGGTAGCCGACATCGTGGATCATGTTGCCGCCGGAAAGAGCCGCAGTGGCAATGTTGATGGTGGCTTCCATGGCGGCTTGCTCGTCGAACATCTTGGCGTCGGAACAGCCAGCCGTTTCGTATTCGGGTACGCCCAGCCACTTGGTGATCTGGGTATACGCCGAACTGAGCAGCGCCATTTCGGGGGAACCGTAGCAGTAGACCGTAGTGAGCATGTCCATGTTGGACATCAGCCCGCCGATGATCATGGGGGCGCCAGGCTTACGGATCTGGGCCAACACAATGCCGAAGAGACTCTCGGTGAGTGCCTGGACGGCTGTGCCGGCCAGGGTGCAGGGAGCGGTAGCGCCGGCCAGGGGGCAGGGTGTGTAGACGAAGGGGATTTCGTTATCCGCGGAGAAGAGCAATTTTTGGACAACTTCCTCGGAGTGACTCAATGGAGAAACCGGTTCGATGTACAGCGAGAAGATTGGGCCCTTGCGCCATTCGTCTTTTCCACCGACACGAATGTAGGCCATTTCGAGCTGGTCTTTGAGACCTTCTATGTCCACGGCGGTAATGTTGATAGGTTTGGAAGTGCCTTCCAGCATGGCCAGGTACTGCCAGCGATCGTATGTGCCCACGGCCACATCCTGCACGATGCCCAACGACATGTGGAAATCCATGTGCGGCATTGCTTGCGCCAATCGGGCAAAATTCTTGACGTCTTTATAGGTCGCCCGGCGTCGTTCTTGGGTGTATGGATCGATGGTGAAAGGCGTATCTGAGCCGGCGCCAAAGCAGATGGAATCTTTGTAGAGTTCCATCTTGTGTTTGCGATCAGGCCCGCGGGTGACAACCTTGCGGGGCAGGGTAGCCAGAGCTTTGTCCACCATCCACGGTGGAATTTTCACCAACGCACTATCATCCTGGCGGTCTTCTACAATCGCCCCGCCAGAGTGAGCCACGTCAATGCCCTCTTCTTCATAAACACGCACACCTGTCTCATACAAGACGGTCAAAGCTGCATGATAGATGGCTTCTATTTCATCTTCTGAGAGTACCTCGAAGGTGGGCGTGGCATTGACAAGATGATTCGTTTTTAATACTTGCATTTTTGTCTCCTGTTTTTCAGGGGCAACGATTGCCTTATGAAGGGAATCAGCGCATAAACATCTCTTGGGTGACTTCAGTTCCGGGCGGAATGACCAGAAATTCGGCATCGGCATCTTCAATAGAGCCAGCGATTTCGATCAGCTTTCTGATGTATATATCTGAACCCAGGATTTCCTCGTACCGCATTCCCCAACGCTCGCAATATTTGGCAACTTTTTTGGCTTGTGGCCGATATTTCTCCAGGTCTTCCTGATTGTGGGCTACAAAGGCGACACGCTCGTAATGCTGGTACTGCTGGTCCATAATCCAGGCGGCATCTTTTTCACCATATTTTTCGACGTATTCCTCGTATTCCTCAAGAGGGTTGCTGCCTGATTCCAGCCAGCCCTTGGTGAGGTAATACGTTCCAGGGGTCTGGTCAAATTCATGGAGATATTTTTTATATGAACCGAGTAATACTGCAATGCAATCGTCTGTGCGCGGAATCAAAAGGGTGTGTTCGCCAGATTGGATACTTTTGAGTCCATTGCCACACAAACCATAGCCAAGCACGATCAAGCTGGGATCTTCGATCTTATCGATCTCCTCTTGAACTGCCCAGGTTAATTTGCTGGGGACGCGATGTAAGCCGTAATCCTTAAAGGTAACCTGTTGGGCCATTCCTTCTGGTAAAAATTTCTCTATCAGGCTTTGGAACACCTGACAGGCGATCACAACCAGCGGTAATCCTTGGGGTGAAGTCACTTTATTTACCTCTATTGTTAAGCCACGCCAACCAATTGCTTGGCCAGGTCCGCGCCGCCGGGGGCATTAGAGCCGTACCCGTCTGCGCCAATGGCATCAGCAAAATCTTTATCGACCGGTGCGCCACCGACCATGATCTTGACTTGATCACGCAACCCGGCCTCTTCGATGGCTTTGATTGTATGACCCATGGTCCTCATGGTTGTGGTAAGCATGGCTGACATGCCCACAACCTGCGGTTGGTGTTCTTTAATGCCGTCGATGAATTTCTCGGGTTCAGCGTTGAAGCCGATATCGACGATTTCAAAGCCGGCCCCTTCACAGAGCATAGCAACCAAGTTTTTGCCGATGTCGTGCAGGTCACCTTTGACAGTTCCCATCAGCACTTTGCCCATCATTTCTTCATCGCTTTCAGCCAATAAAGGCCGCAAAATATCCATTCCGGCGGACATACTGTCAGCAGACATCAACACCTCGGGAACAAACATATCACCCCGCCTGAAGCGAGCTCCGACCTCGTCCATGCCGACGATCAGGCCATTATCCAGGATTTCTTTGGGGGTCAAACCTTGCTTCAAGCCGCGGTTGACCAGCTTGGGGGTTTTCTCAGCATCGCCTTCCAAAATGGCGGTTGATAATCTTTCATATAGATCGCTCATTTTTGTCTCCTTCGCTCTCTTTGACGCGTTCCTCGGCCTCGATTTCTTTATGATGAACCATGTACGCGTTCCTCGGCATCAGCCAAGACTTTTTCGATCACTTTCTCTGTTTCCGGCTTGATAGGGGTGGCTTTGTGCGTGGCCAGGATTTCATGGACACGGGCCACAGTGCGATCTTTGAATGTTTTCTTGCCCATCATTTCCCATTCCTCGTAATTGCGGCGGTCGCAAAGGTTGGGATACCAGAATTCGCTCTTGTAATAGCGGCGAGTGTGCGGTTCTCGCAAGTAATGGCCGTTGGGGCCGACATTGTGAATTGCTTCTACAGCCAGGGTGTCTTCGTTGACTTCGATGCCGCGGGTGATGCGCCGGGAATAGCCGATGGATTCATCCATGGCACAAAGTTGGAAAACTGAACCGGTCATGCCGCTCTCTGTGTAACCAACATCATGGCAGAGATCACCGCCCGTCAAGGCTGAGAAGAAGGCTGAGAGCGATCCCTCGATAATGGCCTGCTCATCGAATGTTTTCGAGTCAGTGCAGCCGCCCGTTTGCCAAAGGGGTAATCCGGCGTAATGGGCCAATTCGGTTAACCCGGCCATGTTGATGGCCAGTTCGGGCGCGCCGTAGGAGAGGATCATGGCGCTCATATCCATCACAGAGAAGACGCCGCCCATGAAGTAGGGCAGGCCAGGTTGTAGTGCCTGAGCGATGACCAGACCCATCCAGGATTCGGCCGCCCCCTGGATGATAATTCCCGCCGATGAGACAGGAGCAGTGCCGCCTGCAATAGGGCAGGGGGTAAAAATCAAAGGAACCCGGTGTTCCGCAGCGAAGATCAGCTTATCCAGGGCCTCTTCGGTGCTGACCAGCGGGGAAAGAGGTTCGCAATAGTGAATATAGTTGGGCCGGCGTTCGAAGGCTTCCTGGCCTCCAGCTTCAGCTACGGCGATTTCATGGATCCCGGCAGAATCGTACTTGTCGTAGGACCAAGCTACAATTGGTTTGCTGGTGTTTGGGAACATGCCAGCGAATTCGTACAGAGCCCCCAAGTCATGGTGGACATCATCCACCGTGCCCAGCGATTCACAAAAATTTATATTGGGCAGCGCGTCGACCACAGTGGCTACTTTGGGAACGTCAGATTTCACATAGGGACGTCGCTCCAAGGTTTCGATATCAATGAAATTAGGGCAGGTCGGTCCGGGCCCAAAGTGGCCGCGTCCAGGGCCGATATGAATATCATGTTCAGGGTTTCCATCTCTGGCAAATATGGTGAAGCTGCGTGGGGCGAGATCTAATGATTTTCTGACCAGATAGGATGGTATGCGGACACGTAAGCCGTCAACCCAGGCACCGGCTTCCTTCAATATCTCGCGGGCCTGGTCGTGGTGCACATCTAGTCCAGTGTATTCCAATACATGTAAGACACCATTGTAAAGTTCTTCCAATTGGTCGTCCGTTAACATGCGGAAGCGCACACCAGAGTTTACAGTGTAGTTGCCTCTCATAGGTTTTCCTTTCAGGAAGTAGGGAGTATAGGGAGGAGAGAGTATGGAGTAGGGAGTTGTGGGTTCATTTTTTTGGTTGAATAAGGCATAAATCTTCTGTCAGAATGAAGTAATACTTCAGTTCTTCGAGAGAACTTTCTGCGATATTGGAAAATCGAGTTTTTTCTTGGAAGCCTCTTCGTTCGCACGCCGCATTTGTGCCACTAAGCCATACTTTTCATCGTTAGGAAATTCTTTGGTTATAGAATAGACTGATATAACTAACGAACTTCCTGCTCCTTTTCTTCTTAATCCGTTGCTTCCTAATTTACAAATTTCTTCGCCAATTCAGCTGCGGAGGCAGCGTTGGATGCATAACCATCTG
>CAZVPR010000071.1:0-4977 GCA_964629085.1 uncultured Anaerolineales bacterium
CCCACAATTAGGCGCTCCCGGTGCGACTCGAACGCACAACCGTCGGCTTAGAAGAAGTATAGTTTTACTTTCTATGCAGTGCATAGGCGTCTATCCTGCCTACAGCGTTGACAATTTGGGCTCGAATCTGTCCATTATGTCCACTGTGAGCATAATTTCCATACCAATTGCACGCAAATTGCACGCAAAATGTTCAGAAATATCAACTTGATTGATGAGTGAAAGATCTGCTTACAAGGGGGAGTAATATTAGGACTAGAACAGATGAAATAGAACTTGTTCTAAAATATTTTGAATGTGAAGTAAAAATAGATTAAAAGGAAACACGCCTATTGTACTTACTAAATTTTGTGTGCTTGTTTTCAATACATACAATATTCGGGTAGATTGAATGTTGAAATATTGAGCTATAATGAAGCCATATATACAACTTATCCTAATGTTAGCCACCGAAAATAATCATGGAATCAGTAAATTCTGAACTAATTGTGACTTGGTATAAAGATATCGAAAAAAGACTCGCAGAATTCATTAAGTTTGTTCCATATTCTGAAAATAGCGATATTGTTTTGCCTTTGTTAGTTGGCGTAATTATTGAAGCCGGCAGCTTGATAGATTCTGTAATGCGTGAAGAATTAGTGGATCCGTCCAAAAACAGAAAAGATTTAACAATTGTAGATTTTGCTGAATACTATGAGACCAAATATGAGTTGGGAAATAGAAAGGCATTATTCTTTACTCATCCATTGATTTATATGCAGCCATTTAATGGTTGGTTTGATGATGGGATTTATACTCCACTAGAATGGTGGGGAAACTATAATAAATTGAAACATGACCGAATTCGTGAGCATCATAGAGCGACTCTTGCAACAGCAATCTATGCTGTATCTGCACTGCATCTTGTGATATCAATATTCCCCACTTTCTTTGATGCATTGCTTCGAAATGATATGCTTTTTCCTGGTCATTACAATGTGGAGTATGTTAGAGAAAATATTTTACAGGATAATCCGGTAGTCACCATATTAATTGAGTCTGAATTATTTGCTTCAGTTCGTGGCTCTCGGGATTTTCCTGAAGATCCGAATGAAATCAGTCCAGCATTGTTGGTTAAAGGAAAAATGTTTTGGCGTTATGTTGGTAAAGAGATCTAGAAAGATGGTTATGGTTTGCGGTGGCTAAACCCGCTTGCAAGGAACACGGCTTCGCCGTAGGGTATGCGGCGCGATTATTGGCAATTGGTTACGAGCAAAGAGTGTTCAGGGTTGAAGTCGCTCGGCAAGTGAAGCCAACGTTAGGTGTAGGATATTAGCATGTATGAGAATCTTGAACAAAAACAACAAAAAAGGAGATTGGAAATGAACAAGAATATTATTCACATTGTTTTAGCAATCGGAGTATTGGTTCTCGTTTCTTTGGCATGTGGGGGCAGCAATGAAGGCACGGTAATTACACCCCAATCTCAAGAAATCGAGCAAGAAGCGCCGTCAGCAGAAGAACCCGAAGCTGCACCGGTAGATGAAGATCAAAAACCAGCTTTTGAGATTAATGAAGTTGGCGACTTAATTAAAATAAAAGAGCATACTATTCGATTGAATAGTATTGAGTATCAAGGTAGTGTTCTCGTTGCTAATTTCACGGTTGAGAATCTTGGGGCTTCTGATCTAGCAGTTAGTTCAATAATTTCCTTTTCTGCCAAAAAGGAAGATGGAACATTATTGGAGCAGGAATACTTTGATTGCGGTACATCTAGCCTAGATGGTTCAGTTCTTCCGGGTGATAAATTGCGTGGGGATGTTTGTTGGTCAGGTGCAAGTCCAGATAGTGGAATAAAAGTTTACTATGAAGCAAGTTTATTTGGACAAGGAGCAGTAGTTTGGAACGCAATGCAAGGTGTTGCAGAAGAAATAGATTCCGGAGCCGAAACCCCTACCCAAGTTGAAGTATTTCATGTTGGCGATTTGGTTCAAGTAAAATCACATACGATTCGTTTAAACAACCTTGAATATCAAGGATCAAAATTGATTGCTGACTTCACTGTCGAAAACCAGGGAGATTCGGATATAAGTTTGAGTTCAATGGTATCTTTTTCTGCAAAGAAAAGCGATGGAACTTTGCTAGAGCAAGAATACTTTGACTGCGGAACATCAAGTTTAGATGGAAAAGTATTGCCTGGAGACAGGTATAGAGGTGGCGTATGTTGGACAGGCGCAATTGTTGAAGATGGAATTAAAATTTACTACGAAGCAGAGTTGTTTGGTGAAGGTGCGGTTGTCTGGGAAGCAATTGCGGGTAATGCTGAACCAGTTGATTTTCCAGATGCTCAACTCAAAGTAAACATATATCGAGTTGGTGACATTGTTCAAATCAAGGATCAGACGATTATTTTGAATAGTGTTGAGTTTTTAGGAAATGTATTGAAAGCCAATTTTACTTTAGAAAATCTCGGCTCAACTGATTTAAATGTTAGTTCGATGCTTTCGTTTTATGCTAGGAAGCGCGATGGTTCATCTCTTGAGCAAGAGTATTTCGATTGCGGAACTTCTCTTGATGGAAGCGTTATTCCAGGAGATAAACTAAGAGGAGACATTTGTTGGGTTGGGGCTAATCTTGGAGACGGGATAAAAATATACTTTGAGGCTGAACTGTTCAGCGAAGGAGCAGCAGTTTGGATGGCTGAATAGAAATAATTACGCCTTACCACGTCAGCAATTTCCCAGGCTTCCCCCGAGGGTAAGCGGCGCGATTTTTTGAGAATGGCTACAAGCAAAGGTTGTTTAGGGTTTATACCGCCAGATCAAGTGAAGCCCACGTTAGGAGGCTCAATTGGCTAAAGTCTTACAAGACAACGCCGGAGATGGCGCTTGAATGTCATACTCTTTGGAGCTGGGGCAAGTTTCGGGTCGGGTGAAGTAGATCCTGCGCCCCCACCACTAACGCCTAGACTCATGGGGGCTCTCTCATCTTCAGCGCCTTTGACTTGGGGGAGCCTACCCGGAAGGCTCCAAATCCTGTTTGAAGCGGATTTTGAGCGCGGAATGGTGGAGATCGGTCGCAACCGCCCAGACCTATTACCGCCTCTCCAGCGATCCATGGCTCAGTTCTTTTTCAGCTTCGTCCCAGGCCAGGAAAACCTATACCGGGAACTTGGAAGACGGATCTTATCATCCGAATGGGGCGGGACGCTGGTGACTCTCAATTACGAAAGGCTACTACAGTTGTCCCTGCAGGCCGAGGGGGTTCAGTTTTCCTACCAGAGTCTGCAAGGGGTGGGTGCGGGGGTTGAACTATGTATTCCACACGGCACCTGCCATCTTTTCTGTGACGGAATCGAAGGTGTGACGAGTGGTGTAGAGTTCGCAGGAATGGCAGTTAAAACAGGTGGGGATCCCATTGTGATTTGGGATCCAGAAGAGTTCGCTAGGCGTATTGAAAATGATGCTTTCCCACCAGTTATGAGCTATTTCGATCCGAAAAAAGAGACTACTTCGGGGGTAAATCTGATTCTGCAACAACGGGCTCGATTTGAAGAGCTTGTTGCCAGGGCTGCACGTGTGGTTATTGTCGGGGTCGCGGTTCGTCCCGATGATCATCACCTTTGGCAGCCTCTCGCTGAGACACGGGCTGAGCTTCTATATTGTGCGGGTAAATCTGCGGCGGCTGATTTCCAGGAGTGGACCGCAGCAAATCGGACGGATCAATCAAATTGGACTTATCCAACCTACTTCTCCGAGAGTTTCGACGAACTGTGCGGGGCGGTGGGATTGTAATCAATTCTGATATTTGGAGGAAATGCGATGAAAGACATGATCAAGTACCGATGTCCAAAGTGTGGTTTCACAATGGCAGCGAAAATGGTAATTGGTGAACCAAAATGTAAAGAGTGTGGCACCAAAATGGAGAAGGTTGACAAATAGGGGTTAGTCTCCCTTAGCGAGGCGCATCCTAAACCGCGTTTGATTCAATCGGCACATTATTCGATGGCGACTGTATCATGGTATCGGGCGTTTGCAAGCATCCAGCAATACAAAGAAAGCGAAACATCGTTAGGCACACAAAACCCTGCTTATTTGTGAGGTTTTGCTATAGGTGGTAAATGTTTTCGCTAAACTTTAGAGAAAGCTAGCCATCAATTGGGGGTTTCCCCCGCCCAGTGGCTAGGGGCAGGGGGCACGAACGTTTTGGGCAACTAGGGAAGGGTTGCACAGTGAGTGCCGAGACAGAATCGGAGAATCAAAAACAATCCCCTGAAAATTGGGGATTGTTTTCGCGTTGGGTTAATTTGAAAATCTAGAAGCCAAGGTTCCTTTCTTTGAGCGAAACAAAATTACCGGCGCCAATCACCAGGTGATCAAGAACCTGCACATCCAAAAGCTTTCCAGCTTCGACCAGGGCGCGTGTGACGGCGATATCATCCGGGCTTGGTTCGGCCACTCCGCTGGGGTGGTTGTGAGCGATTATGATCGCCGGAGAAGTCTCGATAATCGGATGTCGGAAAACTTCCGCCAGTCTGACGCTGGATTGATTGACCGTGCCGGTGTACAGTTTTACAAGCTGCTTGATGCGGTTGCGGGTATCTAAGATCACGATCCAGAATTCTTCGCGTGGGGCGTTGGCCATGAAGGGGAATAGATATTCATAAGCATCGCAGGGACTATTGATCGAGGGCCGTTCTTCGGGCTTCTCTAAAATGCGGTTGAGTTCTTCGTGAAGTTCGCGGATTTGTCCCAATTTGCGCTCAAGTTTAGTTTGCTTGTAGGTTGTGCCGGTAGTGGTGGGCTTTGTGGCATCTACGAAAGATAATTGAGTATTCATTTTGTGCGCTCCATTTCGCTAGTCCCTACGAGAAGGGGGGATAAAAAGAAATTGTTGCTAGCCTTATTTAGGCTCACCCCGTAGGGAGTACGGCTGGACGTGGAACGCACAGGGGCAAAACAATCAATTGAGGGTGAAGGGGGAGAGGAATGAGTAACA
>CAZVPR010000071.1:5053-24378 GCA_964629085.1 uncultured Anaerolineales bacterium
AAAGCGTGCCTACAGCTTGCCCCTTGCGTGGAGCAGACGCTGTGCTAGAGCATCCATGGCGATTTGCCGGGTTCCTGGACTGACGCCGCAAAGTTGCGACAGCGAACAGGCGTAGGAGAGGCGGCAAACAGAGTGGATTATCCTTATTACCCCTGAAATTTATAGTGAGATATAAATTTGCTTGACGACAAGAGTAATTATGCTATGCTGTATTTAGTAAAAAACTTTAAAATTGTGGAGTGGGCATTATGAAAATAATCGAAGATTTTCGGGAGATTCAAAAAGCTCAAACAACCTTCAGCGCTTCTCTTGATAAATACCGAGGAGAACTAATACCAGTTACTATTGGATATCAATCTGGAAATGTGTCTGTAACGGTAAAGTGGATACCCACCCTTGATATTTGGGCATTTTTCGGAGAACCACCAGAAGGGAAATCTTCAGGGCAAAGATATTGGAATACATTTGGGATTGGTAAACCAAGAGGAATGATTAATATTGTTTGTGAGGTAAATTCGCCACTTGAAGGCATTCGCAGACTAACTGCAGGAGCATTCGTTAAAGATGGTGAAGGGGAAATTTGGGCAGCACACCGGGGAAGGTTTACAATTTCTGGTGGAATGACTAAGGCATTTTTCCGAAATCATTATTTGAAACCATATGTTTCTGTTGAAGATGGGAACAGAATTTCACCTTTAATTCTAATTGGAAACATTCAGTCGGACAAATTTGGAACCGATCTTAGAGATTTTGTCTTTGAAGTTGATCGAATTAAAGAGATTGGTAGAGCAGATAAACACTTGTAAAAATCAAACTTTTAAATCAAAAAGATAATTATTTATCTGCATTTAATTATTAGAAACTGAAGGAGGGAATGTCTTGTGAAAATCGGTGAAATCTATAGATACTCTAGACCTTATGATCCAAAACCAGAAACGCTGGATGGACTTCCAAATTATTTTTATCACACTCATACTCCTGGCCAAAACATAGCACTTCTAGATTCGGGGATTAATCCTATTGGAAAGATCTCTGCTGTAGATGGAACAAGATGCCCAGCTATTATAATTGCCAGTAGCCCACATAAAATCGGTTCTGCAGAGACACCTTGGCAGGATTATTTTAACCCTGATAATGGACACATTCACTATTTTGGAGATAACAAATTTGCTGGATGCGATCCAACATTTTCACGTGGAAATAAAGTTCTTCTTGATCAGTTTTTCGCGCACACTTCACCAGAACGAGAGTTACGCATAAATGCGACACCGATCATATTTTTTGTACGGGTAAGGGTTGGCAAAAGAGTTAAGGGAAATGTAAAATTCCAAGGGTTTGGAACAATAGCTAAAGCTCAACTTGTAACGCAATATAATCGGAAAAACGATCAATATTTCCCAAACTATGCTTTCGACTTTGTTGTGTTCTCTCTCTCAGCTGAAAACGAAGTATTTAATTGGGATTGGATCTCATCCCGTCGAAATGCATATCTCAGCTCTGAAGAATGCTTGAAGAATGCACCAAATTCATGGCGAAAGTGGATTGGTGATGGACCAAAAGCAATCGATAGGTGCAGACGCAGAGTTGTTAAACTTCTTACATACACATCAGATGAACAAATGCCTTCACCTGGGTCAAAAGAAGCAAAAACTCTCCAAGAGATTTATTCATTCTACTCACGTAAAAAAAGCAGATTTGAATCTTTAGCCGAAACGATTGCTGCAAGAATAATTCAAGAAGATGGCCACAGCTACCATCGTGGATGGATTTCACCAGAATCAAATGACGGCGGAGTAGATTTCGTTGGGCGTCTAGATATTGGGACTGATCTTGCCCGCACCAAGCTTGTGGTTTTAGGTCAAGCAAAATGCGAGAAACTTGATTCACCTACAGGAGGAAATCATATTGCGCGTACTGTTGCTCGATTAAAAAGAGGCTGGGTTGGGGTGTATGTAACCACTAGCTATTTCTCTGTTCCAGTTCAGCGCGAAGTGCTAGAAGATAGATTCCCAATAATTCTTGTAAACGGGTTACGTTTGGCAAAAGAAGTGTTACTTCTCATCAACGAACAAGGGTATCCTGGTGTCCAAGAATACCTAGAAGAGTTAGACAGAAATCATGATTCAAAAATCATGCAACGTGATCCTGAAGAAATATTATTCGAATAATTTAAATTCATGCAAATTGGGTTTCTAAACTAACCCCAGCTACTAACTATGGATAAGATCAAGGTTTGGAGAGATAAGAAGAAAGATATTTTCCCCATAAAAAGATCGTGTTTATTCAATTAAATCAATTGATATCTCGTCTAAATAGCAAAATAGTTCGTTGTCGGAAAGAACTTGAGTATAGAAATCTTTTAGACCCCTTCTTAACGATTTAGATATTTCTCTTAGATCGATATTTGGGTTTTTCTTCAATTTTTCGTTGAGCCAAGTTATTATCCTGTCATCTTCTATAAGGGCTGGAGATTCAAAAATAGTTCGCCAATTTCTCCAATTGTGACATTTGACAATTGGTAAGGGGAATTTGGATATTAGGTAACAAAATCGATAATGATTTCTTTTCGTTCGGGTTATACTACGCTCTCCTATTTTCATGGATTGGAATAATTCTTCTGGGCAATTTTGTTCTATTGCAATCCATATATACAAATCTTGTTGCTTTAATTCAGGCAAAATAATTTTCGGATCATCAACAATATCTGCAATTTTCTTACCCAATTGATACCATCTATCAACATCACCCCTTTTTTTTGATAATAGGTTCATTTCCATTAATTCATTGGCAATTTCTTCAAGTTTAATACTTAGAAATTTGTCCAGCCAATCTGCGTGTTTTATTTGCTCAGGCGAGGGATATGGGCTTCCCCTATAAACCACTTCTGTAATATCAATATTGTTGTTGCTTCTTCTTTTTTCTCGGATTAGAACAACCATAATATCTGAATCTTCCTTAAATTATTCATTATAGAATGTATGAAGTGCTTCCCCTAGAATCAACCCAATTCTTCGTGCCACCATTCCTGGTTCGTGCAATTCGTTTTTTTCAAACAATTCAGGTTCTTCAAAATCGAGATCTATTTCAGCTACTGCATGCACCAGCAACCTATAAATGTATTCAGATTTTGTTTCTTCATCACCGTTCAGTGCTTCGTATGCGCCGTGTTTTACATTGTAATAATATATGTATCCACCACTAGCACCATGATTATATTCGCCTAATCTTGGGTCACGATTCCATGACACAGCAACCACATCTTCCCACAATCCACCTATTGGAGGATCTTCGGCTACCCAGAATGCTTTTGCATCTTTATCAATTATTTTACCTTTTCGAATTTCTTCTATCTCTTTTGGTGGTGAGTTCATCAAATTAACTAGATTTCCACGAATAAAATACTTCCCAGTAACATTGAACAATGATTGATCAATTGTCAGGTTACCACAATCAATATCATGTGTACTACCGGGATCAATTCTAATTGAGTTTTCAATAATCGTATGGATTAGATCACTTCTTCCAAAAGTAACAAAAACTCTAATAAATACTTCAATTTGCTCATTAGTATTGTTGATTACTTTGCATAGGATATTATTTATTGACTCGCCATGCTCAACTCGTAAATTTCCGCTGTGAGTTTCAAGATCAGAAAATGTAATTGAAATTAGCTTTGAAGACCGTTTTCCGCCACCGCCTTTACCACCGCCACCTTTACCCCCATAGCCTTTCCCTGAAATTCCTAATGCTTTTGCTAACCTATTTGCGGCAAAAAGAGCTTTCTTCTCTGCTTCTTTCCGTAGACGGTTCTTTTTTCCTTCCGGATTGGGAATCAATCCAACTTCTTTTGCGAAATCAGAAATATGCTTTTCGTAAAATTCTTTTACACTTCTCGGAAATCTCTTTCTCCAGCTAAAAGTATAGTGAGTAGACGATTCTTGCTTAGCCATTTCTTGATCAAGATTTCGATCAAAACAAATATACCCGAATATTTTGTTAGTAATAGCTTTTGGTAAATACGGCGGTTTCCTTCTTTCGATCATCATGCCGCCGCGCTGAATGGCAATTCCCCGAATATCTTCAGGCATTTCATCAGTTGGTGAGTAAACTAAGTATAATTTCTTGATTCTGAATAAGTTATTCAAAACAGAAATTGTCTGATTTTCTTTTTCATAAGTTTTCGATCCCTTCGGTAAATATTTTTTATCTAAATAATAATCTGGAGCTTTGACAAACTCTTCTTGATCGTCAGTAACGATTGAAATTTGCGCATCAAATTTGACAATAATTTCCCACCAAGTTGTTGAGATTGATCTGTGAAAAGTTTTGTCTTTTAGGGCCCCAACAAGCTCATCAATTGGATCATCAATTATTATTCTGGTTCCGATTTTTTCCAAAGGAGATAATGATGGAGCGAATTCAGATAGTTTTTCTCTAGCTTTATCATTTTCCCAAGAATGAGACTTAATATCAATAATTCCACGAAAGTATTTGACTCCAAGCCGATAAACACCATCTTTGCGCAAAGTGTCATATACAATTCTTTTCTGTTTAGATGCAGCTAAAAATATAAATTTTCCCTGGCCACGTGCGCCAAGCGTTTCTTCGTCAGGATCTTTGGTAAATGCCATATTTTCAAATCGCCCCCATCTTTCTTCTGACGGTAGGGTTTTTTCTAATTCTTCTGGTTTCAATACTCTTCCGGTCAATCCTGTTGTACCCCAATCAGTAAATACTACAATTAAAGAGCCTTGTCCATTATCCCTTAGTTCGAACCGCATTCCCCAACTTTTCCCCTTTTTTTTATCAGTTCTTGCATCCCAACCATTCTGAATAGCATCCTTTTGGACACCATGAGATATCGTTGTGTGTGTTTCATAATCATCAACGATTCTCTTTAGTTGATTATCCCAATTTATGGTTGTGGATCTTCCTAGTCCATGATCAAGATTTTCAAAAAATGAGTTTGATTCTGGCATTGACATATCTCCTAAATATCGGTCAGCTTACGAAATTGATTCCAAAAACTGCGTTCCCGGATCTGAAATAATATATTGAACTTCTAGCCCGCTTTTCTCTTTTTTAAGTAAACCCAACTCGTACATTCTTGAAATAGCTCCTGAACGTTGGGTAGAGATTAATCCATTTGACCAATTAGAACCTTGTATAAAATTTTTGATGCTTTCATTTAAATTTTCTCGTCTATTGATTCCCTTTTCTATAAGACGCAAGATTGCTTTAAACAATGAAACTTCTCCCGGAACGTATGTCTGAATGTGGTTTAGATAGAAAGCAATCTCATCATCGGACAGTGCATTATCAAAGTGATTATCATCAATTACCGGATTTATAAATTCTGCGAACTCTAATCCTGCAGCAGTTAATCCAATGCGCGTACTCTCATTATCGGCCGACAACGTATCGGCAAACACCAAATCGAACAAAGCCCCAGTATTACTTCCATCTTTCTTTTGATAACCAATAAACTGAGACCAATACCGACTTAGGCTACTATCTTTTTTTGCGCCAATTGGAAAGCCGGTGCTTAGTTTTTTATCTCTGGGTTTATTAAAATGCGCATCTTGCGTTAAAAGTTCCTGACCGAATTTCCTAGCTTCGATGCCTGCATTCATGCAGAATTCATCATGAATTGGAAAATCTTGATTACGCGCAACAGTAATTGCAAGAGATCTTGCTGCAAATTTTATTGGTAATATTCGGTTTATTTGTCCCCATATCCAAGTTTCCCACTCTTGATCTTTAGTAGAAATTAATTTGGTCTCAAGAGTTAGAATTTTATCGGTGGGATGTGCATATTGATAAGACAAATTGGTGTTATTTCGAGGGATGCTAGATTTTATTAAATCTATTCCTAGCACTTCATTATCATCAAATGATTCTAAGGAAATCTGATTTTCGGATGCAGTTAACAAAAAATCCGAAACGGATGAATAACGGCCTTGAGAAATTAATAATCGAATTTCTTTAACGATGTACTCCGGTAGATCTGCTATCATTTTCATAATTGTAATCCTTCCACGATTACCATTGCTATAGTATATAATACTATACAGTATATGTCAATACCATAACTATAGTATAACATACCAAGCCAATAGTCTTGTAATTATAATTAATAATGGAAGACTAATCCTGCAAAAATATGGATGCCTTAGTGCTATTGATATTTTTATTCAGGTGGATTTTGATTTGATGGAATTAAGGATAGAAAGAGCTGTCGGTAAGCGGTCGACAAAATAGATATCTTTTTATCCCCCCGAAAACTGATGCTGCTAAAATGAAATTTTTATCAAAGCACTACATCTTCTATAAACATAACGCCCCATAATCTAATAACGCCCAGTTAAATTCTTTAATTCTTGTGTTAGGCGCAAGGGTTTGAGCAAACTCCCATAGCAATTTGTCAGTTCTGGGGCGAGACTTTGTGGATATGATGCCTAATTCTATTTCTAACACTTTAATAACATTAGTATCCACAACCACCATTTTTTCTTCAAATGCAAAAACCATTACTGCAGTAGCGATATAGTTACCAATTCCCATAAATGATACGAGAGTTGAAAAATCTCGTGGGATAGACGAATCATATTCTTTAACTACCTTATTTGCTACTCCAATTAATCTCTCGGCTCTATTCAAGAAACCTAAAGGGCGAATTGTTTTTTCAAGTTCAAATTGATCAGCAAGTGCCATACATTGCAGATCCGGGTATTTGTCAAGAACAGTTTCATAAACGTCAATAACTTTTCGAACATGTGTCTTTTGTAATAGGAATTCTGAAACCAAGATTTTATATGGATCAGAAGTAATTCTCCAAGGGAATGAGCGCCCGTTTGCGTCATACCAGTCTAGGAGCATTGATTGAAAATCATTGATAGTTTCAGTTTCTAATTTCATATGCTCGCAGTTCTTGGCCGCTAGAAAAGATTTCAAGCAACTCTTCAGTCGAGAAGGGATGTTCATGATGATTTTTAAGCAAGTCAAGAAGATTTTTTGCACTTATGAAGAAGCCAGATACATCAGTCATTGACAATAATTCTTCAAAAGAATTAGATATATTCGAAGAATATCCGCCAGAAACATATCCAAAAAACGATAATTTGTAATTATCATCATCATACATGAATTGTTTAAAATCTGGGATATAAGTATGCGCCATTTTGTTCTTATGATCCAGAGACAAAGAATATTCTCTGTAAGCTTTCGCATCGATAATCCCGTGTTTCATATTAACTTTATCAATGAAGACGATCACATCAGGGTGGCGAGGCTTTCTTCCAACCCATAAAGTATCAATACCGAAGCCTTCAAACAAAGCGGCTGTTTTTCTTTCGAAATCTTCTGCTGTCGACCTTCCCCCAACTGATAAACTAAGATAATTTGAATAAAACTGAGATGCCTGAGTTTCGAGTGGCATTCTGTCAAGTACTCTACCAACCATAGAAACACCTGCACCTGTCTCGTTTGATAAACGAGCGATAATTTCAGGAGTTAATGAGAAAATGGGTTCGTTTGACGAAAGGATATAAAATTTTTCAAATATTAATCTTTCGTTCGGGCTTATAGGCATTGGTTCACGTATTGAACTAGAGTAATCCTTTGTAGTATCTAATCCTGTGCCGTATCTTTTTTGAAATGATGCGACATCATTTGGGTCCTGGATTAGTCCAGACCTTAATCTGTTAAGAACTGATCTAGCAATTTCAGTTGATTCGGGTTTAATTCTCAAGGATTTAATATCTTGTTTCTCAAGAAAATACCCAGTATATTCAAGTTGATTAACTACTGTGTTGCCAATATTTCTCAAATTATCTTCGGTAGTTCCACTTGATTCGACAGCATTACTAATAATTCTATTAGAGTTTTCTCTGAACTCTCGGACAAGATCGGCACACTTTTCTAGATCGTTGCTATTTTTTGCAAATGGCACAAGACAATAGGCTATCTCATTTTGGGTAACTTCTTCAAACCCTTCTTGCAAAAATAGATTTAAAATAAACCGGTAAGGCTGAATTTTAAAATCATGTGAGATATTAACGTTTCTATTTAGAGAGTAAGGAGATGGATATTGGAAATCTAGTAGCTGTTTAGTTATGATTGGAACTGGAAGTGCACCCCCAAGAATTTCTTCGCCTGCAAGAGTTATACATACCCCATTTTCTTCATCTTCATACCATAACCCAAACATGAATAATAGCACTGCGTAGGTTCTGGCACCACTTCCATCGGCACTAATATTCTGTGCCTTCCATTGTGCTTCTGTTAGTGCAATTTCAAATTGCAATTGAATTTCTCTGTTGCCTTTCCATTTCTTGCCTTCCACAACGGCAGCAAAAATTCTCAGCATATCTGGAACAAGAATCAATTTTCTTTTTGGCCTAGAAATTACCCAATGATCTCTCATATTATCTCCCTGAAAAATATAAACTTCTTTCCAGAATGATATCAAAAGAGTAAAATAATGAAAAGAACAAAAGGTGCTAAATGATATTCAAATTAGGTGAATTGTTTTCAGGTCCAGGTGGGTTGGCTTATGGTGCCAAAACTGCTAAATTAAAAGGCAATAGGACCACATATGGTATAGATCATGTATGGGCTTACGACAATGATTCCGATTCTTGTGAAACATATCGAAAAAACATATGCCCAAAAGAACCCAATATTGTAGAGGTTCGGGATGTAAAAGAATTAAAGATAGAAAAATTATCACCTATTGATGCTTTTGCATATGGTTTTCCATGTAATGATTTTAGTGTGGTGGGAGAACATAACGGCATACATGGTGATTATGGTCCGCTATATTCCTATGGTGTAAAGGTACTGGATTGTCATCATCCAATGTGGTTTTTTGCAGAAAATGTTGGGGGATTGCAAAGTGCCAATGACGGATTAGCATTTAAAATGATATTAGGTGAACTGGCTAACGCGGGTCCCGGGTATAAATTGACCCCGCATTTGTACAAATTTGAGGAGTACGGAGTTCCCCAAACACGGCACCGCATTATTATTATTGGTATTAGGAATGACTTAAATGTGGACTATAAGGTGCCAGCTCCCACTACTCTAAATCCTAAAGAACAAATTACAGCAAAAAATGCAATAGAAGATCCCCCAATACATTCAAATGCATCAAATCACGAATACACAAACCAATCAAAAACTGTCGTTGAACGTTTGAATCATATCCCTGCTGGAAAAAACGCATGGTACGATGGGATCCCTGAACATCTTAAACTAAACGTAAAAGGTGCAAAACTTAGTCAAATCTACCGCAGATTGCATCCGGATAGGCCTGCTTATACGATAACGGGTAGTGGAGGGGGTGGTACACATGGATATCATTGGGAAGAGCCGAGAGCGCTTACTAATAGAGAACGTGCTAGGTTGCAGACATTTCCTGACACGTTTATATTTGAAGGGAAAAAGGAAAGCGTTAGGAAACAAATAGGCATGGCAGTTCCCCCTAAAGGAGTCAAGATTATTATTGAAGCTGTATTTAAAAGTTTTGCTGGTATTGAATATGAAACATTTCCAGCAAAATGGGGATTTGATAATGCGACGGCAAGTCAAATAAAAATGGATTTATAAATTCTAGCAATCGACGAAATATCTGACATTATGTATCCGTGTGTATTGACCAGATCCACCATCCTGTACCGATAGCGTAAAGCAATATTTTCCCATCTTCAGTATTTATTGTGATTTCACCAATTTGAAATGGATCGTCAGGGTCTTCAAAGCAATTGATAATTTTGTTATCAAAATCTGGCACCAATTCTTTCTCCCCTTTCCATTTGTTTAGCCACTCAGAAATTTTTACTGCTTCATCCCACTCAAAATAGGGGCAATGCCAGCCATTCCACAACCTGGTTGGATCGTGATAGCCATTAAAGGGTTTTTCGCCTTCAATCGAAAATTTATCCTTTTCCAAGGGAAGGATAGTTTTATTCATAATCCACGATTTCTCCTAATCAATATCATTTGTCAAATCAGCGGGGAAAAAAAAAGGGATTGGTTTCATCAGGGCGGCAGCGATTAGCACCAGGGTAGATAACCCCATTTCCTTCTTACCATGTTCAATATCGGAGATCGTAGCCTGACGTCTCCCCACCATCTTAGCTAGTTCTCCTTGTAGGAGTCCGGCTTCTTCGCGCGCGGCGCGGACCTGTTTCCCCATCTCAATTGTAAAGTTATTAGGGGCCGATTGCTTATCAGCCACCAAATCAAAGATCTTATCCAAACTCATAGGTGAGTACCCTTGACTCTCTTTGCGCTATGGCGTATACTTAATTTATAGAACACATGTTCTATTCGGGTTAGTTCTACCCTATTATAAACGAACAAATCTACTGTGGAAGGAGGCTGTAACGTGTCTAACCGAATCGCAATTTCCAATGCTCTCGTGACCGATGTATACCGGGGAGATAAAGGTAAGGATTATCTCACCTTCAACCAACAAGGCAACCAGCAGTACAAAATGGGACTGCCAAGCGAAAGTGTCAAAGTGATTGATTTTGGCGACGAAGTCAGTTTCGAAGCCCAGGTGCTGCTCAAAACCGGCAATGACGGCTTGTATCTTGTCGTTGAAAGCATCAAGATCACCGACCACTTCAAGAAAACCAAAGCTCGCTAATCGTGTTTAGCATCGGTTGAAGATCTCAGCCGGTGATAATCAAATCTACTAAGGAAAGGAGGCATATCCACACATGACCGAGATTGCTAACGCTATCACCTTGCTCACCGATTTGGGCGTACTGCCCTTCATCCTGGGCGCGGCCACTGTCGGGATCGGCGCAGTTCTGTGGCGCTCTTTCCGCCGGGGCTAAACCCTGATCAATAGAACATTAGCCGGGGCCCTGGTCCCGGCTTCATCTTGTAAAGGAATAACTTATGGGCAATGAAGCCATACAAAAAGGACTGTACTTTCTAGAACAACTTGGACATTTTCAGAAGCTGGGCGGCTTGATCACCATCATCCTGGCTGTGGTGGGATTCAATTTGGTCTTCGGAGGGCGCGACTGATGACCATCACGGTATCCGGTGTGGAGTTCGCCTTCATATTTGTCTTCATGGCTGCATCGGCGATGAATTCCAGGTTCGTATTCCCTTCGTTGATCGCAGCGCTTTTTGTGCTGGCTCGGCCGGATTACTTCTATGCCGTCCGTTTGGGAGGGGTGCAGCTTTCAAGGTTTGGCTTGGTCTTCCTGGTGTTTTGGATGGCAGCGTTACTGGCGTCTTTCATGAGGCAGTGAAATGAAGCGGAATCTGGTCAAAACATTGCTGCTTGCCCTTTGGGTGTTTGGGATCTTGGTGCTCCTGGGCCTGATGGCTGGGGTGGCATTAGCCCAAGAGACAGTCACGCCAACGCCGGAAGTCACGCCGCTTTTTGGTGATGATGATCCCTTCGAAGTAGAAACTGGTGCATGCGATCCCGACATCGAAGGCGTCAAAGCTGACTATGATCTGCAATTCCAGTATTTTTGCGGTCACTGTTTCCCGGAACCGCAAAGGCTGATCGCTACAGGTACACCCTGGCCAACTTCTCCGGTATCTTGTTTTGATGATGATGGGGATGGCATTTGTAATCCAGATGACCCGGATTATTGTCCAGATGATGATGGGGATGGGATCTGCAATTGGGAAGACCCGGATAATTGCTATGATGAAAACGGGGACGGAATATGTGAAACAACCCCAACGCCTGGCGGGCCTGCCCCAACAAGCCAGGTTACGCCGGGTCCAACAGCCACGCCATTACCGCAATATTGGCTGTCTTACCTGGGTCAAAGCAGTTTCGATGGAATAAATTATACATATTATGCGCAAGCTAATTTGCCAGCGGTTGCACCTGCGGGCTATTTGATGCATATCGTAGGGGGAACGACTGGTGACGGATACATGGCATTCAAGGGTGTGGGAACACAGACAACAAATTATGTAATATATGGGTATGGAGCGGTTGTTGATAAGTGGGCTTGTGTTTCAATGAGTTTTACCTGGCCTAATCCATGCGAGCAATTTACGATAGATCAAGGATTAGGTGGTATAGGATGGCATGCTCCCAGTGAACCAATAATATTTTGGATTGGTGGTCCATCACAACATAGACTTTTTGGAACCGTTGATATATACGCAATTTATGAAGATATCCAAATCACGCCTACGCCAGAGGCAACGTTTACACCAGCGGCAACAGCGACAGCAACCATGGAACCGGGCATCTGTAATAACTCAAGCACCTATTACAACGGTGTTGGCGGAGGAGCTTTTGGGATTGATGAGGACGAAGGGTTTTTACCGGGCCTATATATTCGTGATGGTGTCTGTGTAACGGTATTCCCGGAGAAGTCGATCATCATTTCCGCAGCTGAAACATTGGGATTGATTGATAGTTGGACCGGTTTGCAGTTCTGCACCCGTTATGTGGGGATTGAAGAATTCTCGCTCTTTGGCATCACCTTCAACATCCTGCACTACCTGGCTGCCGGTGGTGCGATTGGCTTGGTGAGGAGGTATTTACGCTGATGGAAACCTATTACATCACTTTGCCAGAATTGGAGATCCTGGTGCGTATCCTACAAATTCTGGTCGGCCTGGTTGTGATCCCCAGATTGGTGTCACTGATCACAGGGTTGATCCCTTTCTTAGGCGGTGAATGATGGACCAATCCATGATACAAGATCTGGCAGCAATATTGAATGTATTCATAGTATGTCTGATGATCGGACTGGTATTTGGTTGGTTCATTGCTGACCTTCGACAGATCTTCAAGGTGAAAGATGAAGATGATCGGTGAAAGCGCTATCCTTGGCATCTTGAAGGAAACCAGGTCGCTGGCGGTTTCAGGTTTCACCAATGCCGGGAAGACTTCCATCTGTGTGGAGCTGGCGGAGTATTACGCCAAGGAACGCGGCTACCGGGTGGTGGCCAACTTCCCGTTGGTCTTCGCAGAGAATCCCGATGAGATCCACTTGATGGATGATGGCATGGCGCATGTCTTCATCATCCTGGATGAAGGCGGGGTCTGGCTGCAGAATGTGGATGTCAAAGCCTTCAAGGCTTTCCTGGCCAAGCTAGATATCCTATTGGTGATCCCATCCTTTCAAGATGTGCCACGGGGCTTGAGAACCCAGGAACTGGAAGCGGGTATCAACTTCGGCAAGATTGGTTTGCCGATCATTGAGTATCGCTGGATTGTCAAGCGGTCAACCAAGGATGATGTGGGTCGTTTGGTCTGGTTGAATTCTCGCTCGCCCTGGGGCAAGTATTCGCGGCAGTACCCGGCCATGGGTGCGGGTGGCATTGATCGCATGATCGACCGGCTGGTATCAGAGTTAGCAGAACTGCATGGTGAAAGAATTGACGCCAATGAAAACAACTTTGCATTTATATCTCAGCAGAATGAAGAGACTCTCGCTATTCTCGAAGCTGCGGACGCTTTGGAACGCGCAGCGGAGCGCATGGAAAGCGCGTCGAAAAAAGCGGGCGCTAAAAAGAAACGTCGCTTCTTTGGCTAATTGTAAATCGCCGGTATTTCGTGCCTGGTATTTATCGGGGCAGCCAAAACCCTATTTGAACGAGAGCCAGGTGGGCCAGCAGTTCTCCCCATATGCGGCCTTCATGTTTCTGTTATTTCTTTCCTTTTGGGGCGGCTTTGTCTACATGATCACCCAGCCCAGTAGGCGAGCCAGCCAGGCCAGAGAAGAACGGGCACAAAGACAAGACGCGGGTATCACCGGATTGCTGCAGGTTGGCGAGTATCCATCCACTGAACTGGATCAGCTGGTGAGCACCCTTCAAGCCACCATGATGCCAACTCAAATATCAACGATGATACAAACAGATGTGCCAACGCCTACCCAGATGCCTACTCCGACGCCAGAGCCCACCATGCCAGTGCTGCAACCGGGATATGGATTTCAGACCGTGAAATGCGTTTCATGCGCCCAATACAATGTGCGGGTAAGGCTTACAAATTATTGGCCTGATAATCCTGCAACTGTGGAAGAGATTGATGCTGGGCAAGCGCTAAACAAGTTCGGCAATCATGACTTCATCACTACGCAGAATTGCTGGAAGTACTCCATCTCTCAAAGTGTGTGTGTCTCGGCCATGGAGAGCGAGCTGCCCTGGCGGTCGTTTGTGGGTTGGGCGGCAGCCTGCCCCTTTGATTGGCCAGACGGTACCGTGCTGCATGTGCCTTCTTTGGGTCGCTCATTCTGGTGCCTGGATCGAGGTACCATGACCTGCGCCGGTGGTATCTGTGATGTTGACATTCTCGTCGAACAGATCCCGCAAAATGGTTTGATCTTCGATGCCATCATCGAGGTACCCGGTTGGTAGCCAAAGCGTCATGGGTGCTGTCAAGTGTGACAGGAACCACCAAAGGAAGTGTTTACCCACTGGCTAAAAAGATCCACTTGAAGGTCAGAGCACTTGAAAGCAGTCACGCTTGACTGCACATGAAGTTTAGAGCCTTGGGGTTGATGGGCAGGAATGCTCTCTGACTGCTCATCTGCCCGCCCCGGCGAGGGGCAATAGGGCACGGGAGCTGGAAGCTCTTGACTTTGGAGATTTTCTTCCTATACTTGTACCGAAGGAGATGAAACCATGACAAAACGAGAACAATTGGCGATTTTGAGGAAAGGGGTTGATGCGTGGAATGCATGGCGCGAGCGAAATCCTAGCGTTGATATCAATCTCCGGAAAGCTAATCTCATGGGTGCCAACCTAAGTGGGGCTTATCTAAAGTATGTCGATCTTAGTAGTGCCAATCTTAGGGGAGCTGATCTCAGTTATGCCGATCTCAGTCTAACAATTCTAAGAGGAGTTGATCTAAGAGAAACATATCTCAGTAATGCCAATTGTAATGGTGCCGATCTCAGTTTTGCCGATCTTAGTGGAGCCAAACTCAGGAGATGCGCTCTCGGAGACGTCAATATCTGGAAAGCCAATCTCAGTGGGGCTTATCTGAATGAAGCCGATCTGGGAATGTCCAATTTAAAAGAAGTCAATCTCGCTAATGCCAATCTCAGTGGAGCCAATCTCAGTGGAGCCGATCTCAGTGATGCCGATCTCAGTGGAGCCGATCTTAGTGGAGCCAAATTCACGAGATGCGTTCTCAATAGAGCCATTTTTAGGAATGCACAGGTCAATAATTCAAAATTTTTGAGGGTTGATCTGGGAGAGCCTGAGGGCCTTGAAGAAGTTGAACATGGAGGTCCTTCGGATGTAGATTTGAAGACTATTCGGATGTCTCTAGGAAAAATTCCTAATAAGTTTTTGCGAGGGTGTGGTTTGAGCGATTTAGATATTGAGTACGCAAAGTTAGCAAATCCTGGCTTAGATGCAAATGAAGTTCTCGATATCAGCTACAGAATTCATGATCTCTACCGGGGGGGAAAGGCGATTTATCGTTCATGTTTCATTAGCTACAGCAATAAAGATGAAGAATTTGCGAAGAGGATACATGAAAATTTACAGGATAAAGGGGTGCGGTGTTGGTTTGCCCCCGAGGATATGATGATTGGAGACCGGATTCGGATTAAGATTGACCAAGAGATTCGGCTAAGAGACAAGTTGTTGGTTATCTTGAGTGAAAATTCAATTAGCAGTACTTGGGTGGGAGATGAGGTGGAATCGGCACTGGATGAAGAGAAAGCCAGCGGAAGAACTATACTATTTCCGATAAGGTTGGATGAGGCGGTGATGGAGGCTCAAATGGATTGGGCGGCTATGATCAAACGGCGACGACATATTGGGGATTTTTCGAAGTGGGCTGACGAGCGGGAGTATAAAAAAGCGTTTGAGAGGCTGTTGAAGGGTTTGAAGGCGGGAGGGATTAAAACTGGATAGGATAGACGATTTAGGGTGGGCCGCATCTCCCGATCCGGCGGAAGCGCACCGCCCGCACGTGCGGAGGACGGTGCGAACCGTACGGATACGGGTTGCGAGAGAGGTAAGCCGTATATATGCATCCCCCGGAGAGTTACCCCTAAAATCACTCTTAAAATACCCTGTGAGTGATTGCAAAAAGATAGAACATATGTTCTAATTGCTAATATAAAAAGTGCTCCTTGAGCTGGCAGGCCCAAGGAGCATACACAGAAAATACCCGGAAAGGAATTTACCGTGCGGGCTAATTATACCCCACTCGATGATTTAGATACCCATTATTCAGACCACCACGAGTTGGAGGAGCATGAGGCATTTCTGAACTCTCTCTTCGATGGTGGCGTTTTGGATTCCATCCAGCTTGAGCGTGAGCGGAGACGTGCTGGCTTGTCTACGTTACATATTCGCAGAAAACTAAATGGAATAAATGAAGAAAAAATTAAATTACAGCTAGCAAGAGAGTTGATGCAGAGGGAAACCATCAAGCACAGAAAGGGGGTCTTGAAGATCTACCAGGGTGGATCACTGCTGGAGTGCAAGCGTCCGCGTTCTTGGACTCAGATGGAAACCAAGACTGGGGGAACGAGAGGAACAGTGAAAGCCTTTTCGGATGCATCCCGAAGAAGAATGCTGAGATTGATCGCCAAGTTGGAGCAGACCCGGAAACCCTTGTGGTTTGACCTGACCTATCCGGATGAGTTTTACAACGACAGAATAGACGGCAAAAGACTGAAAGAGAGTCACTTGAAGAAGTTCTTCCAGCGATTGCAGTATATCTATCCAGAAGTAGCCGTGATCTGGAAGTTGGAATACAAGGCCAGGAAAACAGGGTTGCATGTGGGGGTTATGTTCCCGCATTTTCATATGCTGGTCTGGGGACTGCATGATGAATATCTCTACGACCTGCGCCAGTTGGTGGCCAGGATGTGGTGGGAAGTCTGCGGAAAGCTATCAGGCGATCACCTGGAAGCAGGGACAAGTGTATCCAGGATCAAGAGCTACCGGGGTGTCTTCTGGTACGCCAGTAAGTACATGAGCAAGGAAGTTGAAGAAGAAGTCTCAGAAGTTGGCCGCTGGTGGGGCGTCAAAGGACGGGAGCACTTACCCCAAGCGTTTTGTCATGTGATCGACTTCCTGGAAGATGGGCAATACAAGAAGATCATTGACTGGATGGCAGCATATGCGGGCTTTCCAGAGAGTGAGCATTGGCAGGGTCTGGCTATCTTTTGCGATACAGACCTGTTTCTAGAATACCAATTAGAGAAGTTAATTGGCTAAATCAATATGGAGGTAGAAAAATGTTAGTACCAGCAGAAACTGTATCCATCAATTTTGCGACCTATGAAGTGGTAATACTGAATGCAGACTATAGCCTGAGGCGGCATATGAAAGTTTCTTCTGCAACGCTTTGGCGCCTGGGTGTGATGTGGATCCAGACGCCAAAGATATGGCGAAGTCTTGAAAAGAATCGCGCAAAAGAGAGCATTGCGACATTCAGGCATCGACGAGAAATTATCATGAAAAAGAAAATGTCGTTGAAAAAATATCTTCATGGTGAATCAAAAGGATTGGATAATGAATGACCCCGCCAGAAGAAGAAAATTCATGCTAATTGAAAATGATGAGAAGTTTTGGGTAGACCTGCGCAATATCTCGGAACGCTTGGGCTGGGAATTAGGCCAGACCTTGAAAACCTGTTTCGCCTTGGGGTGGGATTTGCTATCCCAGAGAATTACTCCAAAAGAAAAGGAGCGCGTCAATGACAAAGAAGAACTGGAATAGCGACAAACCAACACAAATCAAATTATTGAAAGCGACTGAAGTCGCAGAGATTCTAAACATCAGCCGTTCTCTGGCTTACAAACTGTTGAAGAACAGAACAATCCCCACTGTGCGAGTTGGGACGGCAATCAGGGTTCGACCTGCGGACTTGAATAACTACATCCGAGAGAATTTGAATTCTGCAAACAATTCTGGTGTAAAATGAATATAGCTCAATGGAACCTTAACAACAGAATGTTAGCAGGTCTTTCAAATCGTCAATCTTGCTTTACCTACCACGAAAGGAAAACGAGATGACGAAAAGAAGAGGCAACAAAGAAGGCGCCATTTGGAAAGAAAGAAAAAAGTGGCGAGCTGCTGTTACCATCGACGGAAAAAGGCTTACTCGTTCTTTCAGTACGAAAGATGAGTGCCGGGCCTGGATACGCGATACGCAAGATCAAATCCAAAAAGGGATGACCTACAAGATGTCTGGCGTCACTTTGGGTGAATACATACAGCCCTGGATCGAGCTTCACAAAACCAGGCTCTCACCAAAAACGGCTGTTCGCTATAAACAAATCATCAGAGATTACATCGTGCCGCAGCTGGGCAACATCAAGCTCAGGGATTTGAGACTTGAGCAGATAGAAGCTCATTGTTATGACTTATTGAAGAAGGGGCTTAGTCCACGCAGCGCAAGATTTCCACATATGATCATTCAAAGAAGTTTGGATGATGCAGTTCGAAAAGGATACGTTAGCTACAATGCTGCGCATGGTGCCACGCTTCCCCGCTCTAGTCAAAAAGAAATGGAAATCCTGGATGAAGATGAAGTGATGCGGTTTATGATCACAATTCAGGATACTCGCTATGAAGCGCTGTACCATCTTGCGATAAAGACTGGCATGAGAAAGGGAGAGATCCTTGGGCTTAAGTGGTCTGACCTGGACTGGAAAAGGGGTACACTGCGAATTCAACGCCAGGTGTATCGTGTACACAAGCAAGGATTGGTTATTCGACAACCAAAAACACGCGCAAGCAGACGTACTATCCAATTGGGAGAAAAAATGCTCGATGTACTTCGGGTTCATCACACTAATCAGCAGATATTAAAAGCTGCCGCTGGTAAAAGATGGAAAGAGAAAAATTTGATCTTCACATCAACAATTGGAACTCATCTTGGAGGCAGTAATCTTCGTAACGACTATAACAATCAGTTAATAAAGGCCAATATCCGACACATCCGCTTTCACGATTTGCGGCATACAGCGGCATCACTTATGCTGAATAATGGTGTTCCGATCATTGTGGTTTCAAAAATGTTGGGACATTCAAAAACAAGCACAACCCTGGATATCTATGGTCACCTGATGCCCACCATGCAGGACGAAGCAGCACGGATTATGGATGAGTTGGTTACACCGATCAAATTGGAGATGGGGAATAGCGTAGATTCTAAGCTAAAAATCTGATCGCAGTTTGCCCAAAATTGCACGCAATTGCACGCAAACTGCACGCAAAACAAAAACCTGCCGTTTTGGCAGGCTCTTCACCCCCATATATAGGGGTATCTAGTTGCTGACCCCCCACAATTAGGCGCTCCCGGTGCGACTCGAACGCACAACCGTCGGCTTAGAAGGCCGGTG
>CAZVPR010000072.1:0-15611 GCA_964629085.1 uncultured Anaerolineales bacterium
CGTATCAAATTGAAACGACTATACCCATCTTATCATGCTTGACAAGCTAGTACCAAGAATATACCAAATAGTCAATTATAGGTGTCAACAATAGTGGGTGAGAATTAGTACTTTTGGTATTTTATGTGTTACTATCACAGGGGGCAAAATATCGTAAGGATTCAAAGTTGTTTACATGGAGAATACTATGAAACACCACCCATTAGCACCAATACTGTATTTCATTGCTCTGATTTTTCTGATTGGCTTAGCCTGTTCTGTGCCTACAAGTCAGCCAAACGATCCACCTGACCAACCACCAGGTGAACCAACCCCAACCGCCCTAATATCGTCAGATCAACCCCCAAGTGACCCCAACCAACCCCCACCCGATTTGCCTCCCGCACCTACGGGCATGGTTGCTATCCCAGCAGGCAATTTTCAGATGGGCTGTGATACCACCAGTTTCTTTGATTGTTCCGAAGCCAGTTTCGCTCATGAAGTGCCACTACACACCGTTTATCTGGATGGTTACTACATCGATATTTATGAAATCACTAACAGCCAATATGCGCAGTGTATAGCTGCTGGAGCCTGTGATCCTCCATTAACATACACCTACGAAGGTGAAACCTATTACAAAGATGCCCATTACAATAACCCGCAATATGGGAACTACCCAGTGGTTAATATCCCTTGGAACGACGCGAACAATTACTGTTCCTGGGCTGGTAAAAGTTTGCCAACTGAAGCCCAATGGGAAAAGGCGGCCCGGGGAAGCAGCGATACGCGTATATGGCCATGGGGCAACACCCCACCCGATTGTTCTTTAGCTAATTATTACCGTGATACAGGTAGTGGCGAGGGTAGATGTGGAACACCCATTGATGCTGGAGAAGCTATTTATACGTCTGCCGTTGGCAGTTATCCCCAAGGTGCAAGCCCCTACGGGGTCATGGATATGGCAGGTAATGTTTCTGAGTTTGTGATGGATTTCAAGAACCCTTACTATTACGAAGAGTATGAACCTAATTCCTGGCCTGCAAACCCGATCAATGAAGATGGCGTTGATAAGGGAATTCGTGGGGGCAGTTGGGATACACCTGATGTTCTTATGCGTGTGTCTTACCGCTCAGCTGGGGGCGGAACCGATGGCCGCGGAAACACTATTGGATTTCGGTGTGCTAGCTCACCATGAAATAGCGATATAATCCTGACGCAAAATTTATCACGATATATGTCTCCCCTCGACTAACGGACATGTCCGTGAGGTCGATGGTTCGAATCCATTCGCGCCCACAAAAGCCCCCATTTCGGGGGTTTTTTTATTCCCACGTAGAGCATAAATGGAGTTTGGGTCACATCCAGTTGGATGTGGGTGTTGCGATGTTTGGGAAAAGTATAATTCGAATAAGATCATTTTCCATAACCCAAGCAAAAGCCCCGGACAATTTTGCCGGAGCTTTTTTAATACATGTTTAGATTTATCAGTTTGATTATTGGAAGTAGTTCTAGGAGAAAATATTTAGAAACCCAACCAGGGTAAACCTTGTTTATAAAGCGATAGGGATAACATGCCTATCCCACCAACGAGCAATAAAAATCCGAAAAATGCTTGCGTAATTCCGTTGAGTATGGCGGAACAGCCGCGTTTCTCACGGCGTCTTCCCCAATCATCTTCTACAATCGCTCGACGGCTAAGTATGGATTTTATACCACCATTCAAAAGAAAGGCACCCAACACAGTTAGTACCAATCCGCCGCCGCCAGTTTTTAGGATTTCGGTGAAATTGACCGATGATGCTATTTGAATACTCTGGTTAGGTATGAAACCAAAAGCTACCAACGATATTCCACCAAATACCAACGCTGCTAAAACGCCAATCACAATAATAGTCAGAATACATGAACTGCCCCCAAAAGAAGAGCGACCCATTTGAATTTGACGTCTACGTCGGGAGATGAAAAAACCTGCCCCGGCTAAAGCCCCGACTAAGAATATCACGCCAATACATGCCAATGCATAATATATTATATCGTTGTTCGACATTTGATTATTATCTCCTGCTATCCATGACTATGATGATCGTTGCGGCTCAAATAAAGTTTTATTCTTTATTCACAGTACCAAGAATATACCAAATAGTCAATTATAGGTGTCAACAATAGTGGGTGAGAATTAGTACTTTTGGTATTTTATGTGTTACTATCACAGGGGGCAAAATATCGTAAGGATTCAAAGTTGTTTACATGGAGAATACTATGAAACACCACCCATTAGCACCAATACTGTATTTCATTGCTCTGATTTTTCTGATTGGCTTAGCCTGTTCTGTGCCTACAAGTCAGCCAAACGATCCACCTGACCAACCACCAGGTGAACCAACCCCAACCGCCCTAATATCGTCAGATCAACCCCCAAGTGACCCCAACCAACCCCCACCCGATTTGCCTCCCGCACCTACGGGCATGGTTGCTATCCCAGCAGGCAATTTTCAGATGGGCTGTGATACCACCAGTTTCTTTGATTGTTCCGAAGCCAGTTTCGCTCATGAAGTGCCACTACACACCGTTTATCTGGATGGTTACTACATCGATATTTATGAAATCACTAACAGCCAATATGCGCAGTGTATAGCTGCTGGAGCCTGTGATCCTCCATTAACATACACCTACGAAGGTGAAACCTATTACAAAGATGCCCATTACAATAACCCGCAATATGGGAACTACCCAGTGGTTAATATCCCTTGGAACGACGCGAACAATTACTGTTCCTGGGCTGGTAAAAGTTTGCCAACTGAAGCCCAATGGGAAAAGGCGGCCCGGGGAAGCAGCGATACGCGTATATGGCCATGGGGCAACACCCCACCCGATTGTTCTTTAGCTAATTATTACCGTGATACAGGTAGTGGCGAGGGTAGATGTGGAACACCCATTGATGCTGGAGAAGCTATTTATACGTCTGCCGTTGGCAGTTATCCCCAAGGTGCAAGCCCCTACGGGGTCATGGATATGGCAGGTAATGTTTCTGAGTTTGTGATGGATTTCAAGAACCCTTACTATTACGAAGAGTATGAACCTAATTCCTGGCCTGCAAACCCGATCAATGAAGATGGCGTTGATAAGGGAATTCGTGGGGGCAGTTGGGATACACCTGATGTTCTTATGCGTGTGTCTTACCGCTCAGCTGGGGGCGGAACCGATGGCCGCGGAAACACTATTGGATTTCGGTGTGCTAGCTCACCATGAAATAGCGATATAATCCTGACGCAAAATTTATCACGATATATGTCTCCCCTCGACTAACGGACATGTCCGTGAGGTCGATGGTTCGAATCCATTCGCGCCCACAAAAGCCCCCATTTCGGGGGTTTTTTTATTCCCACGTAGAGCATAAATGGAGTTTGGGTCACATCCAGTTGGATGTGGGTGTTGCGATGTTTGGGAAAAGTATAATTCGAATAAGATCATTTTCCATAACCCAAGCAAAAGCCCCGGACACGTTCACCGGGGCTTTCTAGTAGATATTATTGATATTGGGCTATTCTTTGTTGGTCAGTCAATAAATTCTGTTTCAATCTCGCTTGGTGTTTGGGTTTGCAGTGGAATTTCTTTACTTTTTAGAAAATGCATAAATTCATGTCGATCCAAACCAGAGAATTCACATGCTGCCCCAATTGTAATTTCACCTGCTTGTACCATATTTAATGCATCAATTAAGAGTTTGTTTTGAGAAGGTGAGTTTTCTCGCCATTCGATCTGTTTTTCAACTTACCAACAATACATCATTAACCGGTTCAAGAGACAATTCACCGCCTACAATTTCTAATCTGGCAGCTTCTTGTTGAACGTTTTGATATAGCGAGAAACCCTGCATTTGTTCCCACCTTTCAGCCCCAATTACTTGTGGGCTGAGAATCACATCATGTTTGAGAGAAAATCGAGCTGCTTGTCTAAGTATCTCTCTCCTAAGTTTTCGATCTTCTTGGGATAAGATTACCAGCACGTCAATGTCAGAATCTATTTGACTATCTCCACGAGCTTTTGATCCAAATAAAGCAACTCCTTCAACTCGATCAGGAATTGCTTGTTGCAAATACGAAACAAAATCTCGGATTGCTTTTTGGTCTTGGCTGGTTAGGTTTCGTCTATTCACAACCAACCTCCCTCTTTCAGCCATTTAGTAACAACATTAACAAAACGCTGTGCTTGAGTCACATCTACCTCAGCATCTTCTTTAGAAGTCGCAGTAATGATCTCATAATCACCCTCGTAACGATCATCCATTACTTGTCCGTAAATTTCACTCAATTCAGATGCTAGCAAGCCGGTTTTGATGAAGTGTTGTCGAAATGCTGATAATACTCCGCTGTGTTTAGATCGAGCCAGTTTCTTGGTAGCAAGCAATGCATTTGCGGAATAGAAAATGGCATAATATGCTCGGTTGATAGCTGCCGCGTAAAAATCGTTATCCATATTGAGTTTAGCAACATCTAATGCCTCTTCAGCATTTTCAATATAAAGGCTGACTTCTTTGCGGGAAACTTCGTTCATAAATTCATTATACCTTACGTAGATTGGCAGATACTGACAAAGGATAATAAACTATGTCTCCCCTTGACTAACGGACATGTCGGTGAGGTCGATGGTTCGAATCCATTCGCGCCCACCTTTTTGCTTTATTCGCTTGCGCAACGATTCTTTTTTTAGCCGTTGCGTTTTGATTTATTCAATTTATTTGATGATGTTTTGAAATTTTCATCCACTGTGAAATTCCTAATTTGATTCCTTTACTCTTAGGGGGTAAAATGAGCAAACTGAACATCAGCCAGGATATTAAATCAAACTTTGTGAGCTAGACGAGTCTAATTTGTGTTTACCTCATACGAAATATTTGGAATATAAATCTTCTACTTACCTGGAAGGTTGATGAAAACATTTATTGGGACACGGATTTTTGTTGTTTTTCATAATATATCCGTGTGCGTCGAAGGCGCGCTGGTGGAGTCCGCGTCCAAAAAAGAAAACTGTCGGCTAGTAAATCTTTATCCTTATAGGTATGAAATAAAGGAAGTGAATTATGGCAATTCAATTCGAAGTATCATCTTTAATACCGGCTTCCCCGGAAGAAATATTTCGAGCTTGGCTTGATTCTGATAAACATTCACTGATGACGGGGGGACAGGCCAAAGTTTCCAACCTTGAGGGGGGTACCTTTGAAGCTTGGGATGGCTATATCCAGGGGAGAAACCTAATATTGGAACCGGGTGTGCGCATAATCCAAACCTGGCGGACTACTGAATTTGAAGCTGGTGATGAGGACTCGCGCCTGGAGATTCTGTTGGAGGCTATGGGTGAGGGTACACATCTAACTATTTTTCACTCCAATTTGCCTGCACATGGAATGCAATATCAACAAGGCTGGGTGGATGCCTATTTCGACCCAATGAAAGCCTACTTTAGCGGTTGAAAAAAGAGCAAAAACACCATCCTGTAGGTAAGAGAAGGATGGTGTTTCTCATCAAGACATCAGTGAGCGCGGTAGGAATCGAACCTACAACCAATGGCTTAAAAGGCCACTGCTCTGCCATTGAGCTACGCGCCCTCGTGCGCTGAATTCTATCACGCGGCACAATTGAAGTCAACGAATTTGTTGATTTTTTTGTTAAGCTTGAGTATCATCTGCGCAGTAGAAAATGAGTAGCTACCGATTGGAGATAATTCATGAGTGATTTGTTATATGTTACCGAAGACACTTTTCAAGAAGAAGTCCTCGATGCACCTTCACCCGTTTTAGTTGATTTTACTGCCGTATGGTGCGGCCCTTGTAAGATGTTGGAGCCTGTAGTTGTCGAACTGGCAGAAGAATGGGCCGATCAAGTCAAGGTTGTCAAACTGGATGTTGATGACAATCAGAACATTGCCATGCAATATCAGGTGATGGGTGTACCTACGTTGGCACTATTTGATGGTGGCGAGATCAAAGAGCGTTTGACTGGTTTTCGCCCCAAGAATCAAATCGTCAAGAAACTTTCGCAGTATATCTAGCCAAAATTTATCAATATTTCCTTAAAATCAAGACCTTCCAAGTTTGCGAAGCACTCTGAGCAGAGCGATTAGCAAATCCTGGAAGGTCTGTTTATTTGGGGAAATAATTTTATAGCCCGGCGGCTTTTTTCAAGGCCTCGGCCTTATCAGTGCTCTCCCAGGGCAAGTTGATGTCATCTCGTCCAAAGTGTCCATATGCGGCTACCTGGCGGAAGATTGGCTTGCGCAGCCCTAGGTCGCGGATAATGGCTCCTGGGCGTAGATCAAAGTGTTCGCTGATCAGTTCGCTGATCTTTTCATCCTCGATCTTACCAGTGCCAAAGGTTTCCACGTTTACGCTCAAGGGGTGAGAAACACCAATGGCGTAAGCGACCTGAATCTCACAACGGTCAGCTAATCCGGCGGCAACTACATTCTTTGCAGCCCAACGGGATGCATAAGCTGCGGAGCGGTCAACTTTGGTGGCATCTTTGCCGGAGAAAGCGCCACCACCATGACGACCCATGCCGCCATAGGTATCGACGATGATCTTGCGGCCGGTTACTCCGGCGTCTCCCTGGGGACCGCCAATAACGAAACGGCCGGTGGGATTGGTGTAGATTTTCAATTCATCATCAACCATGTCGTCAGGTAAAACAGGGTTAATAACGTGTTCGATCAGGCCAGCGCGGATTTCTTCTGGAGTGACATCCGGATTGTGTTGAGTGCTAATCAGGACAGTGTCGATACGTTTAGGTTTGCCGAAGCTGTATTCCACGGTGACCTGGCTTTTGCCGTCAGGGCGCACCCAGGGCAAGGTTCCATTCTTTCGTACTTCTGCCAGCTTCAAGGTTAGCTTGTGGGCCAGATATATAGGCATAGGCATCAAGGCAGGAGTTTCATTGCACGCATAACCAAACATCATACCTTGATCTCCGGCACCAATTGCATCAATTTCCTCTTCGGTCACTTCGCCTGTTTTCGCTTCGAGTGATTTGCTGACACCCATGTCGATATCCGGGCTCTGGCTGGCGATGGCGGAAAGCACGCCACAGGTGTTGCCGTCGAAACCCTTCTTTGCGCGATCATAACCGATTTCGGTGATCACTTTGCGGGCCAGTTCATCGAAATTGACGAAAGCCTCAGTGGTAATCTCGCCCATCAGGACGACGAAACCAGTTTTTGTTGCGACTTCGCATGCGACACGTGAGTAGGGGTCTTGTTCCAAGCAGGCGTCAAGAACTGCGTCGCTTATCTGGTCACACATTTTGTCGGGATGGCCTTCGGTCACCGATTCAGATGTGAACATCAAACTCGGTGATTTCATAAAAGTGCTAGTCATTTAATCCTCCGGGTTATGTAAATGCCCCTCTAGCTCAGAGGGGCATTCCATGTTTATGTATGGCACCCTCTCATCTACCAGAATATCCTTCTGCGGAATTGGCACCATCTTTAGCGATTGAAACTGCTAACCGGTTGCCGAGGTTTCATAGGGCCGGTCCCTCCACCTCTCTGGATAAGAGTATTGCTAGTGGGTTATTAAATTATCGATGGGGATAATACCATGCCTGAATTTGACTGTCAATTTACTAAATTGGGGGGTATTAATACTCAACCTGACTCAAAGGGTTGAGTTTGTCGAAGTTATGTCGGGCTATCATTTCACGAACAGTACCTGTCAAACCGCGTATTACTAAGCTGGCAGTTATGGCTCCGTGGCTGTAGTATTTAACACCGTCAAGGAGTGCACCATCCGTGATACCCGTGGCGGCGAAAAACACATCTTTAGAAGATACTAGATCGTCTATGGTCAAGTTTTTCTCAAAGTCATACCCCATTTCTATTCCCCGGGCGAGTTCATCATCATTTCGTGCGTATAATTTGCCCTGGATTTCCCCTCCCATACCACGAAGGGCACAAGCGGCCAAGACTCCCTCTGGGGTGCCACCAACCCCCATGAGTAGATCTACGCCTGCGTCAGGCCAGCATGTCATCATGGCGCCAGCCACATCTCCATCTGGGATCAAACGGATGCGAGCTCCACATTCGCGGACTTGTTGAATGAGTTCTTCGTGTCGTGGCCGATCCAAGATAACTACGGTAAGATCGTTTACATGCATATCTTTTATGCGTGCTACACGTTTTAGGTTGACATCAACAGGAGCATGAATATCAATCATTCCCACCGCTTCCGGCCCAACAGCAATCTTATGCATGTACATAAAGGGACCAGGATCATACATCGTGCCACGTGGGGCAATTGCAACCGTAGCGATCGAATTGATAAAACCATTGGCTAATGGGCGTGTCCCATCAATGGGGTCAACAGCGATATCTACAGCAGGGGGTTGTCCATTGCCTAATTTTTCGCCATTAAAAAGCATTGGAGCTTCATCTTTTTCGCCCTCACCGATTACTACTACAGCATCCATTTCGATAGAATTCAGCACCAAACGCATAGCATCTACGGCTGCTTTGTCAGCAGCTTCTTTTTGCCCACGCCCCATGAAGCGGCCTGAAGCCAAAGCGGCTGCCTCGGTCACGCGAACCAACTCCAAAGCCAGGTTCCGAGATGGTTGGGAATTTGACATTGATCTGCTCCTAGATATTTGTGAATTGGATTTAAATAAAGAAAATGGAGATGATGTAGTACCCAATCACACCAGCCCAAAGCCAGCTATCGATTCGATCAAAAGCCCCTCCATGGCCGGGGATCAGATTGCTAGAATCTTTGATGCCTACCTGGCGTTTGATCATGCTTTCACCTAAATCACCGAGGGGAGTGATCACGGATATTACTAACCCAAGAAAAGCTCCGCGCAATGGCGTGATGGCTGATTCTGGCCCGGCGGGAAGTTGCCACATCGCGGCAAATAACGCGCTGCCCACAATGCTGACGATTATGCCAGCAATATAACCTTCCCAAGTTTTTTTTGGGCTGAGGCGTGGGCTGAGTTTGTGACGTCCATAAACACGGCCATAGAAATAGGCACCAGAGTCCGCAAACCAGACGGCTGGTAATGCAACCATGAACCACCAAATACCCTCAGGTAAATTTCGCAAAAGCAGCAAGTATGATCCTAGGAAACCGATATAAAAGGCCCCACTTACCGTAATGGCGAAATCTGTAGCTGCCTGGTCTCTTCCGCGCTCAAATTGAATTAAATGTAAACTGATACTGATGAGAAGTATGAATGCCGCTACCCAGGCTGCATCCCTTGGTACCGCGTCGTTGTCGAAATATGCAATTGCCTGGTTTGAGGCGAAAGCCAGGGTTCCAATAACAATGATTGCTCTTGAAGGCTGAGAGCCGCCAGCTTGAAACAGGCTCGAGTATTCCCAGGCTGCCAGACCCAGGAGAATTATGATCAAAGATATGTAAAACAAGCCGCCCAAATAAATGGCGGCTATCCCGATTGGAATTAGTATGATCGCTGTAATCAATCTTTGGCGCATGGCAACTGATAGGATTATTTATGCTTATTTACATGCCCAAACCGACGGTTTCTGTGGCTGAATTCTTCAATTGCTTTGCGTAATTCTTCTTTGTCAAAATCTGGCCAAAAGATGGGGGTGAAGTACCATTCGGCGTAAGCTCCCTGCCAAATCAAAAAGTTGCTGCCTCGCAATTCCCCCGAAGTGCGGATGATCAAATCAGGGTCGGGCACGCCAGCAGTAAACAAATATTGATTGACAAGATCGATGTTTACTTCCTCGGGTGCTACTCCATCTTTAATAATGTGCTGAATAGCCCATATTATTTCATCTCGCCCGCCATAGTTAAAGGCCACATTTAGCACCAAGCGGGAGTTGTCTTTGGTCAATTCGATAGCCTCAAGTACTTTTTGCCTCAGAGAGGGTTTGATGCGATCTAATTGGCCAATGTGTCGCAATTGCACACCGTTTTTGTGAAGTTCTTTTAGTTCTCTATCGATGACATCCTCGAGAATGCGCATCAACCCGGTGACTTCCTCAACCGGACGCCCCCAGTTTTCAGTTGAAAATGCATATAAAGTTAGTACCTGAATTCCAAACTCTACACACGCCTCAATCACACGGCGTAGGTTTTCTGTCCCGGCTCGGTGACCCCTTAACCTTGGCAAACCCCGTGAGAGAGCCCAGCGGCCATTTCCATCCATGATGATGGCCACGTGCTGGGGAATCTTCTCGGGCAAGTTTTTTTGATCGTTTGGCATGATTTCGAAAATTAGACCTGAAATTGAAAGAACGTTACAAAGTATTTCGTCAAAATGTTCACTTTCTTACTGCTGCTATACTTCTCGAATTTCTTTCCCTTTTCGTTCTCCAATTTGTTCGATTTCATCGATGAATTCGTCGGTGTATTTCTGGATTTCTTTTTCACCGCGAATGCGATCATCTTCAGAAATCAGATCCTCATTTTCAAATTCGCGCATTTCTTTGATGCTGTCCCGCCGCACATTGCGAACCGCTACTCTACCATCTTCCACACGATTTCCGACCATTTTTCCCAATTCAATTCTACGCTCTTCGGTAAGCGGAGGTAAGTGCAGACGAATGGATTTCCCATCACTATTTGGTGTCAAACCCAAATCCGATGCTAAGATGGCACGCTCGATATCTTTCGTTGTCGATGGATCAAAGGGGCGAATGAGGAGAGTGCGTGGTTCTGGGACCCCGACACTGGCCAATTGTTGTAAGGGAGTCGGTGAACCGTAATATTCGACAGAGAGCTTCTCTACCAGTGCTGGATTGGCACGTCCTGTGCGAATAGCAGCCAAATCTTCCTCAAGGGCTTGAATAGCGCCTTTCATCCGTGTCTTTGCATCTAAATACAAGTCATCAAGCATGGGTATCTCCTCGAAACTTGGCAATCCTTTTTCCCTGATGATTTTACCACGATAGAATATCTACGTATTATTTTTGCGAGAATGGCGAAATTGTATCCATTAGATAAAAGACGAGTTTTACCAATTTGGTGAAACTCGTCTTTGGGTTACTAGGATGAATAGTTAATCTGAAACGATTGTTCCAACTTGCTTGCCAAATAAAGCATCCCGCAAGGAGCCTTTTTTCCACAAATTGAGAACCAGGATTGGCAAATGGTTATCCATACATAATGAAACGGCAGTGCTGTCCATTACTTCTAAGCGCCGATTTAATGTCTCTATGTAAGTTAACTTTTCGAATTTGACTGCATCAGGATTTGTCATCGGATCCGAGTCGTAAACGCCATCTACTTTGGTGGCTTTGATAACTACATCAGCCCCAATTTCCATTGCCCGTAATGCAGCCGCAGTATCGGTGGAAAAATAGGGGTTGCCCGTTCCGCCTCCGAATATGACAACACGACCTTTTTCTAAATGACGAATAGCACGTCGACGAATATAGGGTTCAGCAACATCGCGCATTTCAATGGCTGTTTGGACTCTGGTCACAATTCCGGCGCGTTCCATTGCATCCATTAAGGCCATAGCGTTCAAAACGGTAGCCAGCATGCCCATATAATCTGCTGTAGCACGATCCATTCCCCGATCAAGTCCACGACGGCCACGCCAAATGTTGCCCGCACCTATGACCAGCGCAATCTCTACCCCCAAGTCGGAAATTTCTTTGATGTATTGAGCAACATTTTCAGCTTGCAAAGGATCGATCCCGAACCCATCATGGCCAGCCAGCGATTCGCCCCCGAGTTTTAGCAGGATTCGTTTGAATTGTAGCTCTTCTTTCATTGGTGACATCCTTTTGGTTAATAATTGTCCTGCAAGGCTTGTCTTTTAGAATATCTTATCAAAAAGGCCAACCTTTTGGCTGGCCTTCCTTTGCATTAGATGCTGCTCTTTTCTCCAAGAGCCCAACGAGTGAATCGGCGTATGATGATATTTTCACCAATAGAAACGATTGCTTCTTGAAGCATTTGCTCAATGGTCATTTTATCATCACGGATGTACGCCTGGCGCAGTAAGACCACTTCATCTTTGAACTTGTCTACGCGGCCATCGACAATTCGGTCAACGATGTTTTCTGGTTTACCCTCTTGTAAGGCGCGCTCCTTTGCAATTTCTTTTTCTTTCTCAAGAATTTTTTCAGGGATTTCGTCCTCAGTAACCCATAAGGGGGAGAGGGCAGCAATTTGTAGTGCAATCTCGTGTGCAAATTCCCGAAAAGCCTCAGAGCGGGCAACGAAATCAGTTTCACAATTGACTTCAACCATCACGCCAACGCGGCCATCGCCATGGTTGTAGAGTTCGATAACTCCCTCGGATGCCACACGATCAGCACGCTTGGCTGCTTTAGCTAGACCTTTTTTGCGTAGATACTCGACAGCTTTTTCGAAGTCACCAGCGTGCTCTTCTAAAGCCTTTTTGCAGTCCATAAATCCTGCGCTGGTTTTCTCGCGGAGTTCTTTGATTTCTTTGGTTGTAATGCTCATTCTTGTGCCTCATCTTCTGCAGTTTCTTCTTCGGCCTCGGTTTCATCATCGGCCTTGGGTTCAGCTTCTGCCTCGGCCTCGGCTTCTGGTTCTTCAGAAACTTCTTTTGTTTCAGCTTCAGAAACCTCTGCCTCAGCCTCGGTAGCGACCTCAGCCTCAGTAGCGACCTCAGCTTCAGTAGCGACCTCAGCTTCAGCAACGGCCTCGGCTTCAGCAACGGCCTCGACTTCAGCCTCAGCTTCTTCGGCTTTGGCTGCTTCGAGTTTCGCCAATGTAGAAGCACCCAACAATTCTTCGTCGCTCATTTCGGCTGTTTCTTCATAGGCAACATCCGCGGCTGCAGGAAATTCCTCGACTTCATCCTTGCGCATGGCCTGACCTTCAATGATTGCATCGGCAATCTTCCCAACAATTAATTTGATGGCGCGAATAGCATCATCATTCGAAGGAATGATGTAGTCAATATTGCGAGGATCGCAATTGGTATCAACCATCGCTACCACGGGGATGCCGAGAATATTGGCCTCGTGCACTGCAGTATCTTCACGACTGATATCGACTGCGAAAAGGACGTCAGGGGTGCCGTCCATATCGCGAATGCCGCCGAAAAGCATATCCAGTCTCTCGATCTTGCGGGTTTCACCCAGGGCTTCTTTTTTCGTTAGGATGTCGAGTTCGCCACTGTCGCGCATGCGTTCGAGTCGGTTGAGCTCATTGATGCGTTGACGAATGGTTCCCCAGTTGGTTAACGTACCACCCAACCAGCGGTGAGTGACCCAGGGCATGCCGCAGCGTTCAGCTTCAAGTTGGATGGTTTCCTGGGCCTGGCGCTTGGTACCAACGAAAAGAACATTGCCGCCCTCAGCAACAATATCGCGAATCAGCGCGTAAGCTTCTTCCAGGTTTGTGAGCGTTTGTTCCAAGTCAATGATATGGATATTATTGCGCTCAGTGAAAATGTAGGGCTTCATTTTGGGGTGCCAACGATGGGTACGATGCCCAAAGTGCACACCACTCTCTAAGAGTGCTTTCATGGAAATAACTGGCATTTTTTACTCCTTGCGTTTTTCCTCCGCCTTTTTCGATCCCGACAGGAACCGCAACTGAACTTCCCCGCTCGCGGCACGCCCTGTCAGGCCAAAAGGCGTGTGTGATTTTTTTGTCTCTGTTGAAAACGTACGAGACCGGGCGGGAGTATATCACGGGGATTGTGATTCGTCCAGCCGGAAATTGTAGAAATTTGAATGATGAATGCAGAGTGAAGTTGGTATTTAACGTTCTGCACTCATCATTCAAAGTTTTATAGATTTGATGCGCGGGATGAAATTTTGTCTTGGATGAAACCAACGAATTCATCCGCCGGCATTCCATCTCTACGAGAACCGTCCCGCAGGCGTAAGGCAACTGTGTTTTCTTCTAATTCACGGTTGCCTACTACCAACATGTAGGCAACCTGCATTTTTTGTGCAGCGCGGATCTTGGCATTCATGCGGTCAGATCCCAAATCGGCTTTGACGCGCACACCAGCAGCTTTGAGTTTTTTCTCGATTTCTAAGGCGTACTCGATCTGGTCGTCCGTGATGGGGATGATACGAGTCTGCTCGGGAGCCAGCCAAACCGGGAACTTCCCGGCGTAGTGTTCAATCAGGAATCCGATCATGCGTTCGTGCGTGCTCAAAGGGGCGCGATGGATCACCAAAGGTGATTCATCCTCTCCAGCGCTGTTCTTGAAAGAGAGATCAAAGCTCACGGGCTGAGAGAAATCCACCTGGTTGGTAGCCAGCGTAAATTCCCGTCCGATAGCGCTCCACACCTGCACGTCGACCTTGGGACCATAGAAGGCTGCCTCACCGGGAACTTCCACAAATGGAATATTTCCATTGCTCATTGCCTGACGCACCATTTCCTCGGTCTTCAACCATAGGCGCTCATTGTCGACGTATTTTTCACCCAGGCCCTCCTTGGAGTGCGTGCTGAAGCGCATGACATATTTCTCAATATTGAAAATCTCGAAATATTCCATATACATATCGATGACGTCCATGAATTCCTGCTCAAAATCATCTTCCGAGCAGTAGATATGAGCATCGTTCATTTGCATAGAACGCACACGCATCAGACCAAAGAGTTCGCCGCTCTTCTCGAAACGATAGCAGGTACCGTATTCGGCCAGCCGCAACGGCAAATCACGATAACTGCGCGGGCGGGCGTCAAAGATCTTGTGATGCATAGGACAGTTCATCGGTTTGACGTAATATTTGACACCGTCCATATCCATGGGTGGGTACATGCTCTCTGCATAGTAGGGCAGGTGGCCGCTGCGGTGGAAGAGGTCTTCCTTGGTGAGATGGGGCGTGCGCACGCGTTCATAATTATGATTGTGCTCGATCTCTTTGGCTAATTTTTCCAATTCTTCGATCATGATGCCGCCGTTGGGCAGCCAGAGAGGTAAGCCCGGCCCAACTTCATCCGAAAAGGTATAGATATCAAGTTCCTTGCCCAATTTGCGGTGGTCGCGCTTTTTCGCCTCTTCTAGCATGTGAAGATATTCTTTGAGCTCCTTGGGCGTTTTCCAGGCCGTACCGTAGATGCGCTGAAGTTGAGCTTTCTTTTCATCGCCGCGCCAGTAGGCACCGGCAATGCTCATCAACTTGATGGCTGAAGGGTTGATCTTGCCGGTATGCTCTACGTGCGGCCCGCGGCATAGGTCGGTAAACGTATCATGCGTGTAAAATGAAATCTCCGGTTTTTCTTCTAGCGGTTCACCGTACTCATCGAAACCGCCTTCCTCCAATCCCTCAATCAGCTCGATCTTGTAGGGTTGATCGGGGAACATGGCTTTGGCCTCTGCTGCACTGACGACCTTCTTCTCAAAGGGATGGTGTTTGGCGATGATTTGGCGCATACGTTTTTCGATGGCTTTGAGATCATCGGGCATCAGGTTGCGGGGCAGGTCGAAATCGTAATAAAAACCGTTTTCAACGGGAGGCCCGATGGCGATTTTGGCCTCGCCGGGTTCAAACAATTCCATCACCGCCTGCGCCATCACATGGGCGGCGGAGTGTCGGATGCGATAAAGCTCCGTTTCTTCGTACTTTTCCTGCTGTTGGAAAGACATGGTATTTCTCCTTTGTGGACCGGAGACCGGAGACCGGAGACCGATGACCGAGACGGACAGCTCTCCGTCCCC
>CAZVPR010000072.1:15711-24094 GCA_964629085.1 uncultured Anaerolineales bacterium
GACCGGAGACCGGAGACCGGAGACCGATGACCGAGACGGACAGCTCTCCGTCCCCCGTCTTCCGTCACCCGTCCATAAACAAAAAAACTCTCACCACTTCCGGGGCGAGAGCGCAACGCGTCACACGGTTCCACCTGGACTTGCCCTTCGACTTCTACTTCGCTAAGCTCAGTATCCGCTCAGGACATCTCTGGGGGGCCGATAACGGGGCCTGCCGTTCTCCTTACTTGCCCTTCGATTTCCCTATGGGATCAGGACGTTCAGGTTCATGCTCGCGGGTGGTTTTCGCTGGCCGGTTGCCGCTGGAGATTCTCAGCCGATGATCTCCATTTTCTGTCGGTTCCTTGGCCGGTTACTCGTCCCGGTCATCGCGTTTTCGTTATAAGCGATAGGTTAATCGTAATTATAATTCGCTTTGTTTGGCTGTCAAGTCGGCCAGCGCGATAGCGCCTAATAATCCTGCCTGATTGCCTAGAGCGGGAGGCACAATATAGCTTTCAATCTTATCTAAGATTTCAGGAATTTGAAAATATCCATTGAGCAGTTCTTGTGTTTTGGCTCGAACCAGTGGAAAGAGCTGGGGCTGTTCCATGACACCGCCACCCAGAATGATACGCTGGGGGGTTAGTGTCAGGATGAAATTGACTAAAGCATAGGCCAGATAGGTGGCCTCGAGATCCCAGGCAGGGTGATCGGCAGGTAAGGTTTCAGCTCGTGCACCCCAGCGTGCTTCTAGCGCCGGGCCGGAGGCTAACCCTTCGAGACAGTCTCCGTGAAAGGGGCAGCGACCTTTGTAGGGATCCTGGTTCCAATCGTGAGGTAAGCGAATATGACCCATTTCGGGGTGCATGACCCCATGCAACAGATTGCCCTCCACCATGGCACCGCCGCCGATCCCCGTACCGATAGTCAGGTATATGAAAGTGTCCAAACCCTGAGCGGCTCCCCAGCGATGCTCGCCCAGCGCCGCACCGTTGACATCCGTATCAAAACCGATTGGAACATCGAAAGCCTTTTTCAACGCTCCGACGAAATCCGTGCCTTCCCACCCAGGTTTAGGGGTGGCTGTGATATGACCAAATGTGGCTGAAGCCGGGTCAGGATCTGTCGGACCAAAAGATCCGACCCCAATGGCGGTCAAAGGGACTTGTCCCTTGAAAAATTCAATCGCCCGCCCTAACGTTTCATCGGGGGTGGTTGTCGGGAAGCGTGTTTCGGCGCTGATATCCTTAGGGCCAGTACCCACCCCACAAACGAATTTTGTCCCCCCAGCTTCAATGCCGCCGTAAAGATTCATTGCTCACCTCGCTCCCGATTATACGGAATAAGTTTCCCAGTCCTTGCCTGATTTGTGTATGAATCTCGATCCCCTGTTGATAAGAAAGAATGCAGAATGTGAATGCCGCCATTGAAAACATCTGAAAAATGCTTGTTAAGTAACCTGAGTTGCGGATAAGGAAGGGTTCCAGTTTGAAATAACTATTAGTACCACACCAAACAACCCAAAAGGAACCCTACGATGAGTCTAGTTGAAAGGTACTGTAATGTCGATGATTTTTGCATAGAATTCGAACCTAAATGGCAAATGTACCACCTACAAAATGGACTGCGTCAAAGAAGGAGAAAATCCCGCTTGAAGATGAGCGAAGTCATGACCATTCTCATTCACTTTCAACAATCGCATTATCGAACCTTCAAGGCGTAGTACACACAACATGTTCAAAAACACATGAAGTCTGAGTTTCCGAACCTAGTCAGCTACAGTCGTTTTGTCCGCCTGAAAGGTAAAGCTCTGGTGACACTGATTGTGTGTTTGCACATCCAGCGAGGTCAATCTACGGGCATTTCTTTCATTGATTCAACGCCGATCAAAGTTTGTCATAATCCTCGCATTCCGCGACACAAGGTGTTTCCAGGCATTGCTAGCAGAGGCAAGACGAGTATGGGCTGGTATTATGGTTTCAAGCTGCACTTGGTTGTCAATGAACACGGTGAAATCTTAGCAATCCAGTTGACACCTGGAAATGTCGATGATCGTAAACCGGTTCCTATTCTACTCAGGGAATCCGGGCAGGGAATTAGTTGAACTTTGTTTTTCATATATTGGTGTTCGTACCAAATGATTTCACCTAATTGATCTTTGTCCGAATGATACCATTTTTGTTCGCCAATAAAACATGAAAGTGACTGCCATGATTTGCTGACAGTCACTAACAAACTTGATCATAAATTTTACTAATCAAGCATGCCTGTCTTACGGCGCCCTTCCAAGTTCGAGAGATCGATCGGATGAAACGTTCACTGGAATAGGGTCACCAAGTTCACCGATGAAATTCCCGTTTTTGTCCAGGTTATGAAATGCCATAATATACCATTTTTCATCTGGACCCTGAATTATCTTCCCACTGTAGTTTGTTCCAATTTTGTCACCCAGAAGTGGTTGGTCACTTAGGAAACGAAATGGTCCAAGTGGTGATTCAGCGTAAAGGTAATAGGTTCCGGTGTTGCCCCCCAACCTTTTGATGCGTTGCTGCGATAAATGCTCTGCATCGCAACTGAACAACAAATAATACCCTCCTTGAATGTTCACAAGCTGTGGTACCTCCATCTGGCCGAATTCACCTGGCGCAGTTAAAGGGGGCAGTACTTCCCAATGGATCAAATCGCTTGAGCGGGCCTGGGCAATCACACCGCGCTGGTCCGCCGGGCCAAAGTTTGCCCGAGCAGTAATCAGAGCGTAGAATTGGTTCTCATGCCAGAATACCCATGGATCGCGCCAAGCCTGATCGTGCCAGAGACCCGAATTGAGCATTTCATACCAGCGAGGGTCCGCTTCAATCAAGGGATTTGGGGAGTATTTTTTCCAATGGAGTAAATCCGTGGAAGTTGCCAAGCCAATCCGTTGGATCAACCCCTTTTCTTCATTGCTTGAGCCTGTGTAAAATAAGTGCCACAAGCCCTTGTGTTGCAAAATGCTCCCCGTCCAGGTTGTGAAGTCATCCCAGGCCGGAGATGGACTTGGCTTCAGCGCATCTGGCAGGACTACCCAGTTGATCAAATCCTGTGAGACCGCATGCCCGATGGAAACATTCCAATGCCGCAAATCGGGGTCACATAACGAGCGCGAGGCACGCAAATAGAATAAATGGTAATCAGCTCCGTCTTGGCCAAACCAAAAATCCCATATCCAATCTTCGGGTAGTATCAAAGGCATTCGCGTTGTTCCTGAATAGTGGAGAGAAAATAGAGATCTTTGGGTGAGTTAGCCTTTGATGCCGGTTGAGGCTACACTTTGGACAAACCATTTTTGGAATAGCAAGAAGACGATCAGCACTGGAATTGTAATCATTGAGGCAAATGCCAACAGATCACCCCAAATGCGAGGATCTTGTCCAAAAAAGGTTTGCATGCCTACGGTCAGGGGGCGCGCTTCAATACCACGGGTAACCATCAACGGCCACATGAAGCGGTTCCAATTTGCCAAAGCTTGCAGAATTGCCACAGTGGCAAAAATAGGCCGCGAAAGAGGCAAAATAATTCTCCAGTAGATGCGGAACAATCCGGCACCATCTACCAGAGCTGCTTCTTCTAAATCTTTAGGAATGTTAATGAAAAACTGGTAGAACAGGAAGATCGAAAAGGCATCTGCAATAAAAGGGATAATCTGCACATGATAAGTGTTCAGCCACGAAGTAGCTCCACCAAACCAAGGTAATTTGTTGACTAGCAATAACAATGGGATTGCCACCGCCTCAAAGGGGACGATGATCAAAGCGATAATCACGCTTAAAAGAGCGTTACGTCCCTTGAAGCGCAACCGTGCCAGAGAGTAGGCGATCAGGCTATTAACCATCAGGCCGCTAATTACCGTAATCAACATGATGAATGTAGAATTGAATAACAGCCGCCCAAACTCTAACTGGGCGAATACATCCAGGAAGTTTTGAATCCCTAATTGACCATACGGTAAGAACGCTTTAAGAGAACTCATATCCGCTAGAATTTGCATCTCATCCTCTTTGATGGATGCCACTAGCATGAACACGATAGGGAAGAGAAAGAAAATGGCGAGGAGAATCATTGCTGTGTAGTTCAGCGTGATTCTAATGCCCCGACGAAAACGAAACCCCAAGCTGTGCGTGTGAATCTTGGAAATGGATGTGCTAGTCATTAATCCACCTGCCTTTCTTCGCGCATGAAAACTCGTTGCAAAATTGAAACTCCAAGTACGATCAAGAAAAAGACCACGCTGATTGCCGATGCGTACCCAACTTTTAACTGACCCCATCCTTGTTCGATTACATAAAGCATTGTTGTCATCGAAGCATTCTGTGGGCCGCCATTGGTCATCACCTGCACCTGGTCGAATAGCTTGAAAGCCAAAATTGTAGTGGCCAGAACGACAAAAATGGTGGTGTTCCGAAGTTGAGGGAGAGTGATGTAAACGAATTGTTGGAAGATATTGGCACCATCGACATCGGCAGCTTCATAAAGGTCATCGGGAATCTCTTGGAGGCCGGCCAGATAGATGACCATCTGAAAGCCAGCTCCCTGCCAAATAGATAACAGCATAATTGCTGGGAAGACAAGTTTCGTATTGAGCAGCCAACTTTGAGGTTCAATTGCACCAAAGGAGATGAACTTTAGGAAAGCATTGATCAACCCCTCTCCGGGATTGTAAAGAAATGTCCAAACAATGGCAACCACAACCATCGAAGTAACAACTGGAGCAAAGTAAACTGTGCGAAAGAGATTCATCCCCTTTAATTTTTGGTTGATTAGTATTGCCAGTAGCAAAGCCAGGGATGTTTGAATAGGCACAACGACAGCTACAAAGTAGAAATTATTCAAGAGCCCACGCAAAAATGCTTCGTCATCCAGCAATCGTATGAAATTGCGCAAGCCAACAAATTGTGTTGGCAGGTTGGGGTTGGGAATTAAACGCTGATCAGAAAACGCCAACCCAATCGCCATGATGAATGGGATTACCAGGAATACAATTAAAAGGATAATTGCGGGAGCTGAGAATAACCAGGCCAAGACATTCTCTTTGCGTTTTCGCCGAGAATAGCCTCTCACCTGGGAGGGAGACAACTCTTGGGTGGTATCAGTAACTGTCATAGCTGTTCCTCCTGGAAAAGTGGGAAAATCCAAATCATACTAATGATAAGTGAATAATTGCAAAGATGCGAATGGAAATGGGAATGTGTTAGGGGTGGAGAACCCACCCCTAACGTGTTTCATAGTTTATTTAATGTCTAGGGAAGTGGGTATCCCTGATTGTCCTCGATATCTTGGTCGATCTTTTTGACTGCTTTATCGAGCTCTTCTTGTACATCGGCCCCAGCAACGATGTTGTTGACTGCTTCAGCGTAAGCAGAAGTGATCACAGGGTACGCTGGAGTCACGGGGCGCTCAAGGGCAACACCACCTTCCAACTGTTGCACGAAGATGCTAAGTGGTCCACCCTCGCCAAACAGTTCGGACATTTCGATAGCGCTCTTGCGTGCCGGAACGGCGCCATTGGCGTTGGTCATGTGTAGGATTTCTTCTGGGGAAACCAAGAAATTCAAGAATTCCCAGGCAGCATCGGGGTTTTCGCAAGAGGAGGTCAAACCCCAATTCCAGGAACCCATGCCGGTAGCTGCTTTTTCGCCAAAGGTCGGCATTGGCAGCAGTACCAGTTCGTCACCCAGGCCGTCGCTGTGCGGGCCCCACATCCAGTGACCAACCCATGCCAAGGCACAGGATTTGTCGCCATAGAAGCAATCATCACCGGCGGGTTCTGCGTTGGCATAGCCGTCAGCGAACAGACTCTGGAAGAAGGTCATTGATTCAACTGCCTCAGCACCATTAAGGACGCCATCAGCGCTCATGTATTCATTGCGATCGATTAGATCGCCACCCCAGGATTGCATCATCGGAGCGAAACCATACGTGAACCACTCGCCGGCGCCATAGTTCATCTTGAAGTCGATTGCGTATTCAACTTCATCAAGTGCTTGCAGTTTCTCTAGAGCATCAATGAACTCTTCTTTTGTCCAGGCGTCCTCGATACCGGTGGGGATACGAACTCCCGCGGCATCCAGATATGTTTTGTTGCCCCAAATGGCAAGGCCAGAGTCAAAGGTGCCCAGGCTGTATAGGCTGCCACCATAGGTGCCCTGATTGATGATCGAGGGCAAGAAATCACCCTTGAGGTCGTCAGATACATAATCATCTAACGGCGCCAGGTAGCCAGACCAGGCATAGTTGTACAGGAAGGGACCGTCGAAATCGAGTAAGCAGGGCAGGTCGCCGGCCAATGCAGCGGCATTGACCTGATCGTTATATGAACCTTCGGGAAGCTGCACGGCATCGATCACGATAGCATCCTGCGAGGAATTAAATTCTTCTACCTGCGCATCGAGAACTTCGCGCTCCTCGCCTTTTCCAGAGTGAAACCAAACCTCAACGGTCACCGGCTCATCTGCTGCGGAGGCCGTCAGCACCATAGAGATGACCATGAGTAGCGCTAGAATTGTGATTAGTGTCTTTTTCATTTTTTACTCCTCCATCGAGTATGTGGAAATCGGATAGGTGAAAATTAGTGAAAGATTTGATATTTTTGGAAGTGCCACCTCCTTTTGAGTATTAGGCCCTCGCTAAATCGTATTAGTAACTAGGGAAAAAAATTGCTCTCATGCTGATTGTCGTTCCACGAGTGGACATTCAATTTTGTGTTGAATGAATGGATCGTTATCTTTGCCCTCGATAAGGTTGATAAGTTTGTTTGCTGCCCATTCACCCATGCAATAATGGGGCAATTCCATCGACGATAGAGGAGGGTACAAGTGTGCCGCGATCAGTTCTTGATTATCAAAGCCCATCACGGCGACATCTTCAGGGATGTTGAGGCCTAATTTATTCAATGCATCATAAGTGCCCATGGCTGTGCGGTCGTTGAAGCAAAATATGGCTGTTGGAGGGTCAGGATATTTCATCAGGGTCATAGACTGGGCGTATCCCCCTTCAGATTCGGATGCAGTGGTTCGTATTAAACTTTCATCCAATGGGATGCCATGATCAATCAAGGCTTGTTTATAGCCTTGCAAGCGCCCGTGAGTTGCTGGAATGTCGGCTGAGTTGTTGATGAAGCCAATGCGACGGTGCCCTTTTTCAATTAAATATTTTGTGGCCGCCCGCCCGCCTTCTGCTTCTTCAGGCACTACAGAAGGGAAAGAGTGATCTTCTGCAAAACAATCTAATAACACGGTGGGTACTTCACGAAGTGTGTCTGGCAAATTTACGGAGCGATGGTACATAGTAGCGTAAATGATTCCCTCTACCTGCCGTTTGAGCAACATTTCGATAGCTGCATTTTTGATTTCCTGGTTATTTTTTGTGTTTACTAATAGTAGGATTTTCCCATGGGCCCAGGCAACATCTTGCGCTCCCTCAAAGATTTTTCCCGCGAAGGGCGTTGTAGCGATTTCATCGGTGATAAAGCCCAACAGACCGGAGCGTCTTGTACGTAAATTTTGGGCAAGGACGTTGGGGCGATAACCAAGTTCGGCGATTGCTGCCCAGACGCGCTCTTTGGTTTCTTCTGGAATTCCGGCATCTGGTGTATTGTTGATGACAAATGAAACCGTCGTTTGCGAAACACCAGCGAGTTTCGCTACGTCTTTCATGGTGGGGAGGCGTTTTTTCGGTTTCTGTGCACTCATAGCTAATACGAATTACTAATTCGTATTAGTATTCTACATGAGGTTTTGATGAAAGTCAAGAGGAAATGCTCCAAACATCGCATTTTGCAACGTTTGGAGCCGGAACGGAAAAATAATTCGTTGGGAGGATTGCTTTTGACTTTTAGGGACGCGTGCCCTCGATGGGATAACCGGCTGCGCTCCAGGCTTTCAGGCCGCCGGCGGAACTGGTGACTTGCTCGAATCCGGCCTCCAGCAGAATATCGCGTCCGACCTGACTGCGATTGCCCGAGCGGCAAATGACGACGATCTCTTGATCACGAGGAATTTCATCGACTCGATTGGGTAATTGGTCTAGGGGGATTAAGGTTGTGCTGGGGGCGTGGTACTGGTCCCATTCTCCTTGGGTGCGAACATCTAAAACGAAGGCACCGTCTTCATATTTTTGGAAGGCTTCTTCGATGCTGATTTCGGCAGCCAGGGTTTGGGTACCTCCCTGGAACACCAATGAAATAACTACCAGGATAACGATAAGCAGCCCTATGATGCCGGGCCAGAGCCATTTCTGCGAATTTTGCTTTCTTTTTGCCATTTTGGGCCTCCTAATTTTATAGGTTTAAGATGCAACCGAAGGGAAAAGGTTACGATTCCAGAGAAGTTGAACTTTTTTACAAAATTCAACTTCTAATATTAGG
>CAZVPR010000073.1:0-23677 GCA_964629085.1 uncultured Anaerolineales bacterium
CGGATTTGGCGACCGCCGCAAGGCTATGCTGCAGGATATCGCTATCCTGACCGGTGGCACTGTGATTACAGAAGAAATGGGCCGCAAACTAGAATCCGTCACTGTTGACGACCTCGGAACTGCCGAGCGCGTTGTCTCCTCCAAAGACGATACGACCATTGTCGGCGGCAAGGGCGATGGCGATGCCATCAAAGGCCGCATTGACCAAATCCGCGTGGAGATCGACAAAAGCTCCAGCGACTACGACCGCGAGAAACTGCAAGAACGCCTTGCTAAACTCTCCGGTGGCGTGGCTATCATCGGTGTCGGTGCTGCTACCGAGACCGAACTGAAAGAAAAGAAACATCGTGTTGAAGATGCTCTCTCTGCTACCCGCGCGGCTGTCGAAGATGGTATCGTCCCCGGTGGTGGTGTGGCTTTGGTCAACGCCATGAAAACTCTGGATGATCTCAAGATGGATTACCCGGATGCCCAGATCGGTGTTGGCATTGTCAAGGATTCTTTAGAAGTTCCTCTGCGCAAGATTGCTGGCAACGCCGGTAAAGATGGTTCCGTGATTCTGGAAAACGTTCGCCGACAACAGGCCGAAAAGAAAGACGTCAATCTTGGTTACAATGTTCTCAGCGAAGAGTTCGTTGATATGGTCAAAGCTGGTGTGATTGACCCCGCCAAAGTTACCCGCGGCGCTCTGGAAAATGCTGCTTCTATCGCAGCCATGATCCTGACCACTGAAGCTCTGATCACCGATATTCCAGCCGAAGAACCCCCAATGCCTCCTGGTGGTGGTATGCCCGGCGGTATGGGTGGAATGATGTAATTTCAGAATTTTGATAAAAAATTGGCCCTTGGAGTTTTCTCCAAGGGCTTTTTGTTATCGCTAAACGAATAGCCGCAGCGATCTGCAGGGTATTCTAGGGTTTTGCCTCCTATCGTCTTTATCTTTGTATTGTGGCATATGATCACAAAATAGCAACAATTAGGGTTCTTTGACAAATAACATTATCGTGCTACAATCCAATCATAATTTAGAAATTATATTTGTCGATTTTTGGATGTAATTACAAGCCCCGGCCGGAACATCCTCCGACCGGGCGTTTTATTGAATACGACAGGACGAAATGAAATTCCCTTTAGCATAGTAGTGCTGTCGTTTGAAACGAAACTATCCCTCCATTTTGTGAGGGTTTAAAGAAAGATAATTTAATACTGCCTTTTCAAGGACTCACGTATCGGGTGTTCCTTATCCTGATGTCAGGGTGTCCGAGATAATCCTATTTTGAATGTATTCTCAATAGGGATTCTTGCTTTTAGGGTTTAATGGTTTCCTGTTGTTGGTAAATCCATGGATCCGATAGTGGGTTCTTTTTAGGGCGGAAAACGAAAGGATAAAATGAATAATAAATTTAGAATCGTTCCCCTGGGAGGTTTAGGGGAAGTTGGCAAGAATATGATGGCCTATGAATATGACGATCAAATTTTGATCGTCGATACGGGCATCATGTTTCCTGACAACGATATGTTGGGGATAGACTACATCATCCCGGATTTCGAGTATCTGCTCCCGGACCCCGAAAAAGTATGCGGCATTGTCGTCACCCATGGTCATGAAGATCATACAGGGGCAATCCATCATGTATTGGAAAGCATCAATGCCCCGATCTATGCTACCCCCCTCACCCTCGGTCTGGTTGAAGTAAAGCTGGCTCGAGGTGGTTTGCTAGGTAAAGCGGATTTGAATACCATACATGCAGGGGATACCGTAGAGATTGGCCCCTTCAAGGTCGAATTTTTCCATGTTTGTCACTCTGTGCCGGATGCCGTTGGTTTAGGGATTACTACTCCCGCGGGTTTGATCGTCCATACCGCGGATTATAAATTCGACCCCACACCAGTTGATGGTTGGCCCACCGATTTCGCCAAATTGGCGGAATTCTCCAGCCGGGGGGTGTTGGCTCTTTTGGCGGATTCAACCAATGCCGATAAACCAGGATGGACTCCCTCTGAGCGGGTTATCGACCCGGCACTTGATGATGTTTTCAGCGAAGCCCCAGGGCGCTTAATTGTTGCCTCATTCGCTTCCCTGATTTCGCGCATGCAGCAGGTGTCCGATGCCGCCGAGCGTCATGGTAGAAAACTGGCCTTTGTCGGTTACAGCATGACGGAAAACTCCAAGATGGCGCGCAAACTTGGGTATCTGGATGTCCCTGAAGAGACGTTGGTAAGTTTGGACCATGCCCTCAATTTGCCCGATGACGAGGTGGTTTTGATGTGCACGGGTTCCCAAGGCGAACCATCTTCAATTATGGGCAGACTTTCAACGGGCACTAACCGCCGTTTCAGCGTCAAAGATGGCGATACCATCGTGCTTTCCTCGCATCCGATTCCAGGAAATGAAGAGGGCATTTATCGTACGATCAACCGCCTTTTCCGGCGCGGCGCCAATGTGATTTACGAACCGCTTTATCCAGTCCATGTCTCTGGGCATGCCAGCCAGGATGAAATGGCTTTGATGATCCATCTGGTGAAACCTGAATACCTGATCCCCATCCATGGGGAATTGCGCCATTTGAAGCAGCACGCGGTGCTGGCTCAAGAAGCAGGCATGCCAGCGGAAAATATTGAGGTCATCGAAAATGGTCAAATCATCGAATTTAGCGATGGTGAACTGAACATTGGTGACCGGGTGCCGGGCGGCTATATCTTTGTGGATGGTGCCCGCGTTGGAGACGTTGGTCCCAGCGTTGTCCGTGAGCGTGAGGCTTTGGCCCGAGATGGTATTATGCTGATCAGCCTGGTTTTGGATAAAAATGGGCGTTTATACGAGATTCCCGAGATTATTACGCGTGGCTTTGTTTACAAACATGAAGCCGATGAATTACTAGATGCCGTCAGTGAGCGCGTTGTCGATGCGGTTGAATCCAGCGATGGCAATATCCACAATCACGTAGTGCAGACTGTGCGTTCGTTCTTGTATAATGAGACCAAACGACGTCCGATGGTTTTAGTGACTCTTAGTTGGGTTTAGAATCGACAAACCTCTGTTAATTCAACAGAGGTTTGAATTTATAAACAGTAGGGGTAACGCATGCGTTACCCCTACTGTTATTTAATGCCAGAAAGATTTTTTGCCCTCGTCGCTGTCGGACCAGCCGTCTTTCCCAATAAGTGGCACAAAGGCGACGGCGGTAATCGATTCCTTTTTGAATTTTTTTCCGCGCCGGTGCCAGACTTCCAATACCTGACTATAGCGTCGCCCTACAGGCAAAACCAGCCGACCGCCATCATCGAGTTGATCGAGCAATGGCTGGGGGACTTTGGGCGCAGCGGCCGTGACCATGATCCCCTGAAACGGGGCCAGCTCAGGGAGACCGATTGTGCCATCCCCGGTATGAAAATTGACATTGGAGATGTCCAAAGTTTGGAATATCTTTGAAGCTTCAGCGGTAAGTTCCGCGTGCCGTTCGATGGTGTGCACTTCCTGGGTGATGTGCGCCAACACAGCCGCCTGATAACCGGAGCCGGTACCGACCTCCAGTACTTTTTCATCGCCCCCTAAGTTTAAGAGCTCAGTCATGAGTGCTACAATGTAAGGCTGCGATATGGTTTGCCCATGACCGATCCGTAAGGCGCCATCGGAGTGAGCCCAATGCCGCTGCCCCTCAGGAACAAAGAGATGCCTGGGAACTGTGCGCAACGCGTCTAAGACGCGCGGCGATTGAATCCCCCGGCGCTCGATCTGTTCTTGCACCATACCTAGCCGTTCAGCTTGATAGTGTTCATCCTGGTTAGCAACAGACATCATTCCTTCATTTCTTTAATCAGGCGTTGCCAGAATTCGTCCCGTTCACCAGGCCGATAGGGGATGTATAATCCCAGTCTGTCAACCAGTCCCTGGTAGCGTTCTCTCAGGAGGCTGGGCAACTCTTCGGGTTCAGCAACCACCGCAAACGTCGACAGTATCTCATCACTGATCAGGTCGGTCATTTCTCCCCACTTCCCTCTTGCTACTAAAGATGAAAGACATTCAGCAACCTCTCCCCAGCCATGCAAAGCAAAAACTTGTCGATAGGAAGGGGTCGATGCGTAAAAGGATATTTGCTGACGAATGTGTGCTTTCTCTGCATCGTCGGTTGCGACGAATACCGGTGCCGAGATGGCGACATCGGCGCGTTTGCGCCTTGCTTTATTAGCTCCTTTTTCGATGGCGGGGATGATAACTTCCTGGAGATAGCGCGGCGAATGTAAGGGGTGTACATGGAATCCATCGGCAACTTCACCGGCCAGACGAGCCAGGCCGGTATTGACTCCGGCGATGAAAATCGGGATCTCTGGATGCTGGTTGGGACCGGGATTGAAGAAGGGTGACATCAGCGTGAGCTTGTAATAATCCCCGCGAAAATTGAGACGTTCCCCAGTTTGCCAGGCTTGCCAGAATGCCCGTATGGCTTTGATCTGTTCGCGTAATTTTCCGGTGACGGAATCAGGCCAGGACATTCCGAAACGTCTTTCAATATGCCCCTTGACCTGTGTGCCCAACCCAAGGATGAAGCGGCCCTTGGACATCTGGGCCAGATCCCAGGCGGTGTAAGCCATTGTGGCTGGGCTGCGAGCAAAGGCAATGACAACCGCAGTGCCAAATTGAATTTGCGAAGTATGTTCGGCGATCAGAGGTCCGGGCAAAAGGGGATCGTGCTGGGTTTCTGTGGTCCAGACACCATCGAAACCGATGGCTTCAGCTTCACGAACCAGGTTTGGGACTGACTTTAAAAATGTTGGGGGCAGGGTGGTGTCAATGAGCATTGGGTTCAGCTGTTTCCATTTGGATATCGGGAATATCCTCATAGAGGTATTCTGGGCAAAAATCATAACCATTGGGCCAGAAAATCCCGCCACCAATTTCTATCGCTTTTTGCTGAAAGAATTCATCATCCAATAATGCCTGTGAAATCCCTTCGGTGATAAAAGGTCGCATATCAATTGGTTTTTCAAGCTTGTCTAAAAATATGAGTTTCACTTTGTATTCTGGCAGTGGAGTTACAGATTTTACTTTGTGCATATAAACCTTTTATTCCAATGGAGCAATAGGACGAATCTCTTTTTGTGCCCTAGTTATCCGTCAATAAATATGCCAAAATCCATTGAGTGGTTGCAATCAATGCCTCGGTGTGTGTGCGCTCATAATTGTGCGAGGCGTCTACACCGGGGCCGATGAGGGCCACAGCTACATCGCCGCCGGCGCGCCAGTAAGCTTCTCCATCAGAGCCGTAGTTGGGGTAAATATCGACTCTATAGGGAATGCTGTGTTCGTCGGCCAGATTGCGCAGTTTTTGATTCAAGCCATAATGATAGGGGCCGCCAGAGTCTTTGACGCACAGCGTGACGTGGAATTCAACAGAGGTTTGTCCTTCGCCTACGGCAGCCATATCTACGGCAACAAGTTCGGTCATATCGGCAGGGAAACCCACCGCCGCGCCATGCCCAACTTCTTCATAGTTGCTAATTAAGAAAGTCGTTGTTTGTGCTGGCTTGAGATTTTCGGCCTGCATGGCTTTGATGGCTGCTACAATGTTGGCAACGCAAGCCTTATCGTCTAGGTGGCGCGAACGAATGAAGCCATTTCTGATTTCGACACGAGGGTCGAAGGCCACGAAATCGCCCACTTCGATTCCTAAGTCGCGCGTCTCTTCGGCTGAGGTTGTGTGGGCATCCAGGCGTACTTCCATGTTGTCGTCATCGCGTTTTGTGTTACCGACTTTGCTGCCATAAACATGGCTCGACGCTTTTGAAATCAGCAGAGAGCCGTGTACAACTTCTCCGTCGCGTTTGAAGATTTTACAACCCTCACCTTCGACAGAATTCCAGGCGAAGCCGCCGATCATGGTCAATTTGAGCCGGCCGTTGGTTTTGATCTCCTTGACCATGGCTCCCAGGGTGTCGACGTGGGCTGTCAACCCTCGGGGGGCATCAGAATTTTCGCCGGGCCAGGTGGCAACAAGTCCGCCTTTGTGTGTGCGAGTGAGCTCCAAAAATGGGAATTTGCGCAGTTCGGATTCACAGTAAACGATGGCGGCCTCGGTGAAACCGGTTGGGCTGGGAGTTTCTAACAAGCCAGTGAGAAAGCCAAACATGTATTGGGTGTCGATGTTGGGTAGAATATTCATTGGTTGTTTAGGTTTTCAAATTCAATGATAGATTGGCGCCATTCAACAGGGATCGGAATCGTACTCTGGGCGTGATAGTCATAAGCTACCAGGACACTGCTGCCATCGGCCAGGATTTGACCGTTTTGGGTATCTTCGATGACGTAGAGACTGTCCATGCTTTTGTTGCCCAATCGGGAAATGCGCATGCCCACACGGATATCTTGTCCCCACAGGATGGCAGCCTTGTAGGTTACATGGGCATCGGCCATGATCATGCCAAAGTTCAGAAATGAGTCCCCGCCCCATAAGCCTAATTGCCGAGCATAGGACACGCGGGCTTGTTCCATGAAAGTGAGATAACGCGCATTGTTGACATGCCCCTGAGGATCCAGGTCGCCATAACGAACTTTGATGGGGATATAGAAGCGGAATCCTTCCATAATCACGATTATACTCCACAGTCAGGCGTGCTTTACGTTTCAACCTTTCCGCATTAGAATTGTGCGCATGATGAACGACGAACTTAATGAAACTCAACCCACAGAAATTGAGCCTCCGACCCAGGAGGATACCTCTCCAATTAATATCGCAGAATCAGAAGAAGGTGCGCCTAAAAAGACCCGTAAACGTCGTCCCTGGCTGAGAAATTTCGGATTTGTGCTGCTGGGATTGATATTGATCCTCGCGGTCAGCGGTTTGCTAGGTTATAGAAATGGTATCAATCGCCGGAAAAATTCCGAAGCCGATCAGTTGGCCATCGCAGCAGCAACCCAATTCGAGCTTGGTCTGGCAGACATGCAGGCCGGTCGTTACGAAGTTGCTCGTCAACGTTTCGAGTATGTCCTGGGCATTGCGCCGGAATACCCCGGCATTACTGAAAGAATGGCTGAGGTTATTCTGATTTCCAATGCCACTGCCACGCCGACCATCACGCCTACGCCGACAGCGATCCCAGTGACTCCTACGCCAGACACACGCGCCGACGAAGAACTCTTCGCACAGGCTGAGGCCTGGGTCGCCAACAAGGAGTGGAACACAGCCATCGAAACGCTCGAAAACCTGCGCAAGAACAATCCGGATTTTCGGCCAATCGATGTCGATGGCATGCTTTATATGTCTTTGCGCCAACGGGGTGTCCAGAAGGTTGGGTTGGGGAACTTAGAGGGTGGTATTTATGACTTGACGCGTGCAGAGAGTTTTGGTGTTTTGGATACCGAAGCCGATGGCTGGCGAACCTGGGCCAGTATGTATCTGACCGGGGCCAGTTTCTGGGATGTGGATTGGCAGCAGGCAATTTATCATTTCGAGCAGGTTGCCTCGATGACCCCCAACTTGCACGATGGTTCTGGCTGGACGGCCGCCCAACGCTATGTGGATGCCATCCTCGGTTATGCAGAATTTCTTGAGGCCGCTGGCCGGTATTGCGAAGTGGATGATATCTACAATTTGGCCTTTCAATACACTGGCAATGCCACTTATCAGGAATTAATTTGGGCGGCTCAGGATAAGTGTCAATAGAATGACTCCCATTTGGGCGCTTACGATCGCATATTGGTTACATATGTTGGCCACCGTTGTCTGGATCGGTGGCCTTGCCATTTTGTCGATTTTGGTCATCCCCGCGGCCCGGAGAGCGCTGGAAAAGCAAGCGTATGTCGCTCTTTTGGAAAAAATCCAACAGCGGCTGGACTCATTGGCGTGGTTTAGCATGTTGGTGTTGTTAGGGAGTGGTATGTTGCAGATGAGCGCCAACCCTAATTATGACGGATTTCTGGCGATCGATAATACCTGGGCGGTTGCCATACTCATCAAGCACCTGTTGTTTGGCGTGATGGTCGGGATTAGTGGTTATCTCACCTGGGGGGTGCTGCCCGCTTTGCGCCGCAACGCCCTGAGATTGGCTAGTGGAAATGAAGATCAAAATGCCGAAAAGCTTCATCTTCGTGAAGCTAATCTTTTGCGTATAAACTTGATATTGGGGGTTTTTGTGCTGGCTTTGACTGCATTGGCCAGATCGGCCTAAATGCGACCTTAATTTCCTTCCCTAGGCCCCAGTTTCCTTTAATGCTGCCAGTGCTGCCTCGTGCAGATGCCCATTGGTCGCGCAAATACCACGGTTCACAGCCAGGGTGCGGCCTTTCGCAAAATCGAGGGGTTTGCCGTCTAAATCGGTCACGCGCCCGCCGGCCTCCTCGACAACAATTGACCCGGCAGCCTGATCCCAGATCTTCTCGCGATAATCGCGGCGACTGGGTGAAAGCAAGCGCAGGTAAATTTCACCCTGACCTGCAGCCAGCACAGCGTATTTGGCCTGGCTATCCATGCGCACGGGTTCAGCTTGTACGTTCAGGGCATCAGCAAAGAAGTCGATCTGGCCGATGTTAGTGTGGCCGGATTCATAGGAACGCATCAGGCGGGCTTGGGTTGCATCGCTGCGCGTTGAAACTGCCAGTTGCCTGAAATCACTTTGGGCATCCAAAGGTATCGCCCAGGCACCTTGGCCGCGCCCGGCGACGATTAAATTCAAGTTCTCCAAGTTGGGACACCCCAAAACACCCAACTGAACCTGACCATCTTCAACCAGGGCAAAAGCCACGGCGTACTGATCACCGCGTAAAAATCCTTTGGTGCCGTCAATGGGATCCAGGGTCCAATAGCGTTCACCCGAGTCAGCAGAGCCCCGGTCGATCCAATGGCAGACGGCTTCGGGGTTGGCGTCATCAACAAATCGGTTTACAAATTCCGTGATGCGTTCTAATGTGGCTTTTTCTTCCGGTGTCTGTAAAACAGCCGAATGCTCTTCCCCAATCAGTGGGTCCATGGGAAAAGCATCATCGAGCAATTTGCCCACTAAGGCCTGCGCGGCAAAATCAGCCACTGTGACGGGTGAACGATCATCTTTGGTAATGGCCGAAGAGACCATCTCGGCCTGAACCAACTGGACCAAGGCAGATGCTTGACGGACAGCGTTCATTGCGAACTTGATTTCGGGGGCTTTAGTATTGAGCATGACTTTGTTTATATTTCAATGATTTGGGGATTTTCATCCAAGGTGCCGGTCAGATCGTAGGCCATCGCGCCATTGATGCGTATGGGGAGCATTGACCCAACCGGGTGTTCCCCCTCGACAATCACCATGCCATCGATTTCAGGCGCATCACGATAGCTGCGCCCCAATGAAAGCCCATCTCCGTGGCCTTCGATGAGCACATCCATGATTTTGCCGACATAACTCTGGTTGCATTCGAGGGATATTTGTTGTTGCATTTCCATCAGTCGTTCCCAGCGTTCCTCTTTGACTTCCTCGGGAACAGGATCACCCAGGGGTTCACTGCTTGTCCCTGGTTCAAAAGAAAATTGGAAAGCCCCCACCCGGTCGAAGCGAATCTCATCAATGAAATCTAACAAAGTTTGAAATTCATCTTCCGTTTCACCAGGATACCCGACGATGAAAGTCGTCCTCAATGCCAGTTCTGGCATGGCATCCCGCATATGCTCCAACGTGCGATACACCCAGTCCATATTGGCCGGACGGCGCATGCGTCGCAAAGTGTCGGGATGGGCATGCTGCAACGGCATATCTAAATAGGGAACAACCTGTTCGTAGTTGGCCATCACATCGATCAGTTCATGAGTGACGTAGCCGGGATAAGCGTATAAAAGGCGAATCCAGGGTACCTCGGGAACGGCTCGCGTCAGTTTCTTAAGCAGTTTGGCCAGACCATTTTTCAAACCCAAATCGTGGCCATAATCGGTGGTGTCTTGAGCAATCAAATTGATTTCGTAAATCCCCAATTCGTCAAGAACGCGTGCATCAGCCAGAATGTCACCGATGGGGCGGCTGACAGCCGTTCCTTTAATCAGTGGTATTGCGCAAAATGCGCATGGATGGCGGCAGCCGTCGGCAATTTTAATATATGCGCTGGAACCCTGAATGCTGACTCGCTGGGTCCCGGTGTCATCCTGGCCAACGGTGGGCGTGTCTGGTAAATGGTATAGAGGTTCGAGGTGCTGGCTGGTTCTGAGAGATTCGACGACTTTCAAGATATCCATCCAACGTCGCGTCCCGAGGATGCCATCGATGCCAGGAATCTGTTGAACGACTTGTTCTCCGTAGCGCTGTGTCAGGCATCCCGCTGCGATTAGCTTTTGGCCGCTTCGTTTTTGTGCAGCCAGATCTTGCAACACATTCAGTGACTCATCTTTGGCGGGGCCAATGAAGCCACAAGTGTTGACGATAATTACCTCGGCATCCGATGGGTTATCGGCGGGGTCGAATTCGGCGTTCATTAATAGTTGCGCCATTGAGTCAGAATCGACTGTGTTTTTGGCGCAACCCAGGGATAGTATATGAAAGGATTTGTTATTCACAATTAATACCTATAAATTGAAAGTTGTTTCAGAATAGCCCAGCTTACGGATTCGGTGTTGGGGTTCCGGTCGGTGTAGTTCTAGATGTTCTGGTCGGCGTTGGAGAGATGGTTGGTGTTGGGGTTTGTAGTCCATCGATATTAAGTACGATGTCTCTAACCTCACCAAAGGTACCCAGTAATCCCAGTTCGATGTCGTTATAGGTCACATATAAAGCGGCGCCATTACCGGTCAGAATTCCCACGCTTTCTTCCCCAGCAAATGCGTAAGCCGCCCCAGGGATTACCCGACCGTTGAATTCTTCGTCACCATCGACGATTATGCGCATATACGCTCGCTGGCGGATCACAATTTGGACGCGCACTGCACTTTCAGCAAAAGCAAGATCCAATGCAATCTGGGTGACTTCAGGTTCGCCGGCCTCATCGGCCTCGACAACAGGTTCAACTGGAGCTTCGGCTTCAGCAGCTTCCTCGATGGGGGATGGAATTGTGGCGGTGGCCGTGGGATTCTCAGTGGTAGTTGCAGAAGGCAGTAGAACATCTGCAATGGATGGCGGGGTTGGTTGTGTTTCTTGGCTGGAGCGCGCGGACGAAATCTGTAATCCAGCCCAAATTGCAAAAACCATCAAAAAGGATATCAGGAACCCGCCCAACAGAATATCTCTGGAGAAAAATCGTCGAGCCAGGCCAGGCCTTTGTCGAGGTTCTTTCCGAGCTCGTCTTTGCTGGGTGTCCGGTTTTCGACGTTCCCGGAGTTGTTCTTGGAGTTCATCGGCAAAACGCAGCAGCATGGGTTCGGGATCCAGGCTCAAGAACTCGGCATAATTCTTCAGCATGCCGCTGCCCTGAACCGATGAGGGTAACGCTTCCATGTCGCCGCGTTCGAGAGCCACCAAATAGTGCCTTCTCAGATGGGTGTGCCGTTCGATATCATCCAGTGAGAGGCCCAACACTTCGCGCTGTGCTTTGAGGGTTTCACCAACAGAGGCCAAAGCAGGATCGGCTTCGGATGATGGTTCGGTAGTTTCCGATTCGATCTTTGCATCCGATTGATCATCCTGATCACCCGCCACTAGAGTTAGTACCGCGTCTCCCTCCAATGCAGCGAATAAAGGCTCGACATCGATCTTCAGGTGGCCGGCATAATAACGCAGAAATCCGCGTGCCTGAACCCGGGACGGAATCTGGTCGAATTGCCCAGCTTCCATCGCCCTCAGGTAATGAATCCGAATATGAGTTTCAGCTGCTACCTGTTCCAGGGTCTGACCCTGTTCTTCACGGGCCCGTTGGAGCCGTTTTCCTACCGCTGCACTCATGGGGATAATTATACAAGAGAAAATAAATAAAGCGGCCTGGGTTCAAATCTAAAACCCAGGCCGCAGGTGTTTATGACAACTGCACTGTTATTCTTCCTCAGTGTCTGCATCAACCTCAGTTTCAGCATCAACCTCAGTTTCAGCAGGTTCCTCTGCCTGGTGATCGGCCTCAGGTTCGGCCTCGGTTTCAGCTTCTTCTGCATCAAGTTCGTCTTCATAATCGAAGCGAGGTTTTTCATCCATATCAATCTCACCTTTTTCAACAGCCTCGGCCAAAATCTCGGCTTCCTTTATGGCTGCTTCAGGTGATTCACCTTCGCGGTAAACAACAATGTCGACTTCAGGAACCAGGTCAACAGTAAGGCGAATGCCGACAACATGTTTGCCGATCATTCGCAACGGCTGAGCATCAATCTGACGGTGGCTGATTTCCTCACCAATTTCATTGGAGAGTTCTTCTGAAATCATGCGCGTATTAACCGAGCCGTATAGTCGCCCGGTTTCACTGGCGCGCACTGGGAAATTCAGCGTGGTTTGACCTAACTGTTCAGCCAGACCGCTTAATTCTTCATTGAGGATCGAGCGTTGCTTATCAGCTTCCTCGCGGATATGGTCGATCTGTTTCAGCGCGCCATCGGTTGCCAAAACAGCCAGACCCTGAGGAATTAAATAGTTGCGGCCGTATCCATTGGCAACTTTTTTAACATCGCCGGCACGGCCGAGTTTGTACACGTCTTTCAAAAGTAATATCTTCATTTGTATCAAGCCCTTTCGTTAGAAAATGTCCCAGGCGAAGGGTACAACGCTCTGAGCGGGGGGATTTTACCAGAGGGAAATCCCTGAGTCAACGATCATGCGCCGTTATGTTTCCAAATGACTTGATTAACAAGGGAACTCTAAACTACCATTTTCCCCAAGGGTATCCCCTGAGATTGATACCCTTCAATGTCGGCGGCCATTCTTTCGTGAAATCCCATCTCGCTGGCTGTCCGGCTGTCCATTTGTAGATCTGGTGTGCAAGGTGGGTAGTAATGGTATTTAGCTTCCAGATAATCCATGGTTTGGTCGTAGAAGCTATCGAGGGAATCTCCTTGAATGATGATCACACTGCTCATGATTGGCTCTCCAAAAAAAGGAATCTTGGGTGGCCAGATCAAGCGGTTCATGATACGTGCAGTATTCAAATTCAAAAAAGGCTTGCATTTCATTGGGTATGCAAGCACTAATCAGTCAGGGAAAGAATATCAAAGTGCGTGAATTTGCTCTCTGGACCGAAGGAATAATCGAAATATTGGTCAATGCGAGAAATATTTGACAATCCAATATTTTTGAATCTGAATAGGTTATAATTTAACAACGTTCCTCTTCCAGCCACCACTGGATTGGGACTGACGCCCTTCAGTTCTAAAACGCTCTGGGGGGTGTCTTTTTTATCTGACGTCGAAATTGTACTGAACAAATGTTCTAAAGTCAAGAGCCAAAAACTACCAGTTTAGGGCTTGCTTGTAGTACAGTTTCTGTCATGCTGACGCCGTAGGAGGCCCCTTCGGGGCTGCACATCAGAGATAGGCCTGTGTCCAGCACCGCCTCAGGATGACTATATAGCATTTCGCAAAAACACAGCTTGACTTCAGAATGCCGTGGCACTACCAATTCAATTTCATTTTCATCCAGCCGCTGGAATTAAAAAAATCGGATACGGCGCTTCCCTGGGGAACGATTGTGTCAAGCTGTTCCTCAAGCTCATTGGGCAAGTCAATTTCAAGTAAGGGTAAGGCGTCGTCCAGGTGGGCTTCTGTGCGCGGGCCGATGATTGTGGATGTTACCCAAGGTTGTTGCTTGACCCACAGGATGGCTAGTTGTGAAGGCGTCAGTTTATACGCTTGTGCTATCTTTGCAATCTTCCCAACGGCTTCGAGACTCTGTTTTGTTGCTCTTCCATCGGCGAATTTTCCCATACGATTCATGCGAGAATTTTCCGGAAAATCTTGAATGCCCCGGTATTTTCCTGTCAACAATCCCATAGCCAATGGAGAATATGTCACCAAGCCTAAACCATAGCGTTCAGCCAGAGGGACGATTTCATTTTCAATGCGCCGGTCAAGCAAATTGTATGGCGGCTGCTCGGTTGCAAAGCGCGCTAAATTATGGCGCTCGCTTATTGCTAACGCTTCCATGATCATCCAGGCCGGGAAGGTCGAGCTACCAATGTAGCGCACTTTCCCCTGGCGAACGAGATCGTCCAGAGCTCTCAAGATTTCATCCTGAGGGATTTCTAGCATAGGGCGGTGAAGTTGATATAGATCAATCCATTCGGTTTGCAGCCGGCGCAGCGAATCTTCCACCGCCTGCATAATGTGGCGGCGAGAAAGTACGCGGTCGTTAGGATCACCGGACATTGGATTATAAACTTTTGTTGCAAGGACAATTTTTTTACGCTTACCACCCAAGAGCGCCTTACCTACAATACGCTCACTCTCTCCCAGGTTATACATATTTGCCGTGTCGATAAAATTGATCCCGGCATCTAATGCTCGATGGATCATCCGGATCGATTCTTTTTCTGGCGTAGGGTCATAGAAATTCATTGCCCCCAAACATAACGGCGAAACCTTGACGCCCGTTCTCCCTAAATCGCGATATTGCATACTCAATCTCCCAATAAGTTCATCTTCATCCAGCCGCTGGTGTTATGGAAATTGGCGGCAGCACTTCCCGGTGGCACAACCAAATCCAGTGCATCTGCCAGCTCTGGGTTGAGGAGCATTTCCAATAGAGGTAAGGCGTCATCCAGGTGGGCTTCGGTGCGCGGCCCGATAATTGGCGATGTCACGGCGGGTTGATCTTTGACCCAAAGCAGAGCCAACTGCGAGGGCGTCAGTCCATGTTCTTTGGCAATCGGAATGATCTTATTCCCTGCGGCAATTGCTTGGTCAGTAACCCGTTCAGCATAGATCGAACCGATACGAAGAGCGCGCGAATTTTTGGGAAAATCATGGGCGTTGGCGTAACGTCCGGCCAGTATGCCCATAGCCAGTGGCGACCAGGGCAATAATCCGAGGCTATAGCGTTGAGCCAATGGAACTAACTCGTTTTCAATGCGCCGGTCAAGCAAATTGTAAGGCGGTTGTTCGGTCACGAAACGCGTAAGGCACAACCGCTTACTGATCGCCAGGGCTTCCATCACCATCCAGGCCGGGAAAGTTGAGCAACCGATATAGCGCACTTTACCCTGTCGCACCAAATCATCCAGGGCGCGCAAAGTTTCATCCTGCGGCACATCCATTACTGGACGGTGGATTTGGTAAAGATCGATCCAATCGGTTTGCAAACGACGCAAAGAATCGTCAACTGCTTGCAGGATATGGCGGCGGGAGTTACCGCGATCGTTAGGGTCGTCCGATTGCGGAAAGTGGAATTTGGTTGCCAGAATGGTATTTTGGCGACGACCATCGGCTAGAGATTTGCCAACAATGCGCTCACTTTCCCCCTTGTTGTACACATTGGCGGTATCGATGAAGTTGATGCCAGCATCCATAGCCTTGTGAATGATACGAATAGATTCATCCTCTGGAGTAGCAGCACCAAAGTTCAAAGTGCCCAGACAAAGGGGCGACACCTTCACGCCTGTTCGGCCGAGATTTCGGTATTCCATAAATAATCCTTTTCGTAGAGACGTCCCTTCCGGATGTTACGTCTCTTTCTGTTTATGAAGGCAGAGCAAACAGCGGTTCGTACGCTTCCCCGCTTTTAATCAGCGCGGCTTGTTCATTGGCGTTCAAGGGGCTGAAATCCTGACATGCTGTCAGCACTTTGGGAAGGATATGGATATCCCCGGTAGTACAAAGCGCGGCAACATCTTGCGACAGCACAAAGTTCACCGCTGCCTGGATTCGGTCCATCGCCTCAAAGGGGTGATACCAGGTGTTGAATAACCGTTCTCCTTTGTAGGTGCCGCGCGCTGCCGTCTTGATGATCATCACACCGACATCGCGCTCCTGGCAAATACGAAGCAGATTCTCAGCATCACTTCGATAAGTTGGGTCCGTATAAAGGATGAAGTTCAGCGGAAACATGACGGTGTCGAAGTCGAAACGATTCAAGGCCTCCGTAAAAACCTGCGGAGCAAATTTTCCGTGACCGGTGATGCCGATAAAACGGGACAACCCTTGCTCACGGGCCTCGATAACAGCTTCCAGCGCGCCGCCCGGCGCGGTGATCTGATCCAAGTCAGACAGACTGGTTACCGAATGAAACTGATAAAGATCGAAAGAATCTGTCTGAAGCGTTTCCAACGAACGGTGCAATTCCTTGGCCGCGCCTGCTTTGCTCCGCTCCCCCGTTTTGCAGCCTAAGAAAACCTGGTCTCTGATCTTGGGTATCCAGGGTCCCAAGCGGGTTTCGGCCAACTGATAAGCCGGCGCCACATCGATATGGTTGACCCCCGCGCCCATGACCTGTTCCATGACTTTGTCAGCGCCATCCTGATCGATTCCCCAAAAGGCGACCGCCCCGAAAATTGCCACTGTGCTCATGTGTCCAGTGCGCCCTAACCGTCGTTTTTCCATTGATTGCCTCCTAATTTTATTGAGAGAGTATATCACGCGGGTATAATGCGGCCATGCGCTGGAAACGAAGTTTGGTGTTGCTCCTGTGGTTGTTGGGGATTCTGTTTCCTATGGCGTGGCTCGGAAAGCTATCGTTCAGATATTTACAACTATTCAATGCGCTTTTTTCCCCCGAATGGATGCATTGGTTGATGCATGCCGCACTGTACGCAGGTTTGGCGATATTCATGATTTGGGTTTTCGATCTGGAAATCAAGGGGAGAACACTGGGAATTGTCGCTCTGGCCGGGTTAACAGTTGGCCTGCTTCAAGAAGGGTTGCAGATTTTTTCTGGAGTACAGGTTTTGGGGTGGAACACCCTTTTCGATTTGGGAATCGATCTTGCGGGGAATCTAATTGGCTTTGGGTTGGTAACCTTGAAACGAAAACGCCGCAAAGGAGAAATGTCTTTACGGCGTTCGGCTTTTCCTGATATCTGATACCCAATCACCTACATCACTGATTGAGCACGAAATCCAGGGCGTACTGCGCGTCAAAATTCAGATGATTTACCTCTAAGGCAGCATTGAAATCGGCCACGGCACCGTTGATGTCTCCCTGGCGATAAAGGCCCCAACCATGCCATAGCAGTGCCTCTTCCGAATTGGGCGTGCGCTGCAAAGCATAGCCAGTTAGGGTGAGCAGATCATCATTGCGGCCGGAGTGGAAATTGGCAAAGAAGGGTCCGAACTGGTATCGCAGCATACGTTGTGGCAAGCCGATGTTGCGGGCCTGATCATAGGCTTCGGCGGCTTCGGCATAGCGTTCGAAATACAGCAGGTTGGTGCCTTTGTTGAACCAGGCATAGGCATCTTCGGGGTTAGTCGCAATTTCGGCCTCGGCTACCTCCAGGGCTTGCTGGCGGTTGATGTCCACATCCCACGCCAAACCCAGAATTTTTTTTACCATCTCTTCCTGATGAGGCAAATAGATCAGCATATACAACCGGTTGAAGGGTTGCCAGTATTCGTCCACAGTTACAAAAGGCAGTTTACGATTCGGGCCACGGAATGTATCCTGCACGGTAAAAGTGCCCGTAGCCTCATCATAGCCCGTTATCAATAGATAATGCGCAGCCCACAGGTCGTCGTTGGGCCAGTATTCCCCATCAAAATAGAAACTGGCCTCAATCATCACCGGAATACCACCTGCAACAAATTCTTTGATCAATTCGAGATCTCCACCCACACGATATTGGGTGTTGAGCCAGCCGGCATAATTGCGAGAGAAATGGGCTAGTTCTTCAACATTAACATTGCGGTCCTGACGTGTGGGTTTGATCAGGTTGGAGATGTCGAACTGGGTTCCTTCCCAGTCGTAAAAATGCAGATAACCCGAAAGCGCAGCCGGGCCACAGTTGTTCCAATCTTGCAGCTCCCAGCCTTTGGCTTCCAGTTCGACCAGTTTAGGCAGCGAGGTTGCTGAAGGCAAAGGAGGAATATCTGTGCTGATCTCGGTGGGAAGGGCAGTTTCCGTGGGTAGCATGACAACGGTTGGTGAAGCTGTAGCAGTAGCTGGAAGTTCACTTACAGGCGTTGGATTTGTGGTGGGGATAGCCTCGACGGGATTGAACACACCCCTAAGATACGTGAGGGCGATATCCACCCGCCAGTAAAGACGGTTGTTGACAGCTGGAATTTGATAAAAGCCCCATCCAACCAGAATGGCAGCAACGAAAAGAAGCAGAATTTTACCGAATGACTTTTTGGACATAGACAAAATTTTATCACCCCTGTTGACTGCGCAAAACCCACATGGTAGAATTTCACCCGCTCTTAATCTTTTGCCCCCATCGTCTAGCGGCCTAGGACATAGCCCTCTCAAGGCTAAAACCGGGGTTCGAGTCCCCGTGGGGGCACTACCCAATGGAGTGTTTTTCTAAACACTCCATCATTGTATTGAGAATTCAGTATTTATTATGCCTGATTTGCTGGAGTACATCACCACAGAAGAGGCAGCGAAGAAACTCGAATATCATGTCGAGCATGTTCGTCGGATGTTGAGAGAAGGGGATTTGAGGGGAGAAAAAGTTGGTCGCACCTGGTTAGTGCTCCGCCAATCGGTCCGGGATTATATCCATCGAACTGAGAATTTGAATAAATTTGACCCCCGCCGCAGTTGATTGCATTCGCTGATTGAACGGTGTATTTTTTTGTGTATACATATTGTGTGATACAATATGTATATCGATTCTTAGGAGAACAGCATGAAAAATATGATCCGCATTACATCGAGTGTTGGCGTGGGTTCATTGGATATGGGAATGCTCACACTTGGAGATTTCAGTAAAGGTCATCGCTCAAGTCGCCCCAAACTAATTGAATGGGGAACTAATTCGCGATACCTGGTAGGAGAAAATGTAGCCGAGTTTACACGCCCGATGGAAAGGCTTGATTTTTTACGTCTGGCTGAAGGTCCTGAATTATGCGCGCTTACATATGCGGCTCTGGGTCTACTCTTGGGAGAGGGTTCCCACACGATCTCGATGATGACTGGTTTACCCGTAGAAGTGCTTGAGGACGAAAAGCTGGCCCAAAAGACAAAACGCACACTGCGTGATTGGTTGGAGGGAATACATAGATTTCGTTTGGACGGCAAAGATTTTGTCCTGACTATTGAAAGAGTAGCTTCGATGGCCCAACCCGCAGGGACTTTCTTTGCTTGGGGATTGAATGATCAGGGCCAATGGATCAACTCTGCCGAAGCATTCCAATCCATGGTGGCCATCTGCGATATTGGATTCAACACGTTGGATGTATTTACTGTCAAAAGCGGCCAAATTGTTCGCCGCTACACCGGGGGCGATACGACCGGTATACGAAGAGCCGTGGAGCAAATTATCAGCGTGCTGAGGGAGAGGTACTCTGTTGAATATTCTCTCTTCGAGGCAGATTTTTTGCTGCGCACAAATAATCCAACTATCCACATTGCGGCTGGCAGAATTGATCTGAATGATTTGATTATCGAAGCCAAACAGGCAGCCGCAGGGGCGATAAATACCTTCCTGGAAGCTCGTTGGGGTAACGGCCAGCAATTTGGAAACACTATCTTCACCGGCGGAGGGGCAGAATTACTAGGAGCTTTGATCACAAGCCAATATCCCCTGGGTTATCTGATGCCTCACGCAGCAATGGCCAATGCGATTGGATTAGCCCGCTATGGAAGACGTGTCTTCGACACCGAAATCGTTGTGGGATTAGACCCTGGTTTTGGTGGCTTCAAGGCCGTGCAGGTTTGACTTGTACCCAATTGGAACCAACTGGTTTCAATTGGGTACATTATCAGTATTCAGACAAATGAGTGCAGTAGAAAAAATTGTGATCCGACTATATGCCAACCGTGACGATGATCTTTTGAATTGGTTGGAGACCATTTCTAATGACCACGGTGCCAAGAGCGCAGCGATTAAATCTATATTGCGGAGGGGCTTGGAAAAAACTAATAAGGTTGTGTTGACAACGAATAATCGTTTCGATGATGATGTTTTAGAGTCGCTGTTATCTTCGTTTAGGCTGATGATCGAGAATGTTATTCGGAGCGAATTGGCAAAAATGCAACCTACCGCAATTTTAGCGGAAGACACAGAGGTGGATATCCACAGCGATATTGAACACCAGTTGGATGCTTTGGGATCTGAATTAATAAATGGTTTGTAGAAGATTTGGCCTCTCCAGGCCGAGCACACGGCCCCAAGGCCTTTGCGCCCGCAACTGGGCGATATCGCCCATAGCTTGGCCCTTGAGGGGCCTGCGTTGCAAGCGCGGCGGCCTTAATGGGCCTTCCGTTCCACACCAGTGATTGTGACCCAACCATGAACATTTTCGAGATAATTCCCCTGAATAAAGCGACGCTTTCAACGGGAGGTTCTAACAGACTCGCCAGTGTCGGATAGACCTCTGTGAACTCAAAAGCTCAATGTGCAGCGGTCGGATAGACCCCTGTGACATAACTTGCCCGAGAAACTCAACTCTTCGTTGCTTCTTAGAAGACCCTTATGGGTTTTGCGTCGCAGGCTTCGAAGCCAGTAAAAGTTTATCACGAGTGATCATGAGCGAAAATGGACAAATTACTGCTCTATATCACCACGGCCGATATAGTCCACTTTTGAAAGTCCGTTTTCTAAGGTTCACATAGAGAAATAGAAAAAATGACCAACAAGAAAATCCTGATCACCCCAAAAACCCAATCTCTGAACCATATGCTCACATGGCCGGAAATCCCAGAAAAAGCGCCGCAAAGCCATGCACACCGGCTTAGTGAGCGTAGAGATTTTTGGTACCGTCAGGCATTAGCCCTGAACCTTGTGGCGACTGGTTTTTCACTGGTTTGCGAAATTCGCTACTTGTTGGCAGAGCATTTGCAAATAAATGAAAATGCGGGATCACTAAAACGAGCCTTGATGTCGCTAATCGAAAATGGAATATTGCATAGTCTAACTTTGGAACTACCACTAAAGGCTCGTCTGCCGTTATCAGTTGTGCGATTGACACGTCGAGGGCGCGGGCTTTGCAATGAACTTCGCTGGAATGTCGATCAACGTTGGCAACCTCAAGAAAGTGAATGGGAACGTATGAGAAGAGTTCACGAAAAAGGGAAAAAAGAGCCAACCCACACACTTGCAGTACAAGCTTTTGCTTACCAGGCACGGCTGCGCGGCTGGAGTGCCGGTGTCATGCCCCAGATAGTAGATGGAAATCGGTTTGCACCAGACGCGGTGATTGCAAAACATGAAAAATCTATGTTTGTGGAAGTGGAATTGGATTATGGGAAAAAACCTAAATGGAGAAACATGGGTGAGTATCAAGGCTCAGTCAATCTGTGCGCAAAAACTCGACAACACTGCAGAGCTTTGATTAGCGAATGCCAATCTGTAGGTTTCGGAGGCCTTGGAGCGGATTTATCATCGCTGTTTAGAAGTTCCAAAGATTTCCATCCATCCACTTTGTGGCTTGAAGAATGGTGAAAAGATATGGAAGGAAAATCCTATGTGTGTGCTAGAAGATTTCAAAAGGAATCTACAAATTCGCGACTACTCTGAACTTACTATCAAGGGCTATATTGGAGACAGCCTATATTTCATAAAATGGTTTGAAAACTATCATGGTCAAAGTTTCTCCATAGAGGCTGTTCAGCCTACTGATTTACAGGAATACCGCCAACAGTTGTTGAATAAAGGACTCAAACCCAATACGATCAATCGGAAACTGGCGGCTGTTTTGGCATTTGGGAAGTGGTGTGTTGAGACAGGATTGATTGAGCATAATCCTGGAATACACATCCGAAGTGTAGATAGCACTTCATTGGCACCAAAATGGTTGGATAAAAAGGAACGGGCTGCTTTTATTCGAGCTGCCGAGAAGGATTTGATGACCGCGCGAACACGTTATCCCCGCTTATGGATCATGCGATTGCGCGATACAACCATGGTAATTACTTTGTTAAATACTGGTATACGCGTGCGAGAAATCTGCTCTTTGAAGTTATCAGACCTAGAAATATCACCTCGCAAGGGATTGATTACAATCAAAGGAAAAGGTCTAAAAGAGCGAAATATTCCTTTGAATAATTCTGCAAGAAAAAAATTGAGAGAGTGGTTGAATTATCGTCCGGAAGTGGATACAGACGCGCTTTTTGTCAGCCAACGGGGCACACCCATTAAACCCCGTTCAGTTCAGGGCGCGGTCAATAGGATATCAGACACTACTAAGCTGGAAGAGAGGATAACACCTCACACACTGAGGCATACATTTGCGAAGACCCTCATTGATCAAGGAGTTACCCTGGAAATGGTTGCTACCCTTCTAGGGCACAGCAACTTGAATACCACCAGAATCTATATAACACCGAGTGAAAAAGATTTAGCTGATGCAGTGGAGAAGATCTCTTAATATTTTGAAGAACTATCGGACCATAATATTTACTACTTTGATTTTGCAATGCAAAGAATTTGCTAACAACTATTTTCCAGGTTTGATATTTTTGGGATGACCCTAACCGGACGAGTTCTGAACCGCACTCTGCCCCGATTTGAGCCAAAGAGCGCTGTCCACTCGCTCTTTGGCCACTCCGATGCATGTGCATCGGAGCATTGTTTTCAGGGTGATAAGTTACGTCATAATCACGTATCAGAATGATAATTCTCAGCCACTAGAACATCAAGGAACACCGGTGGAACCTACTGATTCGAAGTTGCGTTTAGTGTTGTGCATTGTGTGCATTGCTTCTATAGAGTGTACAGAGTGTACATTTTAGGGGGGAAAATTGTCTATTGTTTGCATTGTTTGCATTATTTCCACACAGGTTGCACCAGGAAGTGGAGGGGAGGTAACTCGATACTTTGATAAGTCATGTAACAAACGCCTTTTGCGTAGTGATCGCTCAACATGATGATTTTATATTTTGATATGCTTAAAATTCGTCAGGTAGTCTTCATTTTTGGCAAACATCTCGTTGACCATAGTGCGGATTTCGGCTAACGAGAGCACAGAGGCTGTCAGGGGGTCGTGACATATCGCCCGATAAATGGCCAGCGGGTCTCCTGAGAAAGCTGCTTCGATGGCTATTTCTTCGATGCCAGCACTAAGGTTGGTCATCAGGGCCAGTTCTGGCGGCAAAGCGCCAACATGCACGGGTTTGAATCCCGCTTTATCGACCCAAACTGGGACTTCAACACAGGCCCCCTCGGGTAAATTCGTAACCAGACTGGTATTCGGGACATTGCCATTGAACTCGAACGGTTCGCCGCCCATCAGGGCATTGATGATGTAGGCAGCGTATTCGTGGCCGCGCTCCAACTCTTCTGGTTCGAGCATAGCATTGAGGCGGCTCTTGAATTCTTCTTTCCAGTTGTCTTCTTGCTTGAGGTACCACTTTAGGACATGCGCGTATTCACCCGGATTCCAACCGGTACCGTGGGTACAGTATTTCTCGATCAGGTCGGGGCGCTTGCGGAACCACCAATTGTATTCTGAGGAATGACCGCTCGATTCGGTGATGTAATACCCCAAGGCCAGATATATTTCATTCCGCACCTGCTCTTCGTTGTAAACTTCTTCCCGCTCGGTGATCGCCTTGTGGATGAGGGGGTAAGCGTCTTTGCCATTCCACTTGTAATCCAGATACCAGGCCATGTGGTTGATCCCCGCGCAGGTATACGAGATCTTATCCATCGGCGCGCCGATCCAGTTGGCCAACATTTTGGCAGTCTTCTGTACCGAGTGACACAAACCGGTCACGGG
>CAZVPR010000074.1:0-23546 GCA_964629085.1 uncultured Anaerolineales bacterium
ACCTTAAGATTATGCGAAATTTTTAAGGGTCAGGGTAGCAGGTTTAGTGAAAACTTTATAACAAACTGTTGTATTTCTTAAAATATAGCGCGATAATCACAATCCATGACAATATAGTTACAAAAATGCCAATGGCAAATTCCAACGGCCGATAAATAAATTCAACCTGATGTGTCCCAGGTTCAACTGGCACTGCGCGAAAAAGGTAATTTGCCTGCAAAATTGGCTCCAACTGACCATCAACCTTGGCAATCCATCCGGGATAATTTACATCAGGAACAACTAACCAGCCTGACGTATTGGTCTCCAATTTAATTACTATTTGATTGGTATTCTCGCTTATTATTGTGAACTTACTGGTACTCTGAGAGCAATCCTGGAGTTTGGTGGGCTCTAACCCCTCTATGATAACCTCAACTTGAGGGTCAAACTGGTCTTTGAAAATACGAACCCAGGCATCTCCTTGATCCTTTGCGCTAATCGCACAAGGTACCCAGCGGACTCTGGCTCCCCCTTTGAGAGATTCAAATCGAATGTCAAATGACTCATCATTCTCCAACTTCACGATCGTGCTTACCCCCATCAATTGCAGTAATCTCTTCCTTTTAGCCTCATCAACCTCCCCCAGGGAATCCATCCAAATTTGATAACGCCCTGGAACCATCGGGTCGAAGTTATTGGTCGAGGCAACCCCGGTCAACATATTAAGATTTGGCAGCAAAGCGTTTCGCATTTCGTCCCAATCCAACCCTTTTTGAAAGCTATCAAAACTCAAAAAGTGAGCGTATTTTAATTCATCTTCTTCCGTTGGAGAAAGGTAAATTCTGCTGGCAACATTTGCATCCTGTAAGTCTGTAAAATCATAAAAATCGGCAGAAATTCCGGGAACCAACCCCCAGCCCGCGACGATCAGATCAGCACCTAACCATGCTATTACTACCCACCGCCACACATCAATCCGGAGACTATCTTTGCCAATTCCGGGAGCCATCAAAGATAGCACTCCTGTGCCAAACCCCCACAATCCGGCCAAGGCGGCAGCCCGTATGAATGTGGCTTTGACATCCCCCATTCCCCAAAATGCAAGTCCTGCCCCCAGAGAAATTGCGAAAGCTCCCGCGGTCGCTAATCGGGTCCAATATAAGCCTCGGCCCTCCGGTTTGTGCCAAACATCCACCCGAATCGCGGCTAAAAGCGAAAGGCTAAACACTGCCCAAATTGAAATTCGGGTTGGTGCCTGGAACATATCAAATGTCGGCACATGTTGATAAAGCCAGGGGTAAATAGGTGTATTTTTTCCCAGCGCTAAGAGTATTGAAACCGCAAAAATAATGACCAAAAAAGTACTTATCGATCGCTGATCAACATCAATCGAGCGCGCTTTTCTACCAGTGTTGTTTCCCCTGCGAGCAAAAAACACGCCAATAATTGACATCAGTGCCAGCAATGCCGGGAGTAATCCAATATACAGTGCATCTTCCCAATAGTTGCCGTATCCCCAAAAATCTCCCCGAGCTGGTGACCCAAACAAACCTGGGGCAAATATTTCCAAAAGCCGCCAGGGCCAAAGGGAGTAAGTCAGAGCGAACTCCATTTCGACAGCGGAGGCGCGCTGAGATTGTTGCAAATAGACAAACGTGGGCAGGAGCTGAACGGCGGCCAATGCCAACCCCGCAACCACCGCCAGGGCAAATTTCAGTTCACTATGAAGAAAAGCCCTCAACCCATCCCCAAAATTTTCGTGGATAGATGCTTTGAAAGTCAAAAATCCAACCCATAAACCAGCCAACAAAAGGGTATACCAGGTAGTTTGGGCATGCCCGGAAAGCAACTGAAAAGCTATCACAATTGCCAATTTCAACCAGATGTTCAGTTTTTTGGGTTGTCGAACGGCATCGAATGCCATCAGCATCACCCAGGGCAACCATGCCACTGAGGCGTTGATGCTAGCGAACCAAGCCCGTGCGACAAGATACCCTGAAAGACTGAAGGCCAAACCACCAATTGTCTGTGACAACTGGCCAAAACCATTTCGCCGAATCAATTTGGTCATCCCCAAACCAGCCCAGATTATATGCAGCGTGACTAGCAAACCCTGAGCCCACGCCATCGCTTTAATCCCGCCGATGACATAAAAAATAAAATAACACCAATACGGCGGGTAAAACAGGGCTGATTGGTAATTGGCAATCAGGGGGGCGCCCATACCCACTAACGGATTCCATAAAGGCAAATGACCGTCTATCAGAGTTTCCCATGCCCAGGCCCACCAGGGCACAAATTGCAAAGCGGGTGTCCCCCAAAACATGACTTTCCCAGTGAATAAAAGGGGAGAAAATAGGATAATGGGGGCCAGGAAGATGGGCAGATTTGGCAAGGGAGAGATTTTTTTAAACATGATGGATAAAGTTGATGGCCGTTATTGCTAATCTTGAAGGTTAACTTTGTAAATCGAAAATCCTGACCGATTAAATTGCAATTCCAAAAATTGGGCCTGTTTTGGGTTCCAGTTGCCGAGCAGGCGTTCGTGGGGGCCCCAAAAGACGTAATCGACACCAAATTCTGTGATCAAATCGAGGCGTTCCGAATCTGGGGTTTCTTCAATAAAAAATCTCTCCAGGCGCGGCTGCAATTGAGCCAATCCCACGCTTTCGGGTCCATGCCCGATGATCACATATGAGGCTGCCCAAGCAGGTAATGCATTTCCGGTGTCATAGGAAGCCAATATTACACCGTCTGTATCAACCACTTCCGCAACAAATTTGAAAGCTTCGGTTTCTGAACTCGGTCTGAATAAAGGGAAATTTGGGTTTGCGACCTGCTGCGATGCGCCAACAACCAAGATTATCGATGAGGGGAGTGCAAAGGCTAGCAAAAATCGCAAATTACGGATGATTTCTGTTTGACTGCGTTCGAATGCTACCAGCGCTAGAATTACCAAAGCTACCCAGTACCCCTCAGCCAGGCGTCGCTGCAAAGAATAGGGAGCATACACAAAAAAAGGCAGCGCAAGTGTCCAAGCGATAAGCAGCCAATTCTGAGTAACTTGATCATTTACTAGCAACCGCATCCCCCAAATAGCAAACGGTATCAAAAGGCCATAGGCCAGCAGGAAATGTAATGGGTGCGGTGAAAGTATCTGATTTTGTAGGGTCCATTGCCTCAATACGGGGTCGCTATTGAAGCGGACAATCGTGGTAATCACTATCGGAGCTGAAACCAAAACAATCAGCGCCGATCTCATCCACCAAACTCGCACATTTGACCAGAAGGAATCAACGCTACGTTTAGATTCCAGCCGCCATTGACGAAATGTGATCAAAACCAGAAATGAAAAGATTACCGCCCAACTCAGGACAACTGTCAACGGCTGCATCAATCCCATCACCAGCAGGAGCATACCCGCCAGTAAACCAGGAGGTATCTTCGTGGGTGCCTTATCTGGAAATAAAAAATACAACAAACCCCACAAAAATAAAGCGCGCCCAAAAGCTAGATGGGGCAGCCCAAAGATTTCCAGAAAGCCGAAGGTTTCTGGAGAGTACATTTCCAACGACAATGATCCCAGCCAGGTAGTTCGTCCAAAAAAGAAAAGTAACCACCCTAATCCGCCACCCCATACGATGAGCAGCACTCCCCAACGCTGCCAGTATTCATCTTTGATAAAAGATGACAGAAAATCATAGCTGGCTAAAATTGATAGCGTAGCGCCAATAAGGCGAAAAAATTGGAACAGTACCACAAGTTGCTCATGTTGTCCTGGCGGCGCACTCAACTTGCCCAGCAAAAGATAAGGCAAAAATGCCAGCACCCCCCTCTGATCCAATGCGGTATATGGCGTTCGAAAAAGCCACTCTCCATTGGCGCCTCGCAACATTTTGGCAATATAACTATTGCCATCCTCGACGCCAAAAACGAAACCAGCAAACTGCCAACTATCCCCCTGGTTTGCATATCCCAAAAAATATGGCAGCGTGGTGACAATTAGCGTAATGCCGATGAAAACCCACACCCAGCGAGGATAGCGGGAGAGTGTCGGTTTCTCGGTTTCAAGGTTGTTTTCGGTCATTGATTCTCGCCCAAAAAAGCCAAAAAATGCCAAGCGCACAGAGTGAAAGACCTACATATACCGTTATGGGTTTGAAAGAAAACTCCACAAGTTGTGATTCTTTCTCTAAATGAACACTTCTCAAAACGCCGTGAAATACATCAATTTCGGCAGGTTTACCATCAACGGTAACCTGCCACCCAGGGTAGTAGATTTCTGAAAGCACTAATTTCCCAGGCCCATTGGCCAGGATTTCAATATAATTGGGCCTCCACTCCAGCACTTCGGCGGGAGCAACTTCGAAGAAGATTTCATCCAAATCAGGCTGCACCCAGGCCCGAGGGAGTCGAAATTGATTGGAGTAAATCTGCCTGCCATCCAACTCGGCTTCAAACACAAGCCCATCCGCCTTTAAATCAAAATCAGAAACCACATAGGCCACATTCAGCAATCCCAACTGTTTTGCGTCAGGGATGAAATTCTGATTCGCAGTTTTGGGTTCTCCATTGGCAAAGGGCGGCAAGGTGACACTGTATCCATCGCTTGGAATCCCAGTCGCGGGAACCATAAAATCGGCATAGGCGGCGATTTGCATGGGATCAACACCATCGGCCAACTCCAAGCCATTTCGCGCCGCAGTTTGCTGTGGCACGCTGTAGGATGGAGAGTAAATTCGGATGTGCTCGTCCGATTCCAAGAAACTTGCCACCTTCTGACCTTCCGAAAACACACTATGAGAATCACGGAAAGAGATCAGGGAAACATTGACGATGCTCCAATCAAACAGACTTAATAACAGCAATCCGGCAAACCACGTTTGGCGGGGCAGCCGTGTTCGAGGCCAAGTCAGTATCCAAAGGGTCGCCAATAAAAATGATGCCGCCCCCCAAAGGAAATTAAAGGCCCATTCCCCAGTCAACAAACTAACACCGAGGGCAATAAACAAACTAAAACTGGAAATCCCAGCCAAAGATAACTTCAATCTTTTGTTTTCTTTTCCTACCTCTGAATGAATCAAAGATTCAATTCCAAACGCCGCAAGCACGGCTCCCGAAATCCCTACCAAAAATAACGCTCTGGCTGGTACCCGCAGCAAATTCATACCTGGGATCTTGGCCACAAAAGCCAACAAAGGAAAATTTGATCCCAATGTGAAAATCAGCGCTCCCAAAAATGCAATCCCCCAAAAAATAATTGACCTACGTGGGCGACCTGCAATCATTGCAACGACGATCAAGGCCAAAACCACTCCCCCCAAATAAATCACCCATTCATGGTATCCCGCTAAATCAGGGTACATCAATCCCAATAGTCGGGCTGGTGGAAGTGAATGAGCAAAAACATCTTCAGGTTGCAGAGCACTGCGAGTAGAAAGCCGCGAATATTCGAGTAATGGGATCGCCAAGGGGGAAGACAGAAGGGCCGCAAGGAAAATGTTGGAAACCAAATATTGGAGATTAGCTACTGGGAATTTGTGTTTGAAGATTGACGGAACTCCTGTCAATATTTCGGCGCCCCTGTTTTGCCTATGCGCAAGGACGTACGCGAACCAAAGCAATCCGGCAAAGGGAGCCCAACGCGGATCAGCTAGAAAGATAAGCGCCAAGACAATTCCGCCCCACAAATCCTTAAAACCTGATCCCTGACCCTTGACACTTAAGAACAACCAAGGAGTCCAGCAAACCGCGTACACCAAAGTCAAGTGACCGGCACCATATTGTGCAAAAATCTTCGGCATAGATAAAAATGCCATGCCCCCAAAAACTGCCGCGAGATGGCCAATTTCCAATTGGCGAAGCAAGCGATACAGCCCTAAGCCGCCAAATAACAGATGCAACACAACTATCAAATTGAAACCCATCGGCAGCGGAAATGCCAATGCCAGCCAGCCAGGAGGATACCAAAGCCCTGATAACGGATTGGCAAAAAAAGGATATCCGCTCAGAATCGTTGAAGACCAAAGCGGTATGGACCGATATTTAATGAGAGCCTGTTTCAAATACAGCGCATTGGGAAAATGCGAAATTGCTAAATCGGAGTATATTGCTTCAGGCGATAGGTATGGAAATCCAGTAATCCCAAAAATGATTATCAGCAGAGGAATTAGAAAAAGAACAATAAGTTGCAAATAATCTCGGTTTGATATGCGGTCACCTGGCATCAACTTATTCCTCAACTTGATAAATGATCACATTTCCACTGGAAAATACGGTCGCGAAATCCAATACCAAGGGAGATTCTCCTAAGCCTTGCTCCCGTGGGCCATAGAAAATGAAATTAATCTGCCGATCACGAAGAAAAGCACTCACTTGATCAGGCTGAAAATCTGCTCTAAAAAAGCGCAGTACAGCTGCACCTTCCTCGTCAGCGTTGATGGTTTCGAATGGATGACCATAGATTACTCTGCGACCGGTAAAGGCCGGAATGTATGCTCCCATCTCAGGGCTGGACAAAATTAATGCATCATCGTCACTGTTGGCAACGATCCAGTTAATCGCCTCTCTTTCATTCTGGGTCAAAAATATTTCTGGGAGGCGATTATTAATTCCATAAATACTAGCCATCAGAACCACCAGATTGGTGGGGACGGCCAGTACAAATAACAAAGTAACCCCAAATTTATATGCCTTAGCCGTAGTGAAAATATAATCCAAAGTTTTAGCAGCCAGAGCGGCAAATGGAATATATAGTCCCATCATAAAGCGGCGCTGTAAATCAAAGGGAAAGTAAACCAATCCCAGCCCCATTATGGTCCAAACAAGAAAGACAAACAAAGGTTGGCTCACTTTACCCATCGATTGTTTTTTAATCAGCAGCCAACCCCCGATCACCGCCAGTATCAAAGCCGGAGAAAGTGAAATTATAAGATCCCAAAGAGCGGGCGAGGGCGTCAGGTTTTGAGCGTTCCAATCGGCAATCACTGGATCGGTTTGCGCAATCCAATAATCATAAACCAACAAGGGAGAGCCACCAATCAGCGTTAAACCAACAAGTAGGATTTCATCTCGTTTTAGAGTAAATCGCGCCCGCATATCATCCAGCGTAAACTGAAACAACAAGACACCACCCTGAATGATCAGCACCAAAATCACCCCAAAAGGACTAATCACGCTCAAGAAAAAAGAAGCCAGCAAAACGGCTATCGCCTTCACAGGTGATGGACGATGCTTTGAGGGTAGGATCAACCACAACACCAGCGCCAGACTCAACGTAAAATGAGGGTTTGAATACGCAGACAGAAATGGAAAGGTCTCGGCAACCCACATGTCCGCGGTCAAGGTTCCCGAGGGTATTGCCAACCATCCCATCCCGGAACCGAGGGCTGCCAAAGCAAACGCCAACCTATGGGTTCGGGCATTGGGCAGCACAACCCCAAAGAAATGCCATATTGTCCACAGCAAAACCATAGCCCCCAGTATTCTGGCTGTATGAAAAACAATAAGCATGGGCAAGTTAGTTATTCGAGCAACGTGTCCCAAGAAGAGATACAACAAATTGATATAAGCGCCCTCCCCGGGTTGGGCACTAAAGGCCATTTGATAGTGCCAATTCCCCTCCCAACCCTGATACATTTTCGCCAGATAAGAATAGCCATCTGTGGGGTTTAGCAAGAAGCCACCAAAATAATGCTCTTCACCTGCGGAAATTGCAGCATAAACATAGGGGGCAACAACAGCAACCAATACAACCAGCGCAATCAAAAAGGGGAAGATTTTTCGGCTTTCCTTTTCCATATGAGTATTTTAGCAGTATCTCCCTTGCTTTCCAACGCAAGCACATCTATAATCTCAATCATAGAGAATAATAATTTATAAAGGGATATTTCATGAGCCGCGCGCAACATCTATTCCACCTGCAAGAAACGGACAGCCAAATCGACAAACATAACAAACGCTTGATGGAAATCCAAGCTATTATTGAAGATGACAGTGTTGTAAAAGCAGCCAAAGCCAAAAGCCAGTCTGCAAAAGAAACCCTGGAAACAACCCAAAAAATTTTGCAGAACGCTCGGAATGAAGTTCAGACTCAACGCACCAAGATCAAGCAATCTGAAGACAGGCTCTACAGTGGCGGTATTGCAAACCCCAAAGAACTCGAAGATATTCAAAATGAAATCGAGGCGCTCAAACGATATTTAGAGATTCTCGAAGAACGCCAACTCGAAGAGATGATGTCCTTGGACGAAGTTCAAGGATCCTTTGACGAAGCACAAGAAAAACTCGCCCAGGCTATCGCTGAGGGAGAGGCGCGCAATGCTGAACTGATCAACGAAAAAGGGGAAATCGAAAAGAACCTAACAAATCTGATCACTAAAAGAGAAAGTCAGGTTAGTACAATTGAAACGGATGATATGCAATTGTACGAAAAGCTACGCAGCAAACGTGCCGGGGTGGCTGTGGCCGGTGTGCAAGACCGCAACTGCGCCGCCTGCGGATCAACCCTGGGAACAGCCAACCACCAGCAGGCGCGCTCTCCCAGCAAGATCACCCAATGCGAAACTTGTGAGCGCATTCTTTTTGCCGAATAATGCCAACAGAATTTTCCCATGATCGAATTCTTGCGATCAATTCAAATTGAACTGACCTCATTTTGGTTCGGCTTTCTGACAGCCACGGTATTTTGGTTGCTGTTTGCCCGTTTCCGGCCGCGTCTGGCAAAAATTTACAACCGAGTTAGTTCGCAAGTAAGCTCAACTTCGCAAAGTATTCGCGCCAACATCGAGAATAGGCATCGCTCTGATACGCTGAAACACGCCCAAGGGAATCATCTGGCTTCAGCCTTGTTTTCACTTGATGAGATTTTAATCCCGCCACGATTGTTAGCCCCACTACCCGTCGCCCATCCAGATGAAGATCCCCCGGATGAGGATGTTGCCGGCATGTCCATCCCACATATGCCAGACTGGCCTGAAATGGCTTCGGCATATTACGGCCATACAATCTCTGTGGAAGAAGCCATATCGAGTGGCATTAACCTGGCGATTGTGGGCCCGCCAGGGAGTGGGAAAACCACAACCCTTGGGTACCTGGCTTCGGAGTTGGCACGCAAGAAAATTGATTTGATGACGTCCGATGAGCGGATCCCGTTTTTGATCCACGCTGCCGATTTGATACCCAGCATTGATAGCAGCAATTTGCTGGAGGGAGTTGCCAAGGCAGTAGCAATTTATTCTTCACCCTTGAGCACCGCCCGACTGCCCAATTTCACAAAAAGGAGTTTCGAAAGCAATCGGGCCTTCTTGCTCATCGATGGACTAGATGAACTGCCAATGGAAGATTTCTCAGCCGTTATTGACTTGATTTGGGATATCTTTGACGAGTATCCGCAAATACAAATTGTGGTCTCGGCCGATGCGAATTCGATTGGGAATTTGCCAAACATTGGCTTCGTCAGTATGCCCCTGGCTATTTGGGGCAGCCGGCAGCAAGCACAATTTGCCAGGAAATGGGGTAATACCTGGGCACGCTTCATTGACCCGGAGCTCAGGAAAGAGCCTCAATCTATAACCCATTTGCTGCTCAATGGTTGGATATTAAACCGGCATTCTGCAATGAGCCCATTAGAACTTACGCTACGGCTTTGGGCTATGTACGCAGGCGACGTGCGGGGGCCTACCTTTTGCGATACTATTGAAGCTTATCTATTGAGAATGACCGCTGGGATACCTAAGTCCATAGACGCCCTAGAGCGCATAGCATCGCAGGCATTGAATAATCAAAAGGGTGATTTCTCAAATGAAGAAGCCGAGAGCTGGATTCAGGAAATTTTACCCGATGGCATGGAGTCGGAGGAGATAGAGGGGGCGAGTGAGAAACGTGATGACATTATTCTCCCGCGTATTCTTCCAGATCTCAGCAAAAATGGCCTCCTAGAAAAACGTGCGGGAGAAAGATTTTCGTTCAACCATATTGTTATCGAAGGATATCTGGCCGGCAGAGCAATATCAGGGACGCATGTCGAACCCATTTTTGCGCAACCATTCTGGCCTTTAAAAACACTGAGCATTCAATACCTTTCTTCACACCAGGATATTAGTCAATACGCAAATATCCTTCTTGCGAGAAAGGACGATCCTCTCCTTCTCGGGCCAATCAGCATCAGTCGCTGGCTTCGGGAAATCCCCATAGAGATGACTTGGCGTCGCATCATATTAGGACGACTGTCTAATTTCCTTAGCGAAGAAAGCATTCCATTGGGGGCGCGTGCCCGCATTCTCTCCGGCTTGGCAAACACCAACGATCCTGATATCTCGGCCTTATTCAGACATTTGCTCAAATCACGAAAACCCAGCGTGCGGCAGTTAGCAGCTTTAGGGAGTGGATACCAACGTGATTCACAAGCAGTCAAAGCCTTGATCCGGTTGCTGGGAGACCAGCCAGAAATCAGCCGTTCAGCCGCGTTGGCACTTTGCAATATCGGCACTCAGCCCGCGTTAGAAGCGTTGGCTACCGCCTTATTGCAGGGATCAGAGGAAGTGCGGAGAGCAGCGGCGGAAGCTTTCGCCAACCATCCACAGGAAGGACATCCAACGCTGCGGGAAGCAGTCCAACTCGAAGATCTATTAGTGCGACGAGCAGCTATCTTTGGGCTGAAGAAGATTCAGCAACCCTGGGCTATGCAAATCCTCGAAGAAATGCAAATTGAAGATGCTCAATGGGTTGTCAAAAATGCTGCTGCCCAGGCCACGGAAGAACTCAACAACCCGGATACTCACATCCCACAAGCGCTGCCCGCCATTAACGAAATTCCCTGGCTGGTTGCAATCGCCGAAGACCGCGATATGAGCATCAGCTCCGTGGAAGCGGCCTGGAAGATGTTGATAACCATTCTAAATGAAGGATCGCAAGATGATCAACTCACTGCGCTGAACTTGTTCCGCCGCTTTGGATACGCTGAAATATTCCCAATAGTTTTTGATCAACTTCAAGGAGAAAATCTAAAACTTCGTGAAGCTGCCTATCAAACCACCTGGAAGCTGGCATCCATGGGGGCCGAAATCCCATCGCCATCGAGGTATGGTTTGGCATAACTACAATCCCCACAAAAATATCTGAACGAAAAAAATCCTTCCAAATTTCGGAAGGATTTCATTTTTGTTTTTGATCAAGATCACGCTAATTTTTGAAGAATTTTCTTTTGAACTGTTTCTGCATCTAGATCAAGCACAGAAACCAATTTATCACGACCATTTTGCCCGGCAACGACCTCAATTCGTTCTTCACGAACCTCCAATATTTCCGAGAGAAATTCCGCAAGAGCTTTATTGATCTCCACTTCACTGGGCAAGGCTTGCAGCCGCACCCGAATTGTGCCATCATTAAGAATTTCGGCAATTTCATTTCGGCTGGCCCTTGGGGTAACTCGAATTCCCAATGCGGACCCTTTTTTTCCATCGTGTAAGCGAAATTCTCTCTGCGACATTATGGCACCTCGGGTATCCTGCTAGAAAAACGATCGCAATATGCTCGTTACTATCATACCAATAATCTGCACCAAAATCAGCAGTACCAGAGGGCTAAAATCAAACGCTCCAAAAAGAGGAACCACACGGCGAATCGGCACTAGCAATGGCTCCACAATCCGATCGATGGTTTGTCTTACCGGATGAAAAGGGGTCATAAAATACGACAAAATTACATGCGCGAGAATGAGTAACACGAACAGGCGCACGATAATATCAATTAGTTGAATTAAAAAAAGTATCACGAAATAAATATCTCCTTCAGCAGTTTATTCAATCGTACCATAAGAACGCGACCCCACAATTGCAGTTCCAACCCGGACGAATGTAGCCCCTTCCTGAATGGCTACTTCAAAGTCATTGCTCATCCCCATGGACAGGTGATCCCATTTTTGGTCTGACATCTTCGAGTCAAGATAATCCCGGAGCTTACGCAGTTTCACAAAATAGGGACGCGCTAACTCGGGCTCCGGCTCGAAGGGGGGCATGGTCATGAGGCCGCGAAATTCTAAATTAGGATATTCGAGCATGGCAGCTACATTTTCGGCGAGCTCAGGCCATGCTTGTTCTTCCCAAACGGGCCAGCCATGCTTGGTAGCCTCAGCGCTGATATTGCACTCCAACAAAACTGGCAATTGGCGCCCAACTTCTCCGGCGAACTGATTGAGTCGACGGGCGAGTTTCAGGCTGTCTAACGTATGCATCCAGGAAAAATTTTGGGCTACATCGCGGGCCTTGCGGCTTTGCACGTGGCCAATCATATGCCATTCGACGTCCAAATTTGACAGGGCTTTAATTTTGGGAAGCGCTTCTTGAACGTAGTTTTCGCCAAGGATATTGGCACCGGCTTCAACGGCGGTTTTTGCAGTTTCAAGGGGATGCGCCTTGGTAACAACGATCAGCTTAATTTGCGCGGGATCCCGCCCAACGGAGTCGGCTGCTTTTTCGATTCGATGCTTAATATTTGTGTAGTTTTGGCGGATACTGTCCATCAATTATCCAAACAAATTAGAGCACCGAAGCGACCGGTTTGGCCGTGTTCGCCGCGGTGAGAAAACCAATCTTCCAGATGGCAGGCAGTGCAAATTTCTGGGTTTTCAATTTGCTGCACGCCGGCCTGCTCAAGCAAAAATCGATTTGCTTTCCACAGGTCGAATTGTACCGCGTCATCCTGTTTGAGCAGAAATTTTTCAGATTGATCACAAAAAGCCTGGGTAACCTGATCGACTACTTCTTGTCCGACAGGATAATGATGTACCGCGATCGAAGGTCCAATTGCTGCCAGAATATTTTTGGGGCGGCTGCCATATTTTTGCTGCATTTCCTTTATGGTTGCCAAAATGACTTTCTTCACCGTACCCGGCCATCCGGAATGGACGACGCCGACAACGCCCAAAACCGGATCGTGCAATAAGATGGGAACACAATCGGCAAAACGCATGAAGAGCGTCACTTCGGGGTTATTTGTCAGAATGGCATCTGCCTGAAGATGCTGCTCATCCGTGGGGCGAGGTGCATCGCAACAGATCACATCGGCGCTGTGGACTTGCCAGACATCATACATGGAATCAGGGTCACGTTCTAACACATTGAATGCCAAAATGCGATTGTTTCTGACACGCTGATGGTCATCCAGCACCATAGCGCTGGCCCCCACATTGAGCGAAGCCCAGGGTTCAGGGCTCAGGCCACCACGACGGGTAAAGATGGCGTGGGTGATTTTGGAATTATCGAAGGATTCGAATTGGTAGTAGCGAATAGAATTTCGTTGAAGAAAGGGCATGGAAATATCTCGCAATTGCGATAGATCTAGTTTGGCACAAATTCGCCAAATTCCTGGGCCTATTGTTTAATATGGGAAAATTTTTTGATCAACAGCATGCGAGTTTCGAGCATGGTTTCTTCAACCAACGGGTATCCAAACCAGGCGGTGGTCAATCCAAATAAGCCGCCAGTTAAAACTCGCAAGAAGGGAATGCTTTCCCTGGCCGGAAAGGCGCTGGCTAGAATCTCCCAAAACTGACCCTGAAATTGCGCCACAAACATCCCTAACAACTGGGTGCCCCCATCGAGGCCAATAGGCACAATGCCAAACAGCAGCCAGACCCAAAGCGGCAAGGGTTTGATTCGCTTACCGGACACGGAGAACACAATGCCAAACAGAAGTATGGCCCCATAGATCGCCAGATCCCGCTGGCACAACCCGATCTTGTAGCCAACAACATCATCGCCGCGAAACTGGCGCGCAACAATCACGCCGTCCTCATCAAGACCGGTGGCCTGGTTGAAGGTCTCAAAGCCCTCCACGCCAGCGTGGGCGCGGGGATAAATAGGTTGTTCGCCGAACAAGAAGAAGGATCGATAGGAAAGCTGATGACAAAGCCCCCCGTAAAGCCGATAAATTACGTTTGCTGGAGTCTCTGCGCCAGAACGAAGCAGTACTGGAGCAAGAAATGGCAATCCAACATAAATGAATACAAACAGGTTAAAAATAAGCATGTAGCGTATCGAGAACCACATGGCAAAACGATCAGCACCGGAGATATTTTTCCCGCGCTCGACACTCTTTTGGAAACTTTTATCCGTTTCTAGGTGTGACACCCGGTCTTGGGCAGCCCCGAGCGTCATTACTAATTTTTGTTTGTCAAAGGGAGCTTTTAACGTATAAGGCCCAACTTCGACCACGGGAACGGCGAAGCCATAGGCAGCCTCCAACTCGGGGTTATCATCGATATCGATGATAGCGAGTTTATGGGGAAAACGATCCTGCAGTTCTTGTAAATCAGCTTCTGCCTGATCGCATAAATGACAGTCTTCCCTGCTGAATAAAGTTACATTTAACAAACCCACACTCCTGTTTTAAAGCGATATCCGATTTTCTCAGATAATATCACAAATGATATACCACTATTAAAATCGGATATTTCTTGTATCAACCGTTGATTCCCAAATCTGCCAAATAATCATCCAACTGGCTGTCGGTCATCACGCCGATATGCAGCACTCGCACCACGCCTTCAGCGTCGATGAAATAAGAAGTCGGGTAGCCGCGTACCTGATATAGACGCTGTATCTCGGCACCTGGATCGAGCAGAACTTTAAAGGTCAGCCCAAGCTCATCAACAAAGGCTTGCACATCGTCTGTGGGCTCATCAAAGTTGACTGCTACGACTTTCAAGTCATCCGCAAAAGTTTCGGTTCGCTCTTGAAAGGCGGGCATCTCCAGGCGACAAGGCCCACACCAGGTGGCCCAGAAATTCAACAGGACAACTTGTCCCTGGAAGTCTTCAAGTTGAACTTTATCTCCGGAAAGAGAAACCAATTCAAAATTTGGAGCTGATGCATCGACAGACAAAGTTTGGCTTGTTTCCGCATCATTTAACGCGTCGCTAATCGATGGAGAATCATCACCCCGCAGAAAACCAATGATCAGAAATCCAATGCCAATGCCAGCCGCAATACCGGCAATCAAACTTGCTGTCCGACGCATGATAATACCTCTATAATCCGAAATCTATAAAGAAGCCAAAGCGGGCCAACTGCTCGAAGGTGCCCAAGAACAACATCACACCAACAATGATTAAGATCACACCCATAACGATCTCAGCATAATGCATGACCTTGCCATAACGACGCAAGATCGTCGTTACCCAGCCAACGCCCAAGGCTGCAATCAAAAACGGGATCGCCAGCCCAGCAGAATAGGCTGTCAACAAACCGGCACCCTGGGTCACCGATCCACCGCTCAACGAAAGCGTCAGGATTGCACCCAAGACCGGACCCACGCAAGGAGACCAGCCGGCCGAGAAAAATATTCCCATCAATCCAGAGGAGATATAACCGCGTTGGCGGTCAGGTTGGTTCTCCGGTCGCAGATCATATTCCAGGAATGGAATCCGCAAGATGTGGGTCATATGAAGGCCAAAGAGTACCACGACGATACCGCCAATCTTAGCCAGCCAGATGCGCACATCATAAAGCAAGCTGCCCAAAGCTGAGGTAGCAATTCCCAAAAGAATAAATACAATGCTAAAGCCAATAACAAAAGCCAGGCCGTGAGAGAAGGTCTCCCAACGGTTTTCCTGACCAGCCTGTGCCGAGGCGGCCGAACGCCCTCCCAGGTAGCCGATATACGCCGGCACCAACGAGAATACGCACGGTGATAAAAATGATGCTAAGCCCGCAAGAAATGCGAGTCCGATTCCGATGTTAGAAATATCCATTGTTTGTCTTTCGTCTGATAGTTTGTTAGTTAGTTAGTTAGTTAGTTAGTTAGTTGGTGGGTTAGAATTCGTTGACGATAACGCGCGTTCCGCCAGAGCCAGAGATGGTGATGTCGCCTTCGGCGAAGGGCGTAATAGGATTGGCCCAGCGGAAAATCCATTTTGCGTCATCGGGACGGGCATTTAGGCAGCCGTGTGACATGGGCTCGCCGTAATTGTTGTGCCAATAGGTCGAGTGGACTGCCACCCCATCGCCATGGAATAGTGAAGTCCAACCAACTGCGGGAACGTCCCAACTTCCAGCAGCTGTACTACCGCCCATGTGCAGGGAAAACAATTTACGCCAAATCATAAATCCTGGTGTGTAGTCTGGAGTTAGCGGAGTAGCACCTTCGGACTTGCCCGAAGAAATCCTGCAGAAAAACACTTCTGTTTCGCCTTCGTAACATGATAAGGTTTGCTTATCCCAGGCAATATCTGCGATGATACGTTTGTCTTCTACACCTGGGTTGATGGGGGCAACTTCTTCTTCGGAGACTGGGCGGAAGGCCTCTGCCGGGCACCAGAAAATATCGCCGGGGCTGCCATAGCGCTCATTTACTCGATACCAACTGCTGCCGTCGCTCTCAGTTTTTATCTGGTCAATCCATAACACCTGGCTGTAATAAAAGCGGAATGTCTGTCCATTTTCCTGGCGGTACTGCCACCAGGCGGATCGCGGCCCGCCATTCGCCAGAATGGCATCTACAAAGGGCACATTGACCTCAACCCACATGCCCTGCACCCCGTTCAATACAGGCAGCGAGGCAACCGGCGCGACCGGCTCATTCCTGACCGGCTGCAAATAGGGGCACCAAATATAGCCGTTGGGTGTCTCCACCCAGCGCTGGTTATTGCGCCAGGGCCAGCGTCCTAACACTTCCTGATACCAGGGCACCACTGCGTCCTCAAAAAGCACCTCAACGGTCGTACTATCGAAATCAGGTCGTGCTTTGACATCAATGCGGCCTTCGCAAACCCGGCCCAATCGTTCCGATTCAGGGAAGTCAGTCAGGGCAAAGATATTTTTCAAGGGGCTCAAAGCCATACCGCTCAGGCCGGCTGCAGAAAGCTTCAAAAAATCACGTCGCGACACTGGAGGTCGTGCCAATTGTAGGTTTTTTTTGCGATTATTCATCATAAACTACCAATCTCACCAGGATAAAGATTTGATGTGCCAGAGCATATCACTCTTACATTAGCCCCAGATAAAATCGAGTATACTTTATGCCGTCAAAATTTAACCGTATTAACCGATTTATGTCCAATCAAAATCAAGCTTTCTGGCGAGCCGATCTGCACACTACGCTGCGGCGAGTGCGATGGATGGTCTTCCCTGGTGTGCTGCTCCTGGCCAGTATCCATAGAATTTTTATATTATTTATTGCGGAGCCTTTATCACCACCCTGGTATGGCATCGCCGAGGTCGTGATTTACGGCCTGACGGGAAGTCTGGTAGCCTGGGGGGGTCTGACGTGGATAGCGAATACTGCTTCCAGGCAGGCTGAGGCCGAATCACAGCTTCAAGACGCTTACCGATCCCTTGAGCAACGCCACAACCAGCTGCTAAATCTCAACAAACTGGGTGAAGCCGTCGCCGCCGCAGATAACCAACAAGATATCCTGGAACTTGCAACACGCGCCCCCCTGGAATTAACAGCGGCCCGCGCATCGACAGTCGTCACCTTTGACAACCAGCAAGATCGTTTACAACTAGACATGGCCTGGGGTTTGAGTGATAGCTATCTCTCCGGGTTGCGCCAGCGCATCGATCAGGGCATCCCCGCTGAACGTTGTCGCACCTGCAATATCTTACACGCCCATGCCGAACAAGACTGCCCCTTATTCGATGGCCTGCAACCTTTAGCCAAAGAAGAAGGGTTAAATTCCTTAGTTTGTTTGCCCATCACCCTGGAAAAAGAACGCACCAGCGTGATCACAGCCTATTTCCCCACAGCCGCCGGTCCTACTGAAGATCACATTCGCCTGTTGAGCATTCTCAGTGCAGTGATTTCAGGCGCATTGGAAAACTTACGGGTACGTACCCGGCAAGCCCATACGATTACCTCGCTGGATCAGGCCATTTCGAGCAGTCCGCTAAAGCCACCCTCACCCGAAGCACGGCATGATGTGGCCTATCAGGTATTGGACATTGCCCTATCCGGCTGGGAAGCAGACGCCGGTGGGTTGTTCATTTTCGACGACCTCAATCAGGCCTGGACCTGCCAGGCACAGCGTGGTTTGGGTGAAGATCTGGCGGATCCTCGCTTCAAAATCGGCCTAGAAATGTCACGTCAGGCGTACGAGAATGTGTACCCAGTCATTCAATCGGAATTGGAAGACTCACTCGGGCATGATTTGATTTCCGCAGCAGCAGCGCCACTGATAACTGAAGGAATAGTCATTGGCGCGCTATTTATTGGCAGCCAGCGGTCCAACGCCGTCAACCAGCGACATTTGGAATTGTTAACCGCCATTGCACACCAAATTGCCTTGGCTATCCGTAATGTACAGCTCTACAACCAACTGGGACAAATGGCGGTTCTCGAAGAACGCCAAAGACTTTCAAGAGAATTTCATGATGGGCTGGCGCAAACCCTTGGGTATCTAAACTTGCAGGCGCAACAAATCGAGGCCATGCTGGAAAAAGAAGAGATCCCATCTGCGGCAGAAGAGATCCAAGCCCTGCGCAAACACATCCGCGCCGCCTATGTAGATGTGCGCGAAGCAATAGACGGACTACGCCTTAGCCTGGATGATCCTGGTCAACTAGCAGACCGCTTACGAGAATATACCCTTGACTTTGCCCATCAATTCGATATCGAGACTGAATTTACATCCCGTCCTGAACATCTGACTACTTCACCTGAAATCGCACTGCAACTTTTGCGTATTACGCAAGAATCACTGACCAACATACGCAAACACGCCAATGCCAGTCAAGCCAAAGTGAACATCAATGAAACCGAGACGGGAATCGAGCTGGATATCACCGACAATGGTAACGGATTCCCCCCCTCTGAATTTGGCGATCCCACCCACCGCAGCCATGGATTAACCATGATGCGTGAAAGAGCGGAAGGCCTGGGCGGAACCTTTTCGGTGGCAACCAGCCCTGGTCAAGGCACGCATATCTCTGTTTTGATTCCCGTATGAGGAGCAATAATGATAAGAGTCTTGCTGGTTGACGACCATCATCTGTTTCGAGAAGGAATTGCACGCCTCCTGAATGATGCCCCAGGCATCTCGATGGTCGCTAACGCCCAGAATGGGGAAGATGCTATCGCTCTGGCAAATGAACACCTGCCCGATGTGATTTTGATGGACGTTCACATGCCTGTGATGGACGGGATCGACGCCACCCGCCAAATTCATGAAGCACACCCCCAGATTAACATATTAATGCTGACAGTCTCTGAAAAAGACAAGGATTTATTCGCAGCGTTGCGATGCGGGGCGCGTGGTTACATGCTTAAGGACACTACGAGTAATGAGCTTATTGAGGGTATCCGCCGGGTGCATGGGGGGGAAGCTATCATTAATCCGACGATGACAGCAAAATTGTTGGATGAATTCAATGCTTTATCTCAGGATATTCCAGCAAGGTCAACAGTCCAACATCAAAATGAAGAAACGGAACATCTAACCTCGCGAGAGCGTGATGTGTTGCGCCTGGTAGCACACGGTTTGAGCAACAAGGATATCGGCGATAAACTGGCAATTTCACCCCATACGGTCAAAACGCATTTGAGCAATACTTTGGAAAAACTAAGATTAAACGGGCGCGTTGAAGCTGCGGCCTGGGCAATCCGGCATGGGTTGCTCAAAGGGGATTGAGTAATTCTTATTTTTTGAATACGGCTTATTGGCCTGGATTCATCAAATTCACATAAAGCGTTTAATATCAAACATCTTTCCTGAAATACCACAGCAGCACATACACCGCCAGGCAAAGAGCCACGACCCCTTCGACCCAGAAAAACGATAAATAGTCATAGAGCACGCCCAAAGGTGGAACCTCAGGTACGGAGCGTCTCAGTGCCGGAAGGGCAAATAACATAGCTGCAAACCAGGAAGACATGCGGATATCAACGGCTGTTTTTCGGGTCAGCGCGGAAAATGTGATCAGCAAAGCTGCCATTGCCAAAAGCCATTGGATGACGATCACGAAAACTACGAACAGCATCACAGGCAAAGTCCGAGATATCGCAATCCCAAAATCCAGATAACCATCCTCAATTTCGGTCACGTTTTCATCAAATACTTCCACTCTGTACCCCATGAGACTACTTCGAAATTCCAGGATTATGGGCACCCCCCAATTTTTTTCATCGTCAGACATCCCTAAATCCAGGACGAAATAACTTTCATGCCGATCGAATGGATAGTGAATGACATCGCCCTCAACAAAGTGTAACGTTATCATGGTGTTCGTCAGGGGCCGATCAGGGATGAATTCATATTCCGCTTCCCCCTCCATATTATTTACAAACATGTATGTATTTTGAGAAAAGAAATTTTCTTCAGCTTGATACTCCCCTTTAGGGAATAATTCCACCCGAACTTCCATTTTGCCATCAATTGGATCAACCGATATGGCTTCCACAAAAACCTTCACAAAATCTTCACCCTGATTATCATCTCCAAATTTGGTGGAAAGTTCCCTGGAAGAATCTACCAAAAACACACCCAAAGATGCCGCCAAAAACAAAAATGCTAGCAAGAACAAGAGTACCAGGTGTTTGGTGTCCGTTTTTTTCAGTAATACGCCCATTTGTCACTCCTATATATCAATCTACCATTATTGCCACGTTTTAGATAGTTTAGGTAGATTTTTCGATTGAGTCAATAGCGCTGATCATTTTGATCTCATTTATCATTTAACCAATAGCCACAAATCATTCATGTCATCTAAACAACTTCTAAATATCTCTTTGCTATCCTATGGTCGGATCCAACCACAGCATAGCTGGACATGTCATTCGACATAAAGAAAACATTCTATACAATACACAAGGAGCATAAAATGTTCAAGAAAAACAGAATATCAACTTTATTTGTAGCCGTATTGGTAGCTGCCCTTTCCCTTGGGCTGGTAGCTTTCGCCCCGGTTGACACAGAAAATCCTGGTGGGCCGGGTGGACAAGGTGGCCCCGGCGGGCAAGGAGGACAAGGAGGACAAGGCCGTGGCTTCGGTGGAGGCACATACCTGGCAGAGGCGTTGGGTATCAGCGAAGATGATTTGACAGCAGCTTTCGAGGAGGCTCGTTCCAACAGTGAAGGCGGCGATTTCCAAGAAGTATTGGCCGCAGCATTGGGCATCAGCGTAGAAACGCTGGAAACCGCTCGAGATGAAGCTCAAACAGCCGCACAAGCACAGGCCCTGGCCGACGGCGACATTTCTCAAGAAGAATATGATCAATTCGTAGCTCGCCAGGCGCTTCAGGATTACGTAGACCGTGACCAGATTCTCGCTGAGGCGTTGGGGATGAGCGTAAGCGATCTTCAAGCCGCACGCGAAGAAGGCAAACGCATTTCTGATCTATTGGAAGACCAAGGCGTTTCCCAAGAAGATTTCCAGGCTGCCGTTGAAATGGCCCAAGGTGAGGCTCTTGCTCAGGCTGTCAGCGATGGCGTGATCACTCAGGAACAGGCCGACCAGCTTGGCGAGAATGGCTTCGGTGGCCATGGTGGCCCCGGCGGACGTGATGGCAAAGGTGGCCCCGATGGCGAACGTGGCCCCGGTGGTCCCGGCGGGCAAGATGGGCAGGATCAGGGTGATCCCCCTGCACAAGGCAACGGATAAACTAATCATACGAGATTTAACAGGTAGACAAGCGGAGTGTTGAGAGCACTCCGCTTTTATGTTATAAATATCATATAGTTAGCATATAGCTATCTTATAGCTAGGTAATGGATAATTGGGAGGTTGACCATGGCCAAGATCAAACTAAACCCGATTCTACAGGAAGCCAGCGGCAGCCTGGGGAAAGACCTGATGCTGCGGCGTTTGCCAGATGGACGCACGATTTTGTGTCAAAAACCAGATTTTTCGCAGCGGACCTTCAGCCAAAAGCAATTAAGCCATCAAGAGCGCTTCCGCCAGGCTTCGGCATATGCCAAGCAGGCCGCTAAAACACAACCCATCTATACCGAGTTAGCCGCCGGGACCATTAAAACGGCCTACAACCTGGCGCTTTCCGATTGGTTTCACCCACCCCAGATCCTGGATATGGATTGGCATAACTTCAATGGAAACGCCGGGAATTCGCTGCGTGTACAAGTCCGGGATAACATAATTGTTGCCCAGGTTGTTTTTTCAATCTTGTCGTCAGAACAGCAGCCCCTCGAAACAGGAAATGCGATTCAGGGTAATGATTTGTGGTGGGAATACACTCTGAGCAGGTCAATCCAGGGGACATTCAGCCTGCTGATTGAGGCCGTTGACCTGGCCGGAAATCGCTGCCAGCATACGTACAAATCTGGTGTCTAAGGCAGATTTTGAAGCCAGATAAATCGAGATACGATACCGCTGAAGAGGCGCATGATGACCAAAATGAGATTCCAAAAATTGCCCGAGAAAAGAAACTTTGCAAGAACGCAACCTTGATAACCTGAAATTTGGTCTATAATGAAAGAACTCCTGTTCAAAAAAAATTATGCATACACCCCACTTCGACATCTTAGAGAACCAAACAGGAATAATCACTGTGCATAACGTTTAGGGAAGAAAGGGGAGAGTTTTCTTAGGCATTATTGGCAACCAGAATATGCCCATGATATGAATAACAAACCATTGTCTGAAATTCAGGATCAAAGCACGGCCATCCTAAACTCCATCTCGGATACGGTATTTTTAACGGATGAGAGCGGAGATTTTACCTTCATTTGTCAGAATAAGGATGCCATTTTTGGTTATTCGATTGAGGAAATCGAAAAATTCGAGAACATTTTTAACCTGATTCCTGGATTAGATAAATCAATAGTAGCGACAAAAAAGGAGATCACGGATATCGAGTTAGAAATTTCGACCAAGCAAAGGGAAATAAAAAATTTGCTGTGTAACATTAAGCCGGTGGAAATTGAGAAAGGTCGATTGTTATTCACTTTCCGGGATATCACCAAACGAAAACGTGTAGAAGAAGCCCTAAAATCCAGCGAAGAGAACCTACGATTGATCTCGGAGAATGTACGCGATGTTTTGTATCTATACGATCCGCATGTAGATAAATTCATATATATCAGCCCATCCTTCGAAAAGATATGGCAGCAGTCGGTCCAAGATGTTTACGACGAACCGACAGCATTTTCTAAATCTGTTCACCCGGATGACCAGCCAGCCTTCTTCGAAGCCGTACGAAAAGAACACGAAGAAGGCCAATATTTCAATCTTGAATATCGTATCGTACGGGCCGACGGCAAAACACGCTGGATCTGGTCACGGAATTTCCCCGCGGATGTCAACCAAAAAGATCATCCCCTTACCGTAGGCATTGCTGAGGACATCACAGATTGGAAACAATCGGAGATTGAGCTGCGTCTGAGCCAGGAATTCAATCAGGCGTTAATTAATAACTCACCCATTGGGATTTCTGTGCGCAGCAAAACCGGACAATTGATTTCCGCAAATGACGCCTGGAAACAAATCTGGGCCATTCCTGATGAGGAAATAGAGAAGGATATCTCCCTAGAACGCGAATCCCTGACATTCAATCAACGAGATAGTTATTTAAAGGATCATCAAGTTGAAGTACGAAGGGTTTATGAACAGGGT
>CAZVPR010000075.1:0-23431 GCA_964629085.1 uncultured Anaerolineales bacterium
CAACAAAGAGCATAGCATTGGAATCGAAACCAACCTGGCATCAATAATCGATATACGCAAGGTTACCGACCGAAACGCCAAGGATATTTTCAAACTCCTGGAAGGCATCGAAAACTGGAAGGATGAAAATAAAGAATGAAAATTGATCTTGATGCGCTTACTTCTTCAGATTGGCGCAAACGCCAGGCAGCTATCGAAGCCCTGGTCGATGCCCAGGACGATCAAGTTGCAGCCGCGCTGTTGGCCATAGTTCAGGTGAACCAGGAACAATTGGGCGCGCTGAATACCGCCCTACAGGTATTGGCAATGATGGATGTGCCTGTGCGGCCAGGTTTGCTGCGGCTCTTGAAAGATTCCAGCACGGATACACGTATATACGCCGCATTGGCATTGGGCGAACTGCGCGACCAGGAAGCAGCGCCGGAATTACTACACTTGCAGGAGGATACAGACACCAACGTGCGCTATCATGCCATCGAAGCCCTGGGAAAACTTCGTACTCAAAATGCCATAGAACCGCTGTTGGATGTTGTCAGGCAAAAAGAATTCTTCGTGACCTTTCCAGCGATCGAAGCCTTAGCAGCCATCCAAACAAAATCCGGGCAGGCAAATCCTGCCGTTGAAACTGAGTTGCTGAACTTGATCGAGGATGACATGCTGTCGGATACGGCCATTGAGGCATTGGGGAAGATCGCCGGAAAAGGCGCTATCCCTGAAATTGCAGCCCTGCTTACGGGTGATGCAGACATGGCGCGAGTTCCCCCGGCCGCCGCGGCGTTAGTCAAAATGCGCCAGCGTTTTGAAGATTTCGATGGAACTGGAGATGAAGTTGCCAGAACTGTGGTAAGAAGCCTGACCCCGGAGGGATGCAGCAGGTTAATTGAGATGTTGGGCTCGAGGGTTGTTGATCAGGCCTATCTGCCTGCATTGATCCAACTGATAGGCTGGGTGATCGATTTCAGTGATTCTGCTGCCCTGGAAGGGGAACGCGAAACCATCCACCGGGCTCTGGCACAATTGCTGAATCAATCATCTACGCGCCAGGTAGCCCTCGAGGTACTGACCCGCTTGGGCCCCATCGCTCAACCTGACCTGATCAAACTACTCTCCAGTACAGACTTGGCCGCGCGCCGCAGTGCCGCCAGCGCGTTGGGATCCATCGGGGACTCTTTGGCATTACCAGCCCTGATCGCCGCCTTAAATGATGAAGACGACGAATTGGCCAGCATTGCCGCGCATGCCCTGGGAAGAATCGGAGATTCACAAGCATTCGATGAGATCGTCGCTCAATTCGGCCATCCTTCTGCGCTGGTGCGCCGTAACATCGTCAGTGCAGTCAATTCACTGGGTCACTCAGATCTTATTGATCAGGTCTCCAAAAAACTGCACAGCCAAGATAGTCTGGTGCGCGAGTCAGCGGTACGAGTGCTGGGATATTTCGGCGACCCAACGCTCAGCCCAGCGCTGTTGGCACTGCTCGATGACGAAGAACCTATGGTTCAGCAAGCCGTCGTTGAGCACCTGCCCTTCATCACAGATGATGAAACAGCTGCAATTGCATTGGGCAAAGTTGGAGAGGATGAAAACCCTGCCTTACGTGCAGCGGCAGCCAAGACGCTGGCTCATTTCGAGCCGCAAACTGCCGAGGCAATGCTGCATGGTTTATTGCAAGACATTGATCCCTGGGTACGCATCGCGGCCTGCCGCTCAACAGCCAGGCTGCGCTTAGACAACCTTCAGGAGCAGGTGTTAGCCTTAACAAAGGATTTTATGCCGCCTGTGCGCGCTGCGGCTGCGGCGGCCTTAGGCCGCTTTAACGGAAATGAGGCCGTTGATCGCTTGAAGGAGCTTCTCATGGATGCTGAGCCTGACGTCGCCCTGGAGGCAGTACAAGCTTTGGCCTCCAGCGAACACCCCGAAGCAATAAATATTTTAGTGGCCGCACTTCCAAAATTGAACATGCGTGTCCAGAGTGCAGCTTCTCAAGTCTTGGGAGATTATTAACATTGATAATTAATCTCAAATATTGGGTAGAAGCCCATCCGCGTTGGATGGACATTAATAGCCAGCACTTTTATTCTTTGACGCCAACGAGGTCGGCTCACAACCCATCATTCGAAATTTTCTATAGTCATCTACACAAGCAAAACAATACCGTCATTGCGAGAACCCCCTTCATGGGAGATTGCTTCGCTCCGCTCGCAATAACATCTGGAAAACATATTTTGACGAGTAAACATGTTCTGGTTTCATCTATTAACGGTTTAGCATGACGTTACGATCTGATCTGGGATCATTTTCATGGGATGAAAGGCAGTTTGGCCTTTTACGCGACCTGATCCATGACCAAACAGGCATTTTCTTTGCCAACGGCCAAGCGGAATTATTGGCCGGAAAATTAGCGCCGCTGCTTGCCGAGCGGCGTTTCAATTCATTCCTGGATTATTATTATCTCTTGAAATATGACCCCGAGGCCAATGAAGAATGGGGGCGCGTGGCCAGCGCCCTGGCAGTTAATGAATCTTTCTTCTGGCGCGAAGTTGACCAGATCAAAGCCGTCGCCAACTCAATCGTTCCAACACTGAGAGAACAGGTGCCCGATAAAAATATCCGCATCTGGCACGCCGCTTGCGCTTCTGGCGAAGAGCCTTACAGCATGGTTATGGCGTTGCTTGAAAAGCGCTGTTTTGAACATGGATCAATTGAAATTGTGGCCACAGATTTCAATGTAGAGGCGCTGACCCGCGCTCGGAAGGGAGAATTCCGAGCGCGTTCATTTCGGTCTTTGCCCGACAAATTGCGCCAACGCTATTTTCAGCCCACCACTGAAAATACCAGCCAAATCAGCGAAAGCATTCGAGAGCGCGTGCGTTTTGAGCAGCTCAATTTGGCCGATGAGCAGGCCATGAATCAATATAGCAATTTCGACATCATTTTTTGCCGCAATGTTTTTATTTACTTCTCAAAAGAGGCTATTGAGAATGTAGTAAAGCACTTTCACCAGGCCCTGAACCCTCCAGGATATCTGTTTGTGGCTAGCGCGGAATCTCTGTTGCGAGTCACCAGTCTTTTCGAACTGGACGAAGTCGCCGGGGCGTTTGTCTATAGAAAGTTTGAACTTATGAATCTCATGTATAATCAAACATAGGATACCAATATGGCTAATGCAATAACTCAGAAGGTCCGCGTCCTGGTTGTCGATGATTCGGCCTATATCCGCAAGGTGGTCAGCGAGATGCTCAACAACAGCCCGCAGATCGAAGTCGTTGGCACGGCACGCAACGGAGCTGATGCCCTGGATAAGACTGCCGAACTCAAGCCAGACGTGGTTACCCTGGATATCATCATGCCCGAAATGGACGGCGTGGAATATATCAAAACCCAGATGGCGCGGCGGGCAGTACCCGTGGTTGTGGTCAGCATAGCCAGCATGGAAGGCAATCGCGCCATGGAAGCCATGGAGGCCGGCGCCTTAGATTTTGTGCAAAAACCCACTGCGTTGGCTGTCGAAGCTGTTTATGAAATCGCGGACGATTTAGTCACTAAAGTGGTCACTGCCGCGGGTGTGCCGCTGGATAAGCTTCCAGTCGCAAGATCTGAAACCCCACCCTCAAAGTCCACCGTAAAAGTAGATTTAGACATTGGCCCAATCGATGCCATCGTGTTGGGCATATCCACGGGCGGACCGCAGGCTTTGCGCCAGATCATCCCTAGCCTACCGGGAGATTTCCCACTGCCCATCGCGATTATGCTGCACATGCCCAAAGGGTACACCGGGCCTTTTGCCAAGCGCCTAAATGAAATCTCCGCATTGAACGTAATAGAGGCCAGGGATGGAGACGAGATGGCTCCAGGGAGGGTGTTATTAGCGCCAGCTGGCCAGCACCTCTCATTAATGCCTGGAACAAATCCGGGGCAGGTGATCGCTGCCCTCAGCCAAAGCCCGACAGAGCATCCCCACCGACCGGCTGCGGATGTGCTCTTCCAATCTGCAGCTGATATCTATGGCCAAAAATTGTTGGGAGTTGTGATGACGGGCCTGGGTAATGATGCCAAAACTGGCGCGGCCTGGATCAAGGCCAAAGGGGGATATATCATTACAGAGGCCGAGGAATCCTGTGTGGTATACGGGATGCCGCGCTCGATTGTCGAGGCCGGGCTATCTGATCACAGTCTTCATCTTGATCAGATGGACGCAGCGCTGATCGAAGCAGCAAAAATTAGATAGGAGTCAGATATGAACAAACCCAACGCAGAAATCTGTGTGCTGGTTGTGGATGATTCAGCGCTTTCGCGGCGCTTTGCAAAAGATGCATTAGCCCCCGAAGGATATCAGATCAAAGAGGCGGCCGGCGCCGAAGAAGCCCTGACAATTTTGGGGGAGGGCGAGGTCGATTTGGTGCTGCTCGACTTGCTCATGCCTGGGATTACCGCCCCGACAGGGATTGTTCCCGAGGTTAAAGCCATCGCGCCCGATACCCCCATTGTGGTTGCCAGCGCAAACATTCAGGCTAAGGTGCGCCAGGCCGTCATTGATGCCGGGGCAATTAATTTTGTAGCTAAACCGATCAAAGCTGATGAATTGAGACAGGTCGTAAAAGCCGCTTTTAGCGCTTCTTAATTCAAAAAAAATATCCAAATAACAAGCAGCTCTTTATGTAAAACAAGAAAGAAAATGCTCCGGCTTGTCCGGGTCAGGCAGGCACAATATGGAATTTACTCCAACACAACAAGATGCCTTACGAGAGACGATGAATATCGCCGTAGGTCGCGCAGCCAGTTCATTGAGCGCGTTGGTAAATTCAGCTGTCGAACTCAGCGTACCTGAGGTTCATATTATCCCTTTCACTAGAGTAAGAAAAAAATTAAACAAGATTATTGGCAAGTCTGATGGCGCCACAATCTTTCAAGATTTCATAGGCCCCTTGTCTGGTCGGATAGGGCTGTACATGCCCATAGAAAATGCCCGAGAGCTGCTAAATATTTTAATTGGCCCACATGCTACCAGCTTCGACTCATTCTCAATTGAGGAACAATCTGTTCTTGAAGAGGTGGCTAACATTTTGCTCAATGGTGCCATCAGCGCGATTGCTGATTTGCTAGATGTGATCATCCAACTCTCGCTGCCATCTGTAGTTTTCGGTACGAAAGCAGAGGGGTACTCAAGCTGGCTGGCCCAAGACCTGAAAACTGAGGACAGCGTTTTTGTGATCGTCGTCGCCGATATGGTAGTAGAAGAGGAAAACCTGCGCGGGCTGATTGTACTTAGCATGGCAGTTTCCCAAATAGCCGACCTGATCGCTAATCTTGTCTGATCATCGAGGGTCCGAAAATGAAAGAAAACCTGCTCCTATTTGAAAGCCTCGCCGAGGGCATTAAATCGGGTGTGCTGATGGTGGATACCCAATTGAATATCCAATTCTGGAACCGCTGGTTTTCTCAACAAACTGACCTCAACTTGAATGACAATATTGGCCGCTCTATCATGGAAGTATTCCCAAAGGTAAGGGAACATAACTTTGAAGCGGTTTATCAGCAAGTCATATCCAGCCGTCAGGCTCGTTTCTTGTCACCGCGCTTTCATCCCGCAATATTTGCCAGCAATGATGCCTATCCCCAACATCATTATATGCGGCTGCTGCCGATATTGTCGGAAGAATCGGGTAAGGCGCAGGGTGTGATCACTGTCATCGATGATCTCACCACCCCGATCATCTTTGAACATGACTTGCGCGAGAGCGAGCGCAACCTGTCCCTGGCCCAAGAGATCGCCCACATTGGCAGTTGGAAATATACGCTCGAAAACCAGGAATTATTCTGGTCGGACGAACTATTCAGGATCTATGGATTAGATCCTTTCGAGAATAAAGCCAGCCTGGAAATCGCAATTGGCATGATTCGTCCAGAAGACAAAGAATTTGCCGAGCAAACTTTCGCCAAGGCTATCGATACGGGTTCGTCGTATACAATTGAATATAAAATTATCCGGCCAAATGGAGAAGAACGGACAATTTTTGGAATCGGAGAAGTTGAGAAAGATGGACGTGGAAATGTTCTAAGCCTTTTTGGTACTGGGCAGGATATCACTGAGCGAAAACGCGCCCAGGAAGAACGAGAAAAGTTGCTAAGCGAGTTGGAAGCCAAGAACCGCGAACTTGAAGCCTTTGTGTATACTGTCTCCCACGATCTAAAAACCCCCCTGATATCGATGGGAGGCTTCGCAAATAATTTTAAATATCACTATGAAGATCAGTTGGACGAGCGCGGCCTTCACTATATTGCACGCATCCAGGCAAATGTGGAGCAAATGGAAAATTTAGTAACCGATCTACTAGAACTATCACGTATTGGACGAGTTGTCGGCGAATTGATGTCAGTACCATTAGATGAACTGGTGCAAGATGTCTTGATATCATTGGCAGAGGAAATCGATCATGTCAATGCCAAAGTTACTGTGAGTTCTCCTTTGCCAACACTAAAAGTTGACCGGGATCGCTTATATCAGGCACTCAGCAATCTTATCGGAAATGCGCTTAAATTTCGCCAACCCGATCGCGATCTGCATATCGAAATCGGCTGCCAGGAAGAGGCTCAAGAGTACTGCTTTCATGTCAAAGACAACGGCATTGGCCTTGACCCACTATTTACGGAGCGCATTTTCTTGCCGTTCCACAAACTGCATCCCAAGATCGAAGGTATGGGAATTGGCCTATCGATTGTGATGCGCATCATCGAATACCATGGCGGGCGCATTTGGGTCGAATCTCAACCTGGCGATGGCGCCATATTTTATTTTACGTTGCTGAAAGAATAAATTATGAATACAAAACCCACCGATATCCTGCTTGTGGAAGATAACCCCGATCACGTTGAGTTGATCCTTGATTCATTCGAAAATCATGATCTAAAGAACAAAGTACACGTAGTCAACGATGGCGAAAATGCCCTGGATTTTATTTTCCAACGGCGGGAATATGAAAATGCCCCACGCCCGGGGTTGATCTTGTTGGATATTAAATTGCCCCAAATCAATGGTATCGAGGTATTACAAAGAATTAAGGCTGATGAGAATTTGAAACCCATTCCAGTTATCATGCTGACCACTTCGGACAATGATATTGATGTGGAGCAGAGTTATAAAAATGGGGCCAATAACTATATTGTCAAACCGGTCAATTATAAGAACTTCATGAACGCAATTACCGAAATGAAGCTCTACTGGTTAGTCCGGAGCCGAATACCCAAGTAAGAGGTGAATCGATGAAAATCTTATTGGCGGAGGACATTCCAGATCACCGTGAATTGATCGCGGATGCGCTGACGGAATATGATAATTCATGGCAGGTTGATGCCGTACCTTCGGTTCAGGAGGCGCTTTTACGCTAGGGGGAGACCAGCTTCAATTACTAATACTGTAGGAGCGGCGCATGCGTCGCTCCTACGATTCATTATGCTTAGTTTAGATCCCCATTGGAAGCAGGCCGTTCCTCTTTCCATGGTACCCACGCCAAAACGGTGGTTCCACTATTTTCCGTAGACGAAATTTTGACCTCGCCGCCAACTTTGCGAGCCCGTCGCTTCATATTCGAAAGACCATGCCCGATGGTTTCTCCCGTATCTTCGATATCGAAACCCCTGCCATCGTCACTGACTTTCAATAGAACTTGCTCATCGGTAGCCCATAGTTGCACTTCAACATCATAGGCACAGGCGTGCTTGGCGACATTGGCTAGCGATTCCTGACAGATGTGGAATAGCGCTAGAGCATTCTGGCGAGGCAGACTGCTGAAGCCGTTCTCTGAGGTTGCCAGGGTGGTCTTTGCTCTGGCATTCTTGCGAAATTCATCCAGCAAGCGTTGGACACCATGGGGCAAAGATTCACCCCCGCGTAACTGCCGGGGACGTAAGTCGAGAATGTAGGCCCGGATGTCTTGAATAGTACTGTTCAGACCTTCTATGCCCTCGCTGATCTTCTGTCGAGCAATTTTGACATCCTCGTCCATCGACATGCGGGCGTAATCCAGGGCCAGCCCGACGCTGTAAATGGATTGGATAATGCCGTCATGTAGATCCATGCCGATGCGCTCGCGCTCCTCGAGAATAGCAATGCGCCGGTTTTGTTGCTGCAAGCGCGCATTTTCGATGGCTGTTCCGGTCCAGGTTCCAATGGCTTCCAGCAAATCCATTTCGCGCCACGATAACTGGCGGCATTTCTTACAGGCCACGGTCATCACACCGACAACTTTGTTGCTGGCACGCAAGGGAACACAAATGATGCGCCTGAAGCCGGCTTCTGTCAGGGCTGGGCGCAGACAGACAACGTCTTTTTCCAGAATGGGGCTTTCGATGGTTTTGTCTTGTTGAGCAGCGATGCCGACAAAGCCTTCGCCAAACTTGAAGCGCTCACATGACCAGAATGCCAGGGCCGCTTCACCGCGATGCATTTGCAGTTGCAGATTGTCGCTATCTTCTTCTCGCAGGAAAACTTCACCAGCATCGACACCAAAATGTTCGATAACTTGATCTAAGGTCTGTTCGAGGATGACATCCATGCTGGAGGTGCGCGCCGAGGCTTTTGCCAGATTGTAGAGCAGTGTCAGGTCATCGAACTGCTCCATCAAGGTTTGATCGCGCTCTATGACACTTTCATAAAGGCGTGAGTTCTGGATGGCAACCGCCGCATAAGCCGCCAAAGTTTCAATGACGCGCTCATCCTCTTCGGTGAATTCAGGGGCGTTTTCTTTTTCGGTCAGATAAATTTGACCCAGCATCTTGCCCCCGCTCATGATGGGAACACCCAAAAAGGCGCTCATTTTGGGATGATGATCGGGGAATCCGGTGCTGCGTTCATCCGCTTGAATATCGGCCACCCGAATGGTTTTTTGCTCACGCAGCAATGCGCCAATCATGCCCAATCCTTTGGGGGGATGGGCCATTTTGGCGACTTCTTTATCTGTCATGCCGATTTGAATAAATTTTTCTAAGGCCCCATTTTCATCGACAATACCAATGGCCGCATAGCGGGCATAAGCCTGTTCTTTGGCCGTGCGCCCGATGCGCTCCAGTACATTATTGCGTGATAGATCACCGACTAATTGAAGGCTGGCGCGATGAAGTGCTACCAGTCTTTCTTCAAGTTGTTCACGGGTTAGTGTCACCATATATGGGCCTCACCGCACATATTTTACCTTATTTTGTCCGAAATGAAAGTTTGATAAAACTGGTAAAGCCTGATAGTTTTTGCCAGCAGAAAAACCTAAAATATACTAATAGGATTATGGTTGAAACATCGTCGAATTCAAGAATACCTGGCTTCTATAACCTCTCGCTGGATGAACGCCACGCTCGACTCACTCTGGGCGGGCTGCTCGATCCCGAAGATATACCTGTTCTCAAGGGGGATCCTGGTCTTTCTCTCGAACAGGCCCAACACATGATCGAAAATGTCGTCGGGGTTTACGATCTCCCCATGGGGTTAGCCTTGAACTTTATGGTAAATGGCCGTGAAGTTATTGTCCCCATGGTCGTGGAGGAACCCTCTGTTGTTGCGGGGGCCTCCTTCATGGCTAAACTGGCCCGGGCTGGAGGCGGCTTCAAAGCGCAATCCACCCCGCCGGAAATGATCGGCCAGATGCAAGTATTGGATGTTCCCGACCTTCAAGTGGCAAAATCAAAGCTGCAAAGAAGAAAGGCTGAACTACTGGCCGAGGTGGCCGAGATCGATCCAGTATTGAAAAAATTGGGTGGTGGGCCGCGCGATCTGGAAGTGAAAATATTTGACGATTCTCCTGTAGGCGAGTTTGTGGTACTGCATCTGATTTATGATGTGCGCGACGCCATGGGCGCCAATGCCGTAAATACGGCTTGTGAGCGTTTGGCACCACGCATCGAGGAGATCACCGGCGGGCGCGTTCATCTGCGCATCCTCTCAAATTTTGCCGATCGTCGTCTGGCCAGCGCCAGCTGTACCATTCCGGTGGAAGCATTGGCTTTTGGAGAGTTTTCCGGTGAAGCAGTGCGGGATGGCATTATTGAGGCCTGGGCTTTTGCCAGCGTCGATCCCTATCGGGCCGCCACGCACAACAAAGGCATCATGAACGGCATTGACGCTGTTGTGGTTGCCACCGGCAACGATTGGCGCGCCATCGAAGCCGGCGCGCATGCTTACGCCGCCAAAGACGGGCGTTATACATCATTAAGCACTTGGGGCAGCGATGAAGATGGCAACCTGGTCGGAAAGCTCGAATTACCCATGGCCGTCGGAATCGTTGGTGGCGCCACCAAAGTTCACCCAGCTGCTCAAGTTGCCTTGAAAATCTTAAGTGTAAAGACGGCCAACGAATTGGCCGAGATCATCGTTTCGGTGGGATTGGCTCAAAATCTGGCGGCAATCCGGGCTTTAGCGACGGAGGGCATCCAACGCGGCCACATGAATTTGCACGCTCGCCAGGTAGCCATCGCTGCAGGTGCTGCCAGTGATCAAATTGGGCGTTTGGCAGAACAATTAGTAAAAGAAGGCACCGTGCGCATCGATCGCGCCAAGGAAATTTTAGAAAAGATGTAAACTTGGTGTACATTGTATACCTGTTTACTCTGGTTGCTGCAAATGGAGTACGACAATATGTCCGAAAATCTACTGCTCAAACCTTCCCATCCGGTCGGGATTGTCGGCTACGGAGCCTATGTTCCCCGCTATCGCCTCCCCGCTAAGGAGATATCCCGTATCTGGACAGGTGGAACGGGTGGGGTGCCGATCCAGGAGAAAGCCGTGCCAGGCCCTGATGAAGATACCGCTACGATGTCCATCGAGGCGGCCCGCAACGCGCTGGCCCGAGCTGAAATCGATCCCGAAGAAATTCGCGCCGTTTGGGTGGGTTCAGAGTCGCATCCCTATGCTGTAAAACCGACCTCGACCATCGTTGCCGAGGCGTTGGGCGTAGTGCCCTTCACCCAGGCCGGCGATTGGGAATTTGCCTGCAAGGCCGGCACCGAGGCCATGGTGGCCGCGATGGGATTCGTCGGCTCGGAGATGGCCAAGTACGCTCTGGCAATTGGCATGGACACTGCCCAGGGTCGCCCCAGCGATGCGTTGGAATACACCGCCGCTGCAGGTGGCGCCGCCTTTCTGATCGGACCTGCTGAGGAGGCGTTGGCGGTCATTGAGAGCAGTCTCTCCTATGTCACGGACACGCCTGATTTCTGGCGCAGAGAATACCAAAAATATCCTGAACATGGCCAACGCTTTACAGGAGAACCAGCCTATTTCAAGCACATTTCTTCCGCAGGGCAAACTTATCTTGAAGCGACAAACACGTCAGCTGAAGATTACCAGTATGCCGTATTCCATCAACCAAACTCTAAATTCCCCAGCCGAGTGGGCGCGCAATTGGGGTTCAACAAAGAGCAAATTGCCCCAGGTTTGTTAGTGCCCGTGATTGGCAACACCTATTCTGGTGCGGCCATCATCGGCCTAACAGCTATTTTGGATATTGCCCAGCCTGGAGACCGCATTTTGATGGTTTCCTTTGGGTCGGGCGCGGGCTCAGATGCCATTGGTTTGCGCGTTACAGACCAGATCTTAGAGCGTCGCGACCTGGCAACGAAAACACAAACCTATATCGCCCGGCGTACGGAAATTGATTATGCCGAATATGCCCGTTTACGCGGCAAATTAGTCATGAAGTAGGGTAGCTTATGGATGTTGTAATTGCTGGAATTGGGCAGGTTGCCGTTGGTGAGCATTGGCATATCTCTTTGAGAGAACTGGCATATCACGCCATTGAAGCCGCACAAAATGATGCCGGTGGGCTGCGGCCGCAGGCCTTATTTGTCGGCAATATGCTATCGCCCAGTCTATCTGGTCAGGCACATCTTGGTGTTCTGATTGCCGATTTTGCAGGTTATCGTGGCATTGAGGCCTATACTGTGGAAGCTGCCGGAGCCTCGGGTGGTGCGGCTTTACGGTCGGGTTACTTGGCAATTAAATCTGGGTTCATTGATGTTGCCTTGGTTGTCGGTGTAGAAAAACTGACGGACAAGATCGGCCCCGAGGTAGACAACGCTTTGGCTACCAGCCTTGAAAGCGATTATGAAGCTGTGCAGGGTGTTACACCGTTAGCTCAAGCTGCCATGTTAATGCGCCGTTATTTTAACGATTATTCGGTTCCCCCTCATGCGCTGGCTGGATTTCCGGTGACAGCACACGCCAATGGCGCTGGAAATCCCAATGCAATGTTCCGCAAAGCCATTAAACCTGAACTCTATCAGCGAGTTGGCATGGTCAGCGATCCGTTGAATATGTTTGACGCGGCTCCCGATGCGGATGGCGCCGCGGCAGTCATTCTGACTCGGCCTGAATTACTTCCACCCGATTCGCCTTATCCGATGGTTGCTATTGCTGGTTCTAGTGTGGCGACCGATACCCTGGCATTGCATGATCGCCCCAATCCATTGGATTTTCGGGCCGCACGCTTATCTGTTGAACGTGCTTGTCAGCAAGCTGGCGCAACCATCGATCAATTAGATTTCTTTGAGGTGCACGATGCGTATTCGATTTTCGCGGCTCTAACACTCGAAGCAGCCGGGTTTGCAGAACCTGGGTTTGGTTGGCAGTTGGCCCAAGGAGATGAGATCAGCCTCAAGGGGCGCATCCCGATTTCTACCATGGGTGGCTCTAAAGCGCGCGGCTACCCATGGGGCGCCAATGGAGTTTATCAAGCTGTGGAAGCGGTTTTACAGTTGCGCGGTTTAGCAGGTGATAATCAAATCCCCGATGTTTCGATGGGGTTGGTGCAGAGCCTGGGTGGCCCCGCATCCACTGCGGTATCCCACATGCTAACAGTCTTGTAAGGTTTTAGACATCCTGATAGTTCTTGATAGATTCCCTGGCTATACTTTTGATAATCAGAAAGTAGTTGTAGGAGAAAAACATGGAAATCCCACGTCATTGGCGTTTGAAAAAACAGCGATACTCCCTGGTTGGCGAGATTTGCCCCCACTGTGAAGCGAAAATATTCCCTCCCCGCGACGTTTGCCCGGAATGTGGCGATGAAGCCAAAACACTCTTCTCTTTCAGCGGCCGTGGTGAAGTTTACTCGTATACCACATTGAATAATGCGCCTGCTGGCTATCAGGCAGCCGCACCTTATACGGTAGCTCTGGTTCAGTTGGAAGAAGGTCCCATGGTTACGGCGCAATTGACCGATTTAGGCGATGAACCGGTTGAAATTGGTATGCCAGTCGAAATGGTGACCCGAAAATTACGTTCAGAAGGCGATGATGAGCGGGGCATGATTGTATATGGCTACAAATTCCGCCCTATGGAGTTACATCAGTTGGCAGTAGCTGCTGATTAAAAAATTAAAACATAGTGTGTTCAATGGCGCTCAGAATTTACTGAGTGCCATTTTTGTTTATAAGGTATCGCCGCATGTATCAATGTACTACCAATTTTGTAAAGAGATTACACATATCCCCCCGAAATCGAAAGATCAATTATAATAACGACGGTGGCAAATAAATTACTATAGGAGAGCCAGATGTCCATCAATCCAGAAGCCCTTGATGAGTATCGTGAAGTATTGGGAGAAGAATTTGCTCCATTTTTTATTGATTTAATCGATACCTTTTTTGCCAGTGCTCCTGATTCCATTCAAACATTGAAAGAGGCTCTCGTCAACGGGGATGATGAGCTATTTACTCGAACGGCACATACAATGAAGTCGAATTGCAAAACATTTGGGGCGTATGATTTCGCAGAGTTAGCATTCGATTTGGAAAAATTAGGAACTGAAAAGAAGCTCGATGAAGCGCCCGAAAAGGTAGCTGAACTTGAAAAATCGTACCAACAATTAGTTGATGATCTAGAAAACTTAAAAACAAATCTATAAGAATAAGTTATTAAATAAAGGAGCCGTGTTCCTCAAAGGAACACGGCTCCTTTATTAATTGAAAGGATTATTTATTTCGTCGCTTGCGCATTCTTTTTGCCAAACGTTTCCAGGCTTCCGTGGGTTCCTCGGGACGTTGCTTTTTATGCTCATCCTGGCTGGCCCAAAAGGCCAGGTCTTCGAAGATGGCACCAAGAGGCGATTCCGGTTCTTCCAATACCGGCGGATTGCCGTAATTGATTGCGCGGACAAATTGATCGGGAGCGTGAGGAATAATGATATTTATTTCACGGTCCACACCAGCTTCAATGTCCGGTTTCGCTAATCCCTGGCGCTCGAAAATCCAATTTAAAATCAATCGAATCTTGTTTGGGGGATATTCGAGCGTTTTAAATACATCGAGTGCCATTGCCGAAGATCGCACGGAAGCAAGTTCTGGCGATAAAACCACCAGGATTTCGTCCGCAGAATCCATGGCAACCAGAGATGTTGCAGAAAAATCGTGAGATAGATCGATGACGATATAGTCGAAGCTTTGTTTGAGTAATTCGATAGCGCTTTTTACGGTCTCGGCTTCAATGAGTTCGCTTTCTTCAACCCGGCGGGGAGCGGAAAGAACGTGGACACCGCTCGGGTGATCGCGAAGCGTCATGCTCACAACTTCCTGGTCGATTTCGTCTGGTTCTATTCTTGCCAAGTCGTACCATGTGTTGCGCAGAGGCAGATTGAGCATGAGAGATGCTTGCCCGGCAGTGAATGCCATATCCACTAATGCGGATTCCGTGCCCCACAGTTGTGATAAACCTGCTGCCAGATTTACGGCGATTGTTGAAACACCCACACCGCCTCGCAAGGAAAAAACGACAATGGTCTTGCCTTTTTTCTCAAGCTTTTGCCTTGGTTCAACGGGCGCACTTCGCCTGCGAAGCAGCACATTGAGACGTGCAATCAATTCGTCGGGTTCATAAGGTTTGGAAAGATAATCATCTGCACCTGCTTCGAAGCCTTTAATCTTGCTTTCCAGATTATCCAGGGCAGTAAGTAATAGGATTGGAATTTGGGCTGTTTTGGGATTTTGTCGCAATCTTTGACAGGTCTCATATCCGTCTAGATTAGGCATCATCACATCGGAGATTACCAAATCAAAATCCTGTTCCTGCGCGAACTGAAGGCCTTCCAGGCCATCGTCTGCTAATGTAACTTTATATCCAGCTTTTTCTACAATTTTTTGGTGTAATTTTTGGTTGAGTGGGTCATCTTCGATGATTAGGATGGACGTTTCCATAAACCAATTCCTCTATTCCATAAACTTTCTTGCCTGCACATATTATACAATGGTCTGAGATAGTTTGGAGAGAATACATATTTCAAACTGATCGCATTGCACAAGCCTGGCGTATAAAAATTCTTATGCCCATATTCATAGTCTGCGGTTTTCATATAGTAGTGCAGATTTCAGATTTTCCCCGCGGAGATTTCAAAAATTGCAGGGCATATCTATAAAAATCTCAGCGTACTCTGCTGTTGCAAATGTTCCCAAGTTCGATTTTAAGAATGCCCTGATCATAATCCCCTGTTTTCTTGACGCTAATCCATGAATATGCTAGTATCCCTTTTAAGATTGAGGGCGAGTAATTTGATGAAATTATGTTTATTAGAAGTTTTTGGGAACTTTGGTATCAGGTTATTTATCCCACAAAGTGTTGGGAAATGACACCGAATTGATGCCTGGCTTGAAGATAAAGGAGCCAAACATGGCGATAAAGAACCCTAATCGGATACTCTTTTTGATACTGTTCCTTCTTGTTTTGGGTTTATCTGGCTGTGAGCGGAGTGCATCAACTCCACCACCTCCAACTCAGGCAGGTGGATATCCGGTTCCGGAAGGAACTCAAGCCCCGATGGCGGTCCTTGAGCAATTCTCAACCCAGACGGCAATTGCCGCTGCTGGAGGTGTGGTAGCCCCCGCCGCTGCTGAAAGTAGCGCGAATGTAGCCTCAGCCGAAAATCAAAGCCAACCGGCTGGTGAACAAAGTGCCCCAGCAGAAGAACCAAAACCTACCGCAACTGCTGAACCCCAACCTCAAGTGGTAGAGGAGCCTGAACCCGAGCCTCAGCCTCAACCGGAGCCTCAAGTAAAGGCGGAATATAACATTCCTGAGACGTATACGTTGACGAATGGCGAATTTCCATACTGTATTGCCAGACGATTTAATATTGCTCCAGCAGCGCTTCTTTCTGCAAATGGTTTATCATCATCATCTGTGACTTATCCCGGCACCGTTTTGAAAATTCCAAAAGATGCAGCAAAATTTAACCAGGGATCGCGTTCACTGCGTCAGCATCCCACAACTTACACGGTTAGGGCGGGTGATACGGTTAATTCGATCGCCTGCCTGTTTGGTGATGTCGATCCCCGGGCCATTGAAGATGCGAATGGTTTCTCTGGCTCTTATACCATGAATGTTGGCTCTACCATACAAATTCCGTAAAACCTTTCGGACCAAAAATTGATCAATCAGGAGTAGCCGTATAACTGGCTACTCCTAATTTTTTCTCGTTGGAGTTGTTAATGATCGAACTTATTCAAAGTGAATCAAAATACAAAGGCAAAGCTTTCTCTATTCGACAGGATCAAGTGCGCTGGTCCAATGGGAATATTTCCCAACTCGACATCGTCGAGCACAGCGGTGCGGTTTCAATTTTACCTATCGATGAAAAGAGTCGGGTCTGGTTTGTGAAACAATACCGCCATGCGGTTGAAACCAAGTTGTTGGAATTACCAGCAGGCACCCTGGAAGCAGATGAACTCCCATCGGTCTGTGCCAGCCGCGAACTCCAGGAGGAAATTGGCATGGGAGCAAATAATCTCCAAAAGATCGGAGAGTTTTTCTTGGCGCCTGGGTATTCTTCCGAATTCATGCATGTGTTCTTAGCAACCGATTTATTCCCATCAGAATTACCTGCCGATGAGGATGAATTTCTCAAGGTCGAAAAGATTCCATACCAAGAAGTTCTGCAAATGGCGAAGAATTCCCAGATTCTCGATGCAAAGACTTTAGCCGTCTTGATGTTGGCAGCGCCGTTAATTGGAATTTCCCTGGATTGATATTAAAAATTCTCTTCCCTTTTGCTTTTCAGCATGGTATAATTCCCGGCCGCACCGCCCGTTTGTCGCAACCGTAAGCGACTTGCGTAGCCAAGCAGGGCGGGTTTATTTTGCAATAATATAAAAAATTATAAGGGTAAGTATAAAATGAACGAATTATTGAAAGCCGTAGCAGCGCCAGAGAATCCCAATGTGCCTGAATTGAGCATTGGTGATAATGTAAGTGTGTTTTTGCGCATCAAAGAGGGCAATAACGAACGTGTTCAGGAATTTAAAGGGACTGTGATTGGTCAACATGATAGTCAGACCTCTCCGACCTTTACCGTGCGCCGCATTGCCAGCAATGGTATTGGTGTCGAGCGAACTTTCCTGACCCACTCCCCCCGCATTGAAAAGGTGACCGTCCATCGTCACTCTCATGTTCGCCGGGCCAAGCTGTACTATCTGCGTGAGCGCACCGGCAAGCGTGCCCGCTTGAAGCAAAAATTTTCAAAGTAGCCATTGCGCTAAAAATACTTGATCGTGAGGGGTGCAGCATGGATGACGCTGCATCCTTTTGGTTTAAGAGCCTATGACAGCACCTTTGATTGGCATATCGTCCTTTCGTCAGATAAACCGCTATAATCTTCCCGAAATTGCCCTGCCTGAAAGTTATGTCCAGGCCGTTTCAAAAGCGGGAGGAATCCCAGTGGTGATACCGGTAGGGTTGCCCGGTGATCAAATTGAATCGTTGACTTCCTCGTTGGATGGCATTATGTTTAGTGGTGGGGGGGATGTTGAAACGCAGCGTTATGGTGTGGAATCGACACCCAAGGTGAATACCGTGGACCCAGACCGGGATCGTGTCGAAATCGGGTTGGTTCAAAACGCAGTTACGGCGGGCTTGCCTTTTTTGGGCATTTGCCGCGGTATCCAGGTGATCAACGTGGCGTTGGGAGGTACTCTGCACGTTGATATTGCAGATGATATTCCCAACTCCCGCAAACATGATTATTACCCGGATTGGTCGCGCGATCACCTCGCGCACGAGGTAGATATTCAGAAGAGCAGCAAGTTGGCTTCGATCTTGGGCACTACCCAGACTCAGGTAAACAGCTTGCATCATCAAGCCATCAATCGCCTGGGTTCAGAATTAGAGATTGTTGCATATGCCCCGGATGGGGTTGTGGAGGGTGTTGAAATCCCAGGCCACCCCTTCGGCTTGGGGGTGCAATGGCACCCGGAGTGTCTGCCAAATCATGATGCGATGGTGGCCTTATTCCGGGCCTTTGTGGATGCGGCTAAATGAGTGCGGACGCCCCAATTGGGATTTTTGATTCTGGGGTTGGGGGGCTATCCGTATTGCGGGAAGTGCACGCAAAATTCCCGTACGAACATATCATTTTTCTGGCCGATCAAGCTCATGTCCCATACGGGCCGCGCCCCCTGGAGCAGGTGCTTGATTTTTCGAAAGCAATTACGGATTTTCTGCTTGCCCAAGATGTAAAAACAATCGTGGTGGCCTGCAACACGGCTTCAGCAGCTGCGCTGCACAAGTTGCGCAACTTATTTCCTGATGTGCCTTTCGTGGGCATGGAGCCAGCCGTGAAACCCGCTGCTGAGCGAACTTTGAGCGGGGTAGTTGGTGTTTTGGCAACGCCAGCCACGTTTCAGGGGAAATTGTACAATTCAGTAGTGGAACGATTTGCCAAAGGGGTTAAAGTTTTACAAAACACTTGTGCAGGATTGGTCGCTCAAATCGAAAAGGGAAAGTTGAATGAACCCCAAACGCGGGATATTTTGGAAGCAGCGCTAAAACCGATGATGGCTCAAGGGGTTGATCATGTTGTCATGGGTTGTACGCACTATCCCTTTGTGATTCCACTCATCGAGAAAATTGTTGGGCCCGATGTAGAAGTTATCGACCCGGCCCCAGCGGTGGCGCGCCAGGTTGGGCGTGTGCTCGATGCGCATGGATTGCGGTCTGCAGAATCATCTGTGGGAACAGTGCAATACCTCACCACCAGGGATCCAGCCAAACTGTGTCAATTGCTGCCGCGATTAATCGGGGATGCAGGTATGGTTGAGCAAATTAATTGGCGTGAAGGGGAAATTAAACAATAGAGCTCAAAAGAAGTTCAACTTCTTTTCAACCAGGTCATTAACCGTTCAGACTCCCAAGTGTTGATGACATGCTTTGCCTCGGCCCAGCCGCGGCGGGCGGTAGCAATACCGAAGTCGATCAAATCGAGCTGATCGGGAGCATGGGCATCGCAATTGATGGTCAGGGGAATGCCCAACTCGATTGCTCTGCGGGCGTAAATATCTTCCAAATCGAGGCGGCTGGGGTGGGCATTGATTTCTAGGGCGGTGTTGGTCTCGGCTGCGGCGTCCAGGATGCGGTCCATATCCAGGTCGGCGCCTTCACGGTCGGGCAGCAACCGCCCGGTGGGGTGACCGATGATATCGACGTGGGGGTTGTAAATAGCGTTCAGCAGTCGCTGAGTAACTTTTTGACGTTCCTGGCCTAGGCTGGTATGCAGCGATGCCACCACAATATCCAGTTCTGCCAGGACCTCATCGGGATAATCCAAGGTTCCGTCCGCTTTAATCTCAACTTCACTCCCGTGCAGCAGGATCAGCGCGTCCCCAAGCTCTGCTTGCAGTGCATCGATTTCAGCTCGCTGTTGACGCAAGCGCTCAATGGAAAGTCCATTGGCAATTCCCAGGCTGCGCGAATGATCGGTAATGGCCAATACTTTCAGGCCGCGTTGAATGGCACCCTCAGCCATGGCGTGCATAGGTACTTTGCCATCGCTCCAATCGGAGTGACAGTGTAACTCGGCGATGTGATCAGCCTTTACGATGAGATTAGGTAGTTGGCCGGCCAGTGCAGCATTGACTTCACCGCGATCTTCGCGTAATTCGGGGGGAATCCAGGGAATGCCCAATGTATCGTAAACTTCTGCTTCCGTTGCGCAGGTGATCTCGTTTTCGTCATCTACCGTTTTTAGAGCGTGTTCAGAAAGCGAATAGCCCTGGGATAGGGCCAGTTCACGCAAGCGCACATTGTGGTCTTTGGAGCCAGAGGCATACTGCAATGCAGTGCCAAAACGCTCCGGGGGGTGAACCCATAGTTGGGCCCGCAGCCCATTATTAAATTCCACGCTGGATTTGGTTGTGCCGTGACCGAGGATTTCGATCACATCGGGTCGTTCGACCAAGGCTTTCATGACCGACTGGGCATCCTCCGCGGCGGCGAGAATATCCAAATCGCCGACCGTGGCGCGCATGCGGCGCAAGCTTCCGGCGGCTTCAGCAGAAGTGACTCCGGGGAGGCCGCGCAACATTTCCAATAATTCCTGGGCGAAAGGCCAGGCCACACCCAACGGCATGCGTCCCGAGCGACGGGCCAGGGCTTCGATTCCGGCGATGATCTTTGCTTCAGATTTAGCTCCCATGCCGGGCAGCGAACTAAGTTTCCCGGCGCGGGCGGCGCTTTCCAGGTTTTCTAGGGTGGTAATGTCCAGTTCCTTCCAGAACACGGCCACTTTCTTAGGGCCCAGGCCCTGTACCTGCAGCAGGTCTGCCAGCGAAAGGGGTACTTCTTCAGTAAGCTGATTCAGGAAGTCCAGTTCGCCGGTTTCGAGCAATTCGTCAATCTTTTCGGCGATGGCTTTTCCCACGCCGGGGATATCAGTCAGTTTGCCTTCACGCCAGATCTGGTTGACATCTTGTCCTAAGTTGGTCAGACTGTCGGCGGCTTTGCGGTAAGCCAGAATTTTGTAAATCACTTCTCCCTTGATCTCCATCAGGTCGCCGATCAGGCGAAAGGTCTCAGCTAATTTCTGGTTGGTGAATCGAGTTGTTAATTTAGGCATCTGAATTTCTCTGTTTTATGAAACCACTAAAAATGACTACGATTAGGATCACCAGCGCGGCCAACACCGTGCCTATGACGATTGGTTCTTTCCCGGAAGAAATGACGATGGGAGAAGGCGTGAGTGTCGGTGTGAGGGTAAGCGTATTTTGGGGAGGCAGCGTGGCTCGTTGGGTAGGTGTACCCGGTATGGGTGTTTCTGAAGGTTGAGATGTCTCCGTTGGTGCTGGAGTTGTGGGGGATTCTGTTATCGTAGGGGTAAATGCAGGCTGAATGATAATCTCATCTTCGGGGTAAATGACTGAGTCGAGGGTCATGTCATTGAGTATCAACAGCTCACCAACGGTCACACCGTAAGAATTAGCGATGCCGACCAGCGTTTGGCCATAGCCCACGGAATGGATGATGGAACCATCCTCGGCTTGCGTGGCGATGATGAAAGGGTCCGCGCTGGGACCGCTGGGTGCGGCTGGCTGGTCGGATGACGAGTTTTCGCCCGATGATGTAACATTGCCGCTGCCCGATGCGCCAGCATAATAGCCAGTGTCCACAGTGTAATAGATGGTGTCGCCATTTGTCGCAACGCCAGCCCCAATGTACAGGGCGGCTGGATTGAGCATGGTGTGCAGGTGCAGTGAATCTTGCCAATAATCATAAATGGCTTTGTTGATGGTCATGGTGATGCCACCGGCGATGTTTTCGGAGACAAAAACCTGGGCACCCCCGCCAAAGCCGTAGGAAATGGCCCGTTCCGAGGCGCTGCTGCCCCCTGCGCCGACGTGTGTTACTTGACCGATAGAGGCCTGATAGTTGCTCTGGGCCTGGGCGGCGGCCATCAAGGAGTTATCGATTTGCAACGCGGGTAATCCATTGGCGGTACGGAAAGCGTTTACCGCGGCAATCACCTGATAGGCATCTTCGATCTGGACGGACTTTGGAGGCGAATCCAGACTCAGAGAAAACAGAATCAGGCCCAAAAGGAGAATCAAAGGCCATTTCTTCATATCGCAACTATGATACCCGAAAATACTATTGGCTGGGAGGATGCTAATGTTTCCCTAAAAATATAACAGGAACAGCGCTCCTGGATTAAAGCGGAATTTGTAAAAGAATCCCCAGGATGATCCCCAGAATCATGCCCACGAAGACATCAGAAACGTAATGTACACCCATGGCGACGCGTGCCAGGGCAACCAGAGGGGCCCAAATTGCCAGCGCGATGCCAAACCAGTTGGGTCCGAGGCCGACAGCCATGGCGGCTAGCATGAACGCCCGAGCGGCATGGCCGGAGGGAAAAGAATGCGGATCTGAACTGCGATAGATTTCGCCCCATTCCCCTTGAGGGCGTTGACGACGGACGGTGAATTTTATGCCCAGCACCAGCACAGCGGTGATTATGATGGCGATTCCCAGTACCACCGCCAACCATCTCCAAAAACCGGTGGAGAGAAAAAAGACCACGCCCAAGGCCGATAGGCAGAACCAGGAATCGCCAGAGTGGGCGAAGAAGGTGGCAATGAGGCGGAGCAAGCCAGGGGTTTCGGCCACCCGCATGGATGAAGAAAGGCGGGCGTCAAAGTGCAAGATGTTCGTAATCAAGTTATTCATATTGTTGTCGTCTTGAAAGCCCAGTGCAAAACCTGGTTTTGCTATACGATATAATGAAGAAAGCTGAGTTTGTTATCACGCATTATATCCATATTCCTGTAATCACGAAAGCAAGGTGGATTTTTCGAGGGAGAGAAGTGCTGATGAAAATCGATGAAAAATCGTCATTTGCGTATTTTGTATATCCATTTCTTTTTGATGAGGCAAGCTTCGATGAAAGGGTGGCTGTTATCGAATTGGCTGCCTGGGAGGGCCGCAAACGCCCGTTGAAAGTTTGGGAACGAGAAAAGTTCTCGGAAGACGATCTCCTGCCCCATGTAGCCAAGTACTTGAATCCGCCTGATGATACCCAGGCAACGGCTCACATGTGGGCCATTTCGGCAGATGCTCTGCAATCCCCTGTGGGAGGTTTGGGATGGGGAAATAACTCGAGCATCGAGTGGACATTGGAAACTTCCAGGGAAGATATCCCTTTTTCTGTGTCAGCTGTGCAATTCGTGCTTTTTTGTACTGGGGTGGGTTTTTTGACCGTGTGCGCCAGCCCAAACTATCATGATTCTGATTCATGGTTGAATTTTCTTCATTTTTTTCGATTTTCACACGGACAGAGAGGGGTTAGGTTGAATGCCAGGCGGCGGGTTGCCTTCGATGAACAGACGAGAACCCCCGAATATCAGTCTTTTCAGCCTCAAAGCGACAATCTAGTTGCACAAAGACAGAACAATAAGCAAACGCTTGATAACATTATCCATCTGTTACTTGCTAGTGGAATATTACCTGCAGAGAATGAAAATTGGTGGAAGAATGTGTTTGTTCCTGGGCAGTTAATTCCATTTTCTTCGCTTTTTATTGATGAGGCACCAGAAGAAAAACATCCCGAATTAATCTATCTGATTCGAAATTTCTTTTACGCCGATAAAGAGGCTTATCCATCAGCAGAGGACTTACGGGGCGATCAACCATCCA